>NZ_JACRVV010000054.1:0-559 GCF_018812035.1 Gluconobacter sp. P5B12 | reverse complement strand
GCGGAAAGCATCAGGGTTGGCTGTATAGATTCTGGATACACCAAATCTAGAGGTGCGGATGTAGTAGTTTGAGGAGCCAATACTCAGATTAAGAGCCCGTTCCAAGGTGACCGGATCACTTACACTTGGTACGCATATGGCTGGGGGTTTGCTATATTTAGCGGATTGTCCACCACCATCTCGGGCAGCAGAGTCTTCAATGTCAGAATCAGCATCCGACACGTCTTGCTCCATATTCTCCGCTTCAGCAGACAAAAGCGCGAAGCGATTGTTATTTAATGCTGCTGCAGTGGAGGTAGAGGCCTCCTCATTGAGTGGCATAGTGGCCTGCCTTTTAGTTTTACGGCTTGGAGAAGGGGTGAGGATAGGTAATGGGGGCTGAGACACGCCTTTTCGTTTCCTGTTGACAGTACGATCATGTGCTTGAAAGGGGCATTTCGCTTTAGATGGCTTATTGGGCAGTGATGACAGAGGTGTCGGCAGTCCATTGTCATAAGGCGTAGTTGGGCAAATGCTAGTGGTCACGGTTGTGCAATCAGTGTATGTAGGAGTACAGATC
>NZ_JACRVV010000053.1:0-566 GCF_018812035.1 Gluconobacter sp. P5B12 | reverse complement strand
GATGCCAATGGCGTAAAAATGCCCTCGCGCCAGACTGGCCATCTGGTGCGGCAAAGCCAGTTGCATCGATTTATGCCCATCTGGCAGCGCTGGTCGTGTACTTTTTTTTTTTACTTTAGTGGCGCTTTCGCATTCGCATTTCTTTTGGGTTTCCATCGCTTCTGAGACCCCGGGATTAAACAGCGAATAACGTAACCGCATCAGCATGGCCGCTGCAAGTGGAGAACTGTCCAAGAAGTAAGTGCCATAGGCTTCAAAGCGTATCCATTTGACCGCAAGCATTAAATCCGGTCAACGTAGCTGCCCCACTTGTAGGTTAGGGCGAAGCGGCAACGTTCCAGTTCGCATTATTTATGTTGCATGTGTGCAGTTCTGCTGATGAAATACGCTGCTTAAAATAACCATGTTCGCCCGCTGCGCTCTTAGAACCGTGCAAGGGTCGTGGCCCCGATGCAGATACACCGGAATTCAGCCACTTGCCGCCGGTTTCCACGTGAGCGCTCCGCAAATGGAGCCAAGCAAGCAGACCAAACTGTGGGTTACTCATACGCACCGTTGCCCAGGCT
>NZ_JACRVV010000052.1:0-570 GCF_018812035.1 Gluconobacter sp. P5B12 | reverse complement strand
CTGTTTGACTGATTGATCATCCTTTATTTTTACTTCGTGCACTGAAACTGTTGTCCCTTAGACCCTTCCTATGTAACACCTCCTGCAGCGCACTTCGGGTCTCTAAATACATATTTCTACTGTAGCTAAAATTGTTGGGTTGACTGTTCAGCTATGATACTTTACTGTATGCCTAAGATACTGTGTGCTTTTTTTCTGTTTAGTCAGTCTGCATCTCCGAATAAAAAGAGCACTTCCTAAAATTGTTTTTTGCTTACAAGCCAACTTTGAAGACACAGTTAATCTTTACGGCGCCTCAGTTGTGCAACAATATCTTCGCTACATAAGCATGGAAATCCCCGGATTTCAGATACCTGCTAACTTAGCCATTGAAAGTGCAAAGTAGAAATTTTAACTTTTTTTCTGGCATATCGATAGAAATTGGTGAAAAATGATACAAATGTTTTGTGTTTAATAGCGGCTTGGGAGCGGTAGAAAATAATCAAGCGTGCTACGGTAATCGAATTTGTAAGAATTTTACGATTTCGATTTGAAATCGCAAAATCAGTGCTCCGGTTTTTTCACTTATGT
>NZ_JACRVV010000051.1:0-570 GCF_018812035.1 Gluconobacter sp. P5B12 | reverse complement strand
GCTATTATTATTTTTACCATGGTTGTAGTTTCCGCGGCCTCTCCCTTGGTTTTGGCCTCGCCTACCTCCACGGTTATTATAGTTATTATTATTGTTGTTATTGCTGTCTCGGTTGTAATTGTTGTGGTAGTTATTTCTTCCACGATTATAACCCCGGGCGCCTCTATTATAATTATTTGCATTTGGCATCATTCATGTTTGTGAATGTGCCTGCTTGCATGATAAGTTTTACCTTATCAATGGAGCAATTYTKYGTCATKGCYTTTACAGCTGTTGTAGTGCTGTATTTATTTGCTAAGGAYTGGCTGAGACCTTCACTGATATAGGCRCCTTCAAGGGCCTTTGTCAGTTTCTCCACCTCTTGGGTGTATTGGTTAGCCGTTTTRTTTYTYTGTTGYAGATTSAGAAGYTTGGCAGATATAACTTCTACCGATTCTCCTTTTACTGTACTTGACAGTTGGGTAATGAGTGCAGTGATTGTCTGCTCATTACTTATAAGATTCCTTGCATGGCCTTTAAGTTTAGTTTTTATAACTCTTATCGCTGTTGTCTCATGCGTGCCTTTTAAGG
>NZ_JACRVV010000050.1:0-576 GCF_018812035.1 Gluconobacter sp. P5B12 | reverse complement strand
CCTACAATGAAGAGGATAATAGTCTAAATAAAGTTGTTCTAAATGCTCACACTATATTTAACGATGTCCCAAATTCATTTGATGAAATTCAATATAGGGATGATAAATCTTCTTGGGAAGAAGCCATCAATACAGAGTTAAATGCTCATAAAATTAATAATACTTGGACAATTACAAAAAGGCCTGAAAACAAAAATATTGTAGATAGCAGATGGGTATTTTCTGTTAAATATAATGAACTTGGAAATCCAATTAGATACAAAGCTAGATTGGTTGCACGAGGATTCACTCAAAAATACCAAATAGACTATGAAGAGACATTTGCTCCTGTAGCTAGAATTTCAAGTTTCCGATTTATATTGTCATTAGYAATACAGTATAACTTGAAAGTCCATCAAATGGATGTAAAAACAGCTTTCTTAAATGGCACGTTAAAAGAGGAAATTTATATGAGACTTCCTCAAGGTATATCGTGTAATAGTGACAATGTGTGTAAATTGAATAAGGCAATTTACGGACTCAAGCAAGCGGCTAGATGCTGGTTTGAAGTATTTGAGCAAGCATTGAAAGAGTGTG
>NZ_JACRVV010000049.1:0-582 GCF_018812035.1 Gluconobacter sp. P5B12 | reverse complement strand
TGATTATTTGATGACCGAAATTTGGAAAAATAGACTCTGCAAAAATGTTGATATTTACAAACGAAATTTTCGTTATAACTTGGCTAAAAATGGTCAYATAGATGTAAGAATAACTGTTTTGAGMARCTAATTACCAGYGCTAACGATCCCTATTACTTTTTGAAGGATTTAGGGAAATYAATTTTTGGATCAATTTTCGCATTTTTTGTAAGRATGGGGGTCATCAAAATTTGSAAAATATGGCCAAAAAATTTAATTTCCATTTTTGAACACAGTTTGATTGGAAATTTWATTACGAGCTCAGYGARGTATAAAATTCCATATTCWGACAATTATTTTTAAWGTTGTGGCAAAAWAAMTGATTATTTGATGACCGAAATTTGGAAAAACARATTCTGCMAAAATGTTGATATTTACAAACGAAATTTTCGTTATAACTTGGCTAAAAATGGTCACATAGATGTAAGAATAACTGTTTTGAGCAGCTWATTACCATTGCTAACGACCCCTATTACTTTTTGAAGGATTTAGGGAAATTAATTTTTGGATCAATTTTCGCATTTTTGGATCAATTTTCGCATT
>NZ_JACRVV010000048.1:0-599 GCF_018812035.1 Gluconobacter sp. P5B12 | reverse complement strand
AGACAATTATTTTTTATGTTGTGGCAAAATAAATGATTATTTGATGACCGAAATTTGGAAAAACAGACTCTGCAAAAATGTTGATATTTACAAACGAAATTTTCGTTATAACTTGGCTAAAAATGGTCACATAGATGTAAGAATAACTGTTTTGAGCAGCTAATTACCAGTGCTAACGATCCCTATTACTTTTTGAAGGATTTWGGGAAATTAATTTTTGRATCAATTTYCGCATTTTTTGTAAGGAGGGRGTCATCAAAATTTGCMAAATATGGCCAAAAAATTTAATTTCCATTTTTGAACACAGTTTGATTGGAAATTTTATTACGAGCTCAGTGAGGTATGACATTCCATATTCAGACAATTATTTTTTATGTTGTGGCAAAATAAATGATTWTTTGATGACCGAAATTTGGAAAAACAGAYTCTGCMAAAATGTTGATATTTACAAACSAAATTTTCGTYATAACTTGGCTAAAAATKGTCACATAGATGTAMSAATAACTGTTTTRAGCAGCTAATTACCAGTGCTAACGATCYCTATTACTTTTTGAASGATTTTGGGAAATTAATTTTTGRATCAATTTTCGCATTTTTTT
>NZ_JACRVV010000047.1:0-608 GCF_018812035.1 Gluconobacter sp. P5B12 | reverse complement strand
CTTTAAACGTTGAAGRTGTGCCTGTGACTTTACCAAAGATTGATGCATTTGTGACTACAGGCTACGCGGCTCGAGTTCTCGYCRGAAAGCCGAACTCGACGCGGTTGTCATGAAGTACATAGCCACTGATATGCGCCCGTTTTCAGTAGTKGAGGACATTTATACAGTGCATTGGACTTCAGGGGGATCTTTGAGTCATGAAGGGGTAGTACAATAGATCCGACTGGGTCAGTACACCTACAAACAGTACACCTACAAGCCCATCTTAATAATAATAAAAAAAAGGTGACCGGCAACGACGTTCCACAAGCAATACYTTACGAGTGCTGATTTAAGGGACATTATTGTGGAAAATGTAAMGAAATCTGGATRCWARGTATCGACGCCGATACAAAMGTGTGCTATACCRGTAATTAYCGCTGGCTTGTGCCATTAGAACTTGCAACATTGAAATTGATGAACGTYGTGGAAGACGCGAAGGCTTTAATCASGAGCAATGCGGTGAACGYAACGAAAGAGGAGAAGGTGGCTTTGAGAGGCGCCGTAGTTACCACCCCACCCCCTAAACCTCCACGCCTCTAACGTTGTCGGACACCGAACCGGGAAGG
>NZ_JACRVV010000005.1:0-266530 GCF_018812035.1 Gluconobacter sp. P5B12 | reverse complement strand
GGATGCCACGCAGGGTCGCCCCATGCTCAGACTTTCTGTCACGGGCAGGCCCCAGCCTTCGAAGAAAGAGGGAAAGACGGTAAAGCTGCAGTCGGCGTAGAGGCGGCGGAGTTCGGCGTCGGTAGGGTTCTGGATGAAGCGGATCTTGCCGTTGAGCCAGCGGGCGTTTTCAAGCTGTTGCATGAGATCGGAGACGAGCCATCCCTCCCGCCCGGCAAAGACGAGGGTAGGAACCTGGTCTTCGGGCAGGTCTTCGAGGAGTCTGCGCCAGACGCGGAAGAGCAGGGCATGGTTCTTGCGGGCCTCGAGGGTGGAGACGAACAGGACGTAGGACCCATTCACGAGAGGCTCGGTGGCGACGGGTATGTCGGTGAGGCCGAAGCCAGTGCCAAGCGGAATGGGCTGGACGGTGATGGATGTGCCGATGTCCTGTTCCGTCAAATAGGACTGCACGTCCGCAGCCGTGGCCTTGCTATTGGCGAAAATGACATCGGCCAGGGGCAGCATGGCGCGGTGCCAAGCGCGGAATGTCGTAATGATTCCACGGTCGCACCATTCGGGGCAACGGACTGGCACGAGATCATGCATCAGCAGGCCATAGGACATGCGCAGGTTATCGCGCATCCAGCGGATGGTGTGGATATAGTTCTGGTGGTGCCATGGTGCGCCAAGGGTCAGGAACACGTCACCGGGGCGAGCAGCGTCCGCCAGTTTCGTGCCCTCCAAATACTGTTCGGACCGTCCGACGTTACGACGCGGGCTCAGCTTCCGCTGTCCGGCGCGCAGGGCCAGTCGTACCATCGTGGCGGGGAGGGTGCACAGGCCGGTGAACGCGAGGCCTTCCGCCTGAAAGAAGGTGGACAGGACCTTTTCGGATGGCACCTTGTCGATGGATGGCGTTACGGAGGGAAGGACCGTGGCCTCAGCGTTTGTTCCCTTTCTGTCGCCGCCTGCCATGATCTGGCGGAACAGGCTTTCCACAACTGTCCAGTTCACAGTCTGGAAGTCGTGGGGGTGGGTGGCGTCCGGACCGCGCCGGACGAATTGGACATCTTCACTGCGAAGGGTGCGAAGGGCTGCGCTAATCTCGAACACAACGCGCTGGATGCCGCTCGGCCTCCCGTGGTGCGTGAGATGGAACAGTAGATCGTCAATGTCGATCCATAGGATCATGATCGTTTTTCGCTCAGGTAAGCCGTATGGCAGGCGTCCAGAACGGCGTCGGCCGTACGTTCCCACGGGACGGGCTGGAACCGGGTGCGGACCTCTTCCTGCCAGCGGGCCAGTCCTTCGCGATCCGTGATGGTGTCGTGAACCACACGATAGGCGTCGTCGATGTCTTCCGGGTCGAAGTAGCGTGTCAGCGGGCCGCCGGCTTCGGGGATGGAGGTGGAGTTCGAGGCAATGCAGGGTTTGCCGTTAACGAGGCTTTCCGTCACGGGCAGGCCCCAGCCTTCATACAGCGAGGGAAACAGCGTAAAGAGGCAGCCTTCGTAGAGGTGGGACAGCTCCTCATCGGTCGGATCGTTCAGGAGACGGATCTTGCCGCGCAGCCACTCGGTGTTCTCAAGCTGCTGCATGAGGTCAGAGACCAGCCAGCCGACACGGCCGGCAAAAACCAGTGTCGGGACCTCCTCGCGTGGCAGGTCCGTCACCAGACGGCGCCAGATGCGGAAAGCTAGCAGGTGGTTTTTCCGCGCCTCGATGGTGGAGACGAACAGGACATAGCTTCCCGGAGCAGGCAGCCCCCTGGGACGTTCACCCTGAGCGCGGTGAGGTGGGCCGAAGCCGCTGCCGATGGGAATGGTCTGGACTGGAGCGAGCAGCTTCAGGTGATGCTGGCGGGCATAGTCTTCCACGCTTCGGGCGGTTGCGTTGCTGATGGCCAACAGTCGGCCACACTGGGGCAGCGTGGTATCGAGCCAGTGACGGAAATCCTGGATCAGGGACAGGGCGCACCATTCGGGACGCACTGCTGGAATGAGATCGTAAAGTAGCAGTACGGGCTGAATGCCATAGACCTGCCGCATCCGGGCCAGACGTTCTCCGAAATCCGGTTCGGACCAGGCGGCCCCCAGAATCAGGAAAATGTCCCCGGACTGCGGTGCGCTGGCGGCGGGTGGAGCCGGAGCGGGGGGAGAGGACGCGGATTGTGACGCCGATGTGGGAGAGGCGACGATCGGACGTGGGCGCAGGCGCGAGCGAGCATAGCGGCGCAGGAGCTGAAACGCCCGAAGCTGGTTGACGACAATGTTCAGCAGGGGACGGGCAAGCTCGGGGGGGAGGCTCTCCAGCCGTCGGATTACCGCATGACGCAGGCGTCTGATCAGGGCGCGAGGCGACCGTGCGACAGAACGCATGGATGCAGCGTCGGGAATGATTTTTTCATCAGTCCGGACCGCGAACAGGGCCTCCAGATCCGCAAAGGAGACGGGTATGAGAAGGTCGCCGTCCCCTTGTCCGCGGCGGCCCAAGACGATGCGGCCGATCCCCGGCACAAAGGCGGCCTGCTGACGGATGACACGAAGGATTTCAAAAACGAGACGCTGGATTCCGCTGGGGCGGGCGTTTTTTTCGAAATACTGGAAGATGTCTTCGACGTCGATCCAGATTGTATAATCTTCGCTCATGCGTCCGGAGTAGCCTCGGGCTGGCCGGCAAGAGCGCCGGTCTGTCAAACGGTGATAGTGCGTTCTGTAGAATAAAGCCTGCGTCAGGAGCAAGCAGTCTCGGGCGTTGATTGGAGCAAAGATGCTGCTCGGTCGGAAAGATGTTATATTTGTTGCTGGAAATCCCCGGCTCCTGAACCTGAACTTATAACGATTATTTGCTATTTCCGGCAGATTGTCCCTGGTTAAAAGCTCGAAAGACAAAAAATCTCTAAACGAGACTGCACGTGACGGCAGGAAAGTGTTAGTCCCGCATAAAGCGTGCTGATTTATCTCCGTTCCTGATCCAATTTCTGAGAAACCGTTTTGCCATGCCGATTTCGACCGAGAGTGCTGCTGACATCGTCCGGCTGTTTCGTACAGGTCTTGGAAGAAGACCAGAGCCCGCGGCTCTCGCTCACTTTGCAGCGCTACTGGAAGATGGGGCGACATTCCATGACATCGCTCATATCATCGCGGGATCACCGGAGTTCCGTCAGCTTCATGGTGACGAAGACGTCTGTGATGCGCGATACGTGTCTTTCCTGTATCATAACGGGTTGGATCGGACGCCTGATCCGCAGGGAGAAGCTGGCCTTCTGGCGGCTCCGAACCGGGGCGATGGGCTGGTAATCGTTGCCGGATCGGAGGAGGCCCGCTCGCGGACCGATCTTTATGCGTTGCTTTATCCAGAAGGTGCACCGCCGCAGGACGACATGGCCTACAAAGCGTGGCTTCTGCGTTATGACCGGCTGTCTCCGACAGAGCAACTGGCCATCGGACGCCATATCGACCGAGGAATGGTCTCGCGTCCAACATTTTCCTTGATGCTGCAGGTCAGCAATCACCGACTGGACCTTCTGGAGGAGACAGTCGCTTCCCTGGAAGCGCAAATCTATACCGACTGGACGCTGATCGTGGTTTATCCCGATAACCTGCGGCCAGGTATTCGTACGCACCTTAAAGAGATTATACGACGCGTGCCCGGCTTGGTCGACGTGGAAGTTTCGTCCCATCAAGGCGTTGAAGGACGCTGGCGGAGCGCACTGGCGGCAGCGGCGGGTAGTTTTTGTGCCTTTCTGGAGCCCGGGGATCAACTTTCCCGAACGGCGCTTTACGAATTTGCAGTCGCTATCGTCAGCCGGCCTGACCTGGTGCTTCTGTATTGTGACGAGGATCGTCTGGGCAGTGACGGGCAGCGCTGTCACCCTTCTTTCAAGACGGGGTGGAGCCGGGATCTCGCTTATGCGGGAGATGTGATCGGGCAGCTTGCGGTGTTTAGCCGGGCGCGAATCATGGCGGTCGGGGGAATCCGTGACGAAGGGGGCAGCTTTACACGGTATGACTTGCTGCTGCGCGTGACAGAGGATGTTCCGGCGGCCTGTATCCATCATCTGCCCCGACTTCTGTTCCATCGTGGGCGGGCGCCGGGTCTGCCACTGATGTTCCCGCTGGTGCGGGCTACGCAGCAGCATCCTGAAATGCGAGACGTGGTCCTCCGGCATTTTCGGGAACGCCATCCGGATCTTGACCTTGAGGACGTCTATATCGGCGGGAATGTCTGGCCAAGGATCGTCTATCCGACAAACGGTACGCCATTAGTTTCGATCATTATCCCGACCCGGGACAAATTCCGGCTGCTCGAGCGTTGCGTTTCCAGTCTTCTGACTCTGACCAACTATCCGAATTTCGAAATTCTGATCGCCGATAATGGCAGCACGACCCCGGAGATGCTTGATCTTCTGCGGCGTCTGGGACGTGATCCGCGTCTGACGGTGCAGCGTCTTGCCGCGCCCTTCAACTGGTCTGCCCTCAACAATAGGATGGCCCGTCAGGCGAAGGGAGACATGCTGCTCTTCCTCAATGACGATACGGAAATTCTTGAGGAAGGATGGCTGACGGAAATGGTGTCACTGGCGCAGCAGCCTGGTGTCGGCGTGGTAGGGGCGCGGCTGTCCTATCCGGACGGGACGTTGCAGCACGGCGGCATGGTCATGACTGAGCACGGACCGAAACATATCCTGCGCAGCGCGACGGAGGATGATCCAGGTTATCTGGGTCAACTTGTCCTGACGCGGGATCTGATGGCCGTAACGGGCGCCTGCATGCTTGTGCCTCGTCCGGTTTTCGAGCGAATGGGCGGCTTTGACGAGACCTTCCCCCTGACCTGCAATGATGTGGATTTCTGTCTGCGGGTGAGGAAAGAGGAGTTACGGGTTGTCTGGACGCCCCATGCCACACTGATGCATGAAGATGGTGGAACGCGCGGGCGGGACGGGACGGCGCGGAACCTGTTCAACGCCTGTGTGGACGTCGGGCGTCTGCTGGAGCGGTGGGAGAAGGTAATGCTCAACGATCCTTTTCTCAATGCCAATCTTGAGGCCACGGATTACGCGTTGCGGCTGGCGACACCTCCCCGTGCGCCTAAGCCATGGCGTCGGCGAAAAGGCCACTACCGCGAAGCCGCCCGTGTTGCGCTGTCCTGACGGGCTGTTCCGTTTTTCCTTCCGGCCTTCCGTTCTGATCTGAAGAGACAAAGATGTTCTGTTCTGCTCCACTTTTTCGTTCTGTCGCGACGTATTCTGTCTCGTGAGTGAGGTGACTGTGCGTCAGTGCGCCATTTTGGTGGGGGGGCTGGGAACACGTCTGGGCGCGCTTACCCGGACGTTGCCCAAGCCCCTCATGCCCTGTGGCGACCGACCTTTCCTCGCGTGGCTGATGCGGGAGATGCAGCGTTTTGGCGTTGAGGACTTCGTTCTGTTGGCAGGACATCTCTCGACGGAGATCGAGCGGGCCGTAGACCAGATCCGGGCCTTCCTGCCGAAGCCAGCGAAGATCACAATCAGCGTGGAGCCGTTCCGGGCCGGTACGGGAGGGGCGCTGTATCATGCCCGCGCGCATCTTCAGGATCGTTTTCTGCTCTGCAACGGGGATTCCCTGTTTTCCTGCAACCTATCACGGTTTCTGTCGCGTGAGCCTCAAGGAAACTGGATGCTGCTGCGTGCGGTTGAGGATCTGGACCGGTACGGGGAGGTTCGCCTGGCGCAGGACGGCGAACATGTGGCGTCTTTTCATCCCAAGGCCGAGCAGCCGGGGCGGGCGGGCCTGATCAACAGCGGGATTTATCTGTTCGATCACACTATCTTTGGTCATTTGACGCCGGACTGTTCGCTGGAGCAGGACGTGTTGCCGGCACTGGCGGCGCAGGGGGATCTGCGTGGCATGGAACTGACCGGATATTTCCGGGATATCGGCCTGCCAGGCGATCTTGAGGCGGCAGGACGGGAGTTGCCTGAGGTCCTGCTGCGTCCGGCCGTGTTTCTGGACCGGGATGGCGTCATCAACAAGGATCATGGCTGGGTCGGCACGCGGGAGCGTTTCGAGTGGGAGCCGGGTGCTCTGGACACCATCGCGCGGATGACGGAGAGCGGACATCATGTCTTCATCGTCACCAACCAGTCAGGTGTGGCTCGCGGACTATATTCCGAAGAGGATCTTCACGCCCTGATGAACTGGGTGATCGGGGTAGTGCGTGCGCATGGCGGCACAATCGACGACTGGCGGTACTGCCCGATCCATCCCGAGGCCGTGGTGGAGCGGTACCGGGGGAATAGCCCTGACCGCAAGCCTGAACCGGGCATGATCCTTGACCTGCTGCGGCGATGGGAGCTGGACCCGGAATGCTGCGTAATATTCGGAGATCAGCTCTCCGACATGCAGGCCGCCAGCGCTGCTGGTATCGAAGGCGTCCGCGTTGGTCCGTCCAGTCTGGCTGATCTGATTTCCGAAAGAGGGGGGTTCCTGTGAACAGCGATCCTTATACACGCTCGTCCCATACTCGTTCGATTGCCGGGACGCAGAACGCTGTTCGCGCACGCGTGCCACTCCGTCTGGGGCTGGCGGGTGGCGGGACGGATCTCAGTCCGTATTGCGACGATTTCGGAGGGGCGGTCCTGAACACGACCATCGACCGCTATGCCTATGCCTTCATCGAGCGGTCAACGGATGGAAACGTTCATTTCGTGGCTCCGGATGTGGGTATGGATGAAGCGTTTGACCCGCAGGATATTAATGAAACTGTTCGGGACCGGGCAAAGCTCAGACTTCATGCTGGGGTTTTGGTCGCAATCAGTCGTCGTTTTTCGGTTCCGGTGGAGCCGTGGCGCATCACGTCTTTCGTGGATGCGCCGCCGGGATCCGGGCTTGGTTCGTCTTCAGCGCTGGTTGTGGCGCTGGTAGAAGCGTTTGTCAGTCTGCTCCAGCTCCCGCTTGGGCCGTATGACGTGGCACATCTGGCCTATGAGATCGAACGAATTGATCTGGGGCTTCAGGGCGGCAAGCAGGACCAGTATGCCGGGACGTTCGGCGGGACAAACTTCATCGAGTTCTTGGCCCAGGACCGGGTGGTGGTCAATCCGTTGCGGCTGTCCAGCCGGATCCGCAATGAAATCGAGACGTCCTTGGTCATCGCCTTTACGGGCGTATCGCGGGCGTCGGCGGACATCATTGCCGAGCAGCGCAGTGGCCTGCTGAAGGTGACGGAAGAAACCATGCGCAACATGCACCGCCTCAAACAGGATGCGCATGACATGAAAAATGCCCTCCTTCGCGGAGAAGTGCCCCATATGGCCGAGATCCTGAACCGGTCTTGGGAAGCGAAGAAGAACACGGCGCGCGGCATTTCCAATCCGTTGATCGAGATGCTCTATGGGCAGGCGATGGCGGATGGTGCGATCGGCGGCAAGGTCTCGGGCGCGGGCGGTGGTGGTTTCATGATGTTCATCGTGCCGCCGGATCGCCGTGTGCGGGTGATCCGTGGCCTGAATGGTGCTGGCGCGCAGGCTGGTGGCGTGCATCTCGTGACGGAAGGAGCCGAAACATGGATGAGCTGAGGCCGGTGACCGATGAAAGCCCGTTCACAGACAGTATGAGATGGGACGGCAAGGAACGGCTCGCGGAGGAAGAGTATATTCCCATCACAGAGCCGGCAGTCGAAAAGCATGTGCGTGCGCTTATCGAGAATCAGCTGGAACAGGCCATGGGGCGTGTTTACCACGTGGAGGAACGGAGCCGTCATCTGGAACGTCTGTTCGCACGCGAGCCGGTTTCAGAGCATGAAATTCAGGCGCTGACCCGCAGCAACACGGAACTGCGCAACCAGCTTCAGCAGCTCCAGGCGGAGCATCGGCTGCTACTTCAGTCCACCGCATGGCGGGTGGGACGGCGGCTGCGGGATCTGGCGCAGCGTCATCCGGTCTTTGCCCGTCATGCACGCCGAGCCGCCAAGTTGACATACTGGACCCTCACGCTGCGTCTATGGTCGCGTATCCAGGTTCGGCAGGGTGCAAAAAAAGGCATTGCCCTTCTTGCACAGTCCCCGCTGTTCGATGCCGTATGGTATTGCAAGCGTTATGCGGCAATGTTGCCCCCAGGAACTGATCCGGTCGCACATTACTACTGGACAGGTGCAGCGCAGGGGCTGGATCCGCATCCGCTGTTCAGCAGTAACTGGTATACTGCTGCGCTGCCGGTTGAGGCGGCGATCAATCCGCTTGTTCATTACATTACTCATCAGGGACGCAACCCACCCGATCCGCATCCTCTATTCGATACAGGCTTCTACCTGAAGCAGGTCGGGAAGATAGCGCCTGGACGCACACCGCTGGAAGATTTTCTGGCGCGTCCTTCTGGATCCGACATCAGGCCAAATGCTGTTTTTGACCCGGTGGCCTATGCAGAGGAATATGCTTCCAGCCTGAAAGACGGAACCAATCCTCTGGCGCATTATGCCGCAGAAGGAGAAGCGGGAGGATTCTGGCCACATCCGCTATTTGATCCGGTATGGTACACGGCGCGCTATCCGGCAGCCATGGAGTTCGGGGCGCTGGCGCATTACCTGCGGGAAAAGAAATGCGCGAAGGGGGTAGTCTGTTCCGAGCATATGGAGCAGCTGGGAGATAAGACGCTGTCCCTGCCGTTTTCGCTATCGTTTCCGGAGAAAAATGATCCGGAAGTCTCGATCATTATTCCGGTCTATGGCCATTATTACGATACCTGGCGCTGTCTGGCGTCCGTAATGCTGCTGACGCGCAAAGTGACTTATGAGGTCATCATCGCGGATGACCGCCCCTCCCGCCCGATTGCGTCCCTTCTGGGCGCGAAAGGTGCGGTGCAGATCATCAATACCGAGAATCTCGGCTTTCTCGGTAATAGCAATTCTGCCGCGAGACGCGCGCGGGGCCGCGAACTGATGTTTCTGAATAATGATACGACTGTAGGGGACAACTGGCTGGCCCCGATGCTGTCGATCATGAAGGCCGACCCCTGTGTGGGGGTGGTAGGCTGCAAGCTTCTGAACGGTGATGGCACAGTGCAGGAGGCAGGGGGAATCATCTACGGAACGGGCTGGGGTGACCCGTTCGGAAAGAATGATCAGGCAGACCGCGGCTGCTATAATTACGTCCGTGAAGTAGATGTAGTGACGGGGGCCTGTTTCCTCGTTCGCCGCCATTTATTCGAAAAAATGGGCGGCTTCGATGGCCGGTATGCCCCGGCGTTCTATGAAGAGTTCGACCTCGCCACCAGCATCCGGGATGCAGGATACCGGGTAGTGTATCAGCCTGCGAGCCGTGTCCGCCATCATGGGAGTGCGTCCTATGGCACGGAGATGCGCGACAAGCAGACGCTGAAGAACCATGCGACCTTCTGCCGCAAGTGGCAGACGCTCCTGGCGACGCAGCCTGCGCCGGATACGTCCAGCTTCCTGAGCCGGGAGCGGCCCTCTCCGCGGGGCATCATCCTCGTCATTGATGACAAGGTGCCGGAATATGACAAGCATGCTGGTGCGGTCACGTTGTTTCAGTACCTGCGCCTCATGCGCGAGCTGGGCCTGCGGGTGATCTATGCGCCGCAGGATGGCAAGCCGCTGGAGCCTTATACGGCTGCTCTCCAGCAGCTTGGCATCGAAGTTCTTCATGCGCCGGACCGGCTGGACCGATGGCTGCGCGCGTATGGCCTTTACGTGGATTTCATCTGGACGGCTCGGCCGGATGTAACGTTCCCGATCTTGGCGCAGCTTCGCCGCCACACCGGCGCGCCGATTCTGTATTACACCCATGACCTGCATTATCTGCGGGAGATGCGCCGTTACGAACTGGAAGGCAGCATCTGGGCGCTTCAGGAATCCCAGCGCCTCAAGCCCATGGAATTGAAAATCTTTGATGTCGTCGATCACGTCTTGACACCGAGCGCGGAAGAAAAGCGCGATATCCTCCTGGAGGTGCCTCACGCAAATGTCACAGTTGTACCGCCTTATCTGTTTGGCGATACGGACCTGACAGACGCGCCGGCCGATTTCGCATGCCGCAGGGACCTGATCTTCGTGGGAGGGTTCGACCACACACCCAATGTGGACGCTGCGGTCTGGCTGGGTCAGGAGATTATGCCGCTGGTCTGGGAAAAGCATCCGGACAGCACACTGTGGATCGTGGGGAACGTGCCGCCGCCGAATGTGCAGGCGCTGGCGTCGGAGCGGGTAAAGGTGACGGGATTTGTGCCGGAACTGGAGCCATATTTCGAAAAGGCCCGCGTTTCGGTCAATCCGCTGCGTTACGGGGCAGGCGTCAAGGGCAAGATCGTCACGTCATTGCAGGCAGGTATTCCGGTTGTTACCACTACCTGCGGGAATGAAGGCATCCAGCTTGCAAACAGGGAAGAGGCGCTGATTGCCGATACGTCCGCGGATATTGCGCAGGCGGTCATCTGTCTTCTGGATGACGAGGCGCTGTGCCGGACGCTGATCCGGTCTGGGGCGGAGGTGGTGCGGAAGCGCTTTTCCGCCAGCCGGGCGAGGGAGATCCTTCGGAACGTTCTGGGAGATGCGCTCTGCCCGGTCTGTGGCAGCCGCCCGCGGCAAGGACGTCATGCGGATGGGGACTGGCGCCTGGGGCTGCACTGCACGAATTGCGGGGTGGATAACCGTGGGGCCGGGGTGGCGCAGGTTTTGGTGGCGCCGTGGCACCGGCAGCGGGTCAACACCGTGCGCGAGGCGCTGCCGTATCTGCAGGATCTGCGGATGCATGAATTCGGCAGGGGCGAGGCGTTGCGTGCTACCCTATCGGGGCTGGCAGGATATACCTGTTCTGAAAAGGCTATCAACGAGTTGTTCGATGAGGACGGCCTGATCGATCTGTTCCTTAGTCCCGAAGGGCAGGTACAAGACCTACCGACGTTGCATCGTATTCTGAAGCCTGGCGGTAAATATATTTGTGCGGTCCTGAAGCAGGTGAATGAAACGGCACAGTCCCTAAGGGAAATTGGCTTTCAGGTTACAATCCATAACGTCGATATGTCCGAAAGCGATGAGGCTTCTTTGCAGATCATTGAAGCTCTTCGGGACTGAGGCGTCTTTCTTGAGGAGTTCATAAAATTAGGCCTTGGCAAGCCGTTCTTTTCGATACTGAAATGAGAAAGAGCGGCTTGCCAAGGAAGATAAGATCATGTGCGGGAAAATAGACCGGCTAAACAAGGGTTAGCCAATTGTCGGTGGACCGCCCAGAATCGGTTTCTTCGAGGTTTGTGTTATTCACCTCGGCAGTTCTGAGATGAGTTGAAATCGGAAAATGGATCCCAATTTCCGAGGCCGTGCGCAAGCCGCTATCGGACTGGAGAAAAAGGATTCTAGCGGCAAAAACGGCTAAAAAGCATTCAAGGGCTTAAATCGCAGTTTTGAGTAGTGCTGCCCTAAGGGACGTATCTTATCACTCGCCAAAGGACAAACATGCCCGCTACCACCTGAAGTTCATGAAGGCGAAGCGACAGCATGGTGGCACAATTCCATCAATCATTCTCGCCATTCCCGTTGACAAAAGTTTATAGGATCGGCGTGAGATCTGATTCACTTTGTGGCTGGGGAATAATGGGCAGAGAGGACAGGTATGGCCCGAGGCGATCTGACGGATCAGGAATGGGTGGTTATTGGTCCTCTTCTGCCTCCTGAGCGCGAACGTTGGGCACGACCCGCAGGAGATAACCGCCGGTTTCTCAAGGGTATGCTGCATGTCCTGCGCCTCCGTTTGTCCGTGGCGGGATATGTATAAGCCCTACGGCAGGTGAAACTCCGTGCATGTCCGATTTTGTCGTTGGGCCGAACAGGGCCATATGGGACGCTCTGCTACAAACCCGTATGGAAATGAGGGTGACCGATGACTGGCAGTATATAGTCGATAGCACCGTGAGCGGTCCCATTCACAGGCCACAGACGCAAAAGGGGGCTCGTACGGAAGCATTTGGTCGATCACGTGGCGACTTTACGAGAAAAATCCATGCTCGATACGACAATCAGGGGCGTCCTCTTAGCTTTGCAGGCAGGTCTCGGACTACAAAGCCATAAAGCCCTGATAGCACTTCGAGCTCCAAACCCAGGACCATGCTCACCAACCGGAGCTATGACAGCGGAAGCTTTTGCCAGGATCTGTTGGTCCACGGGATCCTGCCGGTCATTCCCTCGCGCAAAGGCCGCATCACAACGCGCTATACAGAAAAGAGAAAATATCGGGTGTCGTTGTTGCCGCCGGACATAACGGATTTTCATGGTCTGGTCTTTAGCGAGACCACGTGAAATCCCCTAAGAATTTTCTAGAAAATGATGGGAAAGCATAGACTTCCCCATCATCTTTTAAAATCTGTTATCCGACCTTGCGGAGATCGAAGCTGGAAGAGTGAGCTTCCATTACATAGGGTCCGCTAGACACCACCTGAACGGAGAGAATGCTTGGCTCCCTGACAAACATACCACTACTCTGGAGTGGCAGAACTGCATTGCCATCTGTCCAGCGATATCT
Source organism: Gluconobacter sp. P5B12 (assembly GCF_018812035.1). Taxonomy (NCBI): domain Bacteria; kingdom Pseudomonadati; phylum Pseudomonadota; class Alphaproteobacteria; order Acetobacterales; family Acetobacteraceae; genus Gluconobacter; species Gluconobacter sp. P5B12. The sequence goes on along the minus strand of NZ_JACRVV010000005.1, from coordinate 254,040 downwards.
TGAGGATTCTACTTCATGCCAGCCTGACAGGTTGGACAGGGAAAGATGTGCCGTCAGTTTCGTTGTCCGGCGAGAGGCAAAAAGCGAAATATCGCCGACAAGAACACCAAGATTACGACGATCGTCCACAAACGGGCCGATCGTGTCACTTGGACGATTGGCACGCGACACCAGACGAACTGTCGTAACACTTGCCGGGATCATGAACGTAACCCGCTCATTCGCCTGCCTTAGCGGACGGATAACCTGACCAAAATCTGTGACCAAATGAAGATCAGCGTCTTCAGTGAGGGTTACAGGTGCATTCTGAGAAACCAGCCCTGCTGACTGCGCACGGAGTTCAATATCATGGAAAATGGGCTCTACGAACGAACGACTAACGCACAGTGGGGCAGCCGCGTCTTCGCTCCATGTCTTTTGCCGTCCCGTTAGAGTGGCGAGGCCGCCATCCTGCCGGAATGTACGACGATTGCCTGTATCGAGATAGCTCTCTGTCAGCATTCCGTCTGCCATTATTACGGAATGCTGTTCCGTCTCGATATGATAATAGTCGTAAGAGGTCAGTGACTTGTCATAGAAAATAGAAATTCCGTTGACGAGCATACGTGCGGGGACAAACTTGCCGTTAAAATACAGACAGTGTTCCGCCGTGATCAGCATGTCCTTATACGGAACACCCTCAGCAATCGCATTTTTGAGAATGCGAACAGGGTAGCCTGCTTCATCCGTAGACCGCTGTGAGTTCACTACGGCACGCTTTCTGCCTGCCCAGACAATCTTCTGCGTGCTTTCCTGCCCATTTTCATAGACAGAAACGACATCTCCAATTGTCAGATCCTGAATTGCCTTGACGCCAGAAGGTGTAGCGATCATTGAATCTGCCAGGAAGCAGACTTCATAAACAAGATCGCCATCACTGTTTGCGGTGAGCGTATAACCAGCGTCTTTAACGCCAATGATGTTCATCGTAACCAACGAGCCGTCTTTGAGAGTCAGCACGACATGATCGGCATCTGAGTAATTCACAGTCGTGACGTCTGCGGCTTTGACGTCAGCAAGAGTAATACCGTCAGAGGAACCCGCTGCAGTGCCCGAGAAACCACTGATGACCGTGGTGGGGCTGCCAGTCCCGGTGATGACCAGGCCTGTGTTGGTATTACCCTGAAGATCAACTATGCCACCGGCTGTAGCCGGAATGGTCGCCGTTGCACCGTCAGCAAGGGTAATCGTTCCGGATATTATTGCGCCACTGAATCCGCTGATCGTGCCACCACTCGCGACGGATGTATCTCCAATCATAGCGCCCGAAGATACGTATACCGTAGCGCCGCTGTTCACGGTCGTGTTGGTTGCCTTGCCTCCCGAGGCGATATCGAGCACGGCGCCACTTTGGAGCGTAGTGCTGGTTGCATTTCCCTGAACGCCTATGCCGCCCGCGACGGTAGCGGACACGGAAGAACCTCCAGCATAAACCGCTAGCGTACCGCCAGAAGAAATAGTGACATTGGTGGTCGTAGCACCTTTGTTAATAATTTCCTTGCCGTTGCTAAGAACAGTGGACCCGCTATCTACACCTGTGTTCTTAACATTCAGCAGGCCACCGGAGCCGATCGTTGCTGCGTACGAGGAGCCTTTCTCTACTGTGAGATTGGCACCATTTCCGGAGACGGTAGTATTATAAACCTGTCCTCCACTGCGTACGTCCTGGCCTGCACCGTTTCCGGACACCACGGTGCCGTAAGCAGCGCCACCATAGACCTGCTCAACGGGATATTTTCCCTGGAGTTGTGTATTGCTCGTGACGCCGCCGCTTTCAACGCGCACAATGCTGACGCCGTTTTTGCCATCGTCAACAGCAGAGAGATAGTTGGCACTTCCGCCAGCCTGAATGTCAATCAGTGCAGCTTTACCCGATGCAACAGTTGTCCGGATAAAACCCCCGCTGGTGGCGACCGCCGTTCCGCCAGCGGTAATGCGCGAGGCAGCAATTGTCCCGCCGTCGCCCGCACTGATCGATCCACCATTGGATACTGTGGCCTGCGCCACATTAGCACCCAAGATAGCCCTGATTGCGCCACTGCTTAGAACCGTGGCCGCATACATGGCTGCACTGCTGCCCTCAACATCCACTTCTCCGCCAGAAAAAAGGATACTGCCTGTATCGGTGCCGTATACAGTTGCGAAGGTTATATGGTCATCTTGGCCAATGAATATATTGCTGGTAGAAACACCGCCATTCTCCACCGTGAAATCGGCTTGGGCTTGCACAGTAATCCGGGTCGCGCTGCCACCGGCTTCGACCGTCATCTGGTCATAGCCGGCGCTAAGCGTAATGCCAGAAAGTGTGGTGCCTGAAGAGGCTACATACTGGGTCATGCATAATGCCTAAAATTTATTAACAATTATTCACTACAAGGAATAGGTTAAATATCTCAAGTCAAGAATCGGAAATATTTTGAATAAAATTAATAAATAATAGAAATTAAGGGGCGTTTTTATAATATAACAAATATTAACGATCAAGAATATGGGGATATTTGCTTGTATATATTATAGTTTTAAGAATATTATTCTTATGGAAACAAACCTTTTCTCTATAGGAAACACCCCCCTAATAACGAATTTTATTGATTGCAGAGCTACGTTTTATCTGGGTTTATCACTCATGAAACTACCCTTGCGCGATCGGGGAACCGTTGACTGAGGTCCCAACGCGATAATTTCTTGTGTTGGATCGCAAAAGAACTCCAGGCCTCTGAAGCCCCTGATCATCCCACACAACATGGGATTTTGAACTCAGAGTGCCCGTCGCTAGCGCTCTGGGAACATGATAGGATCAGGTATCATGAGCACTGACCCCAATATGAGCCCGTCCATTACTGCTGTTCCGATTAATCGTACCAACAGTACAGAACATGCCCTATCCACATTTGTCACTCTTTGCATGGCTGTTGCTGCTGGAGTTGCGGTCGCTAACATCTATTATAACCAGCCCATGCTGGGCATCATGAAACGTGACCTGCCAGGTTCGATCACAAACCTGATCCCAACAGGCACCCAGCTTGGATATGCCGCTGGACTGTTCCTCCTTGTACCTGTCGGGGATATTCTGGAGCGCAAGCGACTTATTATTCTTCAGTTCATTCTCCTCGCATTAGCTCTTTCGGGTGCTGCAGTCGCACCTAATGCAATGACACTGCTCGTAGCGTCTGTCGCCGTAGGGGCCTTTGCCACTGTTGCGCAGCAGATTGTTCCCTTTGCAGCACATCTTTCATCCCCTGAACGGCGGGGGCACACGGTTGGTATTGTCATGGGAGGACTGCTGGGTGGTATCCTGCTTAGCCGAACTCTGGCTGGTGTAGTCGCCACGTACACTGGATGGCGCGAGATGTTCTGGCTGGGCGTTCCGATCGCTTTAGGCGCGGGCGCCTTGATGGCCTACTGCCTCCCCACGAGCAAACCCGACACCAAACTCCACTATGGTCAATTACTGACATCCCTGATGGGCCTCTGGAATGAATTTCCTCAGTTGCGCCTGGCGTCAGTCACTCAAAGCCTTCTTTTTGGAGCTTTTAGTGTCTTCTGGACGATCCTGGCACTTCATCTGCAAGAGCCTCGGTTCGGGTTAGGGGCCGCTGCGGCCGGCCTTTTCGGTATCGTAGGAGCCGTTGGTATCCTCGCCGCTCCAATTGCGGGGCAGATTGCCGACAAACATGGCCCTCAAAAAACTATTGTCTTTGGGGCTGGCCTGATACTCGCATCATGGATCGTTTTCGGCCTCTGGAATTCACTTTCAGGCCTGATTGCAGGGGTCATCATTCTTGATTTTGCGATACAGGGCGTGCTCGTGTCCCATCAGCATGTTGTCTATGCGTTGCGACCTGAGGCGCGAGCACGCCTGAATACCATTTTTATGGGAACGATGTTCCTGGGTGGAGCGATAGGTTCCGCCAGTGCAATGATGGTTTGGCCTGCATTTGGTTGGACAGGTATTGTCTTTCTCGGCGCAGGCCTCGCGCTTTTTGCTACGTTACTCCAAGTCTGGAACTGGAAGAGATTACGAGTGAAATAAGCTTAAAGCACGAGTTGACCGCTCGTTACTGGTTTGCAGAGCTTACAGACAGCTCGAGACCAAGAATTTTTAAAAGATGATTACGATAGCTCTGTATGACGTCATCAATGGCCGGCGCCTTTATGACATCTGTCGCTACATAAGTAGAGAGAGGGCTCATTCCCAGAAACTGGTTCGCCTTATGGAAGGGAAAATAAACACCATCAATCCCTTTGCCTTCAAAGAACTGTTCTGGATCCTCAAAGGCTTCTTTCGGTGCGTTCCACGTCAATGACAGCATATAGTGCTTTCCCTGTATCAGACCACCTGATCCATATTTGCGCTCAGGGTTGGAGCGGGTGCGCCCGTCATTGGCATACAGAGAGCCATGTCCGGCCGTGAACACTTCATCAACATACTTTTTGACAATCCATGGTGCGCCCATCCACCAGCCGGGCATCTGATAGATGACCAGATCCGCCCAGAGGAAGTTTTCAACCTCGGCCTGAATATCGTAGCCTGCATCGATCTTGGTCTGACGAATATCGAACCCGGCAGTCGTTAATGTCTCAACCGCAACGTCGTGCAGAGTATCGTTAAGCCGACCGTGAGAATGGGCAAATGCTTTTGAGCCATTCAAAAGAAGAACATTTTTCATTGGGTGTTATCCTGGTTACGTCACGGGTGCGAGTATGCAGGTCATAGTCTGGTGCGATAATAGCCTGCCTCTCCACATGAATTTTGAATAAAATTCACAGATGAAAGAGCAGTTGTGGAGAATGAATGATCCTCAGAAGAGCAAATGATAGGCCAAAATTCGCTGGATAGCCCAGAACAGGCCGATAGCTGCAATGAGAAGTGAAGCCGGGATCGCAATCCGACTTCTGAACCAAGGGCGGTTTCTGAAAGCACCTACAGCCAGTGTCGCAAGAAGAATGATGAAAAGCTGACCAGCATCCACGCCAAAGTTGAAGCCGATGAGTGCCGCCATGAAGTCGCGATGAGGGAAGGGTACTTCACTCAGGCTGCTGGCGAACCCAAAGCCGTGAACCAGCCCGAAAGCAAAAACAACCAACAGGCGTGTTCGCCCCAGTTTTGGCCTAAAGACATTTTCTAGGCCGATGAATGAAATCGATAAAGCGATTGCGGGCTCTACAAAACGGCTCGGAAGATCGAAAATTCCGTAGGTTGAAAGAAACAGTGTCGTGGCATGCGCAATGGTAAAGACTGTTGTCTGGGAAAGCAGCTTGCGCCAGCTAATTCCCAGAAAGAAAAGCCCGAGCACAAAGAGAATGTGGTCCGTCCCTTCCGGGACGATATGCTTGAATCCGAGCTTCAGATAAACTGGTAACTGTTGTCTCCACGACAGTGTGTCCGGATCAAAGCTGGCAGGCTGTTCGACGTGAGCTGCTGGGAGTTTTCCCCTGTAGTCAAAGATAACGCTCTCATGCTGCCCGGCATCAAGCCAACGCGTCTGCGTATAATGCCGTTCAGGAAGCTGAACCGTATAGGCGACGGGGTAATCAATCTGTGCTCCAAGTGGAATGCGAAGTTGCAACGGGCCGGTGTCTGCAGGAAGCGGTATCTGAAATTGGAAATGAGCTGGTTTGTCAGCTGCCAGATCCATATATTCATCCCGGCTCTTGCCGGAAAAACTGTAGTTCACGAGAGTGGCGCGAAGGACAGAATTCCCCGAGAAAAGCGGTAAGGCTTCAGTGATTTGCGCAGCGACTGATCTGACCTCAGCATCATGCTGTGATCCTTGCCCAGTCGCCAAGAGGTAGTATCTGGCAGGATCACCCATGAGCACTGTCAGATCCATATCGATCATGACGGTTGCCGTATCTGGCCGATCCAGCGAAACCAAGACTCTCGTCATGGACTCCGGATCAGCGTATCCTGGAGAATTACCCAGAAATAAAAACGTAAAAACAATGACTTGAAGGACTATTCGTACATTCCGTTTAAGGTGAAATGTATTCTGGAAAACAGCCTTCATATCTTACCAGACCGTCGGCATCGTCTGTCCCGTCTGGAGCAGAACCAGCCCGCTGGGATTACCCGGGTATGGAACAACAAGGCGCCATGTGAATGGGCTGCATGTGATCATCGAAATCAGAAGTCTCCGCGGGTAACCGGGCGCTCCTATCCATTCGAGCCCGTCAGCTTTAGCATAGACATTTTCCATGCTCGCAGCGGCATCCTGTACGGGACGACTGGTCATCAGACCCGCGATCTCCAACTTCATTTCGGCAAGAACCTTACCGTGGCTAACCATCACGATCCCACCTTTGAGCTCGGCGATACGATTGACCGCGAGCGCCATTGCCTCGTCGCTGGTTCCCATGACCGTAATGTTATGAAGATCGTGGGAAACAGACGTAGCGATGGCACTATCGGGCGTTTTAGGGCCATTCCCCGTCCAGAACATCTTGCCCAGCCGAGCCTGTTCCATGTAGCGATCTACTGTTGCAACTTTGATGATGTCACGTGCGATATCGCGCTGAACGACCCCGTTCACCACAGAGAGCGTTGCCGTTTTCTGAACGGGGTCAGTGTAAAACGGGGCCTGAATAGCAGCCGTAACCTGGGTCGTTTTCCCCTTGGGTGCCAGGATTTCAAAGTCTTTTGCCGTCAGCTTTCTACCGATGTGGATCGTATCGGACGCCCATGTCGGCCATGTAATTTGGGGCACTGGGAGCAAGTATTTCCCATCCTGGGCCGCCAGCTTTCCATTCGCAAAAACATACTTGATCTTCACGTCCGGCACAGAAGATAGCAAGACAACGTCAGCATACCGACCCGGTGTAATAGACCCGACAATCTGATCCATATGACCATGCTGGGCCGGATAAAGGCTACCCATTGCGTATGACGCCTCAATGGGCGCACCCATCTTGATTGCAAGACGGATGTGATAATCCATGGTTCCTTGCTTCAGCGTATCCGCGACATTCCTGTCATCTGTCACAAGCGCAATATTATTCCAGTTTTTCAGCCCCTTACGCACAAAATAGGGCACGGCCCGCTCAATATTGTCATCACGGAGCTGCAAGAAGAGGCCATGCTGTAATTTGTTCCATGCTTCTTCAGGAAGCCGGGTTTCATGATCGCTGGAGAGGCCCGCTCCGGCAAATGCATTAATCGTGTCCATGTCCCATAAACCTGCCCCGTGCCCGTCGACGACGCCCCGATTATCGAATGTGGCCTGAATGTTTTCCCAAATCCGTTGGTGACCAGGATGAGAAGGGTTTGAAACGGCAGGCCAGTCCATCACTTCGTCCAGCCCCTGGACGCGTGGATTATCGCGAATGTTTTCAGAGATTTCCTTGTAGGCATAGTTTCCGCCACCTTGCTCGAAGGCAGAAGGCGGGGTGGCTGACCCGAGGGCAGGGAAAATTTTCAGCGGACTGCCAAGGTGTTCTGCCGTGAGCCAGAATTCAACGTTATGCGTACCGCTGACATTCGCAAATTCATGAGAGCCTTCCGTGGTCCAGGTATTCCCCAGAGGAACGACAAGTGCGGCTTCCCACTCGGGCGAGAGCATCGAGCTTTCAATATGCTTGTGAGATTCACCAAATCCTGGAACGGCTGGGAGCCCCTTGGCATCAAAAGTTGAAAGCGCATGGCCTTTCCACTGACCAGCCGGCCCAACCCATGCAATCCGCTTCCCGGCAATGACAATGTCCTGCCCGTCTTCCCAACTGAGAGTGTAGACGTTCAGAACCTTTGCATTGTGGATCAGAAGGTCCGCCGGTGCGCGACCCAGAGCGACTGCCACCAACATCAGCCGCGTCTTGACTTCATCACTGAAGGCAACGGGGTGAGCCACACGGCTTGCTGTGGGCACGGTAGAGGCCGGAATATCTGTCGCTACTGCATGAGATGCGCTCAGAGACAGGCATGAAAGCGACCATGCCAACGCTCTTACCGAAACACTTGAAAGCCTCTGAAAAGATAGGGGAAAAGACATCGCTCAGGTATCCGGTCGCAGGAAACAGTATCAAATTCTAGCCGGGACCATACCGGTATCATAATGTTTTTATCAATGATCATAAATTTTGGCTGCGAGAGCGAACATCGTCCCCTCAGCCGTAATCGCCGCGAAATTTATCGACACGGCGGAGAAAGGGACACCTTTTCTCCCTGTGGTATTTCGCATCCTAGTTGTTATTCCACACGACGATCGAAATTGGGAAGTAAACATGGATGCCATCATCCGCATTCCATGCTCATACCTAATCGATCTTGCATACTGGCAATGCCGTTCGTAAACATTGCGTCAGAGCGGACCAGTCTTCGGGTTCAGCCTGACCAGGCAAACGCGATTGCTGTGTTTCCAGAGGAATAATCTCGCGTCTGCGCCCATCAACAGTAACTGCCGCAACGTGAGAGCACTTGGGTGCGAGGGATCACGAAGGGTTTCCCCAAGGCCTTACTCGACCTGACAATCCGGGACAGGCGGCGCACCTTCGACAATGATCTGGCCATTCGGACGGGAGGCCCGCACCGTTTCCGTCAGGATTAGGCAGTGCTCCTTCACGAGATGGCCCGCATGGACTGCGCAGAGCTGCCCTTTCCATGCAACCGCTCTACTGACGGACGGCCAATGCGTGACCGTTACAAGCGTCGAGGAGGCGCTATGTCTCGGTCAGCGCTTTTACGAAGACCTTCTGAGCCAGTCGCCCGTGCGTTTTGGAAGTCGCAACAGAACTTGAGGAAGGCCCTTGCGTGTTCAAAACCCGACTTCAATGCCCACATGCACCGTACGGCCTTGCCCCCAGGAGACACGGAGCGGGGTCCCGGCGGTTGAGACAAAATAGGCTTTATTGGCCAGGTTGACCGCATTGACCTGCAACGACGTGTCATGGCCCAACAGCCGCCCTGTATGCCATGACGCAAAGGCATCAACTGTTGTGTAGCTGGGAAGCCAGAACGTATTGTTCAGATCTCCAGCCCGGCGGCCAACGTAGCGAGCGCCTGCGCCGATCCGCATGGTCGTCTGGAGCCAAGGCAAAGCTGTTTCATAAGTCAGATAGCCACCACCGGTATGCTTGGCGACGTTGGCAACAAGCTTGCCCTCGTCGGCAGGCGTGTCACGCAGGATACGCGCATAGGTGAAGGCATAATTGGCCAGAATGTTCCAGTGTTTGTCCAGCTTGCCTGTCACGCTGGCTTCCACTCCCTTGGAACCCACCAGGCCTGCCAAACGCTGGAGCGTATTCCCTGTCTCATCCAGCCCCGCGGACTGCTGAACGTTCTTCTTGTGGATATTATACAAAGCCACATCTGCCGTCAGGAAACGATCCTGATAGCGTGCACCCACTTCAAACTGCCGTCCCATAGTGGGCTTGTATCCGCCTTCCAGCACACTGCCTGCATCAAGCTGATTGGGTGTGAAGGACTGGGAATAGTCTCCATAGAAAGAGACGCGCTTTCCTAACTGATAGACCAACGCCACGAAAGGCAGAGGCTTTGTGTAGGATTCATCGGTTGTCTGCACGTAAGGACGGCGGCCTCCATACGTGATGTGGAAAAACTGATACCGCACACCGGGCGCTAAAATCAGCCCATGACCCAGATGGATATTGTCCTTGAGGTATCCTGAAGCACTGTTGATGTGCTGCCGCCAGTCACTGTTGTTGTTGTTTACAGGTCCGACCGGCTTGAGCAATCCATAAACAGGATCAGCAGGATAGAACCCACCCTGTCGCGTACCATCAATGAAAGCGCCCTGGTTTTGCTGGCGGTTCTCGTAATCAGCGCCCACAACCAGATCATGCTTTATGCCCCATAGGACGTGATTGGAGATGTAATCCAGCGAGGCATACCCATTGGCACGGATTGTCCCTGTATTGCTTCTATAACGGCGGGTCAGGACGCCAGTCGCTGCATTGTAAGCAGAAGGATCAGCCTGCCGATCATGGTAATTGTCCCGGTTCCAGCCTCCCGACAGGCGAATGCGGTCATGATCCGTCAGACGATACTCCATCGTCGTGGCCAGAAGATGACGTTCGCCAAAGGATTTGGCCCAACTTTCGTCCAACCGCTTTTCTGGACCACTGACTGCTCTTCCATTCGAAAAGACGGCACCGCGGTCTAGCGTATTGTTATATTTCGCCCATTCGTAAGACACATCCGCTGTAAAGCGGCCGTGCTCAAAACGGAGGGACGGTGCCAGAAGCTTCTGCCTGTTAGAGCCAAAATTGCGCCAGTAATTTTCGTTCTTGTAAGACCCCACAAGCCTGAAGCTCAAACTATGGGAGAGGGGGCCACCCACATCAAAGTGGCCATAACCGCCGCCCAGCGACGACCATGTCGTCCCGAGAGTGGCTCCCCATGTTTTCCGGGGCTGCTTTGTAATGACGTTAATGACGCCACCAGGCTCCTGCATTCCGTAGAAAAGGGACGCTGGCCCCTTCAGCACTTCCACGCGTTCTGTTGTGGCGAGATCGAAGTTCCGGCCAGTCGGCATCCGCACACCGTTGCGCAGGATCGAACCATCGTCCACGGCTCCGAAGCCGCGTTTCATCAGATCATCCTGTGTGCCGCCAAAGTTATTGCCGATGGAAATGCCGGGCACATATTTCGCCACATCCTCCATCGTCTGAGGCGTCATGTCTTCAATGACCTGATGGGTCACAACATTTGTCGTCTGGGTCTGCTGAAGAAAGTTTGTGGGAAGCTTGTCCGCTATGCTGCTGGATGTGGCTCCGTAGGAGTGTGCATCTGCGTGAACACGAATATGTTCAGCCTTACCGTGCGATGTTCCAACTTTTGGCTTTTTGTAACGGCTTTCCTTGCTGTTTGAAGATGACGAAGACACGTCATTGGGTGAAGCCTCCGCACAAAATCCGCTGAAAACAGATAATCCCGCACACGCAAAAGCTAAAGTTCTAAGGGCAGTCATCTGATTTTTCCGCAAATGATAATTACTCTCATTTACGTTCGTTACGGAAGGTTTGTCATTGAGAGAGTTATGACAAACGATATCGTCCATTTTCGTAAATGGCGACAAATTCGGGAATTTTTGCCGCCATGGAAGGAAGGGCTACAGAACGTGGTTGATCATCGCGTCCTTACGAGGCGGAAGAGTCTCGTTCCATCCGCCTCCAAGCGCTTTGTAGAGTGTTACCGTATTAGACATCTGCTGAAGATGAGTCGTAATCGCTCCAAGCTGAGCACTATAGAGTGTCCTTTGTGCGACGAGCGTATCGAGATAAGGGTCGTAACCCCCTTTAAAACGCGCGAGGGCGAGCTGATACTGTCGGCCACTGGCCTGAACCAGAGCGTTCTGGGCATGCAACTGCTCCACGTAAGTGCCTCGCCCTGCCAGGGCGTCGGCTACCTCCCGAAAAGCGGTCTGCACCGTTTTCTCATACCGTGCGATTTCCTCCTTTTTACGAGCCTTTGCCTGGTGAAGCTCTGCTGTCAGACGCCCGGCGTCAAACAATGGAAGGGTGATCTGAGGGGCGACGTTCCAGGCACCCATTCCACTTTGGAACAGGCGAGCGATGTTGTTGCTCGCTGTGCCATTCGCTGCAGTGATCTGGATTTTGGGGAAAAACTCAGCTCGCGCCGCTCCGATATCGTCATTCGCCGCTCGCAAAACCTGCTCTGCCGAAAGGATGTCAGGCCGACGTGCAATCATGTCTGAAGGAAGCCCTTCCGGAACATCCGGAAAAGGCACCACATCTTCAAGGGCAGCCTTATGTTCCAGATCAGCACGCACAGAAGGCGTCAGAGGTGTGCCGACCAGGAGTTCAAGCTGGTTCATCGCCTGCTCGCGCTGACGCGTATAGATCTGAAGATTGGTTTCTGCGTCCCGCAGAGCAGCTTCCGCCTCGGCCACATCAAGTTGAGTTCCGGTGCCGACATCGGCTGTCTGCTTGACCAAATCATAAGTGTGACGGCGGTTTGCAAGGACGTTCTGTGTAACCCGAAGAGCCTGATTGTTAGCGACCCAGTTGAGCATTGCTGTCGAAACACTTGCAATGATGCTGAGGCGCATACTCTCACGCCCCAGTTCATCTGCAACGTATCGATCAAACGACGCACGAGAGGCTGACCGGATACGTCCCCACAGATCGACCTCATAAGCCGAGACACCAAACCCCACGGCATATTGCCGCATGTAGAACGGACCATTTCCCTGTGACAGGCTCCAGATCCTGGAGTTCATTTTCTGAACATTCGCTCCCGCCGTCTCATTCAGGGTTGGGAAGAGGGCAGCATTTTCAATGTCAAACTGCGCGCTCGACGCTTCGACCTGATGCTGGGCAATCTGAAGGTCCCGGTTATTGGCCAGAGCCGTCTCGATCAGCGATTGCAGAACGGGGTCACGATAAAATGCGCGCCAGTTCTCAAGACTGCCCCTATCCGTAGACGCCACGTCGGCCGCTTTGTTGGGCCATGCGGTTGCCACGGGGGCTGCAGGGCGATGATAGTCCGGAATCATCGTGCAGCCGCTCAGCAGGAGCGCTAATCCAGCTGTAAGAGTTGTGGTGGAAGAACGCATCTTCACGCTCCCTTCGATCCATTCACATCATGCGGCACAACCTGTCGGCCATCTGTCAAAGCCGATGGCGGATGCATGATCAGGCGGCTTCCTTCAGCCAGACCGGTTTGGATCTCAATCCGATCTCCATAATCCCGACCAACAGTCACCTTATGAAGACGCAGTCGGTTACCATCTTCGACGGTGGCCACGGACAGGCCGTCCGCGTTGTAAATGAGTGATTCCGTGGGAATCAGCAGGGTCGGGGCAGGGCGTGGCAAGTCAAAATGAATGGAGCCATACACACCGGAGGCAAGCTTTCCGTCACGATTATCCAGCTCGATTTCAACTGGAAGCATCCGGCTCTCACGTTCCAGCGCATGACCGGTCCGTGTGACGGTGCCTGCGAAGCTTTCCCCCGGATGGTCCGGCACAGTCAGACTGACAGGTGTACCCGTCTGCACTGTACCGGCCTCCTCCTGTGGCACATGCACGCGGACACGCAGTTTATCCGTGCGAGCGACCACAAACAGGGGGACTGACTGAGCACTATCCGCACTCACCAGATCGCCAACTTCCACGTTCCGCACTGTGACCACGCCATCGAAAGGGGCGGTCACAGTCGTGTAGGCACGTCGTTGTGCGCTCTCTGCCAGGGCCGCATCAGCGGCCGCACGTGCGGCATTCTGGGCTTGCTGGGTAATGCGGTCTGTATCGAAGTTCTGCTTGCTCACCGCGCCCCCCCCAACAAGGCCGCCAGAGCGCCTTGCCGTGACGCGGGCAAGATCAAGATTGGCACGAGCCTGTTCAAGGGCGGCTTTGGCCCGCGCTTCCTGACGATCCAGTTCTGGCGCATGAATGATGGCCAGAACGTCTCCCGCCTTCACGTGGGTGCCAATATCAACGCGTCGTTCAGCAATATAGCCGGATGCCCGGGCTCCAATCGCTGCCGTTTCGAAAGGGAGGGTTTCTCCGGGAAGGTCCAGAGAGATCGGTTGCGTCTCTCTGTGAACAATCATGAAACTGACATCCGGGGTCTGGTTCTGGCGCGTATCAGCCAGTGCACGGACCGCAATGCCTCGTTCACTATGCGTATAGATCCCATAGCCCAGCAGAAGAATAGCCCCGAGGCCGATCAAGGGCACGATGGGCGGGCCGCGCCGTTCTTCACGGACGCCGGTCGAGGATAAAACGGGTTCAGACATGACTGTATTCCTCAAGAATGCGGCTTTCTCGTTTTCTCAGGCGTGTGTAGAGCCAGGGCACAATGAAGAGCGTGGCGCAGGTGCCCATCATCAGGCCGCCAATCACGGCGCGTCCAAGCGGGGCGTTCTGTTCGCCGCCATCGCCGAGCCCCAGAGACATGGGCAACATGCCGATGATCATTGCGAGTGACGTCATCAGAATGGGGCGCAGGCGTGCCTGTCCGGCAGCGACGGCGGCTTCGACGGCACTTAAGCCCTCAGCACGTCTTTCCTTGGCAAAGGTTACAAGCAGGATCGAATTGGCGCTGGCCACACCTACACTCATGATCGCCCCCATGAGGGAAGGAACCGAGAACGTTGTTCCTGTAACGAACAGCATGAACACGATCCCGCACATGGCACCTGGAAGACCAAGAACCACCACGAACGGGTCCATGAAGGACTGGAAGTTCACGACCATCAGGAGGTAGACCGCAATCGCTGCGACCATCAGACCAATACCCAGTCGGGTAAAGGCAGAATGCATGCTTTCGATCTGCCCTTGAACGGTGATCACATTGCCCGGTGAAAGCTCTCCCCGATGGCGCGCAATGACCCGATCAATGTCCCGGGCAATACTCCCCAGATCACGCCCTTCCGCACTCGCATCGACATCGAGCGTCGGCTGGATGTTGCTGTGTGAAATGACATTCTGAGCCGTGCCACGCTTGATAGTCGCGACGTTGTTAAGCAGGGCCGAGGAGTGCTGTGACCCGAGTGCGGACGCAATGACGGTGTTGCGAAGATCACCCAGATTGTTGAGCCGATATTGCGGCGTCTGGACCGCGAGCGGGTACTGAATGCCCGTTGCCGGATCGACCCAGAAGTTCGGGGTTACGGTATTGGAAGACGCCAGTGATACCATCACATTGCGCGCAACGTCATTGAGCGTCAGGCCGAGGTCCAGAGCGCGCTCACGATCAATCGCAATCGCCAGTTCTGGGGCTGCAATCTGCTGGTGCAGATGGACGTCCACCAGGCCGGGAATGCGGGAGACTTCCTGACGGACTTCCTGCATGACCTTGCGGTTATTGGCTGCATCATAACCCGAAATGCGGATATCCACCTGCGCGGGGAGCCCGAAATTCAGGATCTGGGTCACGATGTCGGCTGGCTGGAAATAGAACACGCTGTTCGGGAAGCGGCGAGCCAGTTCGGTGCGGAGTGTGCGGATATAGTCGGCGGTTGGGCGATGCCCTTCCTTCAACTCCACCATGATCTGACCGTCATTCGGTCCAACGGTCGTACCGTCGTCGAAAGGCATGGAATACCGGAATGGAACGCCCATGTTATCGAGGACCAGTGACCGTTCATGCTCAGGCACGACTTCACGGATGACGTCTTCAACCTGATCGAACAGTCGTTCCGTGCTCTCGATGCGCGTTCCTTCCGGCGCACGGACATGGAGCTTGAATTCGCCGGCATCAATCGTGGGGAAGAAATCCTGCCCGACCTGAGTTGCGAGGAAACCGGCAGCCAGAACAGTCACACCTGCCAGCGCGGGAACTTTCCAGCCGCTTTCGATGAGGCCATGTAACTGACGAACGTAGCCATCCCGCAGCCGGTTGAAGCGCCGGTCAAAAGCAATGCCGAACCGGGTAATGACATCAGGAGGCAGCCCGGCATCGCGGCGTCGTATGGTCTGCCGTTCTTCAGACCGCAGAAGGATAGCTGCGAAGATTGGCACCAGTGTCCGGCTGATCGCATAGGAGGCGAGCATGGCGTACACAACAGCAAGGGCCATCGGTGTGAACAGGAAGCGGGACGGGCCGACAAGGAACTCTACCGACACAAACACGCTGGAGATGGCCAGTGTCGAAACCAGGGTTGGCAGTGCGATTTCCGACGCGCCGTTAAGCACGGCCTGTCGCAATTCCGTTCCTTCATGGCGAATGCGATGGATATTTTCGATGGTGACAGTCGCATCATCTACCAGAATACCAACGGCAAGAGCCAAACCACCCAAAGTCATCAGATTCAGTGTCTGGCCAGTCCAGGACAGCACGGCAATGGAGGACAGGATTGCCAGCGGGATGGAGACGGCAACGATAATGGTCGAACGCCAGCTTGCGAGAAACGCAAGGATCATTGCCGCTGTTAGCAGGCCGGCGATGACGGCTTCAGACGCCACTCCGGTAATTGCCGCTTTGACGAACAGAGACTGGTCAAACAACTCCTCGATCTTCATGCCTGCCGGGGCTGCTGCACGCGTAACAGGAAGAACCTGATTACGAATGGCGTTTACAACACTCAGCGTCGAGGCATTTCCGGCCTTCATGATGGAGAGCAGTACGGAGCGGCGTCCTTCGCGGCGCACCACATTCTGCTGCACGGCCGTTCCATCACGGACCTGCGCAACATCGGCAATACGAACGATGGCACCTGTCTTGGGGTCACGCTTGAGGGGAACATCATTCAGGCGCGCTGCGACGTCTGGCATGCCGTTCATACGAACGTCGTATTGGGTGGCGCCGAATTTCACTGTTCCGCCGGGCAGCGTCAGGTTCTGCACGTTGATGGCATTGGAAACATCCAGCGGCGTCAGGCCGACACCAGCCAGCTTGGTCTCATCAATATCCACCATGACCTGACGGATCTTTCCGCCATAGGGCGGGGGCAGCATCGTGCCGGGAATAGGGGCGAGCTGCTGACGGATACGGTAAATGCCATAGTCATACAGTTCGCTCTCCGTCAGCTTCTCCGAAGAGAGGGAAAGCTGCAGAACCGGCACACTGGAAGCGCTGTACTGCATGATGATGGGCGGCTGAATGCCCGGTGGCAGCAGGGCGCGGATTGAGTTTGTAGCCGAAACGGTCTGTGCGACCGCAAGATCCACGTTTACGCCGGGCTGAAAATACAGCTTTTGCAGGACCAGCCCCGGTGTCGTCTGGCTTTCGATGGTCCGCAGATTGTTGACGAAGAAGCTTTCGGAAAACTCTGTATAAGTACTGATCCGCTTCTCGGTCTCGGCGGCATCCAGGCCGTCATAATACCAGACGACGGTGACGACCGGGATATCGATGTTCGGAAACACATCGGTAGGCGTTCTGAAGACGGCCGTGATGCCCAGCAGCAGGATAAGTACCCCTGCGACAAGGAACGTGTAAGGCCGTCGTAGCGCAAAGGCGACGATCCCCATTGAATATCTCTGTTCAGATGGCTTTGGAGCGCGGAACCCGCACCCCGCTTGTCCGGCACAATCCATGTGCGGACAAATCGGCAAGCTTTTCGCCATGACATGATGCCGCGCCGCGTTTGCCGTCTTCTCACCGGAAACGACGTTCTCAGGGAAGGAGCATAACCGCCGCGGAAGGCTTGGGCGGATCATGCAACTCCGCGCGCAACATCCGGTAGAGCAATCCAATCAGATAATTGCACAATCCTGCCATATCGAGCTGTAGGCCAGGACGTGAAATAAAGACAACAGCCCCTAAAGCGCCATCAAAAGTGGGTATGGTGCCATAATGGGATAGAACAAAACTTTAAAAAGATGCCTAATTCGATCATATGCTTGCACAATCCGACCAAAGTCTAACACTAACCTTCTGGGCGGATCAGGCATGCCCCTAAATGTGCAATACCCAAACGACTGACTGAAAAAATCGGAAATTTCGCTTCATGCAGGATATTCTGTCACGGCTTCGAGACACGATCGACCGCCATTGCGTCGAACCAACAACTCGCTCGGTTGTGCCGGGCCTGCTGCTCTTTCGTGCCGATGCCCCCACGACACCAATGGATGTGGTGTACGAACCCCGCTTCTGTGTGATCGTCCAGGGGTCAAAACAGGTCATGCTGTGTGACAAGGTCTTCGATTATGATGCCAGCAAGTATCTCGTAACGGCCGTTGACCTTCCCGTTACCGGGCAGGTGACACAAGCCACGCATGAGAAACCCTATCTGGCGCTTTGCCTCGCTCTGGACCCTGCCCAAATTGCTGATTTGCTACTCGAAATGAAGGATGCCTTTCCCACCAACGGGACGACATGCCCATCCTGCATGACGGTCAGTGCACTCACCCATGAAATCCTGGATCCAGTGACCCGCCTCGTAGGACTGTTGGAAAATCCGGAAGACATTCCCATTCTTCAGCCCGCCATCCTGCGCGAATTGCTTTATCGGTTGTTGCAGGGGCCTCAAGGCTATGTTCTGCGGCAGATTGCCACCGCGGGGACAAATCTCTCCCAGCTCAATCGGGCGATTGGCTGGATACGAACGCATTACGCAGAATCTTTCGACATTGCATCTGTTGCGAAAATTGCTGGGATGAGCCCTTCATCATTTCATCGGCATTTCCGGGCGGCCACGATGATGAGCCCCTTGCAGTACCGCACGCGTCTTCGCCTTCAGGAAGCGCGCCGCAGGCTGCTCAGTGCCACGGTCGATGCCGCTGAGGCTGGATTTGCAGTCGGGTACGACAGCCCGTCCCAATTCAGTAGAGAGTACCGGCGCATGTTTGGGGTTCCTCCCGCACGGGACGCGCAACGCCTTAAATATGCGGGAGACGGAATGCTTCCAGTCTAACGAGAAGGCTTAAAAAATGACGGTATGAGCCTCTTGAAAGGGGTTGCCAGAAACCATTCTGGCAACCTTTTCCGTAAAAATTACCAGCTATACCCTATGCTGGCCTGGGTATTTCGGCGCTCGCCGTAGTAGCAATATTGTCCGTCTGCACCGTAAGCGAAGCAGTTCGCGATATATTTCTTGTCAAAGAGATTGCGAACGCTTGCAGAGGCTTTCCAGCCGTGAAGCGAATGAGACATGTTCGCCAGATCATAGCTCACGGACGCATCGAAGAGAGCGTATTGAGGAAGCCAGACGCTGCCATATGTTGCTTCACCGCCGTAGGTTTTCGCGGAATAGCGCATACCACCACCAAATCCGAACCCCTTCAGCGGCCCGGAGGGCATTGTGTAGAACGCGAAGAGGGAGGCGTTTCCTTTTCCAGACTGGATCAATGGCTTGCCTGTTGAATCATCCTTGATCTTCTGGAAACTCACTGCGGCTGTCAGCATGAGGTTACGGAACGGCTCGGCATGGGCTTCAAATTCGAAACCGTCCGAGTGAACAAGTCCGCTCTGTACACTGTACCCTGTGTTCGCGACCGAGACGAGCACGTTGCTTTGCTCGATATGAAAACCCGCGGCGGTGAAAAGAAGAGACGTTCCGGGAAGCTGATATTTCAAGCCCCCCTCAAGCTGCTTGCCCATAGATGGGTTGGCCTGGCGAACGGTCGCACCGCCATCGTTGGAAACAGAGCCGGACTGCGGCTGAAAAGACGTCGAATAGCTGATGTAAGGTGAGAGGCCGAAGTCAAAGTGATAAAGACCGGAAGCACGCCATGTAACCTGGCTTGAACTCTGGCGGTTGTCAGAGGGTGTCAGAGACTCAACCTGATGCGAGCGATACCAGTCATTGCGAATACTTCCCGTAAGGATCAGCCGATGCCAGCGGATTTCATCCTGACCATACGCGCCGATCTGATGAGAATGAGTGACATAATTCAGATACGGGGACAGGTCCGGAATGACCATGTGATAATCGGGATGGAGCACATCCAGATCCGGAGCATCGCCATAGGCTTCTGTGTCATTGGCCTTCTGCTGCATATAGTCAAAGCCGAACATCAGGGCATGTCGCAACGGGCCAGTGCGGACGCGACCTTTGACCTGGCTGTCAAACGCCAGATTATAGGTGTGCTCGTGCGTTCCATATGCAGAGCGGGACAACATCTGCCCACTCGTACCGTCATCGCTGTCGTAGTAGCCATTGTTATACACGCTGCGATAGATGGTCTTGATATCATCGTAGCGACCGCGCGTGCTGAAGCTCCAGTCATCGTTGAAGCGGTGATTGAAGATATAGGTAATTGCACCCTGTTTGCGGTTGAATTTTTCTGATGGGACATCCCCGTCGTAGAAATTTCGGGGCAGGTAGCCGTAGGAAGCACGCTTGAGCGACCCAATCAGCGGCACGCCGCCATAAGAACCACTCTCAGGATCGTACTGGTAGTTACCCAGCAAGGTGAGGGTGGTCGGGCCGTCGCCTCCAAAGGTAAAGGCCGGGCTAATGCTGAAGCGTCGGCTACCGGTTCTGCTGAGCTGGGTATGCTGCCCATTTACTGTGCCGTAAAGCCGGTAGCGGACAAGACCGTCCTTGGTCGCAAATCCGCCGACGTCAGCATCCACACGATATAGATCGAACATGCCGCCAGTTGTATTGACACTACCATAAAACCGCTGATCCGTCGGCAGTTTGCTGGATAACGCCGTCAGACCACCTGGGCTGGACTGCCCATAAAGGGCAGAAGCCGGCCCTTTGAGCAGTTCAACGCGATCAAGCCGGAAGGTGTCTGTCTGGGCGACGGCGAAACCGGTCGGGCTATCCTGGAACTTCAGTCCATCCAGAAAAGTCGGTACTGTAAAGCCGCGAAGATCGAAGAGATCATACCGAGTGCCTTCACCACCCCGCGTATCGGCTGTGACGCCCGCGGCGTACCGTACGGCCTGATTAAGTGTCAGGACACCGCGTGTATCCATTTCGTCACGGGTGATGACGGTGACGGACTGGGCGGTTTCAACAAGAGGTGTGTTTATTTTCGTAGCGGAAGAGGCAATTGTTGAAGGCTTGCGAGCATGAACCTCGACCCGTTCAACCCTTGCGCTCCGTGCTTTGGCATTGTCAGCGCTCGCTTGAGCCGGGGCAGGCGCCCCAGACTGCTGCGGATCCTTGGCCTTATTCTCTTGCTCAGCCGCAAAAGCCGTATCGCTCAAAATGAGGGAGAAAAGAACCGTGTAAACTATCCTGCTGCGCTGCATACCCAACTCATTTCGTTACCGGCTCGTGCTGGTTGCGAGGCAGGGACCGGTTTTTTTTGTTAAGAATGATACTTAATTGCGCTCCTAGACATCTTCGGAAACAGCTTCAAGCTGCCAGCGCGCAGTTGGCCCAAACGCAACTGAATAAGGCCCGATTACTGTAGATAGGTCACCCTCAGAGCGGAAAAGAAACGGTTTGTTACTGTTTTCCAGACGTAGAGGCGATGAGAGTCAGAGCAACCAGATTTGGAAATCCGGTGCTTTATAGCCGCGCAGCCGTAGGCGAGTTGGCTCTCAGCTCGCGCGGGGAGACACCAAAAGTTCTATGAAACATACTGCTGAAGCTACTGGCATTATCGTAGCCTAGATCGAAGGCAACTTCGGCAATCGATTGGCCCGTCGCAATTCGGGAAGCGGCTTCCACAACCCGTACTCTCCGGCGCCATGCCGCGAAGCCCATACCCATCTGAGACTGAAAGAGGCGGGTAAAAGTGCGCCGCGCCATACCGGCTGCGCGCGCCCAGTGATCGATGTCGCGACAGTCTCCCGGTTTAGCGATAATCGCTTCACAGACCCGCCGCATACGAGGGTCGGCAGGCAGAAGCACGCGCTCTGCAAGCCGTGGTGCGCGCTCCACTTCATCGATGAGAAGCCGGGCAATCGTTGACATGCGGCTGTCCATGGCAAACTCAAAGCTCATGGCAATGATCTCGTCCATCAGGCCCCGTATCAAGGAAGATGCATCAAACATCTTGCATGGAAGCGTGCCAGCGCCGGGGAAATCAGGATCAACATAGATGACCTGAAACGACAGGTCAGTGCGGCAGGTTGCTTGATGCAGCGTCTGGGCAGGAAGCCAGAGCGCCTGTCCAGGACGAAGGACGAAGCTTTCCTCATGTGTTGTGACTGTCACACTCCCTGCCATGAACACAGACAACTGTGCCCGCTCATGTGTGTGAAAGCCATCTACGAAACCGCCGACATAATAATCTGCGAACCCGACAACAGGAGGTGGGTTTGCAGGTAAATCGGCGGAACGCTTCATGCTGTTATGATCTGGGCCAAGCATCTTTCGCAAAGACTGGCCACTGCTCCCCTCATGCTGGACATACGAATTGGCAATGGCGGCAAGAATGTCCGATCAAGAACCAGCCGCCAGAACGTGAATGCCTAGTTGTCTGTCTTCGCCAGAATTTTATCAAGAGGCGGCATGATGGCGGTCGCCGTCATGGCTGGTGATGAACATCAGAGTGACCGAAACGGGCGTATTAAACCGCGCTGGACTTAACCGAGACCATTTCTCCGAGAAGAAGGTCTGATAAACAATACTGTGAAAAAGTTTCCCCCTGCAGTGCGTGCCCGGGCAGTTCGGCTGGTTCTGGAACATGATAGAAATCCAGACGGGCAGACGTACTGGCCTCACGACGGAAACCGCCGATCGGTTTTACCTTGTTTGCGACCCTAAGCCGGTTTCATTCACATCGCATCCGTCGTTGACCTGTCAGCAGGAGAGCGCACGAGAGGTTCTCGCTCAATACTCATAAGCAGGCCATGCATGCAGGCTGCCCGTCAGGGGACGCCCGGCTGGCAACCATTCGTATCGCGGCTCTCCATACTTGATCATTCTCTATCCCGATGACTGCCTGAGGCAAGGCACAAGCCATTCGAGGGCAGTGTATGGGATTCATATGACAATGCTATGGCCAAGACTATAAACGGTTGGCTCTAGGCCGAGGTGATCCGCGAGCCTGGCCCATGGCGATAGTTTGACGCCGTAAAATACGCACGGAGCTTTCTCTTGGCAGACACCGCGAGGGAACCTCGATGCAGCAACGTCAGTCATTTCAGCGCTGCTTTTCAGAGAATGTTTGGATATTTGCCAAACAGAGTGAAGGGACCGCATTTTTGCAAATAAAGGGCGCTAGCTTTGGACAACATGAGCGCTGGTTTATTAAATTATGCGCTAGAGCGTTTTCTAAAGCGCATGAATATTAAAAACCTCCCAGCCAAAGCAGAAATTCTGATTTGACTGGAAGGAAAATCCTATCCGTAGCTTTTACGGATAGGAGAATGACCTTCAGGCCGTTTTAAGAGCAACCTCTGCCTCATCCGCCGAAGCAACAACGTAGGGACCAGCAGCCTCAACCTTGATAGCAAGGAGACCGATACTACCCGGCAGTCGAGCACCAAGCGGAAGGTGTGCGTTGCCGTTCGTCCAGCGCATCGGGATGTGCTCCACGCTGTGCCAGCCGCTCAGATTTTCCTTGGTCAGGTGCGTCTTGATCTTCACCGTAACGCCACTGTCGAAGAACGAAACATCGCCAATCAACACACCCAGCATACGACGGTCGTCAACAAACGGACCAATCGCATCTGACAGGCGACTGCTGTTTGAGACAATACGGACCGACGCCACATCGCCAGGGATCATGAACATGACGCGGTTATCGACCGTGCGAAGCGGCTGGATGCGATGGCCACGATCAGACACGAGATGCAGATCGCTGTCCGTAGTGGTCGTAGCAGCCGGTGCCTGAACTGCGAACTGCAACGCCTGCGCACGCTGTTCGATCTGACGGTAAACAGGCTCAACCAGATCACGGCATACGGTCAGCGAAGCAGCAGCATCGTTCTCCCAAGACTTCGCCTTCTGGCCGAACATAAAGACATTGCTCTTCTGTTCGAACGCACGACGATTGCCTGTATCAAGATAGCTCTCGGTCAACGCACCGTTAGCCATGATGACCGAATGGCCTTCCGTCTCAATGTGGAAATAGTCATAGGACGTGAAGGACTTGTCGTAATAGATCGAACGACCATTGACGAGCATACGGGCCGGAATGAACTTGCCGTCCAGGAAGAGGCAATGCTCAGATGTAACGAGCATGTCCTGGAAAGGAACACCCTGAGCAATCGCGTTTTCAAGGATACGCACCGGATACCCGGCCTCATCATCAGCCTTTTCCGGGCGAACGACGCAATGCGCCTTTCCTGCCCAGGAGACCTTGCTGCTGTATGCCACACCATCACGATAGGACGTAACCGTATCGCCGGGGACAAGGTCCTGCACAGCAACGTTTCCATTCGGACCAGAAATCAGGGTGCCCGCAAGGAAGCACACCTCGTAAACGAGATCGCCACTGCTGTCAGATGCCAGAGTATAGCCCACGTTTTTGACGCCAACGATGTTCAGCGTGACAGCTGAACCGTCCTTGAGCGTGAACGTGACATGATCAGCATCAGGGTAGGTGACGGAAACAACGTCGGCGGTTTTGACGTTCGTCAGCGTGATGCCGTCTGCGGTTCCTGCCGCTGTGTCCTCTGAGAATCCGGAAATAACCGTTGTCGGGCTACCTGAGCCGGTGATGGTCAGGCCGACGTTTCCATTACCCTGCAGGTCGATGGTACCACCCGCAGTTGTCGGGATTGTCAGTGTAGCGCCCTTGGCCGCCGTGACAGTGCCCGAAATCGTTGATCCAGCCTTAGCGCTGAGAACTGCGCCGCTCTGAAGTGTGGTGGTGCCAATCGTACCACCAGACTCAGCGTAGAGGTACCCGCCATTGCTAACTGTGTTGCCTGTGGCGTTGCCGCCAGACCCAACATCCACCACGCCACCGTTGATAACGGTCGTGTTTGATGTCGCACCCTGAACGCCGAGACCACCACCGCTGATAACCAGTCCACTCGCGGTAGCGCCCGAAGAAACTGCAACAGTATTGCCCGAACCGATGGTGCTGTTGGAAAGCGCAGCTCCAGATTTCAGGTTGATTGTGACCCCAGTTCCGAGCTTCTGGTAACCGCCGTCTTTGACCCCGCTTTCAAAGATTAGTGTCCCGCTAACAACTCCACCGGCGACAAACGAGGGGGCAACATACGTATCGAGCGTGCCGCCATTCAATTTCAGGGCGCCGGTCGAGGCGCCTGCGGAAACAACAGCGGAGGCGCCAGTGTTGATGATCACACTTGAAAGGGTCGCACCAGAGCCTACGAAGACCTGGCCACCGTTATTGATGGTTCCCCCGAAAGCCAGACCGCCGGAGCTGATATCCATTACACCGCCATTATTAATGGTTGTGTTGGAAGCTGTTCCAGTTACTGCCAGCCCGCCGCCTTTGGAAACGATAGCGTTTCGTAGAATTCCGCCAGCATTAACAACGATGGTTCCAGAAGAACCTGCGTCTGCGTTAGAGAGAATGCCACCGGACAAGACATTAATTTTTGTTCCTGACAGAGCTGTCAGGGAGGTAGTGTGTTGGTTATCGTAGTTGGTGCCGATATTGAATGTCGCGCCAGCAGCCAGGCTGATATAACTGCCGCTACCACCGGCGGAAATTGTCAATACGCCACCCGATGAGACCGTATCGTTAAAAACTGAGCCGCCACTCTGCACCACGACTGTGCCACCAGACACAATCGAAGCGCTTCCGTAAGTACCACCAGAAGACACAGATACCGAAGAGAAGCTTGAAGTATAGAAACTTCCAGGGTTTGTTCCTCCGTTGACGGTATCATCAACATATAGAACGCCGTTCGTTACGTGACTCATAATTCCCTCCAAGAGAATTCGTTAACGGTACAACCACCCAGAGCGTGAGAAATTCAAACTTCTCGATGGTATTTCTTGTGAATCCGGCAACCTTCTGGTCAGAATTTCTTTGATATCTGTAAAATTTGATCGCTGGCTTTAGCTCAACCAACCTTATTTAGAAGAGCAAATTTAACAGAAATCGTTCCATCCAGATTGTTTGCAGAATCTTGTCATAGGGACAGAGACACAATTTTGAGCGGTAGGGATATGGATGAATTTTCTAAAGGTAAAAAAAAAGTTGACACCCCAAGATAGGAAAATAAAAATATAATAATAATATTTTTTAAGATCAGATACTTGCACTGGTTTTATAATATTTTTACGAAGAAAAATGCTTTCCCATTTACTCACTCAGACACATGTTAATAATATTTTGTCATAAAAGCCTTCTCCGGATCCCAATGAAATTTCAGCTTTAAGAAACTCGGAATAAAAAGAGGTTCCGATGTGTTTCATGCTTCAGAGGCGACCGAGTGCAAAATATTGTCAGCATTCTGAAGGGAAGCATTTATGAGAATGCTAAATAATTAGCCCAAGCCAAATATATCGGCTCACGACCTAATCCACGAAAAATATTTTATCATTCCCGACATAAATCAGTACGATATATTTATAAGAATGTTTTTAATTAATACTACACATACATATGAATATTGTTATATTTTATATTATTTACACAGAGTAATACTTAAAAAACCCAATGCGACACGAAGTTAGGAAACTCGCAGGGCAGCAGAGCGCTATTCCTCATTCCAATCTTACCGAAGGTCCAGATGGTAGAAACCGCATCACCGTCCCCAGATACCAGCCAGATTATTGCGCAGGGTCATCCCACAGATAATGAGCTGCTTGCGTTTTACCGCTCTGAAATTCGGTTTGAGACTGAAGTGGTGAATGGCCGCCTTCAGGCCCTTCTAGGATCACAGGCTTTTCTCGTGATCGCCTATGCGACAGCCATGACCGGATCTACGAAAAGATGGGGAGATAGTATGGTTCTTCTGCTTCCCCCCTTGTTTTCACTATTGGGATTTGTCCTCGCGGTCATGGCGCTTCCTGGCATCAGAGCAGCTTATGCCGCAATTGGTAAATGGGAGGGAAAGCAAAGAATGTTGCATCACCGTAGCCCAGCCTTGACTGACTTTACACTGGCTCCAAACGAGGACGAGACCCGCGATATGATGCGACGGGCGCAGCGAGGGGCTCTCTTTGCTCATCAGGCGCCTTTCATATTTATCATAGCCTGGACCCTCTTTGGCTTTATTCCATTTTATCTATACCTAAAATGACATCTCAATAATTTTGTTTTTTTTGTAAATAATTTTAAACTACATTCAAATTTTTATGAGATCATATAAGGGAAACACTTTCCAGTTCCAAGTGTTGATTATGTCAGGAGCGCCCTTTCTGTAAGGGTATCGACCTTATCTTGGAGCGATATTTTTCATGCCTGACCATATACTTCCCCAATCCCAGGACCATCAGCCCGGCCTTGAAGGTCTCATGCAACCCAAGGCCGAACATATTCGTACCAGCTACAAAGGAAGCGGAAAGCTTACAGGCAAAAAAGCTTTGATCAGCGGAGGAGACAGTGGAATTGGCCGTGCTGCCGCGTTGCACTTTGCCCGGGAAGGGGCAGATGTCGCGATCCTTTACCTTGAAGAACATGAAGATGCGAAAGAGACCGTCCGACTGATCGAAAAGGAGGGTCGCAAAGGTCTTGCTATTGCTGGGGATGTCTCTTCAAGTCAGGTTTGTAATGATGCTGTTGCCCAGACGGTCAAGGAACTGGGCGGGCTGGACATCCTGGTCAATAATGCCGGCATCCAGATCGTGCAGGAAGATATCAGCGCCATCTCTGACGAAGAATGGCAAAGACACATGGACACCAACATTAACGGTTACTTTTTTCTGGTCCGCGCCGCTCTCTCACATCTGAAAGAGGGAAGTGCCATTATCAATACGTCCTCCATCAACGCCTTTGCAGGCAATAAAGCCCTTCTGGCTTACTCGACTACCAAAGCCGCAGAAATGGGCTTTACCCGTGCGCTAGCGCTGCAACTGGTCTCCAAGGGCATTCGCGTGAATGCAGTCGCTCCCGGCCCAGTCTGGACACCACTTCAGCCGGCAAGCTGGGGGCCGGTTGATCCCCAGTCTGTCGCAGATCTGGGGAAAGATACTCCTATGGGACGGTGCGGTGATCCCTCCGAACTCGGCCCGGCCTATGTTTACCTTGCAAGCCACGATGCATCCTTCGTGACAGGCCAAACACTCCATGTGAATGGCGGCATGATCATCAACGGATAATTTCCCGGTCATGCCTTCCTGAAATCGTAGTAATCCAACTCCTCCCTGATCAAAATCCATCAGGGAGGARAAAAAATTTAGTTTACCGCCATATCTAACAGGTTATGGACCCGAAATTCGGGGAGTTTATGCTGCCACCATGTGGCAACAGCTCTTTTCTTCACTGGGAATTTTTTCAACAGCCGCAAAAATCTGTCATTCAAAGCGCGAAACACACCTTATTTAATTACCGTGACAATACGTTCCATCGAAACGGGATTGGAGCCAGCCACCACTCGCACTATACTAAAAATCATGCAGGATTTGGATACACCTTGAGAATGGGCGCTGCCGATAGATTGGATAGGGTAAATCCCTATGGGGATCTGGCGGCTTTTTCCGACCCCGACCTGAACGACATTGCCGTCGCTGCAGCAGCTTTGTGTCAAACACCCATCGCCCTGATCAGCATACTGGATCAGGAAAGGCTATGGTTTTCAGCACGCGTCGGTACGGACCAGCCTTTTGGGCCACTGGCAAATTCCGGGTGCGGGCAGGTTATTGCCCTCAAGGTGCCCGTTGTCATTCCAGACATGCTGGCCGATCCACACACCCAGAAGAATACTCTCGTCTGTGGAACGCCAGGGCTGCGGTTTTATGCGGGCTATCCGCTGTTCGATACTCAGGGAAAGGTGGTTGGGACACTCTGCGTTGTCGATCTTGCGACACGGCCGAATGGGTTGTCTTCCCCCCAGAAAGACGGCCTCGCAGCGCTTGCCCGACAATCCATGCGCCTGATGGATCTGAGGCAGGCCGCAGTTACGCAGGAACGTCGCCTTACAGCCCAGCAGCTTCGTAGTCAGCGCGCCGCAAAACGGGCACGTGAAGCTGAAGCTGAACGTCGTCATGCATTGGAAAAATATGCGCTTCAGCAGGCTGCAGGAGCTGCCGGTGGCATTGGGATCTACGAATACGATCTTGTGTCGGGAGACATTACGGTATCTCCGGAAGTCTGCCGTATTGCAGGCCTTCCTCAGACACCAACGTTGTCGGCGGAGCAATGGGTCGCCTTAATCCATCCTGACGACAAGGCTACAGTCCCTACGCTTAACCGGATCCTTGAAGGGACTGCTCCATTACGACTGCAATATCGCATCCTGCGTTCTGACGACGGGAAAGAACGGTGGGTTCTGCGTCAGGGGATTCTGGATCATGACGAGACTGGTCGACCAATCCGTCTGATCGGTACCTTGCAGGATGTGACGCCCGAAAGAAATGCCACCGCCCGGCTGACAACACTCCTCGCGATTGGTGACGCACTCCGGACTGCCGAAACGCGCCAGCAGGCCCTGGAAGAAATCTGTCAGTTGATGGGAAATCGCCTTAACGTTCAGCGGGTAGGTTTCGCGCGCATCTCAATGCGAGACGAACGCTTTACAGTGGAGCAAAGTTGGTGCGCGACCGACATACCTCCCATCAGTGGAGAGTTTTCGTTTGAGGCCTTCCGGCACACGTCAGATTTCCTGCGCGGAGGGTCCGTCTTCATCCTGGACGATATTACCCATACATCGTGGATGAATGTCGAACAGGAAGCCTATCAGGCTGTACAGGTTGTTGCGCAGGTTCTCGTTCCAAAAATTAAAGGAGGCGAACTGACAGGGTGCCTTTTCGTGCATTGCTCTCAAGCGCGCGAATGGACAGTGGACGAGACGTCTTTCATTCGTACGGCCGCCGACAGAATTTTTGCGGGTGTGGACGAGTGGGACACGATTGCCCGACAGGACCTCATCAACCATGAAATCCTGCATAGACTGAAAAACACACTCAGCATTGTTCAAAGCCTTGCCCATCAAGGCTTTCGTGGCGTTGAAGACCAAAGCGCGCTCGCGACATTTACAGCCCGCCTGATCGCACTGGGCTCTGCGCATGATCTGCTGATGAAAAGAAACTGGCGCTCTACTGATCTTGCCAGCCTCGCAGCAGGCGTTCTGGCTCCGCTAGGGATGAAGGAAAGGGTTAAAGTCAACGGGCCCTTCCTGTGTCTTGGTCCGGACACTGCAACGTCCTTCTCAATGGTCTTCCATGAGCTGGCGACGAACGCCTTGAAACATGGTGCACTCAATGCCCCTGACGGGCTGGTAGATTTAAGCTGGACCACTGAAGGATACGGCCCTGAAACGACCATGATATTGATATGGCGCGAAATTGGTGGCCCCTTGGTAACAAGACCTACCCGAACAGGATTTGGAATTCGGCTGCTAAAAGCTGGTCTCGGACATCAAGGGACAACAGAAATTTACTATGACGCCGAAGGTTTGCGCGTGGAGATGACGGCATCTACTGTATCCATGGCTCGGCAGTAAACAACCACGCACTTTTTCCTTGATCAAGCCCCGTATCAGGAAGCTGGCTTAACGGAAATTCCATATATGGGTCACAAATCCTGCGCCTCGATAGCCTAGCTTAAAATCATTGATAAACGATTCAGTAGAGAGCCGCCGTTCAGGTTGATCACGCCAACCAATCTGGCAAATTCTCTACTGAAATCTTAGAAGTTCGCTGTCAGCTGCCCCCCGATAACAGCGGCGTCCTTGAAGGTGGTCGTAGCCCCTGGGCGTTGGAGATACTGGAAATCCGCCTGCAAGGTTGTGCCTCGCATAATGTGGGTGCTGTAAAACGCTTCGTACACATTCTCCCAATGCTGCACCCCGTAAACAGGTCCCCACTGATTATCCAGATACGGCAGACCAAGCGCCAGGGATGATTCCTGCTGAAGCGTCACGGTATGGCTCATGTCCATATGCTGGAACATGATACCGGCCTGATCACCACTTCGATGCCACGGCGTCCCGCTATCGACTATGCCGATCCATTCATGATCCCGCATGGCAACAAGATTGCCCTGCGCATATCCAACACCGCCGATAAGAATAAGCCCATCGGTAACGCCCGGCCCATTACGGACCAGCATCTGGTCAAACATGAACCAGGCGGACGTCATCCCGGCTTCATAGCGCCGCCCAAGGCCCGTAGCCTGGAAGGAGTTACCATGGACGTCTTCGTACAGGTTCGGATAGCGCGAGTTATCGTACCAGGCACCAAGCTTGTAATTGCCTCGCAGCTTATTCTTGCCAAAAGACGGCATCCACCCGATTTCAATCTGCGACGAGACCTTACCCAATCCACTCTGAGCCAGAGCCCAGCCTGAAATGCCGCCGTTGTAACTATGGGGCGAAACCGCGAAGACGCCTCCCATGATGTAGGTCTGCTCCGTTGGCCGAAGACGCAACACACCACCAAGATTCCCAGACGGCCAATCGCGGCCACCTGGGACGTACTTCCCAGGAGCGAAATTACTGCAAACAGAGACATTCATGAAAGAGCAAGCGACGTAATCAAACGCAAAGAAGCTTCCCGTTGGAATATCGCCAAGAGACAAAATAATACGGTCATTCAGGAAGGATTTGTCCGCATACATTGAGACAAGATGCGCGACAACGTTACCGCGGGCACCGTAGATCTGTTCAGGATTGGTCACTGAATCGCCGAGTGTGTGGCTGAAGCTGCGCCCATGACCGTTAATGACGAGAAGATGCGTCCAGAGACCCTTCACACCGGCAAGCTGCTGCCAATCCACATCCAGTTCGGCAGCAACCTGACCAGCCAGCACATTATCACGCGTGCGGCCACCTGTGACATTGGCCATATATTCTTCATTGAGCGCGACATTCAGGTACATGCCGTGCTTTGTCAGCCATGTCTGCGCACCGCCCCAGTCTCCAAACAAATGAGGATTTCCATAAAGAGACGGGACGAGGGGACCGACCGCGAACGTGCCCATGCCTTCCATCGCAAAGGCACGGGACTTGTAAGACTCAGGTGTCGCAAGGTTCTGGGAAGTTTCGCTCTGTGCGAGCGCCTGACGGCCGGGACCAATGATACCCAAAGCCGCGCACAGGAAAAATCCAACGAGTTTTTTCCTGTGCATTGGACGTCGGGTTTTCATTCAGTGCTCGTTGTCTTTGAAGTCTTCAGGAAGGTGGTGACTGTGGACTGCGCGAGATGGGCATCAGTTTCACCTTCGCCACCACTCAGGCCAAGCGCTCCCACGAGTTCGTTGTTCACCATGATCGGGTATCCACCGCCGGCGGGAAGGGCATTCGGTAGCGTGCTGATCATGTAATTCCCGCTGTTGAGGGCATGTTCCATGTCAGCAGTCGGGCGCGCGAAAGACAGCGCCGTCTTGGCCTTGCGGATGGCCAGTTCAATACTCCCGAGTTGTGTCCCGTCCATCTTCTGGAAAGACACCAGATTTCCTCCCGCATCGACAATAGCGATAGCGACACGGGCATGACTGGCCGCAGCCAGCTTCTTGGCCTGGTCAATGAGGGTATTTGAGTTCACCAAATTCACTGTCAGATCCTTCGCTGATGCAAACCCTGTAAGACTTGATGCTGCGACGAGAATACTTAGGACGGCGCCAGCGGTCCGGCGCTGAAATAGTTTGTACAAAACACTTACCCCTGTTTCAGGTCATTGAGAATGGCATCGGCAGCGCGGAGTGAGAGCGCAGCCATCGTCAAAGTGGAATTCACCGTTCCAGACGCCGCCATTGCTGCGCCCGTTGCGAGAAACAAATTGGCGTGATCATGGGTTCTGAGCCATTCATCCACGACAGAATCACGCGGATCATGGCCCATGATCGTGCCCCCGGTGATGTGATTGTTCGGCGTAAAGAACGGACTCATCTCGATTTCCGTTCCGCCAAGGGCCTTGGCAATGTCCATCAGACGCTGCCGGGAAATGACCGCCGACTTACGCACATATTCTCCCACGTCATAAGTGACTTCCGGGTGTGGAATACCGAGAGCGTCTTTGTGATCTTTGGAGAGCACAAGACGGTTATTCGGGTCAGGGAGGACCTCATGGTTGGCATAGATGTCCACGCCATGGGCGGTACGACGGCGGATCTCCTGATCCAGTTTCTTACCAACCAACCCCATGGACAGCGCTTTCATACCTGCACGGGAGTTCTGAGCCGTATTGTTGTAGCCAATCTGGGTCGCGGCATATTCCGAACGAAAATCACCGTCACGGAAGTTCGTGATGGAGCTCATCTGAACCGAACCGCCGCCAGCCCAGATAGGCTCAGCAGACTGGAAGCTCATACCGATGCCCGGATGGTCCATCATGTTCCGGCCAACAAGGTCCGATGAGTTTGCAATCCCGTTGGGGTTGCGATCATTGGCTGCGAGCAGAAGCAGTTTAGGCGTTTCAATGCCGTTTGCAGCCACGACGAACGTTTTGGCAACGACACGATGTGACTGTTTTTCCGGGTCATAGAAGCGGATGGCCGTGATCCGGTTCTTGGCATCCGTTTCCATCGCGTAAACGACAGCGTTCGGGATGATTTTGGCCCCCAGCTTTTCTGCCTTCAGTGCGGCATAGACCCCGTTGTACATGGCGCCAATCGGACAGATCGGCATGCAGTTGTTGTTTCCACAGCACTGAGGGCGGCCATCATACGGACGACTGTTGCGGGCCTGTGGCACGGGCGTGTTCGAAAAGCCAAGCTTGCTGACCACGTCAGTGAAAGTACGGTCTCCATACCCATAGGGCATGGACGTCATGGGCCAGGGGTTCTTGCGGGGCGCAGACGGCGTGATGTCTTCTCCGTTAGGACCCATCACACCCATTTCGCACTCTGCCTCGTAGTAATAAGGCTCGAGTTCATCGTAGCTCATGGCATAATCACGCCCCACGCCATACGTGGAATGCAGCTTGAAATCGTTCGGCAGATACCGCCAGCTCGAGGCTGCCCAATGCCAGGTTGTGCCACCAACGCCTTTGATAATGCCCTGTTTGTAGGCCGTACGGTCCGGGCCTTTGACGATCAGGTAATTGTTGTCCGGAAAATAGTTGGTATGCGGAGCCCAGGGAACACTGGGATAGGGCGTTGCGTAGTCATACTGGGACTTATTGTCAGGCGGCATATTCCGCCAGTTCTCCACAATCTGCGAGCGATCACGCCGAGGACCGGCATCCAGCAACAAGACAGAAAGACCGTTGCGGACGAGTTTATGGGCGAGCAGGGACCCACAGATTCCTGCTCCGATAATGACGACATCAGCCGAAAGCGTTTCACCAGACATGATTTTACCTTTGAATTCTATTAAGCGACACGCTGTTTGCGACGGCTGATCAGCCACCAAACGCCCCCCGCTACGACGATGGCCCCAAAGACGCCGCCCGCACCGAGAAGGAGCATCACGCCCGGACTTGCGAGTTTGGCGAGAGGGACCTGCTTGCCGCCAATACGAACCTGCTTGACCGCATCGGCGGAGACCGTGGCCTGCGCGTTGCCAAAGTGGCTCAGAACATAATCGGCGATCGCGGCGATCTGGCCGTCCGTCAATGGCTGCACCAGAGAACCAGGGCCGAACGCAGGCATCAGAATTTCGTGGTCATCCGTTGTGCGATCGACGCCATAAAGAATACTGGCGATCAGATCGTTCGGATTGCGCTGACCAGTCGTCGTATTCCCCACAAGAGACGGATAATACCCGTCAGGAGATCCTTTGCCGTTCGACTGATGGCAGCTCGCGCAGACAGCTTCATAGAGTGCTGCACCGTCCGTTGTCCCGGACAGGGTGCTGTTATTACGGCGCGCATTCGCGTCGGCCACACTGTAACTCGACGGACGGCCGAGGTGAGAGAAGTTGGCTACGGTCTGCCCAGCTTCTACTTTAGGCGGGACCGAACGGAGATAGGTCACGATAGCCGAAATGTCCGCGTCAGGCAGATACTGAAGACTATGTTCAACGGCTTCAGCCATT
The DNA here is from genome assembly GCF_018812035.1 of Gluconobacter sp. P5B12. Lineage (NCBI taxonomy): Bacteria > Pseudomonadati > Pseudomonadota > Alphaproteobacteria > Acetobacterales > Acetobacteraceae > Gluconobacter > Gluconobacter sp. P5B12. Next base: position 219,723 of record NZ_JACRVV010000005.1, on the reverse strand, counting down.
GGTCCAGCCGCCCGCGCATGAACGGTTTGGCCGGTTTTCAGGTATTGGTAGAGATCATGATCCGACCAGCCACCAATGCCGCTCTCGGGATCATTTGTGATATTCGGTGCACGCCATGAGCCTATATCTGCTCCCGCCAGATAAGCGGACTGATTAGGTGCAAGCAGGAAATTGCGAGGCGTGTGACATTCCCCACAATGCGCAAGTTCATCGACCAGATAACGACCGCGGTTCCAGTCATCGTTGTGGGTATGGTCGAAGACATAGGGCTTGCCTTCAATCCGTGCCGCAATTTTCCAGATACCCAGAGACGCACGGATAGAAAACGGGAAGGGAAGCTGCGTTTTTGGTGATGGCGCGTCTACGGGTTTTACTTCGTTCATGATGTAGGCGTAGAGCGATTTGACGTCTTCATCCGTCAGACGGTTATAGGCGTCATACGGCATGGCCGGATAAAGCTGTGCCCCGTCTGCACGGATACCGTGCCTCAGAGCTTTGGAAAACTGCTCTAGTGTGTAGTTTCCAATGCCATATGTTTTCGAAGGTGTAATATTTGTGGAGTAAATATTGCCCATAGGAGATGCTATGGCATATCCACCAGCCAGAAACTGGCCACCCCGTCCATTGGTATGGCAAGCGGCACAATCAGCCGCAATCGCAAGATAATGACCGCGACTGATCGATGGATGATGGGCTGAAGCTGGGGTCGGCTCTGTCGGCTGCGCGAACGCAGACGGTCCTGCGAAAAGCAGAGCGGTCGTCAGGGCGGTGCCGGACAGAGGACGAAAATATCGCATGTTCACTGAGATAATTTCCTTAGAATTCCGGCATGGCATCGACGGAACCAGGCTCTGCAACCCAGTAATTCGGCCCGTTATTGGCATATGTCGGGATGACGACGACATCGCGGGATGACTGGTACATCAACGCCTTCTCGAAGGCATAAACCTTGGCGTTTGTTCCACTTTCAATGACGCCAGCATACCAGGCACGGATAATCTGAAGGAGCGTCGGGTGCAGGGGGTCTCCCTGAAGGGCAGCGTCCAGCGCTTCAACATCCTGATAGCCGTTTTTGGCAATACGGTCGCGAAGTGATGCTACCTGACCGGAAAAGCCATGGTTCTGCGCTTCAAGAGCAAGGAGCAATGCAGATCCTATACTGAGATCCAGATTTTTATGACCTGTGGCGAAGGTTGAAAGCTGCATGAAATCCGAAACGCCATATCGATTTGACGCGACTATTTCTTGAGCAGAACCTTTCGTCACTGTGCCTATAGCAGCGGCCGTAATGCAGGCGCCGGAAAAAGCCAGGAGCCGCCTGCGGGAGAGGAAAACCGGGGCAGGGTGGGGTTCAGGAATTTTTTCCAACGGCGCTCTCCAGAGACATAGTTTGATACGTTATGCCTCTTCATCCGTTTTTCTCCCCAATAATAGAAATGACTATTTTTTGTTCGTTATAACAGGATGGTGATTTTAATTATTGTTATTGGTAACTTTTTTGGCATAAATGGAATTATGTTCTTTTTCTTTTAATATAATAGCACACGCTTTTGTTATAATATGAGATGTTTATATAAATATTTATTTTGTTGTTTTAGAATTTATATCTGGTTTTTGTGTTTTTTCATTTCGATGTATTTTTTATATTTTCTATAACGATAAAGAAATACCGCACAGAAGCTATTCATTATCTTTTGGCTATAAATTTTCTTTTCTGCTCAGATTAAAGTCAAACCGAAAAATAGCGATTGCATTGAAAATTATGATTCGGTTTAGTGCGACATTGGCTGATCAAGGACACAATCAAGAACACCACCATGTTCTCAGCCCAGGTCACCAGACATGAGTAAGGTTCGCTGAAAATCTGCTTCATTGAAGGAGGAAAGATCGCGCATAGCCGTGTTTGGATAGCTACGCGGCCCGTGGCTTATATCAAAAATTTAAGTAAACTGTTTTTTGATAAGCCTTTTAGAAAGGCAAATTCTACTTCAGACGAAATAAATGAAAAAGGGTTTACGCTTTCATAAGCTGCTTACCCAGCTTTCCGGCACCGGCTCCATAAAAACAAATCTGATTTGGACAATCATTCGTTGTCATGCCCTTAGAATTTTCGGATTTCATAGCACTACATGGCACTCGGGATTGATGACCCCTCATTCTGGTTAAGGGAGCCCGTCCCAAAGGCAAGTCCAGCAGCAGCGATCAAAGCGGCATAATAAGCATCCGAATGAGCAAGTGTTGCATCCAGATAAGCATTCTGCGCGATACTTGTCTGCGTCATGGAGCCTACGCCACTACGATATGCGGCCGAGGATGCCTCAAAACTTGTCATCGCTGCCGTCTCCAGTTTTGCTGATGCGGTATAGGCTCTCAGGCTTGTACGGAGCGCATTTTCTGCGACTACAATCTGCTTCACTGAACTGTCGACTGTTTGCTGCAATGTCGTATCCGCACTGTCAGACTGATCCTGGGCCTGCTTCAGCAACGCAGCTCGGGTTCCCCCGTCGAAGATGGGGACAGTAATCCCGCCAAGGATCAAACTGCTGAAGGCATTACTCGATAAGTTAAGGGTTGGGGGAGCCTCACTTCCCACTCCCGGCACGGATGAGAGTGCCAGACGCCCCGTGGTGTAGGCCACATTTCCTGTTATGAAGATCTTGGGCAGAAATTCGCTTTTCGCTGCGCGAACCCTGCTTTTTGCCGCCTTCGCATTTGCGTATGCTGCAAGAACGTCCGGCCTGCGTGAAACGGCCTGTTGGACGAATGCGTCAGTCAGGCGAATATCGTCCAGCCCGAGCGGGCGGCCAGAAATATCGAGTGTCTCAAGTTTCGTGTTCGGCGAAATACCAATGGCATTCAGAAGTTCAAGGGCCGTATTCTGTTCGTCGCCCTCTGCCTGCACAAGTCGTAGCTCAGTCTGTGCCGTAGCCTGCCGAGCCTGCGTGACATCCACTATGGTGCCTTGCCCCTGATGTAGCTTTGCGACTGCGGCCGCTTCCACGAAGCGTGCATTGTCCCGCGCTTTACACAGCAATACGACACGGCTTTGCGCTGCCGCATGGGTGTAATAGGCCGTTGTCACGCCATAGATGATTTTCTGGTGAGCCGCAGTAAAAAGCACATTGGTTGCAATCTGTGCCTGCTTTGTGGCGGCAATAACAGCTTCACGTTTGCCGAAGTCAAACAGCAGCCATTCCATACCCAGGGTCTGGATTTCGCCAGCGCCCGACCTGCTGTTGCGAACACCACCCAAAGCACTGTTTAACCCGCTCAGGCCCGAGTTAATTGCATTTTCAGCAATGCCCACATTGCTGACCGACGGGTTCGCACCGTCATTGCGGCTATGATTGTATCCGCCCACAACTGTCGCGGTCAGGCGGGGCAAGTACGCACTCTTCGTAATTCCCACAGCCAGAGCGGCATCACGTGCAAGGTTCCAGGCGCGTCTGGTTTCAGGATTGGCGGACTGCGCAATATCAATCAGTTCAGGCAGGGAATAGGCATGGCCAGCTTGTGTTGCCAATTCAGGGGCAGGGGGCCGCACATGGATCTGACTATTGGACGGCAATGTGTATCCAGCGGGAACGGCCAGTGCATGTGATCCGGGCTTACCGGGCACCAGTTCTCCATTTGCAGCGACATTCGGTTGCCATGGCCGATCTGGGCTGGCTGGCGCCGTTTCAAGTGCCTGGGTCGCACAGCCCGATAGCAGGAGCGGCAGCAAAACGGTTTTTTTGAAGTGAATCATGAAGCAATCTGTTCCAGTCGTGCCGTGCGATCGGCAAGGTCTGGCCGCTTGGGCGTTGCAAGCAATTCTTCAGTCAGCCTCGAGGCATCCATCAAGGCATTTCGGGCCGCCTGAAGACGGGGCTGATCAACGCGCATGTGCGCCGGCTCAGACATCGCATATTCCAGTGTTCGTTCGCTTTCCAGTAACGCGGATTGACTAAGAGCGGCCGCCTGAAGCTGATCTTCAGAGCTCTGAGCTGTCCCTTGGCGCCTCAGGCAATCTTTCAGCTTGCGAAGACTGGCCCCCAAATGATCGTAGGCACTTGCCGGCCAGAAGCTGGTGAACATGGCATATGTAATGAGGTTACCGAGCATGATACCGACAATACGGTCCCGTGCGGTGGCCATGTCTGCTGTCGGACCATAACCTTTCAGATCTGTCAGATAAAATGCCAGACCGATCTGAAAGCCCGCATAAGCAATACGGTCGTCGCCCGTCTTAACCCATGCCCCGATCAGGGAAACAACAAAGACAAGCGCCAGAAATCCGGTGATACCATTCAGATGCGGCATAACAGCGATAATAGACGCGATCCCCAGCGTCCCGCCTATAAGAGCACCCGTGATGCGCAGTGTCAGCTTTGAAATCATCTCGCCCATCGTAGGCAACGCGACGATGAAGCATGTGATGATGCAAGTGTGGATGCCTGGCCAATCCAGAACCTTGAAGGTCAGATAACTCAGCATCACCGCAGCAGTCCCTTTCACTGCGAAACGAACATGGTCTGGATTGGTAAAGGCATCCTCAGAGAAGAAACCCGATTTTTTCTTTTCTGGCGATTTTCCAACGATAGGGGCAGGAGGAGTTGTGAAATTCGGAAGGAGAGCAGTTATCGCCTGTAAAGACGGATGCTCCGCAGCGATCACAGGGCTTTCGATCGCTGTGGGATAGTCACCCTCCGAGAAAATCCTTGCCATGCCTTCAAGCGTTTCAGTCAGGCAAGACAACTGCTCCTGTGGCGGTCTTGCCCGGCTCGCCTCATCAGCAAGCGCAAGAACGGCAACACTGCTGTTGGCTGCCTGTCGCAAGCAGGCCAAATCGTGGAGGGACCAGATCTTTTCAAGTGAGGCCATCTTGGCGGACTTCATCATGCCCGCCGTGCCTTCCCGAAGCATATCTGTCGCTCGTTCCTGTGTTAGCGCATCAGGAGTTTGGAGAAGGCGAACAGCCATGTAGAGCCGAGCAGCAATGCTATCCGTCAGGATCTTTTTAGGGGATGGGCAAATCAACAGCCCCAGCACAATCATGACCGCCCCCGGCACGGCCAGAAAGAGATCCGTGTAGAGAAGGGCGCGCGTCACAACCTCTCCAACCGGGACCTGGTCAATCGCGATCAATCCATAAACAGTAATCAGACCCAACATATAGGCCACAGGTTTTAACTTGCTGGCTGAACCCAAAAAGAAAAAACTGAACGACAAGAGGGCAATGACGATCACCAGTCCCATAGGATGATCGAGCGTCAGGCGGATGAGCGCGTAAATGATCAGAAGCAGAATGAGGATGAGGACATTTACAGCCACCCCAGCCAGAGCATTTGTCACGCGGTCCTTCTGCCACAGCGCCATGGTCACCAGGGCAGGCACGGCCAGCTCCGGAACCTGCCAGATTTCCCCAATCAGCACGGTCGTTGTGCATGCGGCAGCCATACGAAGCGCATATCCTAATCGCCCGGGGGCAGGGTCACAGACCAGCCGCCAGATCCGTGCCAATCCCAGTCCCGGCCCTCTCATGCTGGAAGACGACGGGGCATTCGCCAGAGTGTCAGGGACAGGCAGCGCCATGCCGGATCTCAACGGTTGCTGTAGCGCCAAGTCTGAGCAAAAGCGGGTTTGCCCTTTCTAGCTTGATACGGACCGGAAAGCGTTGGGCGACGTGAACCCAGTCCATTTGGCGCGGCACGATGGGCAGCGAGCGGGCAATGCCAGCAGAATCTACAGACAGGACGCCCCAACCAATACTTTCGACGTGTCCGCGTAAAGGACTGTGGCGATCAATCATTGAGTGAACGGTCACGCAGTCGCCAATCTGAACGGAAGAAAGATTGATCTCACGGATATTGGCCGTAGCGTACCACTCGTCATCGGCAATGAGCGTGAACAGGACCTGAGACGGTGCGAGAACTTCACCAGCTTTAACCCGTAAACTCGTGACATAACCATCCGCAGGAGCTGTAACCACAGTCTGGCGTAGCTCGTATTTTGCGTGATCCAGGGCTGCCTGACCGGCATCCCGTGCGGCAAGAGAGCTTTTCAGATCTCCGATCGCTGTTGTCGCTGCGACAGACTGGTTTTTCGACTGCGAAAGCGACACTTCAGCGTCGTGGAGTGCCACACGAGCCTGATCATACTGTTGCCACGGAATATAGGACTGACCGGCAAGCGGCTTCAGGCGTTCTACCGTGCGCGCAGCCAAATCACGGTTGGTTCTGGCACGAACAACCTGGTCATCCGCCGTGGCGGCGTTGGATGTCTTGATGCTGAGCAGCCGTGTCTGGTTCTCGACCTCCGCATTCGCGAGATCCAGATTGGCCTGAGCCTGTCGGACAATCAGTTCGTAGGGTTCAGGATCAAGTTGGTAAAGAACATCACCCTTATGAACATGCTGATTGACGACAACTCTGAGTTCCTTCAACCGTCCGCCAACGGTGGAGGCGACGTGTACCATTTCCGCGTCAATACTTCCGCTGTCAGAAGACGGATGAGTGCTGTCTTCATGTGAGACATGGACACCGAAGAGAATGGCTGCCCCAACGCAGATGACAGCGACGATAATACCAATCGGCTTTTTGCCAGAAACTTGAACGCGCTGCATTATCAAGGCCCAAACACCAACGTCCACACAGTCAGCGCGGCGATAACGCCCAGCGCGACATAGGTGAAGAGACGAAAGCTGAGGATGGCATCAAGGCCGGTTAGAAGGAATATCACCCGCAATCCGACAGCCACCACAACACCGATGAGGCCACAGACCATCCAGTCCGGAAAGTAAGCGCCTACAACTGGGAAAGAAGGGGCACCTTGCAGAGTACATCCTTCACTTGCCAATAAACCCAAGACAGGGACTAGAAAACGCAGGCGGGTAAATCGCATAAGAAGTATCAGTGCTTTCTGCGTCCAAGAAACAGAGCCTGAACCTACCACATTCCTTTCTAAACGCTACTCCGTGTCAAAAGACGAAACGTTTGGACTTGCAAGAATGAGGAGCCCCAGGGCCGAGAATATCCTCCGTCTTCCTTTTTTCCCTGAGGCCACACCAGCAGGGAAGCCAGACATCTGAACAGGCATCATTCAACCCTCACAGAGAATAAGCTGAACGTTTGGTCAGAAAATCCTTGCACGAAAGTATTTCGAACCCATACCATTCCGATTACGAACTAAGTCAGGCAGGAGACGAGTATGCGACTCGATATTGCATGTGGCCGGTTGCCGGAATCCGCTCTGGAACTCAACTTCGCCGACGCTCACCCCGGCTTGTCGCCTGAACAGGCAGCGCTGGAAGCGGATCGATGTTTTTACTGCTACGACGCCCCTTGCGTTGAGGCCTGTCCCACGGACATTGATATTCCGCGGTTCATCAAAGCAATTGCGTCTGACAATCTTGCTGGCGCCTCGCGCACCATTCTTCAGTCCAACATTCTGGGCGGGTCGTGTGCACGGGTCTGCCCGACCGAAATTCTGTGTGAGCAGAAATGTGTTCACACCGCGATTGAAGCTCATCATGCCGTGCGAATAGGCGCACTCCAGCGGTTTGCTACAGACTGGCAGATGCAGCAGAAAACCCACCCGTTTCAGCGAGCGGCAAGCACTGGGAAGCGTGTAGCCGTCGTAGGAGCGGGGCCGGCGGGACTGGCCTGCGCACATCGTCTGGCGATGCATGGGCATGATGTCACGATCTTTGATCGACACGATTCACCGGGTGGCCTCAACCAGTATGGTGTCGCGGCCTATAAGCTTGCTGACAATTTCGCCCAGAAAGAAATCGATTTCCTCATGGAAATTGGAGGGATCACCTTCCAGAGTAACGCGACGCTCGGGGAGAATATCACGCTTGCAGGCCTCCGCGAGACCTATGATGGCGTTTTTCTGGGGCTGGGTCTGGCAGGTGTCCGCGCTCTAGGCCTGGAAAGCGAATTCGCAGAGGGTGTTCTGGATGCAGTCGATTTTATCGAGACCCTCCGCTCTCGGAATCTCTCGGAAGTTGTAGTTGGCAGGCGGGTTGTCGTGATTGGGGGCGGTAACACGGCAGTTGACGCAGCAGTGCAGGCAAAACGTCTCGGGGCAGAAGAGGTAACGCTGGTTTATCGCCGCGGTGCTGAGCACATGGCGGCCACGGAAGTTGAACGGGAATGGGCCCAGACAAACGGCGTAACGGTCAGATTCTGGGCGTCTCCCAGTCAACTCAATGTCGAAGACGGGGCCATCAGGAGCATCACATTCATTCGAGGCGCGCCTGATGGCGGGTACGATCCGCAGAATGCCTTCACACTCGCGGCCGACATGGTCCTTAAAGCAATCGGGCAGGTTTTTGTCCCAGACCCAGTGCGAAACGACCAGATCCTCGTGGAAAACGGGCGCATCGTTGTGAATGAAACAGGACGCACCTCCATGCCGGGAGTTTATGCGGGCGGCGACTGTACGGCAGGAGAAGACCTCACCGTTGCAGCCGTTCGGGACGGACGGAACGCAGCTGAAGCGCTTCATAATGAACTGATGGCATCCAACACGGAAAGGGCTGACCACAATGGCTGACCTGCGCACGGTTTTTGCTGGAATTAAATCCCCCAATCCATTCTGGCTGGCTTCCGCCCCCCCGACTGACAAGGAATACAACGTTCGCCGGGCCTTTCAGGCCGGATGGGGCGGTGTTGTCTGGAAAACGCTTGGGGAAGATCCACCAGTCGTCAATCTGAGCTCCCGCTATGGAGCCCTGGGCTTTGAAGGACGTCGGCTGATCGGTCTCAACAACATCGAGCTAATTTCGGACCGTCCGCTTGCGACCAACATCGCGGAAATCAAGCGCGTCAAACGTGAATTTCCGGATCGTGCCCTTATCGTCAGCCTCATGGTGCCCTGCGAGGAAGATAAATGGAAAGCCATTCTACCGATCGTTGAGGAGACAGGCGCAGACGGGATCGAACTGAACTTCGGATGCCCGCATGGCATGTCCGAGCGCAATATGGGTGCGGCGGTCGGGCAGGTCCCGGAATACGTTGAAATGGTGACACGCTGGTGCAAGCAGAACACGCGGATGCCGGTGATCGTCAAGCTGACGCCAAACGTGACTAACATCCTGATGCCGGCACACGCCGCGCGGGCAGGTGGGGCGGATGCTGTATCCCTGATCAACACCATTCAGTCGGTCATTGGCGTGGATCTGGATGCCATGGCGCCCATGCCGGTTGTCGGCGGAAAAGGGACGCATGGCGGCTATTGCGGGCCTGCCGTGAAGCCAATTGCGCTTCGTATGATCGGGGAAATTGCCAGAGACCCCATCATGGCCGGAATTCCGATCTCAGGAATTGGTGGTATCAGCAACTGGCGGGATTCTGCCGAATTTCTTGCAATGGGATCAGGATCGCTTCAGGTCTGTACCGCCGCGATGCATTATGGGTTCCGCATCGTGGAAGACATGATTGATGGCCTGTCCAACTGGATGGACCAGAAAGGCTATGAGCGGCTGGAGGATCTGACAGGGCGGGCGGTTTCGCAGTTCGTACCGTGGAACCAGCTCAACATGAAGTTCAAGACCCTCGCCAATATTGATCAGGATGCCTGTGTCGGGTGCGGTCTTTGTCATATCGCCTGCGAGGATACGTCCCATCAGGCCATTTCCAAGAAAAACACCGCTGATCGCCGACATTACGAAGTGATCGAAGACGAGTGCGTTGGCTGCAATCTCTGTGCACATGTCTGCCCGGTGGATGATTGCATCACGATGGTTCCACAACCTGTAGATGGAGAGCTGACGTGGCCCCATCATCCTTCCAATCCTAATCGCATTCCCGCCTGAGAGGCATGACACGGCGGCCAAAAGGTCAGCCAAGAGGACGGATGAAAGAGGACTGGCATGTTTCATAGCAATATGCGGATTGACGGGAACGCTCTCTGGGCTGATCTGATGGATACAGCCCGGTTTGGTGGAACACCAAAAGGCGGTATCCGTCGGTTAACACTGACCCCAGAAGATAAACAGGTTCGCGAGTGGTTTGCCTCAACCTGCGAAAGCCTGGGCTGCACCATCACGGTTGATACGATGGGCAACATGTTTGCCCGCCGCCCGGGACTTGATAACAACCTCCCTCCGATCACGATGGGCAGTCATCTGGATACCCAGCCCACCGGCGGAAAATTTGATGGTATTTTAGGTGTTCTGGGCGGCCTCGCTGTTCTACGGGCGCTTCATGAAGCCGGGCATACAACGCGCCACCCCATCGAACTGATCAACTGGACGAATGAAGAAGGGTCACGCTTCACGCCTCCGATGATGTGTTCAGGCGTTTTCGCAGGCGTTTTTACGGAACAGGAGGTTCTGGACAAGCGAGATCGCGCAGGGGCACGCTTTGGGGACGAACTGGTTTCTATCGGATATCGCGGTGAAGAGATCTGTGGCGATCATCCCATCGCGGCCTATTTCGAGCTGCATATCGAGCAGGGGCCCATTCTTGAGGTCAAAGATCGCGTCATCGGTGCTGTCTCCGGCGTACAGGGAATGCGCTGGTATGAAGTGACGGTAAAGGGTAAGGATGCTCATGCTGGCTCCACCCCCATGCCAATGCGTCATGACGCACTACTGGCAACGTCCAGAATGGTTGTGGCCCTCTCAGAGATCGCGCAGGCCCATGCCCCGGGAGCCGTGGGAACAGTGGGCCTGATTGAAAATCGCCCGAACAGTAACAATGTCGTGCCTGGTGAGACGTTCTTTACCGTGGATATCCGCCACCCGGATGATGCTGTCGTCGTTGCCATGGAGCAGGAGTTCATGGATCGCTTCCACGGCATTGCTGAAGCCGGAAGAGTGACACTGGAGATTGTGCCCCTCTGGGATGCGCCTGCTGTTCATTTTGATGCGCGGTGCGTGGAGATGGTCGCGGACTCTGCACGCCAAATGGGCTACGATCCGCTTCCGATTGTCTCAGGTCCGGGTCATGACGCTGCGTATCTCGCACGAGTGGCACCAACGGCGATGATTTTTGTACCCTGCAGGGATGGCCTGAGTCACAACGAGGAAGAAAGTATCACGGAGAGCGAAGCCGAAGCAGGGGCCAATGTTCTGCTAGGCGCTGTCTTGCGGGCAGACAGCACGCTTTAAGGATCTGCCAACCGAGGGCTTGTCGTCCAGCCTGTCTGCTGTCAAAAATCGCCTCCCGCAGAGCAGGCTGGGAGAAAGACAATGGCACAAGACAGTCTGGAGGCATCCCCCAGCCCCAGAAAAAGACCCCGTGCGGGCGCGCCACGCCGCGCCACCGTTCCCCAAATTCTGAATGCTGCGGAATGGACCTTTGGCACCCGCGGCCTTAAGGGAACGCGCCTTGAAGATATTGCCAAGGTCTGCGACATCCCCAAGGGCAATATTCTCTACTATTTTGGCTCCAAAGAAGACCTGTACAACGCCACACTGTCACGCCTGCTGGACGTGTGGCTGACAGATGCTGATCACTGGCTTTCTTCTGACAAGGACCCGCTGGACGGGCTTAGAGGATACATAGAAGCCAAGATTGCATTCTCCCGCGCACGTCCTGAAGGATCGCGTCTCTTCGCACAGGAAGTGCTCTCAGGCGGCCATATGGTTCAGGACTTCTTACGGGGAGAACTGCGAGCCCATGTGGCCCGACATGTCGCGATCTTTCTGGAATGGCAGGCGAAGGGCATCATGGCACCCATCGACCCGACACATCTGTTGTTTCTCTTGTGGTCAGGTACGCAGGCATATGCGGATATGCAGGTCCAGTATGAGGCCGTTCTGGACCGTACACCTCTTACTAATGGCGATTATGAAACTGCCGTCGAAACCATCATGACGCTTGTTCGTCCGCTGTTCTCCCAATTGGCTTCAGGCGTGTCAGAATCAGATGAAAACAAAACCCTGAAAAGAAGCCTGTAAACCACGCGAAATTCTGGAATACGGCTAATGCTGGCAGGAAGACGTTTGCGAGCCCCACCAGCACAGCCAGACCCAAGGCCCAGATTGCAGTAGGGTTTACGCCACTTCGGTACCAGTAAGCTGCCGATGGGTCTGTACTGTACAGCGCAGGCACGTCCAAAGTTTCCCGCTGAACAAAATAATAGTCCGCCAGAAGAATTCCTGTCACAGGAGCGATGAACAGACCCAGTATGTCGAGCGTCAGATGGATCAGATCCGGGCGGGCATAGAGGTTCCAGGGCGTGAGAGCGATGGCACCAATCGCCGCAATGACACCGCCGCCACGCCATGAAATGGATGCCGGAGCTATATTGGAAAAATCAAACGCGGCTGAGACGAAATTAGCGGAAATATTGATCCCGATAGTCGCGAGAACGAAGGTCAAAATTCCCACAATCATGATGGTTTGACTATCCAGACGCGTCACCGTCTCAACCGGATCCACGAGGATTTGCCCCAGAACAGGCTGGGTCAGCGTTACGGTTGTGAGCGCAAGTGCGCAGAACGCCATGAAATTGATCGGCAGGCCCCAGAAATTACCGCGCCGTACCGCGCTCAGGCTAATACCGTAGCGTGCAAAATCGCCAAAATTCAGGACAATTGGGGAGAAAAATGCGATCGTCAGAGAGATCACATTCAACACGCCTGTCAAATGCTGCCCGATAGAAAGAGCAGACTGGGGAAGGACGGAAAAGCTGATCTGTCCATGCGTCTTCCACAGAAGCACGCCATCAAGCAGGATCATCATGACGTAAATGGCCGGCCCGGCCCAGTCTATGAAATGCCGGATGGATTCCATTCCGCGCCAGAATACCGCCAACTGCAAAGCCCAGATGAGCAGAAAGGCCAACCAGCCGAGAAGAGACAGTCCCAGCAATCCGTGATGATGAACATCGCTATAGTCTGCCAGTGACGGCATAATACGAAGAACAAACAGAACTACGGCGTTGGATGCCAGCCATGTCTGGATTCCATACCAGCCCACGGCAATAATCCCACGCACAAGCGCCGGGACGACCGCACCGTAGACGCCAAAGACGCTTCGGATAATGACGGGAAAAGGGGCGCCGGACTTCAGGCTCGGAACCGCAATCAGGTTGCAGAGAAGCTGCACGACAACGATTGCAACAAGCAGTCCGATGAGCACGCTGCTGACCGGCAACCCCATCATGAACAGCGTACCAACCGTCATGTACCCGGCGACACTGTGGACATCAGACATCCAGAGAAAGAGAAAGTCCTTCCATGCCCAGCTCCGGTCCTGAACAGGCGCAAGATCCGCATTGGTCAGGCGCCCTGTAGCGTACGCGTCCGGTGACTGTGTCATTCTGGTGATCCTCGTTCTCGAAAAAATTCCGGAAGCGCAATCGTTATGTTGACCGGCTGGTCAGATTAACCATACAGTTTCGGTAAGACAACGACATAATGCCAACCGCTTTTCCTGAAGGGAAGGGATGTCATGCTCCTGATCAAGGGTGGAACAGTTGTTACGTCTGAGCGGCGTTTCAGAGCAGACGTCCTGTGTGACGATGACGGGAAAATCGCGGCTGTTCAGGCGGATATGGAAGCGCCGACAGGCTTTACCATCGTTGATGCAGATGGGCTGCTTGTCATGCCAGGGGGGATAGATCCCCATACGCATATGGAAATGCCCTTTATGGGCACGACGGCCAGTGACGATTTCTATACAGGCACGGCCGCCGGGCTCGCCGGAGGTACAACGAGTATTATCGATTTCGTCATCCCCGAGCATGGACAGTCGCTTCATGACGCGTGGAAGGCGTGGCGGGGCAAAGCCGAAAAAGCGTCTGCCGACTATGGTTTCCATGTCGCAGTGACGCACTGGGATGACCAGGTTCACCAGGATATGGAAACACTGGTGCGGGACTGCGGCGTTAATTCCTTCAAACATTTCATGGCCTACAAGAACGCCCTGATGGTGGATGATGAGACGTTTCTCAACTCCATGCGCCGAGCGGGCGAACTGGGCGCTTTATGCACCGTGCATGCCGAGAATGGAGATGCCGTGTCCTTTCTTCAGGAATCTCTCCTGAAAGCGGGAAACACTGGCCCCGCGGCGCATCCGCTCTCCCGCCCATCCAGCGTAGAAGGAGAAGCCGCTCAGCGCGCCATTACGCTGGCAGCTGTCAGCAATACCCCCCTTTACATCGTTCACGTTTCCACGCGCGAGGCGACCGAAGCCATTGCAACGGCCCGCCTTCGCGGTTTGCAAGTTTATGGGGAAGTTCTTCCGCAGCATCTGGTTTTCGATGAGAGCGTTTACCAGTCTTCGGACTGGCTGAAGGCATCGCGCTACGTCATGAGCCCACCTTTCCGCGAAAAATCGCATCAGCAAGCGCTCTGGGGCGGCCTTTCTTCCGGCCAGCTCCACACCACCGCAACGGATCACTGCTGCTTCTGCCGTTCCCAGAAAGAAATGGGCCTCACCAATTTTACGCGCATCCCCAACGGTGTTCCCGGCATTGAGGATCGCATGAGCATTCTGTGGCATCACGGCGTTGTCGGCGGCAAGATAACTCCGGAGCAGTTTGTTGCCCTCACGTCCACCAATACGGCCCGCATCTTCAATATCCATAGCCGGAAAGGCATGATTGTTGAGGGTGCAGACGCGGATATTGTGCTGTGGGATCCATCGGCGTCGCGAACCATGTCTGCCGCCACACATCATCAGAATGTCGATTACAATATTTATGAAGGCATGACCGTTACAGGCGTGGCAAAAAAGACAATCAGTCAGAGCCGCGTCCTTTGGGATGACGGTACACTTCGTGCCGAGCGCGGGCAGGGCCGGTATGTCGAGAGAGCACCTTTTAAGAAAAAAACATCTGACAGCCTGATGGAGGCAGTATCGTGACTACATTGACGAACGAAAGCCTGTGCGCCCTTGCCATGAGTGAGGGACGCAACTGGATGCCCTTTACGGCAAACAGACTGGTTAACGGTCGGGGCGATCATCGTGTCGTGGCCTCAGCCAAGGGGCCTTACTATACGATGGCCGATGGCAAAACGGTCTTCGACACGCTGTCTGGGCTATGGTGTACGCCTTTAGGCCACGGAAATCCACGCATAGCGGACGCGCTTCGTCAGCAGGCAGAAACCCTGGATTTCGCACCCGGATTCCAGATGACCCATGCACCTGCTGTCACGCTGGCAGCGCGCATTGCAAAGATGGCCCCTGAAGGCCTTGAGCATGTTTTCTTCGCAAATTCTGGCTCAGAAGCTGTTGATACTGCACTAAAAATTGCAATCGGCTTTCACAAGCTTAACGGTGAAGGCGGCCGTTTTCGTCTCATTGGACGCGAACGAGGTTATCACGGTGTAGGGTTTGGTGGCATGTCTGTCGGCGGCATTGTTCCGAACCGCAAGATGTTCGCCACGGTGATGGTCCCTGGCGTGGACCACATCCGACACCCTTACGATCACGCCCATATCGCATTTTCAAAAGGGCAACCGGAGTGGGGCGCCCATCTGGCGGACGATCTCGAGAGACTGGTGGCACTCCATGATGCCTCCACAATCGCGGCTGTCATTGTCGAGCCAGTGCAGGGATCAACCGGCGTTCTTGTCCCTCCCGTCGGATATCTTCAGAAGCTGAGAGAAATCTGTACGAAACACGGCATCCTTCTCATTTTCGATGAAGTCATCACAGGTTTTGGACGCATGGGAGAAAATTTTGCCTCCCAAAGATTTGGCGTCACACCGGATATGATTACCTTCGCCAAGGCGGTCACCAATGGGATCATTCCCATGGGCGGCGTTATCGTCACTTCAGAAATCTACAAAACATTCATGAATGGCCCGGACGCAGCCATAGAGTTCGCTCATGGCTATACCTATTCAGGGCATCCAATGGCCGCAGCAGTGGCTCATACGGTGCTCGACATCATGGAAGAAGAGGGGACCAATGCGGCTGTCAGAGCGTTGGAGCCTATTCTGGAAGAAGAGGTGCATGCATTGCAGGACCTGAAATCCGTAAAAGATCTGCGAAACATCGGCCTTACCGCTGCGATCGAACTCAATCCCCTTTCTGACAAATCTGCCCTGCGAAGTGTCCAGCTTTTTGAGCGCGGCCTGGAAGAGGGCGTGCTCCTTCGCGTCACGGGAGACACGATTTCTTTCGGCCCTCCATTTATTTCGAATCCGGACCAAATCAGAGGAATGATAGCGCAGGTCCGAAACGTGCTTCTGAGTTGCGAAAAAGACTTTTAAATATTCATTCAAACCCCTGAATCCCAAGTAAATACACTCTAGGAAAGCCGAATGGGGGGTTCATCATTCGGCTAAAAACCGTTAAAATATCTCTACATTGTGTAAATACCATATTTTCGAATAAACTTTATTTATTATTTCATTATTGTTCCGAAATGTGTTTGAGTAGCTATTATTCAGTTTCACCAACTGAGCTTTCGGAGAAAAAAAGTGAAGACACTGGCTTCTCGTCTGTTCCTCGGTACTATTTTGAGTTCCATAATCCTCTCTGCAGAAACTGGGCTTTCCAGCGCGGCCCCATCCCATCATCTCCGTCATGTGACGCCATCTCATCGTGCGGCCCCGGGCACCCCGACAAAGCCACGTTCCCGCAGAACATCCATGATGGCATCCAGCGAGGAAAGCGTCGGGGTTCGTGGATCGAGAAGCGCGCGCAACTCTGGGGGAGGGATGATGCGGGTCGAAACCGCACCGTATGCAGTCCAGTCTGTTGGGCGCCAATATATCGAGATGAGAAGCCCGACATCGACCGGCCTTGATGTTGTCCAAAATCTTCCGAGTGTCAGCATTGCCATGCCAGATACGTCTGGCATCAAAGGCGGTGCACTGTATATGCGCGGTTTTACTGATGCCGATACGGCTTTGCTTTTGGATGGGGCTCCTGCATCTCTTGCCGCTTACCTTCAACAGAACGTTGATGCAGAGAACATCGAAACCGTCACCATGACCCCTGGGAGCTCTCCTATTGATGCGCCCGCATCCAATGCAACTGCGGGCACGCTGGACGAGCGCACACGGACACCCGGCAAAAAAGCCGGGGGAAGCATGGATTTTTCTTACGGCACAAACAACATGTCACGGGAATTCGTCCGGCTGGAATCCGGAGAAATTGGCAATTCCGGTATTCGGTCTTACATCTCAGTCTCAAATACTCATTCGAGACAATGGATGGGTGCAGGTACAAACCGCCGAACACATGTGGACGTTGGAGTTTTTAAAGAATTTACCAATGGATCCACTGTGAAATTCTTCGGCTCATGGAACAATTCCATGTTCACGATTGACGCCTATCCAGATGCTCAAACATTTTATAATTACAAGCATACAGGGCAGGGATATAATCGCACTAATGTCTGGGATAGAAACTCCACGTCCGCCGGAAATTACTGGCAAGGCAATATTGACTCCTGGAACCAGTTTTTTGTCACAACACAAGCCCATATCGTTATCAACAAACGCCTGACTTTTGACCTTTCTCCCTATTTTGCGACAGGCTTCGGCTGGGACGGTTCAACCGCGGGCACGCCAGCATCGACTGGTGCCACATATTTCTATGGAAACGGGCAGAAAGCTGACCCTTCTACACCGTTGAGCACATACTGGGCGCAGCACTGGTCCCCGCAAGTCGGGCTTGTCGCCAAACTGGGTTACGACATTGATCGTCATAACCATCTGTCTTTCGGATACTGGTATGAGAACAACGCCGTCGACTATTTCTTTCCGACCATGGCAACACAATCTAGCGGACGGAATGCCAAAACAAATGACAATGCCTATAAACTCTATACAGCAGATGGTCAGGAAGCAATTTACAGGTACGATGCCGGCTACGAGCTGAATTCTTTCTTTATCGAAGATACCGCCAAATATTTCAATGATCGCCTGACCATAAACGGTGGCTTCAAATATATCATGTCCAACTATTGGGATCGAGCTTCCGGGCTCAGCAAGTTTACGATCGGAGCGAATTCAACCGCGCCGCTTCCGCATCTTTCTATCTCATATAAAATTGACTCTCACAGTCAGGTTTACATGAATGCAGAAGGTGATTTCCGCCAGCCATCCCCCTCACAGCTCTCAGGTTCAACATCACTCCCCAAAAACCAGTATTCCATCACAGAACAGATTGGATATCGCTATAACAACCGGTATCTGACGTTCGATATTTCGGCATTCAATTCCAATATCACCAACCGTCTTCTCACCACCTATCTGCCCAATACCGCTTACGCAGTTTCCAATGCAGGGAACCAGACGATCCGCGGATTTGATGCCATGATTGCGGGAAGGGATTTCCATCATTTCAGCCCGTACGCGTCAGTGGAGTACCTGCATGGTACTTTTGACTCAAATATTCCCTATGGAGACACATATCTTCCCACTAAGGGAAAACAGTCCATTCTCACACCACGCGTTCTTGCAAATTTTGGACTGACCTACAGCAATGCAGGATTTTTTGGAAACTTCAGCCTTCACTATACCGGCCCTCAGTCAGTAACACTTGTGGGCGATCAGCGAATGCCAGGGTTTGTTACCAATACCCTTGCGCTTGGGTATCATTTTAAACCGCTCTATTTCCTGAGAACCCCTACGTTCCGTCTGAATTTCTCTAACCTGACAGGATCAATCATTCGGGTTGGGACAACCGGCATTACCAATAACTACCATAACGTGACCCTGCTCGATGGAAGTACCCTGGCAGGCAGCAACGGCGCGTCTTTCTATGTTCTTCCAAGGTTTTCGATGACAGGGACTATCTCATCAGATTTCTGAGATCATCCGGCTCTGAAGAAGAGGGGCTGAGCTTTGTACCAGATGGAACGGTTATTTTACCGTTCCATCTGGTATATGAGACAAAACAGCTGAAAATCAGGACCACAAAGGAAATGGATCAGGAAGATGATCATAGTGCCACGGCATGAAAATTTCGTCCTGTGACGGTAGGACAAGGCAATCGTCTAGTGCGGTACGAATTGCAACCTCGTCCATGCCAGCACCAATAAAGACCAGTTCCTGCCGGCGATCGCCATAAATATCGTCCCAGTATTTGGCCAGTGTCGCTCGCCAGCCTTCATCATCAGGCCAGTTGTCATGCGGAACACTCGCCCACCAACGCCCAGCCGCCTGATGACGCGCCAATGCACCCGCAATACTCAGATCTCCGACCCAATCCGGGCGGGTTGCAAGCCAGAAATAACCTTTTACCCGCACCACCCCATGCCATGACTGCTCGATGAAGTCTGCAAACGCTTCAGGTCTGAAAGGCCGATGGGCACGGTAGACAAAACTGGAAATTCCGTATTCTTCCGTTTCGGGACGATGTTCAGCATGCCCGTACAACTCTTTGAACCACAAGGGGTTCTGGTGTGCACGCTCGAAATCAAAGCGCCCCGTATTCAGAACCTGGTTTAAAGAAACTTTGCTCTGGCTCGTTTCAATCACGTTCGCGTCCGCATTGAGGGATCGGATGATCAACCGTGCAGCGTCTGCCTGCTCAGCAGTTGCCGTATCGATTTTATTAAGAACAATGACATCCGCGAATTCGATTTGATCCACAAAAAGATCTACGAGCGCACGTTCGTCTTCCTCTCCGGCAACCTCGCCCCGATCACGAAGAAAATCGCTTGATCCATAATCCTTCAGCAGGTTCACGGCATCCACAACTGTCACCATCGTATCGAGCCGAGCGACGTCGCTCAAACTCCGGCCTTCTTCATCACGGAATTCAAAAGTGGCCGCGACGGGCAGGGGTTCTGCGATGCCCGTTGACTCAATCAGAAGGTAATCAAACCTTTTTTCTTCTGCCAGTCGCGTCACTTCGGTCAGAAGATCGTCCCGCAACGTGCAGCAGATGCATCCATTCGTCATTTCCACGAGCTTCTCGTTGGTCCGGGACAGATTGCTCCCGCCATTACGGATCAGTTCGGCATCAATGTTCACGTCACTCATATCATTGACGATGACCGCCACTTTCAGGCTCTCGCGATTGTTGAGAACATGGTTGAGAAGCGTTGTCTTGCCAGCCCCCAGAAAGCCGGAGAGAACAGTCACAGGCAATCGGAAATCCGACATAAAGTAAGCCCTTGAAGAGGAGGAAAAGTTGCTGCTTTTGCAAATAATAGTTATGTTATAACATATCAATAGCAAGGATAAGCTTTTCCATGCCGTCATGTCCCACCCGCTGCCGTCTGGAGCATCAATCGTCGTTCAGAAACATCCTGCTTCCTCACAGCAGCATTGGTCTTCATCCGTGCGATATGTCTTCATCACTAACCCAGGCGACAAAAGATTATCTGACGGTGGGAGCTCAATCTCTGACAAGGCGAGGTTACCTACCCGATCTGGAAAAGCAGCTGCAGAGCGCATTTTCAGAACGCACACAGCCACTCCTGACGGATATTTTGGAAATAGCCGCACTTTACAGGGATATTTCCGGACACCAGGCGCTACGTGTACGACTGGAAAAGATCACAACAGATAGTTGTCGGAAATTCCACGTTGACTGCGTCGATCTGCGTTTGCTTCGAACCTATGTTGGCCCTGGTGTGCAATGGAAAACTGACAACGGATCAACCGTGCATCAGGCGCCCACAGGTGCCCTTGTTTTTCTCAAAGGAAAGCACTTTCCTGGGTGGGACAAAGCAGAGAAAATTCTCCATCGCTCACCCCCTCTCTCAGATCGTCCTATCAACGAGCGTGTCAGACTTTTGCTCACTCTTGACGAAGCCAGCGCCTGTGCAGATGCATCTCTCGAAATGGCCGCGTAAAAATTGGCCTAGCCTATTTCAACACTAGCCCGCCCAGATATCTGCACGCAGGCATACTTCCCGTCTTTTGATTCAGAACAAAGGACCATGGGCGTCGAATGGTATGTTTGTTGCAAGATAGCTTTCGCGCACTTGAGCGAAACCTTGCAAGTCTGGACGTTCGTTCTAAGGATGAAGAGTTAACCCACGGTTTGGATTGAACTGCGAGACGTCCAGACAATGATGATCTGCCCAACGCGGAAGATGCCCCCCAAAGCCCTGCTATAGCTTTAGGGAAGCAAGCACGGGTCGCTCATCTTCTGTTACCGGGAAAGCCTAAACCTTAATTGGTTGGATTTTCAGGCGCATCAGGAAGAACTGGTGGCTGGTCGGGCTTCGGATCGGGGGAGCCTTTCTCGGGCGGATACCTTTTGCCGGGCTTTTCTTCTTCCGGGGGCTCATCCGTAATCGGGCTTTTGTCGGGATACGGATCAAACGGCTCCCGCTCATCAGGAGAACCAGGAGCTTTTGTCGGATTTTTAGGAAGAGTGCTGCTGTGGAAAGACATGATCGCCTCCAGTGGTAAGATCATTCAATGGCTCAGCACGATAAGAGTTCAGATCACGTTAAAAAGACGGCCAGGCATCTGTCATAGCGTGTGGTGATACGCTACCAACCTCTGCGACATTCGAACATGACCTCAAGGCGGCTGAGGTGGCGGGGTTTGCGTCCTGGAATGCAGGAGTTGATCCCTTTTCCGTCCGATTGGTCGCCCTGAGCCTTATTAGGCTCAGGGAAGAAAACGATTGAGTCACGCCACGCTCTTAACCCTCTGGAATAAGAGCTGCCGATCTTCTGAGCACGAAATTTAAATTGTGCATAAGCCCATCATCTTGCATGTAGAATGGCTGTGTGAATGCAGTTGGCTCCCCATCGACCAGCATAAAGAGATCTCCCTGGCAGACATGGTCAGGGTTTTCTATCTGGATATGATAGTCCGACGTCTTCCAGCGCAGCTGGACTGTGTATGACGGCCAGGACGAGGGGATGTGCGGCTTAAGTGACAACCGATCTCCTTCGATCTGAACTCCCAGCAACGTCTCCACCCCAACCCGTTGCATCCATCCTGCTGACCCGGTGTACCAAGACCATCCCCCACGACCGACATGCGGGTCAGAGGAATACACGTCTGCCACCACGGCATATGGTTCGACCTTGTAGCGATCCGCTGCCGCTTGATCCCTGGAATGGTGAACGGGATTGAGCGTAGCAAACATCTCGTGTGCCGCATCGCCGTCCCCTAGAAGGGCAGTCGCCATAACCGTCCAGAGAGCAGCATGCGTGTACTGACCGCCATTCTCCCGGATACCTGGCGGATAACCCCGAATATAACCCGGATCAGGCTCTGACGTATTGAAGGGAGGTGTCAAGACCATGATGATCTCCTTGTCCAGATCAACAAGCTGCTCCTGAACGGCCCGCATGGCCTGTCGGGCTCTCGCGGGAGATCCGGCCGCTGAAATTACTGCCCAGGACTGAGCAATGGCATCAATTCGCCCCTCGCTGTTTGCATGACTACCTAGAGGGCTACCGTCGTCAAAATAGGCGCGCCGATACCAGGAGCCGTCCCACGCTGCCTCCAGCGCACTCTCAAGTTCTGCCATGATCCGTGTCCACTTCGTGACGTGCTCAGTATCCTGCCGAGCTCGGGCCAGTGGAAGAAATGCGGACAGCGCAGCATGCGTGAACCATCCCAGCCAGACGCTTTCTCCGCGCCCGGCTTCGCCAACGCGGTTCATCCCGTCGTTCCAGTCGCCGGTTCCCATAAGCGGGAGGCCATGCGCGCCTCTTTGCAGGCTGTGATCGAGCGCAAGAACGCAGTGAGCATAGAGAGACGCTGTTTCGTCCGTGACTTCCGGCTGGAGAAAACGCTCATGCTCTCCATCTGCCAGAACTGGAGCCTCCAAAAATGGAATTTCCTCATCCAGAACAGTCGTGTCACCACTCACGCGAACGTAGTGCGCAACTGTGTAGGCCAGCCAGGCACAGTCATCAGAAATCCTTGTCCGAACACCATTTCCCTTTTGGGGAAGCCACCAGTGTTGGACGTCTCCTTCAGGAAACTGTCTGGATGCAGCCCGAAGAAGATGCTCACGCACCAGTTGAGGAGCCGATAGAACAAGAGACATCCCATCCTGAAGTTGGTCCCGGAACCCATAGGCGCCGCTGGCCTGGTAAAAGCCCGCCCGTGACCAGATGCGGCTGGACAGGGACTGATACAACAACCAGCCATTCAGCATGATATCCATGGCGCGATCAGGTGTGTGGACCTGTACGGCCCCCGTGATCTTGTCCCATCTGCGATGAACTGCATCCAGAACCATATCCAGATTTTCTGTTCTATACTGCCGAACCAGTTGACGGGCATGCTCAGCATTTCGTCCCTGACCCAGCAGGAAGACAATTTCCGTGCTTTCCCCCGGCTCAAGCGTAATGAGAGTCTGCAATGCAGCACAGGGGTCAATACCTGCCCCGACAATACCCTCAAGCGGGCCTCCACGGACAATGGCTCTCGGGGCAGAAAGAGTGCCATTGCGACCGATGAATGTACGCCTGTCATCCGTGCTTGAAGTCTGCTGACTGGCCAGATCCGCAAATGCGATCTTTTCCCCAAACGTCTCGCCCCACTTGTTCCTGACAAACAGCGCGCCCGTGTCAGGATCCTGCTCGGTAAACACAAAAGGTGCCGTCGTGCTGCGAGACTGCCCTAAAACCCACTCGGTATAGGTGGTCACCCTCAAAGTGCGGGACCGTGAGGACGTATTGGTCAGTTTCAGTCTGGAAATTTTTACAGGATCTTCAAGCGGAACATATTGCAGCAGGCTCGCGGCAATCTCGTTGGCATGACGATCAAACCGGCTATATCCGCGCCCGTGTCGGCAAACATAGACAGCATTGTCATCAGAGCAGACGGCGGCCAAAGGGGACCAGAACTGACGACTTTCTTCGTCGCACAGATAAAAGGCCTCGCCAGTCGGGTTAATGACCGGATCATTAGACCAGGGTGTTAGCTGATTTTCTTTGCTGTTTTCAGCCCAGGTGTAACCGCTACCTTCCGCCGAGACCTGAAAGCCAAAATGAGGACTGGAAACAACATTGATCCAAGGGGCAGGGGTCCGGGTTTTTCCGCGGATGATAACAGCATATTCCTTGCCGTCTGACGTGAACCCTCCATATCCGTTTGCCAGTTCAAGCTGGGGTGCTTCAGGCGCTCCCTGTGGTCCATGGTAGGCTTTGCAGGGACGTACAGCAGTCTGCACAACTTTTGTGCGCTGCATCATCTCGATATGGGTTATCTGATGTTGCAGGTTTCCGCCTTTCCCCGTCAAAACGACGTAGGCCACCGAGAACAGAAGCTCCCTGACTGTCTCTGACATGAGACTTCCGCGCAGAAGACGAACCGTTCCAGTCTGCCCGGATGATCGAACAAGCGCTTCGAGAGCATGTTGTAAATCCTGGGCATAAGACGTCGGATGGTCATTCAGAATGACGAGATCAAACGCCAGTCCCTTGAAATTCAGATAGTCATGCGCCGTGAGAAGGGTACGGGCGAGATCGAAATCCTCGTTTTCAGTGATGACCAACAGCAGGATCGGCAAATCACCCGAAACGCCCTGTCCCCATAGGTCTACCTGTTTACCTGCGCCCCGTTTGATACGGACAGCAGATGAGCGCAGGGTGGGCCCCGGAAACAGAAGATAACCCCCAAGCTGCTGAAACAGGTCTGCCTGTACGGGCTGGATATCGAGATGCCTCAAGTGAACCTGAGCATGCGTCCAGGCCAGTGTCAGGGCACGATCGAGATCAGCTTCACTCTGGTGACGCTCAATACTCTGCATGAGCGCCTCACGTGTGGACGCAACGATTGTCCAGAATGACACATGCCGAGTAGAGCGTGCAGGAATTGTCAGCTTACACCGAGCAGAGAAAATGGGATCCAACACCGTTCCGGTTGATCCAGAGAGCGGGCCTTCCTGAATTACGGCAATCGGCGCCCGCAAATCCCGTCCACGGCCAATGAAACGAGAGCGATCAGTCTCGATGGAAAGAGTGTTACCCCCAACAATCAGATGCGCGGCCCAGATCTCCGCATCAGAGGGATTTCTTTTTCGCCGGGTTGCAATGATTGCCCGGGAGGAAGGAAGATATTCCGTCTGTACAAACATCTTGGCAAACGCAGGATGGCTGATGTCCATACCAGGTGGGCACAAGGCAAGTTCAACGTAAGAGGTTACGTTGACTTCAACTGTTGATGTACCGGAGTTCCGCAACGAAACACGCCGAAGTTCTGCGTCGTCTTCCGCTGAAACCAACACCTCCATCGTCGTCGTCAGTTTGTTGTCTTGCCGCGTATAGGTGGCACGATCTTCCCGGAATTCGATATCGTAGCTTTCGGCTTCTGCTCCGGAAGGCTGTAATCCCGCGGTCCAGAAGTGATTGTTTCCGGGGCTCTGGAGGTAAATATAGTTCCCCAGGTTATCGAGTGTAGGGTCCTGTCTCCATCTCGTAACAGCCTGTTCACCCCACTTGCTGTATCCGGACCCTGCGGCCGTCAGCATCACGCTGTAGCGTCCATTCGAAAGAAGATGAGTCACAGGAGCGCTTGTGTCTGCTGTCCGCAGATGACGACCTCCAGACTGGACCTGTACAGTCAGCGCGGCAGGCGCGAACTCTTCTTCCTTCAATGGTGTTGTAATCGCACCGCCTGTTGGTGCGCGCTCCTGAAGCAGGAGCTCCGCAGCCCCGATAATAGGCTCCGCATGGAAGCGGGATCGCATGAGGCCCTTCAGAACCGTGTCAGCTATTGCAAGGATCGACATGCCCTGATGATGGGCCATGTAAGAGTGAATAATTGCGACGGTCTGATTGGGTTGCAGGCGGGCCTTTGTATAATCCAGTGCCTCATAAAACCCATAGGTGCCCTGAGCTCCAGCCGCCTGCAAAACCCGAAAATTTTCCGTAGCCAGCCGTGCATCAACCATAGTGGCCAAGGCAGTGGCGTAAGGAGCGATGACCAGATTTTGCGCCAGTCCTCTTTTCATTCCTAATCCGGGGACGCCGAAATCGGAATATTGATAATTATAGTCCAGATCCCGCGCATTGTAGGCAGATTCCGAAATACCCCAGGGTACACCGCAGAACTGGCCATACTCAATCTGACGACGGACAATCTGGCGGCTGGTTTCTTCCAGAAGACTGTCAAAGGGGGCTGCCATAATCAGGGAGGGCATAAGATATTCGAACATGGACCCCGACCAGGACACCAGAGCCTCCCCATGGGCGACTGCGGCGAGGGGCCTTCCCAGACGGAACCATTCCCACGCAGGGATATCGCCTTTTGCAATGGCAAAAAAGACAGCGAGCCTGGCTTCCGAAGCCAGCAGATCGTAGCAGTTATTGTCAAGAGTGCCTTCATTGACGACAAACCCGATTGAGAGCAGTTTCCGGTCGGAATTTCTGAGAAAACCAAACTCCATTTCCAGTGCCATGGTTCTGGCGATCTGTGCAATTTTACGGAGTTCGTCATGAAGTAAAGGATTGTTCTCCAGATCCTTGCGTTCACTCTGAATGCAGGTTTGCGCAGCGTGCAGCCAGAACAGAAGGTTTTCGGCTCCTGTGACAGACGAGCCTTTTCCCGCACTCCCTGCCATGGCACGCCTTTGCAGCAGATGCGCCAGTTCTTCCGCCTGACTGACAAGCATCTGCACTCGGTACGCAACCGTGATCTGGCTGGCATGACCTTCCTTCATATTCTGCAGAAGGGTCTCTACGAGTTGAGCGATTTCGGAAGAGCGGAAGGTTCCA
Source organism: Gluconobacter sp. P5B12 (assembly GCF_018812035.1). NCBI lineage: Bacteria > Pseudomonadati > Pseudomonadota > Alphaproteobacteria > Acetobacterales > Acetobacteraceae > Gluconobacter > Gluconobacter sp. P5B12. Next base: position 193,170 of record NZ_JACRVV010000005.1, on the reverse strand, counting down.
CTGCCTGACGTAGCTTCTTCAAGTGCCAGGTTGAGAGCATCCTGCACACCCTCCCGCCAGGTATCGGACTTCCTTCCTTTTTGAATCCACTCTTCGCAGGCACCAGCCAGCGTGATCAGATGGCCAGCAAGGTTTCCGCTATCGACCGTCGAGACGTAAATGGGAGGAAGCGGAGAGAGGTCAGTAGTACTGTACCAGTTATAGAAATGTCCCCTGAAACGAGGAAGCTTCAGCATGGTGTCAAGGGTAGCCCTTAGACGCGAGGTTGCGTCAGCAACACCGATCCATCCAAAATCGCATGCTGCGACGATTGCGAGAAGATAAAGTCCCATATTGGTGGGAGACGTACGATGCGCGACCAGAGGGGCAGGGGTTTCCTGGAAGTTATCTGGCGGAAGCATATGATCAGCGTCAGAAACGAATGTTTCGAAATACCGCCATGTTCGCCGTGCCTGCATTCGCATGAAAATGGTTTCGGCTTCAGTAGCCTCAAGCCTGCGAGCCGAAGGACGATACTGGCTGACCTTCCATGCAATCGCTGGTGACAGGCTCCAGGCAAGGGCAAATGGAAGAATGACGATCCAAACCCACGGCGCTGCCACGAACATGACGCCCACCGCAAGAAAAGCAGTCAGAACAGCCCCGCTCATCTGACGGCAATATCCCTGCATCTCTTCACGTGGAGCCTCTGCCGCCTGCGCGGCCGTCACCCATTGGAGAAGGTGCTTTCTGGTGACGAAAACACGTCCTAATGTTCGGGTAATGGCATCGCCCATCAGGCACGCCTGATCAGCCAGAAACGCAAAGCATAGAGCAGTTGTCAGAGCGGTACGTTTGAGATCGACTGTCAGAAGAGAAAAATAGCTCCGAAAAGTTTCTCCTCGTCTCCGCCTGATAATATCAACCAGAAGAGGTAAAGATGCCGGAATGGCGAGCGTCGAGACAATGCAGAGGCTCCAGACGACTGCATTATGTAGCCCGAGGAACCAGCCTGCAAACAGGGCGCTGACAGCCATGGGGGCTGAAAGGCTGCGACGTAGATTATCCAGCATCTTCCAGCGCGCAATGCCCGTGAGAGGGCGGGTTTTTATCCGAATGGTTGGAAAATAGCCCATCCATGAGAATATCCATGGAAGAAGCTGCCAATCTCCCCGCACCCAACGATTGAGACGGGCCACAGAGACCAGATAGTCCGTGGGATATTCCTCAATAACCTCAATATCGGTCACGAGACCTGCGCGGGCAAAAACGCCTTCGAAGAGATCATGGCTGAGAAGCGTTCCATCTGGAACCCGGCCAGCTAACGCAGCTTCGAAAGTGTCAATTTCGTAAATACCTTTGCCTGCAAAAGAACCCTCTGCAAACATATCCTGGTACAGGTCGGATACGGCGGCCGTATAAGGTTCTATTCCATTCGGGCTTGAGAAAACCCTCTGAAAAAGTGTGCTCTGTCGCGCTTCCGGCAAGGATGGCGTAACCCGCGGCTGGAGAACCGCATATCCCTCCGTGACGCGCCCTTCTTCTGGATCAAAACGGGCATTATTGAGCGGATGCGCGATCTTGCCGACGAGCCGCCTGACAACCTCATGTGGCAGACGTGTATCGGAATCCACAGTCACGATATACCGTACGTCCTGAGGGATGCTCTGACCGGACAGGGTTAGAAAACTGGTATCCGTTGCGCCACGGAGAAGGCGGTTCAACTCATGGAGTTTGCCACGTTTACGCTCCCATCCGATCCATTTCTCTTCGCTTGCGCTCCACACCCGCCTACGATGGAGAAGGAGAAATCTTGTCCCGGCAGGCCCCGCTTCATAAGTCTGATTCAGGCGCGCAATCTCTCGCGTAACAACATCAAGAAGATCCTGATCTCCTTTCCGGCTTTCTATGGGAGAGTCCGTCCAGTCTGTCAGTAGTGCAAAATAGATCTCACCATCGCGGCTGGAGAGATAATGCTTCTCAAGGCGGTTCACCATTTCCACGATGGAGGACCGCTTTGTCAGCAGGGTTGGGACGACCACCATGGTTCGCAGATGCGCTGAGACGCCTTCTTTAAGCTCCAGCGCAGGAAGCTCTGACACTCTGATGGCCCACATCAGGAAGCGGTTCACACCGGCCACAACAGCATCCGTAGCCGGAATAAATCCTAAAATAATCAGGATGAGAGCTGCATGACCTGAGAGGTTTCCGCTCATGAAGGACAGGAAGGCTGACAAGAGCAGGAGCGTCAGTAACGTAACGCCCAGGCTGTATCCTGTGATGCCCAGCTTGCGGCATGCCTGTCCGACTTGGACACGGAGGGGTGCGTGGAACTTCAGCTGCGCTTCGAGCCACGGACGCCCTTCTGCCAGAAGGTAATAGCCGGGGTCTGACCGACGAGGATCAAAATTCTTCTCCTCTTTCGCCATCGCCGCGAGAGACGTCACCTTCTGCGCGATTTCACATTCCGTATAGTTAGATCCCTTGGCAAGCGCCTCAACAGCTTTGCTGTATAAATTCCGGGTTGCAGCATCCATCTCGGCAAAGCCGGCATGTCGATAAAGTATTTGGCTTACTGCGCTAATTTTTTCGACAATGCTGTTCCAATCCAGCATGGTCGTTAGCCGCATACTCGTGATAATATTTCTGATAGTGGCGTTTAAAGAGCTTTGTTCTTGTAATTCTTCATGAACGATCTGATCCAGATCTGTTCCTTTTTCCTGCAATATTCCTTCCAGCCACAAAAATGCCGGATCTTTCTGTGGATCTCGCCCTTTCAAACGATGCGCAAATTGTACAAGAAACGCCGGGCTTAATATTTCCGTATTGATTTTGGAAAGGCTTTTAAGGATTTTTGCATTGCTGGCCTGAACATCAAGAAACAACATATTGGCAAGATTATCAGCCTGCTTCCGTTCTTTCAGGTTCTGACAGATTTTGTCTGCTACGCGCCGCAGGTTCTCAATCAGGACTATTCTGATCTGCGTGGGGATGGCCCAAAGCTCTCTGATTAAGAGAGGTCTGTTTTTCTGATAGACACCCAAAAACTGACATATCGTTTTAGGCTCAATATGGCTGTCCGTATGAGCCACAAGCGCCCAGGCTATTTCGAACACCCTCGGTAAACCGGAGAATGGCCCAAGGGAAAGTTCAGGGAGGTCTTTGTAATATCTGGAGGGAAGATCAAATTTAATGGCCTGTATCTGGGCGTCCATCAGGTAATAATTGTCGATCAACCATCCTCCGGCGGGGGTAATCTGTTCCCCTCTCTCGGAGGCCTGAGATAAAATAATGTTTGATTCCAGAAGAACCTTGGCATTTTCGTCTAATCGGCCAGGCAATATATTGTCGTGCGTGGCAACAACAATATTTTCATGATTTTCTGCCAAGCTTTGAGCATGCTGCAACAGTCGATCACCACTAAAAAGATCGGACCGAATAATCCTTCCATCATGAAACCGAAACGAATTTGCGGCAGTTTTCCTGGAAAAAATAGCCATTTCTGCGGTTCCTTTAGGCGGGAAGCATCCAGCCATTGTTAAGACTGTGTTGCAGAGGTACTTCTAGGATGTATATTTTTCGTTATATTTCTGGTCGTTATGTATTACGAAATTAACAATTTTACGGAAGTTATGATTACCTAAAACGACACACTAAAAACATAACGCGCGATCAGGATGTTAGTTAGCGGTCTGAAAATATTTCCTGAGAAAACAGAAGCAGGCTCAGCTCACGCTCCTTCGATCTGACGAGGAACGCTGTTTCAGATCAAAAATATCAATTCCTGCTGGGCCTAAGTAATGCGGGAATAAAAGACCTGCAGACAGACAGGTTATGATCAGTGAGAGACAGCAGCTACATAAAACGTGTCGCTGAACCGTGTTATTTGATTTTTGACTGCCTCTTCTCTCTTTTGGGCCCATATGAGCCTAAAAGACTACAAAACTCAGCTTCCAGGGATGATAGGAAGATTGCGATAGCGGTGGCCTGTTGCATGAAAGATGGCATTTGCAATCGCCGCAGCAGTCCCACACATACCAATCTCTCCCACACCCTTGACGCCAAGAGGGCTCACTTCCGGATCGTTTTCCTCAACAAAGAGTACATCCATGTCCGGAATGTCTGCATGTGCCGGGATATGGTATTCGGAAAAGTTGTGATTCATGAAGCGACCGACGCGCTCGTCCATCAGGGATTCCTCGTGAAGGGCCATCCCGGTTGCCATCACCATGGCACCACGAACCTGACTGGCTGCCGTCTTGGGGTTCATTATACGGCCAGCCGCAACGGCATTGACCAGCCGGGTTACACGTATGATGCCGAGGTCCTCATCCACACGAACCTCGCAAAAGACTGCGCTATGGGTGAAACGGGCCTTTCTCATCTGGTTAAGAGTTCCGCGCAGTCCCGGTTTCGCAGTTTCTTCAACTTCGAGCATTTCTTGACCAGTCAAAGAAATGGCTTCCGGTAGGGAAAGTTTAAGTGTTTCACTTGCCTCTGCGCTTTGAAGGAACCCATCTTTAAGCACTATAGTGTTGTTCGACAGCCCTTCGGTCAGCCACGCGGAAGTACTCCCATTTTTGCTGAGCGTTTTGAACAGCTTCTCTCGCAAACTCTGACATGCAAGCCAGACCGCAGCGCCAGCCGAGGCGGCTGTCCACGAGCCGCCTTCTGTCGGGCACTCAGGGAGAGTTGAATCCCCCAGTTCAATATCAATTTTTTCGATAGGGATGCCGAACGCCTCGGAGGCTGTCTGAGCCAGGATCGTATAGGTTCCTGTCCCGATGTCAGATGCGGCTGTTGCAATACGCAGACGCCCATCAGCGGTTAGGGTGGCGCGAGCAGAAGTGGGGGAGAACATCGCATCCCAGATGCCTGTTGCCATACCCCAGCCGACCAATTCCTTGCCATCTCGCATGCTTTTGGGCGCCATAGGACGATCATGCCAGCCAAAACGGTCCGCGCCCTGAACCATAGCCTCTTTCAAGGCTTTGCTGGTCAACGGCATGTCATGCATGGCATCGACATCGGAATAGTTGTGCAGGCGGAATTTCAAGGGATCCATGGTGCAGGCATAGGCCATTTCATCGATGGCCATTTCAAAGAGATTAACCCCCGTGGCTGCACCCGGTGCCCGCATATCGCTGGATGTATAGGTATCCCGTGGCGCGACTTTGTAATCGGCTGTTGCATTGGGACATTTGTAATTGATCAAGCCCCAGACAACGAGATTTTCCATATTATGCTCAAAGCGGGAAGTATCTGTAACGCCTTGGACAATCATGGATTGCAGGGTTCCGTCCAGCGTGGCGCCGAGCGCAATGTCCATAATAGCCTCCGGGCGGAAGACATGCGTAAACATTTGCTGGCGTGTCAGGGAAACGCGTACCGAACGCTTCAGCATTTTCGCACCTAGTGCTGCCAGAAATACATTGTGCTGCGCACGTAGGCCTGATCCAAAAGCGCCTCCCACATAGGGATTACGAACGCGTACTTGATCTTTCGAGAGAGAAAGCGCGCTTGTCAGGTAAGCCTGTACGGCCTGCGGGCCCTGCGTTTTGTCCCAGACTGTAAACGTCCCATCGTCCTCGACAATAACGGTGGTAGCGTGCATTTCCATGGGATTGTGATGCTCAGGCGCCAGATGATAATGACCTTCAACCTTCACAGGGCTTAAAGCGTATGCCTCCGCTGCATTCCCGCGTGATTTGGGAGGCACGTAATTGCTACGAGGTTTCTCGGGCATGTATTTCTGATGCAGGGCGGCTTCGAAGTCCGCATTATGGGGCCAGCGCTCATAATCGACTTCCACGAGCATCGCGGCCTCGCGCGCGGCTTCGAATGTTTCTGCAAAGACCACAGCCACCGGCTGACCATTAAAACGAATTTCCCCATCGTGGAGGGGCCGGTAAGGCGAGCCAGGAACGCCAAGACCATCGACGTAGGATTTCTCGAAAAGAGCCGTGTGCGGTCTGTTAAGGTGGGTCATGATCTCCACCACACCCGGCACCGCACGAGCGGCTTCATCACGAATGGCCTCGATCTTCCCTCGGACAACAGGGCTGTTCACGATGAAGCCATACAGCATACCTGCAGGATGCGGTTCGGCAGCATATCTGGCTTGGCCTGTCACCTTGGCAAAGCCATCGATCCGAGAGACGGATTGTCCAATTTTTGCTGACACAAGAGTCATGTCTGGCCTCTTTCAGGAAATGCTTTTGTACGTCTGGGACTGGGGAGTGCCCGCGGCGGCCTGCAACAGAGCCCGGATGATCACACGGGGGGCCAGTTTGAGCTTTGCCGCGTTATCGCGATCTGTGACTGCACCTTGCAGAAGACATTCGGCCACATCCCGGAACAGGGAGGGAGACGGCACTTTCCCTTCAAGAAGTGTCTCCGCTTCGGGAACACACCAAGGTTTTGTGCCAACGCCCCCCATGGCAATACTGGCCTTCCGGATCGTATTGTTTTCAACTTGCAGACCCACAGCGACCGATACGATGGCAAAGGCAAAAGACAGGCGATCACGGACCTTGAGATAGGTGTGATTTTTGCCGAAAGAGATGGGCGGCAGATCTATGGACGTGACAATTTCGCCTTTACGCAGAACGTTGTCCTGCCACGGTGTATCTTCCGGAAGGCGATGATAGTCGCGTAAGGCAACAGCGCGCTCACCTTCCGGGCCGATAAGATTGACTGTCGCATTCAGTGCAGCCAAGGCGACGCACATGTCCGAAGGGAAGGTGGCAATACAGGCATCACTGGTTCCCAGAATGGCCATGATCCTGTTGCGTCCGCCCTTCGCAGAGCATCCTGTTCCGGGAGAACGTTTATTGCAGGCCATATCGGGATCATAAAAATAATGGCAGCGCGTTCTCTGGTTCAGGTTTCCGCCGTTCGTCGCCCGGTTTCGAATTTGCGGACTGGCCCCAGCAAGAATGGCAGACGCTAAAAGAGGATAGCGTTCTGTAACAAGCGGATGCGCCGCAGTGTCAGCATTGGTGACAAGAGCGCCGATACGTAGACCCCCGGCAGGTCTTTCCTCAATCTGGCTCATGGGCAAAGCATTGAGGTCCACGACATGCTCGGGCCGCTCAACGTCGGATTTCATGAGGTCAATCAGATTTGTGCCGCCTGCGAGATATCGCGCATGGTCAGGGATATGACTGGCGTTCTCGAAGGTCTCGGGACGAGAATAGGAGAAATGCCTCATGCTGCTTCTCCGGCTCGGTTCTGAAGCTGCTGCGAAACAACCTGTTCGATGGCATCGATGATGCCGTTATAGGCTCCGCAACGACAGAGATTGCCGCTCATGAACTCACGGATTTCTTCACGAGTTCTGACATGCCCTTCTTCCAGGAGCGCCACAGCAGACATGATTTGCCCTGGCGTACAGTATCCGCACTGAAAGGCGTCACGGTCGATAAAAGCTTGCTGCATAGGATGCAAATGACCGTCTGAACCAAGGCCTTCGATCGTGGTGATCTCAGCGTCCGGTATTGAAACGGCAAGGATGAGGCAGCTTTTCACGCGCTTTCCATTAACCAGCACAGTACAGGCGCCGCATTGCCCGTGATCGCATCCCTTCTTTGTGCCTGTCAGATCAAGACGCTCCCGGAGCAAATCCAGCAACGTCACGCAGGGTGGAAGATCAGCAGTGTGGCTCTTACCATTTATTTTGAGGCGACATGGGCTGGCGACAGACAGATCAGTCATTGGAAATCGCTCCGTTCAGCGTCAGTTTTTCGGCTGTTCAGAGTGTAAGAGTATGTGCTCCGGTGAGTTTCATATGAATTTCGTGCACCCGAAGCATGAAATCTTTATCGGCCCAAAATATAAGCTGATATTTGAGGGTAAACCGGCCTTTCGTGTCGATTAGAGATTTCTTTTTCTGTTTTTCCGTAACGTATCCGTGACTTGCTCGTTCATGATGGGAGCGATGGAGATCCAGTTTCCGCCGCTTTTTTAAAACACTTTGACTGGAAACATGGTGACGGAAAACAGAGCACAGACCCAACAACGAAAGGATGACCTTTCGCTAGACGGACTGAGTTTTCTCCTCGCGGACGTACAGGACAATCTGGGTAACTTCCTAACGGCTTTTCTGACGATCCATAACTGGCCTTCGAACCGGATCGGGGCCGCCATCGCTGCGGGTGGGCTGGGGGCGGTTCTGGCCCGTTCTGTAGGAGGCTGGGCTTTGGATATCGTCGCCTGCCGGCGCGCGATACTTGCCATCTGCTGTGGCGTGACTTTTGTCTCTGTCGCTATCATGGCCTGGGCTCCGGTCTTTTATCCTATTGTTCTGGCACATTTCATCGCCGGTGGAGCAGGAGCACTTTTTACGCCAATTCTGGCAGCAATCAGCCATCATACCGCAGGAGCCAGCGGCTATATCGGACGTATGGGCCGCAATGAATCTTTTAATCATCTGGGCAACGCGTCTTCCGGATTTTTGATGAGTCTTCTCGGAAGGATGTTAGGGCCGGTAGCGCCCTTATGGGGCGTTGGTGGCCTTGCGGCGGTCAGTCTTCTTCTTGTCGCTGGCTTTTCAGCTCAGGCGGACGAACCGTCAGGTCAATCCCGGGAAGCGGCATCCTTCAAAGAGACCTTGCATGCTATCCGCACGCTACTCTCAGAGCCGCGGCTGGCGATCTTCCTGACGACTTATCTTCTTTTCAATGTGGCAAATGGCGCCGTGGTCCCGCTTATGATCGAGCGTTACGCCTTTTTGCATCTTGGTGACCCTGCCATCGTCACAGCGATCTGTATCGTCGTCGCTCAGATCACCATGGCACCCATTGCTTTTCTCGTCGGCAAGAAGGCTCCGCAGTGGCCGCGCAAGCCTCTTTTTATTCTGGCACTTTCCCTTCAGCCCGTACGCGATGGCTTGGTGGTTCTGAGCGCAGGGTGGCCAACTCTTGCTCTTGTTCAAATTCTGGATGGACTGTCTTCAGGCATTATTCTGGTACTGTTCTACGCCATTCTTTCGGATATTGCTTCGGAAAGTGGACGACGAAATCTGCTGATCGGACTGGGATTGGCTCTGGGGACCATCGGCGCGCTTCTGTCCAATCTTGCAGGGGGTGCCCTGACGTCAGGATACGGATTCAACACAACTTTCCTGCTCCTCGGTCTTACGGGCGCGGCTGTAGCCTGTCTGTTTGCATGGGGCATGCCGGAAACCCATCGCACAGGTTCAGATCCCGCATGATGTGGTCTGTGCCGCTCATAGATACCGCACCCCAGCCCTCAAAAGAGTGACCGGGAGAGGGCTTTCGAATGGGGATCTCAGCCCAGCCGCCGAGCGTTGCCTAAAATGGGTTGTGCGGAAGGATACTCGGGCATGTCGAATTCAGGTCAGTGTTTCTCTGACGAAGGCCTTGTTGCTTTTCGGGCCACGCTGCAAGACCTCTTTAAAGACTGGAAAGACAGGCCCTTCAGTTCAACAGAAAATCTTTTCCCCAAAGACCTTTTGAAATCCCTTCAGGAAATCGGGGCACTGGATGCCCTTCTTCCTGCTGATGAGGGCGGCTTCGGACTGGCCCGCTCAGCGGAAGGACGTGGGGTTCTTCTGACGCTCCTTCGACGGACGGGCTATCTGAGCCTGTCTCTGGGGCGATGTCTGGAAGGGCATGTGAATGTTATTCGTCTTGTCACGCTGTATGGCACAAGGCAGCAGTGTCACACACTGAGCCAAACTCTGAAAAAAGGCGTTCTGGCAGGCATATGGGTCACAGACGGCAACCCTTCCGTGCTGATCAGCAAAGACGATGGGGGTTATAGGCTTTCCGGGATCAAAGGATTTGCCAGCGGCGTCAGTGAAGTCGGCTTAGCGCTGATCACGGCCACCACAGAGCAGGGCACGTCCGTCATGGTTCTTGTGCCCACCACTGACCCTAAACGCAGGCTCTCCGGGCCTGGCAAGCTTACCGGTATGCAGGCAAGTGGGACAGGCGCTTATGATTTCACGGATCTACCTGTGGCTGACGAGAATGTTCTGGGCGCTCCGGGAGACTATCTTCACCAGCCTGAATTTTCTGCCGGGGCATGGCGAGGATCAGCAGTTGCCCTTGGGGGCATGGGCCGACTGGTCGATCTGCTGAGACAGGAGCTTGTGGCGCGGGAGCGGGCAGATAATCCCCACCAGTTGTGCCGGATCGGAGAAGCCCTCATTCTGCAAAAAACTGCTGCCCTCTGGGTCGAGCAGGCGGCTCTCGCCGCATGCGGAGACGTAGCGATGAGACCGGAAGAAATCGTCGCGACGGTCAATCTTGCGAGACTTGCTGTCGAACGAGCAGCTCTGGAACTGATCACGCTTGTACAACGAGGTCTTGGACTCTCCGCTTTCGTGAAAGGCCGAGCGGTTGAGCAGGTCATGCGGGATCTGGCAACCTATCTGAGGCAGCCAGCCCCAGACGAAGCGCTGACCGAAGCCGCCGCCTGGTTTGTCAGACACGACTGGCCGGAGACACACTTATGAAAATCAAGGACATGCTTCGGCACTTTGCCACATTTCCAGTGACCTCTCTCGACAGGATGGCGCCGGGAACCACGCTTGTCCTCTCTCCCCATCCGGATGATGAAAGTTTGGGATGCGGGGGCTTCATCGCCACTGCAATAAAAGAGGGCAGGCCACCAGTTGTCGTCATCGTGTCTGATGGCTCTGCGTCTCACCCCGGTTCCGTGACGTGGCCACCCTTGCGCCTTGCAAGCCTTCGTCAGGAAGAAAGTAGACAGGCCTTAAAGGCGCTTGGCTTAGCTCCTGACCGACTAATGTTTTTAGGATTGGCAGATACCGCAGTTCCAACGGACGGACAGGACTTTGATGCTGCGATCCGTCATCTTCTTGAAATCGTCGGCCGGCATGATTGCCAGACGGTTCTGGTCCCTTGGCGTCATGACCCTCACTGCGATCATGAAGCCGTCTGGATCATGGGGCAGAAACTGAAAGCTTTGCGACCGCAACTACGAATACTCGCTTACCCGGTCTGGGGGCTGACACTTCCACCTGAGCAGGAGATCAAAGAAGAACCACCGACAGGATGGCGGCTCGATGTAAGGACCTTTCTGAACAAAAAACGGGAGGCTATCCGAGCACATCGAAGCCAAAGGGGACTGGTTGTAGAGGATGACCCGGATGGTTTTGTCCTGCCAGATCAGCTTCTCGAAAAAATGCTCCAGCCTTATGAACTCTTCATCGCATCATGAGCAACGAGACCTGGAAGCCGGAAGTCTTCGACAAGCTGTTTCAAAGCAACCCTGACCCATGGGATTTTGAAAACAGTCCATATGAACACAAGAAACTGGCACGGGTTCTGGACTGCCTGCCAGCCTCGCCGATTTCCTTTGCCGTAGAACTTGGATGTGCGATCGGCGTCAGTACACGCGCGCTTTCGAAGCACTGCAAACGCATTCTGGCGGTCGACGCGTCGGAGAATGCGCTTGCTATCGCAAGACAGCGCTTGGGAAAACAGGAAGACGTTTGCTTTCTCAAAGCTTTTTTGCCGACAGACTATCCGATCACTGAAGCGTCGGGTTGCGATCTTCTCCTTATTTCCGAAGTTCTTTACTTCCTTACGGCCAGCGACATTCAGCGCCTCGCGCTTATGGCTACGGAGAGCCTGACACCGGAGGGACATATCCTGATCGTAAATTGGACAGGGCAGACCGATACCCCTTGTACCGGCGATGAAGCTGCCGAATGGTTCATTCAGGCCTGTCGTGAAAGACACTGGCACCCTGATCTGTCAGAGCGAGGCGAGGGGTATCGTATTGATCGGCTGTCGCGGATTGCAGATTTTCAGGGACACGACGCTTCACTGTAGAAAGAAAGTTGAGAACACGTTCAGCACGTTCATAGTGTCTTTGCAGCTCATTACGACGAATACGGATAACGGGTAGTTCCGGATATGGCTGGTTAGACATGGATAACCGGCTTTCGCGCAAGTATTTGAGTTCTTTGCGGATACGAAGCAAACGTCTGGAAACCGGTTCGAAAATATCGTCGATACATTCGTCCTGTGCGATCAGTCTCCGGGCAAGAGTTTCCGCCATACCTCCTTGAGCGCGCCCCTGAAGACGCGCGGATACATACACTTTGACGTCCAAGGCATGGCGGACCGGAATCCCGTTCTGCCGCAATGCCTGATAAAATCCACGATCTTCTCCAGATGGGATGTGCGGAATCCCACCGACCTTGCTCCAGGCCTGGCGCGTGACGGCGATACTGGCTCCTGAATGTTCAAGATGCCGGGGCCAAGGGTCGTAAGGTTCAGGATTGAGCAGCAGCGCGATCTGTTCGAGAAGTGCCCCATAGGCCTGTTCTGCCTGCTCGTCCTCGTGAAGATGTGCAGGAATCTTCTTATATTCGTCTGGCAGGAGAAGCACCCGGCCAAAAACAGCATCGACCGGATACCGGACAAAAGCCGCAAGAATGCTTTCGATCCAGTCAGAGGCAACTTCACTATCGGCATCTGTAGTGAAAAGAATGGCATCGGACGAGGCGGCTCTGGCAGCATGAGCCATCGCATCCCGTCGTGCCAGACCTGCGCTTGCCAATGCCGCATCATAGAAGACCGTGACCGTTTCCAGTTCGAACGGCAGCTGATCAATCAGGGAACGCGCCCGCTGGCATGTGTCATCTGTGGTGTTGTTGATCCAGAGAATAACCTTGTCTGCCTTATATTTCTGTGCGGCCAACGCCAGAAGACAGGGAACAATATAGTCTTCCTCATTGCATACTGGGATCGCGACAACTCGCTGTTTTTTCCAGAGCAGCGAGTGTCTGCTTGCCGATGTAAGACTTGAATTGAGGACCGGGTTTTCTGGCCCGTAAGGACGTCCCAAAGGCTCCCCAGGAGCCGGAGTGTAAACTTTTCTCTTGGCCAAATACGATCTTTCAGACGTCTCTTCTTTGGGGAGATCATCCGTAGTCTTCGCTGTTGTCGGAGTTCCGAGGGCGGCGCTATTAAGAAAAGACATGTTCGCCTCCGTTGAGGAAACGAATCAATGGCTGAAGGCACCAAGAGTTCAGTTCAATTTAAAAAGATATGATTTATTCTTGAAACAACCGAGCACCCAGAAAATACGATCTTCGTAGCCGGTACCGTAATTTGAACTTCGTAGTGCCGGATTTGACGGGCACTTCTGAAGTTTATCACTCCATCCTGTTAATTCATTCGAACCGCAGGGCAATCCTTTTCTCGTATACCAAGGCTGGCGGGCCATTGGTTATCGTATCTGGATAGCCCCCAAAAAAAGCTTCTCTCGCAGCCCTGGCTGAAAAAAGCAGTCTTCAATGACTCTGTAATATCAGTTGTTAGACACTTCCTATGCGCGCCACCCTTTCGCTCCTGGGGTAGGGTTCGCATGCTCCGTGCGCCGTTCGCCCACGGATGGTGCAACATGCCGAGAAAGAGACATAGCAAGAAGCATCAACGCCACCAGCACGATGCACGTGACCAAGATAATCCATTTATGTCTCATGACAGGCTCCCGTTTTCATGTCTGGCTATGAGTACCAGAAAATAGGGCGTTGCGGGGCCTGTTGGTGACCGCGACAAAGCCACTCTGTGAGCAAGCTGATATGAGCCTGCCTGTGAAACGCTGGCGTCGGGCGAGTTATACGACGCCCTTAGAAGCCATGAACTCGCCCGACCTGTAAAAAACTCATCATCCGCTGCGTCTGAAGTCAGACCGCCCTTGATGGCACATTGCACGGACTACTATGCAAAGTAGAGAAAATCTTCAGACCATGGCAGCTTGAAGCTGAAGCAGGATATCGGCTCGTAGCTTCTGAAGGGAAGGGTCATCCCGATGGCGAGGTTGAGCCCCGTCAATGCGTATATCCGCTATGATTTGAGCAGGGCGCGGACTGAATATAATCACGCGCGTTGCCAGAAGAAGAGCCTCTTCAACGTCATGTGTGACCATCAGGGCTGTAAAGCCCTGGGAGCTCCAAAGACGATACAGTTCAGTCTGCATGGCCAGACGGGTCAGGCTGTCAAGTTTGCCGAGGGGCTCATCCAGAATGAGTAACCGTGGATGATTGATCAAGGCACGGGCCAGAGCAACGCGCTGGGCCATGCCACCAGAGAGCTGATGCGGCCATGCTGCGGCAAATTCTTCCAAACCGACAAGGCGAATGGCAGCGTCAATCGCCTCCGCATCTTTTTCCTTCCGAATATCCAGTCCAAGGGCAATGTTGCCACGCACTGTCCGCCATGGATAAAGCGTAGGGTCTTGGAACATGATGATGCGGCTGGGATCGGGGCCGGCAATGGGAACTCCATCGGCCAGAAGTGTTCCGGCATCTGGCGCTTCCAGCCCCGCCACCAAACGCAGAAGGGTTGATTTTCCGCATCCCGATGGTCCGATCAAGGCTACGAATTCACCCGGTGCCACATCGAGGCTCACATCCTCCAAGACAAGTCGCGAGCCTGACGGCAGATCGTAGCTGTGATGAACATGGGACAATGTCAGCCCAAGAGGCGCCTCTGAAACGGAGGAATTTACCATTTGAGCCCGTCCTTCTGCCACTTGAGAAGATGATCCCTTACCTTGAACAGCAATGTCATGAGCGTTGTGCACATCAGGGACATGACGCACAGAGCCGCATACATGTTCGGATAGGCCGCCCAGCCCTGAGCCCATTGCATGTAGAAGCCTAATCCTGATTTCACTCCAAGCATCTCAGCCACAACCAGCATGGCGAAAGACGCACCCAGCCCCATGAAAAGACCGACAAAGATCTGTGGGGTTGCGGCCGGGAGCGCGACACGAAGAACCAGAAAGCGATTTCGGGCTCCCATGGTTCTGGCAACATCATAATAGGCTGGATCAACAGCCGACACGCCTGACCATGTCAGAACAGCCACTGGAAAACCTGCTGCGAGCGCCATGAGAGCCTCACCCGCCAGTCGTGTTGAGGGAATAACGACAAATGCCAGGGGAAGAAGAGCTACGGGTGGCAATGGCCCAATAACCCGCATAATCGGTCGAACCCAGTAGCGGATGTGATGGGAACGACCTAATGCGACACCGACAATAATTCCAAGGATGGAACCAGAAACATATCCGCCTGCGAGAAGCAGCAAGGAATGAAAAAGGCTGTCTCCGAGGCGTTTCCAGTCCGTCAGGAACACATCAAGCAGATCCTGGGGTGTTCCGAAAAACGGTCTCGGCAGCAGCAGAAGCTTTGCCTGTACCGTTTCCCACACCCCCAGTCCGAGCCCGAGAACGAGTGCCCATGGTGCGCGGTTCTGTAAGCGGCCAATCGCGGCAAGAACAATCACAAAAAGGCCTACTGCCGACAGGAGCGCTGCGAACTGGTTTGTCGCCGGGAAATCATCCGCATCAGGCCACTTCCACGTTACCAGCGCAGCGAGCAGCCATGCTGGACCTGCGCCCCATCGCCAGAAAAGAGAGCGTGACAACACTCTTGTTTGTGTTGCATCCGGTGGGTTTAACGATTGCGATTGCGGCGCTGCAAAGGACGTCTCGCTCATCAGCTGAACAGGTCCTGAGTGACGCGCTGTGCGTAGCGATCCGTATTCAAAGAAGGGCGAAAAACCCCAATCTGTTTGAGAGCTTCCGCATAACGTACGATTTCCTGCCTGAAATTTCCTGTCAGGGTCTGATGGTGATGGCCCTGCATCTGGAGCATTGCGGCCAGATCCTTGACACTGACTTTCGGAGCATAAGGCTGGAAAATGGTAGCGGCTTCTTCAGGGTTGCAGGCCAGCCACGCGCCAGCTTCCATAATCGCGCGCGTTACTGCCGCAGCGACCTTGGGCTCATTCCGAATAAGGCTCCCTCGCAGGCCTATAACGCAGCAGGTCAGGTGAGCCCATTCGCCTTTCATGTTATTATCAATGTCCAACAGGCCGAATTGACGACGTTGCGGATAGGAGAACGGGTCAGCATCCGAGATGGCCTGGACCTCTCCACGTTGCAAAGCCAAAGGCAGCAGATCCGCCGGGAACTGTCTCCACTGAACGTCTGTTTCCGGATCCAACCCGGCTTCTTTCAGGCGAATGCTGAAAAAATTCCGATCCGGGCCACCAATATCCGTCACGCCGACGGTTTTACCTTTCAGGTCGGCAAGCGTTTTGATCCCGGTGGAAGGAGTGGTCATGAGGTACATGCATCCTGCGTGCAGCCCCGCCACAAGTTTGACGTCAAAGCCTTGCTGAAGCGGCTTGAGCCAACGGAGAGCCATACCAGGTGCGCCATCGGCCTTGCCTGTTGAAAGCGCCTCCAGCAGCTGATCGGTCGCTCCTGCAAAATTCACGTAATCGATGTTCAGATTGTATTTTTTGAAAAACCCTTTTTCCTTGGCCACGGGAACGGCGGCTGTGCAGATCGAAGCTTCGTTCCATGCAATTGTCAGGTTGCGAGGCGGGTCGGGAATGGGTTCGACAGTGGCGGGGCCCGCGGCCTGACACTGATTTTGCGCTCCTCCCATGTCCATGTGGTCCATGGATTGTGCGAAGGCACGGTGTCCGTGAATTCCCAGAGCAGTTACACCGGCCAGAGAGCCAGTCAGGACAGTGCGGCGCGAGGGATGGAGCGCATTGAGCATTATTCTTTATCCTGAAAAATCATTCAGGCCCGCTTGACGGGCAGATGGTGAAAACCCCTGGAAAACCAGGCGAGACCGTGGTTGGCGTCTGTGCTGGTGGAAATGGATTTGACGGCACAGAACAGAACATCGTGGGTGCCTGCGCTTTGAATGGCGTCAATCTCACAGTCGAGCGTGACGAGTGCGTCTGACAGCAGTGCGGATCCGGTTTCACCAAGAACCCAGTTGCCGTGAGCAAACTTCTCGTCAGGTTCCACGGATCGGCTCGCAAAAACCCGCGCCAATTCATGATGGACTGGTGAAAGAACACTAATTCCAACCACCCCATTCTTCAGGAAGGACTGATGAGAGCGGTTACTACGATTAAGGCAGACCAGGACCGTCGGGGGTGTGTCGCTGACGCTGCTGATAGCGGAAACGGTCAATCCCTGACGTCCTCCCGGTCCATCCGTCGTCACCAGCACAACAGGAGCACCGAGCAAACTCATGGCTTCACGAAACAGTTCCTGGCTGACGGCAGGCGTATCGAGAGTGTTCTGTGGAAATAGGGTGACGGTATTATGCGGCATGAGAGACGCCTCTGTTTTCAAGCCCGAGGGCTTTCAGGATGGTTGGAGTTTCAGTTCGGCGCATCCAGTCTGGGGAGATATCGATAAATCTCACCACCCGTCCGGGGCTAAGAACCAGAACCGTTGGTTTGGGAAGCTCCCAACTGGATGTACCATTCAGAGCTTCACTGCGACCGCCTTTGGAAATGGCAGCTTCCCGCGCAGCGTCATCAAAGACATAGGTAATGCCCAGAGCCCGGGCCAACGTCAGGCCTGCATCATTCAGAACCGGGAAAGACAGGGCATTTCGCGTTCTGATGCTAGCGAGTTCAGGAAAAGGCTGGGAGGATACCGCAACCAGCGGAATGCCTGCGGCCTTCAGAAGGGGCGCTAGGGTTTCTGAGTAGTAGGGCAAAGCCACGTTACAGGCTGGACAGCCTGCGAACCTGAAAAAAATCAGGACTGCTGGCCCTGACGAGACCAGATCATCCAGTGAAATCGTGGAACCATCTGCATCCGAGAGAGTATGCGGAGACAGAACGTCCCCGGCTTTTGCGTGCGCTGTTTGAGAATGAGACCGGACAAGAGCGTCCCGCTGAGCAATATTTCCAGCCAAAGCTTCAGGAGACCACACTCTGCG
This sequence comes from Gluconobacter sp. P5B12, assembly GCF_018812035.1. Taxonomy (NCBI): domain Bacteria; kingdom Pseudomonadati; phylum Pseudomonadota; class Alphaproteobacteria; order Acetobacterales; family Acetobacteraceae; genus Gluconobacter; species Gluconobacter sp. P5B12. The sequence goes on along the minus strand of NZ_JACRVV010000005.1, from coordinate 175,418 downwards.
ACGTTCGGCCTCAAGAGCTTCATAGCGGCTTTGAAGGGAAGATGTGGAAGTGCTCATGCTTAATATACCCCGAGGGTGACCTGATCGGTGCACCATGCGGGATAATTGAACACGGATTCCAAAGAGTTTTTCTTATGTGGCAATTTGCGCGCGATCATTGATCTGCTGTCGCCTGAGCCAGCAGTTCGGCCAGATCCTGTGCGGCATCCGGCAGGCCATTTCTCTGAACGAGAATGGTCTCGATCTCTGGGACTTCCGGTAAAATACCCGTCGGCAGGATGGAAAGCCCTTCCGCTGTCGCAAAACGCCGTGTCCGGCAACTGGCCCCCAAGCCGCTCCGGACACCAGCACGCATGGCGGGAAGGTGAGGAGTTTCCAGCACAATGCGGTAATCTCTGCGGGCCTTTGCAAGGGTTCTGAGGGCCGCTTCCCTGAAACGGCAGGGAGGTTCCAGCAGAACAAGCGGGATTTCAGACTGATCCAGAACGCCGGGATCACCAATCCAGACCATTCTGTCATGCCCGACGATACGCCAGGACGAATTGGGACGATCCCCATGCTGGCCAAGGCACAGCACGATATCCAAGCGGGAGCGGTCGAACATTTCCAGTAGTTCCGCTGATCCACCAACCCGGACGGTCAGCCTGCAACGGGGATGTTCGAGACGGAAACGGGCAAGAACATCAGGCAGGATAGTATCAGCAAAGTCCTGCACCATGCCGATCGTGATCGGTTCCGGTTCTGAAACATCGCCAAGTTTGTGCATGATCCGGTCATTGAGGGCGAGAAGCTGCCGCGCATAGGCCACGAGTTCTTCACCCGCAGGTGTAAGAACCAGCTTTCGCCCATCCCGTCGAAAAAGCTTCTGCTGGAGCACGTCTTCCAGTCGCTTCATCTGCAGACTCAGGGCGGACTGGGTCAGAAAGATCGTCTCTGTTGCCTGCGCCATGGAGCCGGCCTCCACGATCGCGACGAAAGACCGCAGAAGTTCAGTCGGAACATTGCGTGCCATGCGCTGGGGAAGGGACGTGTGGGACATAGCAGCGCTCCGTGCTGGAGGCATGGCAGTATATTTAACCATGCAAAAGTGTGGCATTTGTGTTTCTTGCTTGAATTATGACGTGATAAAATGAGTATATTGTCAATACAACAATTTATTATAGTCTTTTAGGGGCTTAGCCATGCCTGTGGAATTCATCGGGTTCGTGAGCAGTCAGAACCATTCTGAGATCATTCCGCCGGCGGAGCCGGTCATTGATCTCTCCCATATCGAAACTGCCGCCAAAATTCATGAGAATGGCGGTTTTGATCGGGTGCTGATTGCTTTCCACTCTAATTCGCCCGAGAGCATCCTGCTTGCCCAGCATGTTGCTGCCACGACGCGGACGCTTGGCCTTATGGTCGCACATCGCCCCGGGTTTACGGCACCGACTCTGGCCGCTCGCCAGTTTGCAACGCTTGACCAGATCAGTCGGGGCAGAGCTGCGGTGCATATCATCACAGGGGGAAGTGATACGGAGCTTCAGGCTGATGGTGATCATACCGTCAAGACGGAGCGATATGAACGGACCCGCGAGTACCTTGAAATCGTGCGCCGCGAATGGAGCAGCCAGAAGCCATTCGATTATCAGGGTAAATTCTATCGCGTTCGAGGTGCCCAGTCCCGGGTGCTGCCGTATCAGGGTGATGCCATTCCGGTTTATTTCGGTGGCTCCTCGGAGGAAGCCATCGCAGTAGCAGGTGAGCAGGCTGATGTTTATGCTCTATGGGGTGAAACCTATGAGCAGGTTCGTGAAACTATAGCCCGTGTTCGCGCTGCGGCGGAAAAGGCCGGCCGTAGCAATCTGCGGTTTTCGCTCTCTCTTCGGCCAATATTGGCTGAGACAGAGGAAGCCGCCTGGGCCAAAGCCGATGCCATTCTTGAGAAGGCCCGGGCTCTTCAGGAAAAGACGGGCTACACCCGCTCCACTATCATTCCGAATGAAGGATCACGTCGCCTTCTGGCTGCGGCCGAACAGGGCTCAAGGCTGGACAAGCGTCTCTGGACGGGCATCGCCGCACTAACAGGCGCCAAGGGAAATTCGACGTCTCTTGTAGGAACGCCGGATCAGGTGGCTGAAGCACTCCTTGATTATTACCGTCTGGGAATTTCGACGTTCCTGATCCGTGGGTTCGATCCGCTGGTGGATGCCTACGACTATGGGCGCGATCTGTTGCCACGCGTTCGAAAACTGGTTGCGGAAGAAGATCAACGCACCGGTCTGAAGGCTGCCTGACACATGAGAGACGCCTCCGTACCCTTGACGGTCATCAACCAGATCGGACCTGAAATCGGGAAACTCCTCACCGGACTGGACCACCGTGTTCGGGTCATCACTCAAAACAGGGATGTCCCCGATCCATGGAATACGGGTACGGCTGATATCCTGCTGACTGGCCCGTCAGTAGCATGGCGAAATGCTCCTGCGAGCCCACCACCGAGCTGGAATTCTTCCCTGCGCTGGGTGCAGATTGCTTCGGCTGGAATTGACGGTTTTCCAGAATGGCTGCTTCAGGGGCGAGAGATTACGACAGGTCGCGGCAATGCGGCTGGCCCAATTGCTGAGTACGTCCTTCTTGCCCTTCTGGCCCAAGCCAAGCGGTTCGAAACGTTCAAGCCCTTATCTCCCGAGGATTGGGGCCAGCAGGCTTCCGTCGTCAAGAATGAGACGCCATTGGGATCGTTGGCAGGGCAGACACTTGGTCTTGCGGGGTATGGGGCCATTGGGCAGGAAATTGCCCGTCTGGCACGGAGTTTCGGGATGTCCGTTCTCGTCTGGCGCAGAAGCACGTGGACAGATGGAGAAGCCGTCCGGGAAGATGTGCAGCCTGTAGCTGATCTCGGGACGCTGTTTGAACGCTCCGATCATCTGGTGCTGGCTCTGCCGCTGACTTCAGAAACGGACAGGATCGTGGGAGCGGCTGTTTTGGCGCGAGCAAAGCCCGGGCTGCATCTCGTCAATGTGGCGCGTGGAAAGCTGATAGATGAAGCAGCGCTTCTCAGCAGTCTGGATCATGGACGTGTCGCGGCGGCTACGCTTGATGTTACGGCGCCGGAGCCGCCTCCTGCGGGGCATCCTTTTTATACTCACCCCAAAATTCGGCTGACGCCACACATTTCCTGGTCCGGGCCAGACGTGTTGGCCAGTCTGGGGCAGCGTATTACCCGGAATTTCGAAAATTTCCTTCAGGGACGCCCACTGGAAGCCCGGTTGGATCTGAGCCGTGGATACTGATTTCTCAAGGAAGACTCTCATGAGTGCGACACAGCATAACATCTCGTCCCTGCAGGAAGTCCGTGCACGGACTCACCGTCTTCAGCCCCGCAAGCCTGCAGCGACGTTTGAAGAGGAGCGGCTACACCGTAAGCAGCGTCTTGCCGCGACTTTTCGGCTATTCGGACGCTATGGCTTCGATCAGGGGCTTGCGGGGCATGTGACAGCACGTGATCCTGAGTTCCCCGAGCGGTACTGGATCAATCCGCTGGCTGTGCATTTCTCGCAGATCAAGGTTTCCGATCTTCAGCTTGTAGATCATGAAGGAAATATCCTGATCGGGGATCGCCCGATCAATACGGCTGGCTTCACCATTCATTCGGCTCTGCACCGTGCGCGTCCGGATGTGGTCGCTGCGGCGCACACCCATTCCACATATGGCAAGGCGTTTTCTGCCTTAGGGACCGAATTGCTTCCCATCACGCAGGATTCCTGCGCTTTTTACGAAGATCATGCAGTCTTCGATCCTTTCAGTGGGGTGGTTCTGGATGACAGTGAAGGCGACCGTCTGGCCGCGACGCTGGGAAACCGGAAAGCTTTGATCCTTCAGAACCATGGTCTTCTGACCGCCGGGCCGACCGTTGAGGCCGTGGCATGGTGGTTCCTGGCTATGGACAACGCCGCCCATACCCAGCTTCTGGCGCAGGCCGCCGGACCGCTGAAGCCTATTGCGCCGGATATTGCACGGCTGACCGCCAGCCAGGTCGGAACCGCACAGGGCGCCTATTATTCGTTCCAGCCTCTTTGGGACTGGATCGTCGCACTTGAGCCAGATCTGCTCGATTAGGGACTGCTAAATCAATGACGAGTATTGAGCCATTACGAGAGTTCGTTTCCGGATTTACGCGGCTTTTCGAAACACATTCGGACGCGGCGTCCATCCAGAAAGCGGGTGCAGAGCTTCTGAAAACCCTCGTCTCGCGAGATGACTGGTTGCCCGAAACTTATACCCGGCCACATCCGGAACGCTATAGCCAGTATCTCCTTCACTGTGATCCACTGGAGCGGTTTTCTGTCGTCAGTTTCGTCTGGGGGCCAGGACAGAAAACACCTTTGCACGATCATCGTGTGTGGGGCCTGATCGGGATGCTGCGGGGCAAGGAAAGTGAAACTCAGTTCACACGAAAGGATGACGGAAGCTTTGAAAAAGGCGAAACCGACTTCCTCGAACCGGGTGAAGTCGCGTTTCTGGCGCCGGGGGTGAACGACTATCATCTCGTGGCAAATGCCCTGCCAGATAAGACGTCGATCTCCATCCATGTGTACGGTGCCAATATCGGTGGGGTTTCGCGCGCCGTCTACGATGAGACCAGCGGCACCGAGAAGACCTTCATATCCGGATATTCGAGCGAGGATGTTCCCAATCTCTGGGATCGTTCCAGGAGCAAAGCTGCATGAACAGCATTACAAACCTTCTGCCAGTGACATCTTCGGAAGACGTCCGGCAGAGCCTGAAAAACGGGGCTGAAATCGCGCTGCTGGATGTTCGGGAAGAGGGGCCATTTGCCTCGGCGCATCCGCTCTTTGCGGTCAATCTGCCTGTTGGGCGCATTGAGGAACGCATTACCGGGCTGGTGCCCCGCAAGGACGCACCCATCGTTGTTTATGATAACGGGGAAGGCCGTACAGCAAAAGCTGTTCGACTGCTCCAGTCCCTTGGATATTCGGACGTCTCGGCGCTGGAGGGAGGTCTGGAGGGCTGGAAACGCTCCGGGGGTGAGATCTTCATTGATGTGAACGTCCCGTCCAAGGCATTTGGCGAACTCGTCGAACATGTCCGTCACACACCATCCCTGCCAGCGCGTGAGGTTCATGACAGAGTCAAGCGCGGCGATGATCTTGTCATTCTCGATGCACGCCGTTTCATCGAATACAATGTCATGGCCATCCCTGGCGGTCGTTCAGTTCCGGGCGGCGAACTGGCGTTGCGGGTTCGGGATATTGCGCCTTCGCCGGAAACGACCGTGATTGTGAACTGCGCGGGACGGACAAGGTCCATCATTGGCACGCAGTCCCTCGTCAATGCTGGAATTCCCAACCCGGTTTTTGCGCTTCGAAACGGTACGATTGGCTGGACGCTGGAAGGGCTTTCGCTTGAACATGGAGCCTCCCGTAAAGGAACAGAAGTCTCAGAGCCGAACCATCAGGCGGCCCGAGCCCGTGCGGAACGGCTGGCAGACAGGACGGGTGTCCACTCCCTGACTGCGAAGGGACTGGAAGAACTGCTGGCCGATCCCAAACGCACTGTCTATCGACTGGATGTTCGTTCTCCTGAAGAATACGCGGAAGGGCATCTCAAGGATTTCCGTTCCGCACCAGGCGGCCAGCTTGTGCAGGCTACGGACGAATGGGTCGGAGTTCGGCATGGAACCATTGTTCTAACGGACAATGATGGGGTCCGGGCCAGAATGACGGCTCATTGGCTCCGACAACTGGGATGGAGCGAGGTTTACGTTCTGGAAGAATGGAACGAACAACCCCTCGAAACTGGTCCGGAAGCACCCTTACTCTCACGGCCATTGCCGGAGGTGAAAACGCTTTCCCCTGCAGAACTGCATAAGCGCCTCGAGGCTGACGACGTTCTGGTTCTGGATCTCGCCGCCAGTCCGGTTTTTCGCAAAGGACATATTCCGGGCGCGAGGTTCGTCATCCGCCCGGATCTGGTATCTCATCCTGTCATTCGGCAGGCCAAGGAAATTATTCTGATCTCACCGAATGGGATTGCTGCTCATCTGGCAGCGCCGGACATTACCGGAGAAAATCGTCAGGTCCGGGTTCTAAAAGGGGGGACGGAAGCCTGGCAGGCTCATGGTTATGGGCTTGAAACAGGGCTTGATGACGCACAGGCTCTCTCAGCTTCCGATGATGTTTACAAACGTCCTTACGAGGGAACGGACAACGCAGCAGAAGCCATGCAGGCTTATCTGGACTGGGAGTTCGGACTGGTCTCTCAGCTTGAAAAAGATGGAACTCACGGTTTCAGGGTTCTGGAAGACATCTGAACTTCGCTCAGACCCTTCTGTTTCCCGGCGACAAGGAAGTCGCCGGGCGTTTTTTATGCCTGAATTTTCAATGCCTCACGGCCTGCTGCCAACAGGGCACTATCTCCCTGCGGTGTATGGATGCGCCCGCACAGAACATTCCGATAATGCCGCTCAAGCGGATTATCCTGGCTCAGACCGGGATTCCCGATGGCGGCAACCGCTTTGCCTACAGCTGTAATGGCATTTTCCGTGACAACCTGTTTGACAAGCCCGGCGCGGGCATCACTTTCTGTGCCCTGTTCCGAGAGAGCGATCGCATGGCCAATCAAAGCTTCGTTTGCCAGAAGGAGAGCATCGATCTCCCCCAGCAAAATCTGAAAACGAGGCAACGTTGCAAGGGATGCCCCGAGATTGGAAGGTACGCGGTTATGAAGAAATTCAACCAGCCAATCCCGCGCTGAAATGGCGATGCCATTATAAAGCCCCGCAATGACAACGGCATGCCAACTCGCAATCGCGACGGGACCACTCTTTTCTGCAGGAGAAGGCGCCAGCAGACCCAGATACCGTTCCGGGATCTCCACATCATCGAAGATGATCGTGTGGCTTCCCGTAGCGCGCATTCCAAGCTGATGCCAGCTTTTCTCGATCCTTACACCTCTCAGGTCCAGAGGAACGAGAACCGGCCCGACTTTTGGTTCGGCGTCGTCAGTTTTCGCCCACACCACACCCCACTGAAGCGCTGTAGACCCTGTTGAAAAAATCTTGCGCCCATTGATGCGCCATGCCGAACCATGACGGCTGACTGTGGTGTCAGGCACTCCACCACGGGCAGGGGTTCCCAGTTCCGGCTCTACACGCAGCGCATTGATCAGCGCGCCTTCCTGATGAATGCTTTCGAAGAGCTCCTGTTTAACATCCTCTGACCACTGAGACGAATGAGAGAACGCGCCGGATTGCAGATATTGCATGGCCAGAATGAGGGCAGTTGAGGGGTCACCCTGCGCAAGGCGGCCGATAATCTGCGTCACTGTCCGTAGAGAAATGTCCTGGCCTCTAGCAGTCTTCGGGAGTGCCAGGGCAAGAAAGCCGGCTTCATGGAGATCGTGCAGGTTCTCAGTCGCAATGTTGCCGCTGCGATCATACCGTGGCGCACGCTCCGCAAAGACCTGAACCAGTTCGTCGAGCGTCTTGTCCGTAGCGGCAGGATTGGTTGCGGGGGAAAATGGACTGTCACCCATGACGTTTCTCCGTCTTTCCTCATCTGGCAGATACTAGAGCGTATTTATTGGGGCGTGGAAACCGTCAGGTCGAAAGCATCTTCGAGCTTCCCTGCATCAGTCAGGTAACCACCCGAACGATAAGCGTCTAATGTTGTCTTCTCCTGTTGAATGATTTCTGGAGTTAAGGGCGCAGGAGAAGCGATAAGACGTTTGGCTACAGCGGCAGCGACAGGAAGAGGTAAACCCGTCTGTCGCGCGAGAATAGCCGCATACTCAACCTGATGTTTTGCCCCCCATGCATAGGCGGCCGTCACCCGCTTATAGAAATCTGCCAGTTGAGCATGCTTTGTTGCCAGGGCTTCATTAGTGGCGACAAAAAAGCTGTTGTTAGGCATGACATTTCGACCATCCACGATGTTCCGTGCATGACCCTGAATGACAGCAAGTGAGACGTACGGCTCCCAGGTGGACCACGCATCAATCTGCCCTGTATCAAGCGCAGCCTTGGCCTGAGCAGGGGCAAGAAACACGATGTGAGGCGCGGGAGCAGGGATAACACCAGAGGCTATCAGCCGCAGAAGGAGGAGATGGCCGATCGAGCCTTTGCCTGTCCCAATCTTTTTCCCGGCCAGATCTGCCGCAGTTTGAATGGGGGAAGATGGCCCGGTTACCACCGCAGTTGACTCTCCCCCACCTCTGGGAGGCACCAGAAAGGCGGCTTTGATTGGGAGATGCGCGCCCCAAGCAAAAAGGAACGGGCCATCTCCTGCAATTCCTGTGTCAACAGCCTTTGCGGCGAGTGCCTGCAAAAGTGGAGCGGCAGCCTCAAATTCGGTCCACCGAAGAGTGTAGGGCAAGTTTTTGTCTTGTCCGGCGGCTTCGAGAAGGGCTTTCTGCTGCCCTTTCTGGTCGGCAACGATCAGGGTCTCTTCAGCATGCGCAAACGAGGTTCCCAACAGAACCGCAGCCATAAATGGCAGGAATTTTCTCGCAGAAGCCATGGAAAACAACTCGTTCAGATCTGGGAAATGGACCCTGCGTATAACAGGAGAGCCTGTAACCTGACGGCATGTTTCTCCAGGCACAATTAAATCACGTCAAACATTGGTATTTAGAATATTAACCTGACACATACATGTAGAATAGGGAAAAGTGTCCATCCATTGCTGCCTGTGAGAGGACGCCCGATGTCAGATACCATCACACTGACTGGAACGTACAAGACTGCCGAAACCAAGAGAAAGGCTCTGAGTTTGCGGAGGCTTGTTTCCATAAGGCGCTTTGCATCTCCTCTTGTGCTGGTCTGCCTCTGGCAGGTCGCGTGCTCCCTTGGGTTTCTTTCAACACGACTGGTCGCATCTCCGATCCAGATTGCGGTAACAGGCTGGACGCTGGTGCGTGACGGGACGCTTCCTTTCAATCTTGGCGTTTCGCTTTTGCGGGCAGGAAGCGGTCTGGGCATTGCCATCAGCGTTGGCGTGGCTTTAGCGCTTGTTTCGGGGCTGTCCCGTGTCGGGGAAGACGTTGTTGATGCCCCCCTGCAGATTTTGCGGACGTTGCCCGCTCTGGCGCTCGTTCCATTGTTCATCCTATGGTTCGGCATTGGCGAAACACCCAAGATCCTGCTTGTTGCCCTCGGGGCGACGTTCCCGATCTATCTGAACCTGCATAAGGGTATTCGGTCCATTGATCCGAAACTCGTGGAAATGTCGTCCACGCTTGGCCTGTCACGGTGGCAGACGATCAGGGATGTTTTCCTTCCCGGAGCATTGCCTGATTTCCTGACCGGACTGCGGTATGCCGTGGGGGTCTCCTGGCTGATGCTTGTGGTGGCCGAGCAGGTGAATGCGGAAAGTGGCATTGGACACATGATGATGGACGCTCAGGACTTTCTGCGCACGGACATCATTCTTGTGGGGCTACTGGTTTACGGTGTGCTCGGCCTGATATCGGACCAGATCGTGCGCTTTCTGGAAAGCACCCTGCTGGCCTGGCGGCCCGACGGACGGAAAGGGCGCACGGCATGACACACGCTCAAGCATACTCGAAGGCTGATCGCGGTACAGCAGTGATTGTGGAGCAACTGACGCGACGGTTCAACAATGGCCCTCCTGTTCTGGATGGACTGGATCTGGCGATTGCTCCTGGTGAGTTTGTTGCTCTGCTGGGGCATAGCGGTTCTGGGAAGTCCACGTTGTTGAGAACGCTGGCCGGACTTGACCCGGTAACAGACGGAGCTGTGACCAGACCACGTGAAGTTTCAGTCGTGTTCCAAGAGCATCGGCTTCTTCCATGGAAACGCGTGTGGAAGAATGTTGTGCTGGGGCAGGAAGACAATGGCATCCGGGAGCGTGCGGAGACCGTTTTGGAAGAAGTAGGCCTGGCTCATCGAAGCAATGCTTGGCCGCTCACGCTCTCCGGCGGCGAAGCCCAACGTGCAGCGCTTGCCCGTGCGCTTGTGAGAGAGCCCGCATTTCTAATGCTGGATGAGCCATTCGCAGCTCTGGATGCTCTAACGCGGCTAAAGATGCAGCACCTTGTCGCAGATCTCTGGAAAAAACACAGGTGTGCGGTTTTGCTCGTAACCCACGACGTGGACGAAGCTCTTCTGCTTGCCGACCGGGCTGTGGTGCTTGAGCGGGGGCGCATTCGCGTAGATGTTCCCATTACCATACCGCGTCCTAGACGACACTCTGATCCAGCGTTCGAGGAACTGCGTAGCCTGTTACTCAATGCGCTGGGCGTGCATGCTGCATAAGTCCGTATTTCTCATAAGGCCAAATTTCATGACGACTGCCCCTGACCGTGCTCCGGAGTCTTCTATCCTGCCGGTTATTCTCAATCGCTGGTCTCCACGGGCCTTTCAGCCCGAGGAAATTGATCCGAAAGACCTGCAAGTTTTCCTGGATGCGGGACGTTGGGCACCTTCAGCTTACAATATCCAGCCCTGGCGCTTCATTCACGCACGCCGGAATACGCCGGATTGGGAACGGTTCCTGTCATGGCTGATCCCGTTCAACCGAAGCTGGGCCGAAAATGCCTCAGCGATCATTTACATCGCGTCCAGAACAATCACCATCTCTGGTAGAACAGGTGAACCTTCTCCGGTGCCGACGCATGCTTTTGATGCCGGTGCCGCTTCTGTTCTCATACAGCTTCAGGCCTCACAGGCGGGATGGGCCGTTCATCCGATCAATGGCTTCGACCACGATCTGGCTCAGGCAGGACTGGAACTTCCGGAGGATTATCAGGTGCATGCAGCTCTTGTGATTGGCCGTCAGGCCGATGCCGCCGCCCTGCCGGAAGGGCTGCGTCAGCGTGAACAGCCTTCCGATCGCCTGCCGCTTGAGAAAGTCGCTTTTGAAGGACGTTTCAGCCCTGACGATCAGTAAGACAAAGGCCGTGCCTTTCCTTCTTTAGGGAGGGCGCTTTCGTCCAGTTTTTCTAATGAATATCCTTTTCCGAAATCACGATTATTTCGAATATTTTTATTTTACGATGAAGAGATAATACAAATGGAGAATCGTTATGGTTCACTTCATCGGTTATATTGGTTTCAATAATAGATCTGAAATTCATGCAGGCGTGCGCGATCGCGCGCTGGATCTTTCCTACGTTCGCGAAGCCTTGCAGGTTCAGGAAGAGGGCGACTTTGACCGCGTCCTGATTCCGTTTGGCTCCAATTCTCCCGAGAGCCAGCTTGTGGCAGCTTATGGAGCGGCTTTAACCAGCCGGCTGGGTTTTCTGGTCGCACATCGCCCTGGCTTTACGCAGCCTACACTTGCTGCTCGGCAGCTCGCAACGCTTGATCAGCTTTCGCAGGGCCGTGTGGCCGTTCATATCATCACCGGGGGCGCAGATACTGAAATGGCCCGCGACGGGGACGTCGGTACAACCAAGGCGGAACGTTATGTCCGCAGCGACGAATATCTCGATATTCTGAAGCAGGAATGGAGTGCTTCCACACCGTTCGATCATGACGGGCGTTTCTATCATATTCGGCAGGCACAGAGTTCCATTCACCCGCAGAATCTTCCGGTTTTCTTCGGTGGCACTTCTGCTGAAGCTCTGGATGTCGCGGGAAAACATGCTGACGTTTATGCAACGTGGGGGGAAACGTTGGACGCAACCCGCGAAATCGTCAGTCGTGTACGGTCTTCTGCTGCTCGCCATGGTCGAACAATTGGTTTTTCCCTGTCTCTGCGTCCAATTATCGCGGATACGGAAGATGCTGCCTGGAAGCGGGCAGAGGAGGTCGAAAATCTTGTGCGTGCAGCCCGAGAACAGTCTGGACTGCCCGTCACAGGTCATCAACCGCCGAATGATGGTTCACGCCGCTTGCTGGAAACGGCGACTACCCGCCGGCGGGATGAACGTCTCTGGACGGGGGTTGCCAGCCTGACCGGCGCTGCCGGAAATTCGACCGGGCTGGTTGGGACGCCTGAACAGGTCGCAGACGCTCTGGTGGAATATTACAAGCTGGGTATCGACAACTTCCTGATCCGGGGATTTGAGCCGCTGGAAGATGCGCGACGTTACGGTCGTGATCTTATTCCGCTTGTCCGGGAGAAAATTGCTACTCTTGAAGCACAGCCATCACGCGCTGCCGGATAAAAAACAAAAGGGGAGACCTTTGTCTCCCCTCAATGGGTCTCAGGGTGATCTGGCACGTCGAAAGACATCTTCCATACGCCAGTGCTGATTTCTCAGCTCTTCATGAACTGACCACTCATCCCAGCCAGAATTCCGGCGATACTCTCCCAGCAGGCCTGATGCTTCCAAAATCTCCGCATTCTGTGGATGCGCCTGGGTGGCGTCTGGATGAACGTAAATGGCGTCTGTTTTGCAGTAAAGCTCGCACAGGAAACAGGTCTGGCAGTCTACCTGATAGGCAATGATGGGCGGCTGTCCTTCGCGAGGGCTTAAAACATCGCGTGGGCAGACCTCCACACAGATATTGCAGGCCGTGCAACGGGTCTCAACAATCAGTTCAATCATGAGGGTACTTTCGCTGGGACCGAGCGGGTCCACGGTTTTGCAAGGCCGCCGCTCAGAATATGGGCGGGCATGGCTACACTTTCAGCATCACAGCGATAGTGAAGTCCCCGGCTTTCCTTCCGGGCCAGAGCGCTTGCCGTACACCAGCGCGCAACCGCCGTGAGGGCCTTCAATTCCTGATGTCGAAGCCGTGCGCGCGCTCCTGCCTGATGGACATCGCCAAGCGACAGACGCTCCCACGCGTCTTCCAGTGCCTGAGACGACTGTTTCAGGGATGATGCTGTTCGGAAATACTGTTTATTTGGAGACAGCATTTCACGCTGAACAGCGTGTTCGACGGCCGTGGAATCCCCGGCAATGGCTTCGTATTCTGGCAGTGTGACGGGCTCTTTCAGGGAGCGTCGCTGCCTGCGTGTGTAAGCAACAGCAGCCTCTGCTGCGATGCAACCGGAAGACAGGGCCCAGGCCGCATTGACGGCACCACCTCCTGATATGGCCCCAGTTACAGGTTCTCGCGAAGCTACATCGCCAGCGACATAGAGCCCCGGAACCCCACAGCCACTGTGCCTGTCCATGACGCGGATGCCGCCGACGCCACGAATTGTTCCTTCACCCACCAGAGAAACGGGGAATTTTTGGGAAAAAGGATCTATTCCAAGGCGCTGAAAAGTTATCGGCACATTTGGAGAAATCTGCGGCAGTTGTCTGCGAATGTCCTCTGGGACGCCCCAGAGATCACAGAAGACCTGCCCCTTTTTCAAAGCTCTGGCGAGAAAGCTATTGTCGTGTGAGCCAGGCGGTCGTTCAAGTTCATGACCGGCAGCATCATAATATCGCGCAAAACTATAGATCATGGTTCGGGCCATTGTCGTGTTGGCCGGAACGATCGTGAAAAAGGCCGAAAATTCCATTCCGGAGAAACAGGCCCCAGCGTCAGCGGCCATCAGAAGCCCGTCTCCGGTATTGTTTGCACTCCCCAGAAGGTGGGATCGAAAAGCACACCCTCCGGTAGCCAGAATGGTAGCACCAGAACGGACGATCCATTGATCATGTCCTGATTTCAGAGATACCCCCGTAGCGCCCGCGATACTGGTATCCCCATGGCGAAGCAGGGCCAGGGCAGGGCTATGATCCAGTACAGTGACACCACAATCCAGCGCCTTCTGGCGAAGAGCGCGAAGATATTCCGGGCCACGCAGGGCATGGTATCTGACCTTCCCGTTATCATCCTGCGTATAGCGATAATGGCTGGCAATGGTGGGCAGGGTTCGGAATGTCCGGTCAATAATAGTTTCCATCCAGTCCGCATCGCCCAGTCCCTGTGCGGTTTCAAGGCGCCGGGCAATAGCATCGCGGCGAAGGGTTCCGTCAGGAGGGATGAACCAGTGCCCTGGGCCAGCAGAGGCTGCTACCCCTGCGGTTCCACAATATCCTTTTTCAGCAACAACAACTCTGGCGCCCGTCTGAGCTGCGGTAATGGCCGCCCAGCATCCTGCCAGCCCGCCACCGATAATCAGAACGTCTGCCTCCAGCCGAAGAGACGACGAGAACTTCACAGACGGGAACTCTGGCGATCCAGCGCATCGGAGAGAACAGGAGAGAAGATTGACGCAGGATCTGTTCCAGGGGGAAGGAAACCGCTTCTGACAAAGGTGTTTGCTATCTCCTGCGCCGAGGTAATGTCGTTTTTATGCCAGGAGCGCAGATAATAGGGGCGGTTCTGGTTTTGCAGATAGTTCAATACCAGAGGTTCAGGCACCTGAATCACGGGGGATACAGCGTGCGCCCAGCGCGGCTTATCGTGACTTAAGATGGAATAAGCCTTGTTGAGCCGCCCAAGATAATCTGCTGCAGCGGCGCGGAAGGCCTGATCTTTCAGACGGAGCGGATTGGCACCAATGAAATAATGGCCTGAAAGAATGTCAGCAGCACTTTGCAAGATGCGAGCCGTTCCGTCAGATTCCAGCATCTGAATGGCATATCCATATGTTGCCCATCCATCGAGGCTGCCTGATTTCATGGCCGTCAGCCCTTCGCTGATGCTGAGCGCGACAGGCGTGATGTCGTGCCAGGAAAGACCATGCTGCTCCAGCATCCGGATCAGAAAGTAATGGGCTGTTGTGGCCTTGATATAGCCAATTCTCTTGCCTTTAAGCTCCTTGATTGATTTCGCAGTCGACTGTGTCGGAACAAGCAGAACCTGATCGGTTGTCGGCCCCTCCAGCGTTGCAACAATGGAAATCCGTGCTCCGGATGTAGCCGCAAAGACCATCGGAATTTCGCTCCAGCCGCCGATATCCAAGGCATCGGCATTAATGGCCTGAGCAATGATGTTTCCTGAGTTGAACTCGCTGAAACTGACCTTGTAGGGAAAGTCATCAAGTCTCGTTTCTTTAAGAAGCGTCTGGTCCGCCCCGCGGAACGTGGCCGCTCTCAGCGTAATGTGGGAGATGTCTTCTGTCTGAGCCGCCAGCCCCTGGGGCAACAGTCTCGAACCCGCAGCAGCAGATGCGAGGCCAAGAAAACTACGACGCTTTACGGCAGACGAAGACAGGGACATGAAATCACACCTAAATATTATTGCTTGTGCACGTTGAAATTATTATTTAAACCAAACATAAAAATGCATTGATTAAATTTCCAATGATAAAAATTAATCAATGCATTTTATTATTCTGAATAAAGATATTTTCCCCTACCTATAAACCTCCTGAACCAAGATTTTTAGGTAGGGTTATTTCTGCTAGAGGGTAAACTTCGCAGTCACATAGATTGTTCTTGGGTCAGCAAACTGTGCCGATTCATAAACGGGCACGCCCCCTCCCTGAACAAACGTTGTGCTTTGCAGATACCGCCGATCAAGCAGATTTCGGGCAGTAGCCTGCAGGAACCAGCGCTTGTCAGGGCTGGTCCAGCTTGCCATGGCGTTTACATAAGTCTGCGGCGTCAGACGGTTCTGCGGATTGGTTTGAGAACTGGTGTAAAGCGCAGTCTGGAATGAAACATCCGCGCCAATACGGAATACTCCGGGCAGCCGAACCGGAATTTTATAGGTTAGAGATCCCATCGTCTGGAACCGTGGGGAGTAAGGGAGGGGAGCGCCTGCATACGGCGTATTGTTATAGACCTGACCGCTAGCAAGAACCGTCCGGCTAACGCGTCCACGGAATTTATCTAACGCAGAATAAAGGTAAGACGCGGTGTAATGCAGATCCAGATCGCGAGTGATCTGGACAAAAGTCTCTGCTTCGGCGCCTACGGAATGACCCTTTCCTGCATTAAAACGCCGCGCAAGCCCATTTGATGGATCTGTGGTGGTTAGCTGGATGTCGTCAAACTGGTTCCAGAAGAGAGCCCCATTGAAATGGACCCGACCGGGCAGGGGATCACTTTTAAGGCCCACTTCGTAGGTTGTAACGATCTCCGGATTATAGGGTGTGGAGGCCTGAAGGCTTCCGGACGCCGTTGGGCTCTGTGCCCGAAAATCATATCCTGCTGATTTCCCACCCTGGGAGATGGAAGCATATGTCATCAGGTTTGGACGAACCTGATAAGTCAGCGTGCCTTTCGGGAGAAGCTGGATCCAGCTTTTACGATCTGAAACCTGCCAGGCCAGATCACCCGGCACTCCCCAGAGAATATAGGAAAGCTGGTTGGCCGGCGTTGACTGGTGCGAAGGACCTGGCGCCAGATAATTCAAAGTCTCAGAATTTGAATGGTTCTCCCAGTTAAAGCGCAGTCCGGCAGTGAAGGTCAGGGCACGCGTGATATGGTAATTCGCTTCCCCATAAAGCGCCCAGTTTCGTGTGACCTGATCAATGACGGCATAAACTGGTGCATAACGGATCTTCGCCGGATCATTGGTTGCCGTCCCCGAAGAATTATTGGCCCAGCGTTGAGTGAACCAGTCTTCATACATGAAGTATGCGCCGACATTAAAATCAACCTTGCCGTAATCTCCGTGAAGCTTCAGCTCCTGAGAATACATTCTATCCTTGTAATAAAGAGGCTGGGATGTCCGGGAATAATAATCACCAGTGTTGTCGTAAATTCCTTTGTCGTCGTATCCTCTGATACCCGTGATGGAATAGAGCTTCAGATGTGGGGAAAGCGTATATCTCACGTTCCCGATGAAACCAGCTTCACTGTAGTTATTTTTCGGAAAAAGCTGATTATAATTCCCGTAGATATAAGGGTTCAGAAGGTTTCCGACACCCTTGTTGGTGCTGCCATCTATTGTGCCATCGAAAGCAAGGGTAATGTCCAGGTCCTCGTTAGGCGTGAAGCGTAGCTTTCCGCGGGCCTGGGTATAATCGATGTTATTGGTGTCTTTCCCAACCGTATAGTTATGATCGATCCCGCCTCGGGCATGACGGCCAAATGCTATACTTCCGTAGACTTTGTCTTTTACGAGAGCACCACTGGCTGCAACACCAATCTGGTACTCGTTATAGGTTCCATATCCAGTCTGCGCGACGAAGCGCCTCTGATTGGTGGGAACGAGGGTATTGATCCTGACCGCTCCTCCCTCCGACTGATGTCCGGAAAATACGACAGGACCACGGTCTACTTCGATGTCAGCCACATCAAGAAGTTCCTGCATGTTGCCCATGTTTCGAGGAAGGTAGACCCCGTCGAGATAGGTGCCAACTGAGGGTTCACCTTGTGGATCAATCTCACCAATGCCTCGAATGAAGTAATTCAGAACTGCGTAGCCTGGCATATTGTTCGGAATATAAAGATTGGGTGTGAGCCGGGCGAGTTGCTTGGTATTCTGAACGCCCAATCGTTCGAGCTGTGATGCAGACAGCAAACTTGCCGATTGTGGCGTCTTTTGCAGGGCTGCGGCTCGTCGCGCGGCGTAAGACCGCCCGTGAACTGAAAACGATTCACCTAAGCCTTTGGCTTGCACTATCGCGGGGCGACTGGGCGAAAGCCGCTGTTTTTGATGCGTTTCTCGTGATGACGAAGCAGGATGCTGTGTCCTATGGAGCGATCGGGAAGGGACGGTCGCAGCATGAGCCTGGTGGATAATGACGCCCATGAATACTGCGATGCCGCATGTTGTCCCCAAAAGGGAAGGCAGCGAATTCCTACCTGTAGCAGGAAAAAGAAGATTTTTTTCAGAAAGAAAAGACATGCCTCAGAAACACCTACAAAACGCAATACTGTCCCTGAAATTCTATTTCTTATCCTGTCGATAAGCATACAATTAAAATGTAGATTTATTTAAATATATTGCTTTTTTATGATTAATTGATTTAATTTTGTACTTCTAAACTGCAATATTATAAACAAAAATATTTAATATCCTTATCTTATAGTTTTTTATTCGAAATATTCCATTGTCGCATTTTGTGGGTCCAACAAGGCTGACATTAAACGTGGAAACATTTCATATCTTCAGGACTAAGGTTTCCATTTTTAAGATTTATGAAAATAAAAAGTAGTTAAAATGAAACCACTTTTAAATGGAGTGGTTTATGCCTGTCGAATTCATTGGTTACGTCAGTGCGCGTGAACAGACAGAAACTCTGGACCTTCCTGGGCCTGCTGTTGATCCCGCATACATTGCTGCCACGGCGTTGCTTCATGAGCGCGCCGGTTTTGACAGGGTATTGGTTGCATTCCATTCGACCTCTCCTGATAGCCTTTTGATTGCCCAACATGCAGCATCCGTAACATCCACGTTGGGGCTGCTCATTGCGCATCGTCCGGGTTTTACAGCCCCCACATTGGCCGCAAGACAGTTTGCAACATTGGATCACCTCAGTAGAGGACGGGTAGCGGTCCACATCATAACGGGCGGGAATGATCGCGAACTCGAAGCTGATGGAGACCATCTGTCAAAACCAGAGCGCTATCAACGGACTGCGGAATATCTGAAAATTCTTCGCCGAGAATGGGCGGGGGGATCACCTTTTGATCATGATGGAGAATTCTATCGTCTGCGTGGAGCCTCTTCGGCTGTGCTGCCCTACCAGTCGAACGGCATCCCCTTATATTTCGGTGGAGCCTCCGAGGAGGCGATCAAGGTCGCAAGCGAACTCGCCGACGGATATGCCTTATGGGGAGAGCCCCTGGCCAGTGCTGCAGAACTCGTTGGAAAAGTACGCGCGGCTGGTCAGAAGTATAATCGCTCCTTGCGGTTCTCCATTTCGTTTCGTCCAATCATTGCAGATACGGAAGAAGAAGCATGGGAGCGCGCTGAGGTCATTCAGACGCAGATTGAAAAACGACAGGCAGCTATTCTGCCAACACAAAGCGGAATAGCCCTTGACCACGCAGGCGCACGCCCAACGGCCGACAACCTTCCAACAAATGAAGGGTCCCGGCGACTACAGGCGATTGCTGCGAAATCTGCACGACATGACGAACGCCTCTGGACAGGTGTGACGCAGGTTACTGGCGGTCGGTGGAATTCCACGTCTTTGGTCGGAACGGCGGAACAGGTCGCCCAGAGTTTACTCGAATACTATCGTCTCGGGATTGAGACCTTTCTCATCAGGGGTTTCGACCCCCTGACGGATGCCATTCGGTATGGCCGGGATCTCATTCCCAAGGTTCGATCTCTGGTGGAGCAGGAAGACAGGCTCCGTCGCACTTCAGGCTGAAATTTCAAATTTTTCAAGGATATACTTGTCATGCGGCGTTTTAGCCTGCGCGCTCTTCTGCTTGTTACTTTGCCCGATCTATCGTCAGCCGCGACGATCCATCACGCCCTACGGAAACAGGTACAAACACATAATCATTCGACCATTCCCTCCATAGCGAGTGCGCCGCCACAGCGGGCTGTGCCGCATGATATTCGAAGTCAGACACAGGAATCCGTGACGGTTCATGTCACCCGTCATGCGCCCAAGTTGGCGCGTAAAGTCCCTCTGGGGGCATTCGGGAGCAGATCTGAGTTCGATACGCCTTTTTCAGTCAGCACAATCTCTGCCGATCGAATTGAACAGATGCAGGCTTCGGATATCAATGACGTCATGCGGTATGAGCCAGGGGTCCAGGCGAATTCAAACGGCTCCTCCACGGCGTCCGGGTCCAGCGTCAGAGTTCGTGGCCTCAACCTGGACTGGACGAATGGTTACAAGATTGATGGTCTGGCCATTCCCTACTGGTACATTGACCTACCGTTGGCCAATTTTGATCATATCCAAGTGATCAAGGGTGCTTCAGCATTTATGTACGGGTTTGGCTCACCAGGCGGTGTGCTTGATTACCAGTTGAAAGCTCCGGTTGAGACACGAAAGCTGACGCTTGAAGCAGGTTATCGCTCCGATGCGGTGTTTCGGCAGATGCTGGATGTTGGAGGGTCTCTCGACAATGCCCATCGCATACAGACGCGATTTGTTTTCGCCAGCGAAGTCGGGAATCAGGTGAATGACAGCTTCCTGCGCAATCTGTCCTTGTCTTTCACAACGAACGTCCGGATTACGAATAATCTGCACTGGCATTTCAACACGTTCTATCTGAATACCCTTCAGAAAGGGATGGTGAATACGATTGCATCTGCCAACGGGGTCGGAGCCGTACGGACGATGAGCGGTCGCGAGGCATTTGGCGCCAAAGACTCCTGGAAAACCAATGACATGAAGCGCTTTAGTACGGGCTTCGACTGGGATTTTTCCCGGAACTGGAGCGCTCATCTAACATACGGCTACACCCATCTCGATGAAAAATTCCCGTCCAACCAACTGACGTTTACGGGAACAAACGGCGATTATATGAGCCGCGCTTTCGAGATGGTGCGTGTGCTGACTTACCATCAGGTGGATGCGACCACTCAGGGACACTTCGAGACAGGGCCACTCCATCATGATGTAATTGCCGGCATCACCTGGCTGCGGCAGATGTTTGATGCAGATGCCAATTCAGGGGCTAAAAATCCTGTTGAATACGGCAATATCTTCCGTGATCGCCCTACATTGACGAGCGCAAGCAACTTTAATCCTCGCATGTATCGCTACATTGATTACCAACAGGTGGCTCCGTTCTGGAGCGACACAATCACTTATCATCGCTGGTCTCTCATGGCAGGAGGGCGATATACGAACTATCTGGAAAACGACTTTTCGACGTCAGGCCAGCAGACAGCCGCCCACAGAAATAATCCCGTCACGCCATTGGTGTCTCTCAGCTACAAAATCACCCCGGAGATAAACACCTATTTTAGCTGGGTGCAGGCCATGCAATCTGGAGGGCAGGCGGGGGCCTCCAACGTCAATTATATGCAGGTTTTCGGGCCAATCCGTAGTGACGAGTATGAGCTAGGAGTAAAAATACAGAAGAAAGCATGGAATGGAACGCTCGCAGTGTTCCGCATGGACACGGGAGCGGCTTACACCAACGCCCAGAATTATTATGTTCAGGACGGACTGTCCCGCTATCAGGGGGTTGAAGCCGCTGGCTCCTGGTTGGTAACGCGCAATCTGAATATCAACGGCAGTATTGCGTATCTGGATGCGCGATATGTTCAAGCCACCGCAGGCTACCAAGGGCATAAACTGGAAGCTGTTGCTCCATTTCAAGCCGCATTCAATACGGAATATCGCCTGGAAGCCATCAAAGGCCTAAGCGTCAACGCAGGCTTCAATTACGTTTCCCGGAGTTGGTTAGATGCGGCAAACACGATTAGGCTACCGTCTTATATTGTGGGGAATATAGGTGCCGCTTACAGCACAAAAATTGGCAATCATCATGTAGTTCTAAGGGCAACAGTAGAAAATATAGGAAATGTTCGTTATTGGCTCAGCCGTGGGAACAGAAATTTATTTCCGGGAGCGCCCAGAACAATTTCTCTTAATGCTCGCTTTGATCTCTAAGTTCTGGCTTTATAAAAGACACATAACGAATGACACATCGCGAAATGATAGGGCGCCTGCTGCCATAAAGACGCTGGAAAAAGCCTCTCCAGATCCGTGACACCACGGAGATTTATGCTGCTGGTGCCTTTAGCGAGCCCGGTCATGTTGCCCTGAGCCCTTTTGATTGCCCTGCCTTTTGAGTGCTACGACAGGATCTGGCTCGAGACGAGAGTGCTAACGTCAATGCCGAGCAATTGTAATTCATCACAATCCCAGAAAATTCTCTTGCCTACCCGACACTTCATAGATTTCTGCCGCTATTTTTGCATACGCAAGCTGACCCAATAGCACCGTCCTGCTTGTTAAATTGGTTACTGTCTTTGGGGGAAGATAAATACCTTCGAGTGTATGAAAGAGTTGCGACACCGCGCCGCCCGTCAGATGAAGTCAGGCGTAAGGGCATTCTTGGAGATCAACTCACTGGCTTCGGCTGCGCACCACACAGCATTCATAACTGATTCTTTCAAAGGGCGGTGCATGATGAGATATCTTGACCAGATTATGACCCGCCACACGCGAAGCATGCCATGTTGAGATCACACTGGAACTCAGAAGTTCAGCGCGAGGGAAATTCTATTGCTCTTCTCAAATAAAAGTGGAAAAAATGTCTTCAGATCATCGGAGGTCATATGAAAAAAATAGTTGGAGCACTCATCGGCGCAGCCTTCATCTCGTTCTGTATCAAACAAATTCCTTCGTATCTCATTGCGGAATTTGCAGAGGAAGCAACAGCGAATATCCTTGAATGGTGCATGATTGTAAAACACCGCCTCACCCCAAAGGGTGCGAAATAGAAGCTCTACGACTTCCATTCGCGCAAAAGAGGCGGGGAAACGCCCTCTGGAATGATGGCAAGACTGGCACTCACCTTAGACCACACGGCCAATAAAATCCGGCTAACTGTACGATTGCTGTAAGTGTAGACCAGATTAAGCTTAGGTCACGTTGACAAAAGACTTGTCGGTCTGAGGCAATATCTGATTCACTGGCTTCCTCAGTAAAGGCAGGGTAGTAAAGGGGTATGGCCCGAGGCGATCAACGTTATTGGTACGCTTCTGCCTCCTGAGGGCGAACGGTTGAGCATGACCCGCGGGAGATAACCGCCGGTTTCTCAATGGTATGCTGCATGACTTGCGCGTCGTTTGTCCGTGGCGAGACATGCATGAACGCTACGGCAAGTGGAACTTCGTGTATGCCCAGTTTTGTCATTGAGCCGTCTGGAGGCGCTCTATTGCAAACCTGTATGGATCTGAGGCTGGCTGATGACTGGGCAGCATACGGTCGACAGCACGGTGGTGCCGGCCCCATTCATAGGCCACAGACGCAAAAGCGGGGCCCATACGGAAGCATTTAGTCGCCCACGCAAAGGGGCCGAAGTGCCGCCTCAGAAAGCAGACTGGTAGCCTTACCGCAACCGCATCCAGCGGATGTTCAACAGACACAAGCAGATGCGCCGTATCGCAATCCGCTACGACAAAACTGCCCTGTCGTTCATGAACTTCCTCGGCCTCGCCGCCGCAAGGCTCGGGGCTGAGCATTTTGTCAACGTGACCTAGTCAGGCAACGACAAGGCTACGTTGGCGCTCGGGATGTCCAGAAATCAGTACAAGGGGAACAGCATAAAATTCGCGATATTCCCTTTCGAAGCCCAAAAGAAAGTGGCCGCATATTTCATTTTTTAGACCTAGTCCTCTCCATATGACATGATAAAACTTAATTGTAAGAAAAAGATACGAATCGTTATAAAATACTGGAGAGAATATGATTGCCCCAGATGGTGACTCAGAAGAAACAATGACTACAAATCATCCAGAAAAATTAGATATAGCGATAGAAAAAGAAACCGAGGCAGGAATACTAAAAAAATTAATCGACGAAACCGTATGGCTTTACGGGACTTCATCCGGGCATATTTTCGGTTCTTTTTTCAAATTTAATGAAAATGGCACCATCACGGGTTATCAGCACCCGATTGAAACATCTTGGGGAATAAAAAACGGAAAAATTGCTATTTTTAGCGACCGTGGTGAGACAAGCATTCTTTTAGACGTTCTTATAGAAAGCGGATCTATAGTAGAGCTTTCTGGAAAATTTTTGTTGCATGACGAAGGTAACGAATTAAGAGTATTCAGAAAATCCGAACACATCGTGAATCATTATCCTGTAATGATATCATGGACAAAAGAAATGGAAGATTTCTGTTTTGAGAAAAGGATATTTTTGGCGCCAGGATTTAATATTCGTGGTGTAATACCTTTTGGATCAAGCATTAGGTTTGATCATAAAATTCTTGTAGAGCCCTATGATTCTCTTCCACGAGATGGCTTTTGCAGTATGGGAGCATTTTCTTACACCGAAAGTAAACTTGCGCAGAACTTCGTTATAGGACGATATTGCAGCATAGCTGAGCGTGTTCGTCGAATGGGGGACGATCATCCGTCCAAGCGTTTGACTACAAGTACTTTTACATATGGTAATATCTGGGAAAAACTTGCTCGAGAGGACTTCGGAGCGGATTTTAAAATAGAAGACTACCCTGTTGAGCATCCCATTTGTGCTAGAATTGAAAATGATGTTTGGATAGGTTCGGGCGTATCAATTAGAGACGGTGTGACGATTGGGACAGGGGCAATTGTTGCCTCCGGAGCAGTGGTTACAAGGGATGTTCCTCCTTACGCAGTCGTTGGGGGTGTTCCTGCTAGAATTATTAAGATGCGTTTCTCAGATGCACTGATTGAACGTCTCCTCGCTTCCAATTGGTGGGAATATAAATTTACCGATATTCCTGCATGTTGGTCCGATGTCCCGCGGACCTTAGACGAATTGGAAGAAAAAATAGTTAAAGGCGAAATCGGAAAATTTCTTCCTGAGAAAATCGATTTGGTAAGTGAATTTGTACGTATATCATTAGCCTGATGACTTATTGACCTAGCTTCGACTTGTTGGATAACGCAATGATAGTAAAAAACGTTGTCCAATAAGCATAGAGTTGCGATAATCCTCGCATGATCTTCCTTTATCTCGTCGTGGCTGCGGCCTGGTGCTTCTTCTGGGCGGAAGGGGAGGCTTTGCCGGCACCTGCTTTTCTCGCTGTAGCCACACGTACGATGACGTCATTTTTCATCATGTAGAATACGGTTCTGACTACTGGATAAGCACTGTTCTGTTGGCTGTAGCATTCTTCATGCCTTACACCATTCGCCGATACCGCGCGGAAAAGACGGATCGGTTTCTAAATGGCGTTCGGTTCGATTATCGAGACTGACTCAATAGGGGATTAATAACCTTCTGTTCTGCCTGTTCCATCTTCGTCAAGCGACGATTGGCGAAGGCGTGATTGGAAAGGTGATTAAAACCGTGGAATAGGGCACCAGAAACTGCTCCAACACCAGTTCCTCCTTCATGCACCCCAGCAAGACCTCCTGCGGTGCTAAGAACAGCACCCGCATTCCCGCCTCGGATTTCCTTCTGGCGCTGCGTCATCCCTGCCTTGAAGGTCTTTGACCCCACGGATCCGCCCGCGTCTCGCATGGTGCGCTCTGCAAGCATGTCACGGTAAAGCGTCCGAATGCGCGCTTCCTGCTCAGGCGTGACGGCATCCGTCCCTTTGGTCGCAACTGAAACCTCGTTCTTGTCGATCTGCTTGATGAGGTTCTTCAGCGCCGTGTAATTCACGCTCTCACCCGTCGGAGCATTTGTCGAAGGCTGCATCAGGCCGCGCGACTGAAGAAAGCGCAGGCTGTCGATGGTGCCTGAGCGCTGCGAATAACCTGCCAGATAGTCATGAAAGCCCGGTGCGCCCTGGTCGATATGGTGTGCAAGGTCATCCATGAAGGGAGAGAGACGCGCAGCCGCTGCACGCATATGCCCGTCTTCACCGGCTGCGGCTTTCTGAAGGCCATAACCGATGGCCTTGCGGACATTCCAAAGATCAGACGGATTTGCCCAACGAACAGGGTCTTTCGGCTCATTCCAAAGGGTATGTGTAGGCGACGGATTTTCTTTGGCGAACGTCACTTCCTCAAGCGCCTTCTTGGCTTTCATGATGGCCTGACGAACGGGCTCATTGCCTTTATTGGCAGAGATGTGGCTATCCAGTATCGAATGAAGCGCGCCCACCGGCACGGCTTCTTCGTTTTCGAAAGCCTTGGTTCGCTGTGCCTCTTCGAAGGCTGAACGCTCGGCTTCCAGATTGTGGATCTGCTCCGGCGTGCCAATCGTCTCCCGCAGATGCTGCGTGTAGGCGTGATCATTTGCGCTATCGAGCGTCTTGAACGCATCTGGGTAAAGATCGCGCAGGTTGTTTTCCAAGCCCGCCATTTTGGCATCCTGTGTGCGTACCGCAGTCGTGTGGAAGACACCCGGAACCTGCGCCTGATAAAGCCGCGTTCCATCCTCACTCGTGAAGGCCTTCATGATGGCATCTGCGGCTTTCTCCGGGTCACTGAAGGCACCAACCTTGGAGATAGCCTTGATCTGGGCTTTCTCTTCCGCCTTCTGTACCGACGTGCTGGCAGGCCGCCCAATTTCTGTAGGGGCTTCTTCTACTCCTCTGGCAGCCGCGCCTTGCGGGTCCAGATAATCCCCGGCACGACGGAGTGCCGGAGAGGCCCGATCCGTGACAGGCGAAAGGACTTTGCTCCCAAGCTTTCCAGCCGCACCGAGGCCAAGCGTCAGGGCTGCTGCGTCTTTCCAGTCCCCGCCTGCGAGACCGGTCTGCACACCTGCCGCAATAGCGTTATTCGCGTACTTCATCGCAGACGGACCTTCGCCAGTCAGCGCATTTGCGACAACACGACCGGCCCTCGTTTCATCAAGCGCCGCAGCAGCAGGGCGCACGGCACGGCCACCAAGCGCGGTTGCCAACCCCGCGCCAAGCATCGTCCCGGCTGCATCCGTGTAGGGAGCACCATAATCATTCTTGCGCGCCGCTTCGTCGCCATCTTCCTTGGAGGCAACCCAATCACCCACGTCATGCGCCGCACGTGAAACTGGATTGTCCATGTGATGACCAAGAGACGTGGCCCAGCTCACAAGGTGAGGGACGCCAACACCGAATGTCCGGTCGATCTCCCGTCCTGCGGAGTTCACCGTGTCATTGACGAATGTCCAGGCTTCCGTGTTGGCGAGATCGTCCGCACGCACCGCGTTCTGTTCGCGCACGGCCCGCGATGCCCCATATGCGGCAGCCGGGTCAGCGGCCATTGTAGCACGGGCCTTGGCATAATCTGTACGGCCGTCCGGGCTTGTGGCGCCGAGCAGGGCATTTCCCTGCGCCATATCGGCATCATACTTCGCCTGCTGGATTTTATTACCGAGTAGAGCATTGCGAACACCGATCGCCTGGGTTGCGAACTCAAGCAGATTGGTCTGCTGCGTGAGCGGTGTCGGCAGAGTGCGTTTGTGTTGAAGCCTGCCATTAATAGAACCCTCCGACACCAATTGGCGTGCCGCTTTCAGTCCCCTTATCAGCCTCCGTGAGTGTGCTGGCCGATGCAGGGGAAGCTGTACTCCTGCCGCCCAGAAGGGCATTGTAAAGGCTGTATTGGCTGGCTGTATTTCCAATAGAACTCAGCCCACTGGCCAGCGCATTACCTGCGCCAACCGTCGTGGCCATGGCGCCATTCGCGCCTTCCATACGGACCTGAGCCGCATTGTTCGCGGCCATCATGGTGTTGTTGCCCTGCTGGTTGAGGGCGTTGTAGCCCTCCTGCGCCAGTGCGTTCGTGTCGTTGAACTGGTTCTGATACGTACTGTCAGCGAGGCCCGAGACAAAGCCGCCGCACCCTTCTGGGCTGCCCCACTATTCGCCAACCCTCGGGCGGCGGCGCTGTTCGTCGCAGCCTGTTCGCCTTGCTGAAGGTTGAACTTGTATCCAAGAGTGGCCTGAAGCTGGCTTTCTGTCAGCCCATTCGACAGCGCGTTGATCGCGGAGTTACCTGCGGACGCATAGTTTCCAAGCAAAGCGTTGGCGGAGGTGGCACTGTCCGTGATCGTCGGCGCGACTTCCTTGGCCGTGTTGACGGCAATCTCGCGCGCCTGCTTCTCGGCATTGACCTGCATGGCCGTAGCAGCCACCGTACCAGCAGCGGATAAACCGCCCCCGATAGCGGCTCCTGGATCAAAACAAACCCCCGGCAAGTAATCAGCCTGAGCAACGGAATGGCGGATCATGGGCGTTTCATCCTGTAATCGGCGGTATTGCGGACAGTCCCGTCCGGCCATGTGATGGGGGTTGTGTTGACGCGCTCCAAGCCAAGCCGAGCCGCGCTGTACCGGGCGTACAGATGCTCTGATTTCATAACCCCAATCAGTTCCTGAACCTCGGGGTGATCCGACCAGAATTCGGAGAGGGATGCTTTGCCACGCATGGCCTGGGCAGCTCCGCAATGGACCTCCCAGACAGACGGCGTGATCGGCAGAAGCATCCCGACTGCATCGCCGTCCCGGTAGAGGATCGCGTTCTCCGGAGGTACAGCGCCCAGGATTTCAGCATCCGTCATCACGACATGGCGTAACCATTCACGATGCAGACAAGCCCTGCACCCGAGGCGGGCAAGACGTCGCCATTCGTCAGGACAAGGCTCGACAGCTCGGGAAGCAGATCCGTGCCATTGGCCTGGATAGATCGGGACGGTACGACATCCAGAGCCGCGCCGCCTGAGCGCTAGACCTGTATTGTAAACGACACCGCAGCCGTAGTTGGATTGGACAGAACGCCGCTTGTAATGACTGTCGTTCCTGCGCCTGCCGTCAGGACGGATGCAGTGGAAGCGGTCAGGGTTGTTCCAGGCTGAAGGGATTTCGCGACAACGGACATCAGGGCTTCATGATCGCAAAGATCATGCTCTCATCGGGAGATTGTGCCGCCTGAGCGTTACCGCGTGCCGTGACTCAGGGAATAGCGGAATCGTCTGAAAATTCCAATGCTTTTGCTGCCTCGGTGCGAATTGACGTTGCCTGCAAGAGAACCTGTTGGGCCAGTTCAAGTGCAGACTTCGCTTCAGCCAGAGCCGCATTCGCCACGCTTTGCGCCTGCGCAGCAGAGAGAAGGGCAATGTCAGCCTCAAGCGCCGTCCACGCGCTATCCGTTCCGAGCGCATATCCCGTGCGCTCCCAGAGACGACGCAGGAACGCTTTACCCTGCGCAGTCAACGTCCCGTCCTGATTGTAAATTTGGATCGGAAGCGGGCTATTCAGATCCTTGGGCTCTGTGCTCATGACCGTACAGGCTCCAGATCAAGAAAGACGCCCATCAGCGCCGTATTCCCAGGGTCAGTCCATGTCAGCCGGTAAACGCGGTCACGCGCCATTCCGAGACGCCAGAGCGTTGGCCAGCCGTTCCCGCTCGCCCCAAGCGCAACTGTCTGCGCTGCGTTGAAGGTTGCGCCCCTATCATCAGACCAATCCACTTCTATGGACTGAGAAGCGCCACTCTGCATGTCGAGCGTAAGGCGTCGGTGTATGCCTCGCGTCCCGTTTGTCAGCAGGTGAGGGAAGGCGCGCTGGCGCTTAATGGCCATGCCGTTATCGGTGAACGTATCGAGATCAGCCTCATAGATTGTGCCACTCTCGTAATCGCCAGCAAAGACTCTGCCGTAGGCCGAAGCCCAGCAATAAGGACGATACTGGCTCTCATTGCCAGAAGCATCGAGAGAGCATCGTTCATGCCATAGGGTCGTGGAAACGTCATAAACTCACGAAGCCGCTTGCCCTGGGATCATCAGGACATAGAAGATATGGCCTTCCTGCTGATAGACGCTCGCCACAGAGAGAGAGATCGGGCATATCCTGCAACGCACCCTCAACCGGGAATGTCGAGACAGGAGCCGCAGACTCAACGGCGCCCAGATAGACGCGCGCGTAGCCGTTTCGATCCTGACCCAGCCACATCAGCGCACCATTCAGTGTGCTTTGCGTCGAGGGTATCTTTGCAATCGTGTACGGGCTGATAAGGCCGGCCTCAATCGTAACGCCCGAACTGCGCCGAAACGGAAAATCAGACGCTCCGCTATCGTACCAGATTTCAATTTGCCACCGACCAAAAATCCATATGAACTGACCAATAACGGCCAACCCCATAATCGTACCCAGGCTCGTCGCATCGCTTGCGACATAGAGGCTATCAAATGGTGTCTGGTTCTCGTCAGCAAACTGCGCCGGAGACGTGTACCAGTTCGTTGTGTTCGGGTTCACGAACAGAAAGAACGTGTCCAGAATATCGATGGTCGGCGAGCCGTAAAACGCGTCATCACTGATCTTCACCAAAGCGCCATAGGGGTTGGGAGAGGATGTCACAATCGAGACGGAGGCCGCAGCATCGATATCAGCCGTCGTCGCCTGCGACAGGGTGAGCGTCGTAATGTCTGCGTCCGGATCGGCCGTGGACAGGATCGTGAGAACGGTATTTACGGGTGTATCCGCCGAGGTCGGTGCAGAAAGTTCCATATCGGTGTAACTGGAATTCGCGGCATTGGCTGACGTCGCCAGAATGGTTGTTCCGGCCGCAATGCCTCCACCAACGATCGCGCAGCCGCCGACGTTAGAGACGACGCTTTGAACGGTAATCGTCTGCGTACCTTCTGCCGCATCTCCGGACGTGGTGGCGGACAAGGCAGACGACACGCCCGTGACTGTCGTTCCGTCAGCAATCCCAGTACCAGACAGGGTGTATACATAACTCGCAGACAGCGTAAACGCGCTCATAATCGTCAGAGACTACGAGCCCGAACGGGTCGCGCTATTCACGGAATAACTGAATGTGGTTGTGCTACCTTTTGAGCTACCTGGTGAAGACGGCATGGAACAGAACCACCCATTTCCTGAGCTTCCATCCACGATGAAACGGCACGTTCCGTTATCGCTCATTCGGACAGGCGTTGATCCGGGCGAAATGGTCCCGATTGAGGTCAGTGCGCCGTCCTTGTACAGGCGCGAGACCTGACTGCCCGCGACAACAATCAGATCGCCTTGCGTCGTTTGGTAAAGGCATCGGATCGCACCCGTCATCTGGGCAATTTTCCGCAGCCCGGGCGTCAGATAGTAAGCAAACCGGACTGGCTCGCCCTCCTCAACAGGAACGGGCTCGCCATACAGGTTCAGGCAGCGTTGTGCCGCCACCGAGACGGCCCGCGCTTCATACGAGCCACCGGATAGATTGAGGCGCTGCAAAGCCATTATTTGATGGCCGTAAGGGCTGCGACCTTATAGGTCCCCGCACTGGTGCAAACGTAGATATTCAGGTCGTCGGCATGCATTTCACCAACGGTACAGGTCGATGATGCGCTCTCTCCTGTGTGGTTGGTATTGATCAGGCCTGCGACTGTTGCTGATCCTCTCTTATCCAAGGATGCAAGTGTATTGCCGCTCTCATCATACCCCCGGAAAAAGAAGCCGGTATCGGTAGCTGATGCGCGTGTCGCAACGAAATCATCAGCATTAGCCGCATGAGCACTGAATGCGGGGTTTCCTGTTGCCATGGAGACAAAGCCGACCGCTTTTGCATAGCCGTTCTTATCGACCTGCCAGAGTGTATTCCCGGACTGATCGAAAGCCTGCTGGAAAAACCCGGCTTCACCAGCACTGGCTTTGTACTGCTGGATCTGATTGGTCGCCTCACGAATTGAAAGCCCCGTCGTCCAAGGCAGCCAGGAACCGTCATAAGCGGCATGCATGATGGACAGCGCAACGGAGTTCACGTTCGTGCCCGCAGCGCCGCCACCTGTCAGAAAGAGCCCGGTCGTCCACTGTCCATCAGTCACTGCCGCATTGAAGTTGGTGTCAATCTCGAAGGCCAGACCATGGTTCCCGGAGACGTTCAGGACCCAGTTCTCGACTTCGGTACTGATATCAATCGATGTCGTGCCACCAGATCCCGTATCCGCCCCGACATACCGGCAGGCAATCCAGTTACGGGTCACGTTCGCGTTCTGGCCGTTCGCACGGTTGGGAAGGCATTCGATGCTTTCCGCCACTGTCGCACCCGTATTTGGCTGTGGAATTGCGGCAGGGTCATAGACGGATTTCCGATCCGTCGCGATCAGGTAAGGGTTCGTGTAGGGACTGATGAGTGTCCCGGTTCCAGCACTCGGAACGCCGATCGCATTGCCTGTGATCCGGTTACCATTCAGCAGCCACGTTCCAATTTCCTTGCCCGTGTAGGCGCCGGAGTTAATCGTGTAGCCATACGCTGAATACGGAAAGTAAACCGGAAAGCGGTTTGCCGCGGTCGAAAGTGCGTTCTTGACGGCCGTCCCACTATCCGTCCCGCCTGCGACTGCACCGTAGTTCACAACGTTGATCTGCTGGCCCAGAAGAGATGCGAGGGGCTGCGTGATGCCGCTCGTGGTCGTGATGCTCTGGGCGCCATCAAGCGTGCCACCCGTGATGGTCGGAGATTTCAGGGTGCCGTTGCTCACGTCAGCCTTGGTCGCAAGGGCTGATTTCATGCCCGTAGGGCCCGAAAGCGTAACGGGCGGCGAGAGCGTCGGAACAGACTGTGCGGATGCAAGGCCTGGTGCGCCGACAAAGAGGGCGAGAGCCAGAATATAACGGGTCATCATAGTCTCTGGATCTCCAAGCCGGGCCAGTAGAATGGGGAATTGATAGGAGTGAGGATCGACGGCATGCCGAGCGTTGGAACCTGCGTGTTGGCGCTGCGAATAGTGGCAAGCGCAGACCTCATAGCTGCAACAACAGTCTGATCCGGGGGCTGTCCGTAAGAAGGCGCCATGCGAGAAGCCAGCGACCACATGATCGCATCCCAATACTCAGGAGGCAGATTGATCCCGTCTGTAGGCTTCAATGCCGCAGGAAGCGGCTCTGCATAGACGAGATGAATTTCCCAGATCGTCGCAGCTGGAATGGGCCAGGGACGCAGTTCACCAAGAGGAAAAGCCGGATTGTAATGGAAGTAGCTTGACCATGACCGAAGCGCTTTGAGACCAAGGCCCGCGTAATCCTCGTATGACGGGATCTGCTCCAGCGCGTAATCAATGGGTTGCACACCGGAGTTCAGTCCGTCGCTACCGACATCAAAGTCCGCTGAGAAATCCGTGCTGGCAAACTCGCCCTCAGTCGAAAGAGGCGCGCCATTCAGAAGACGGATGTAGGCGGCATTAATCTGTGACGGCCTGACCGGGATATCCAGATCACCTCCGGGTCCCACAAAGTAGACGCTCTTGCCTGTCGAGACGAACGCACGATCGACAAGATTTGGAACCAGCCACCGCTTACGCTGCCACTGAGCCAACAGCATGTTCAGGTGCATGAGACCATCCGCCAGATCAGCCGCGCTGGCAGTTGTGCCCATTGCGCCTATGCCGATCTGACGGAGCGCCATGCTGATGAGGTCGGAGACGAGATACCCCTGGTCTCCGCTTTCCTCGTTAAGACTTTCTGACATTGGGAACGCGCCCTTTGCGTCTCATGACAGGCTTGGGCGGGGCGTCCTTACTGTCTGGATCGGATCGCCCCGCAAAACGGGCACGAACCCGCGCTTCCTGCTCAGCATTCTGGACGGTCACTGTCGTGAAGCCGTCAGGAGCAAAGAGGGTGCGCGGGTAGTGCTTCATGCCTGCACCAGTTCCGGTACGATGACGCACCAGTCAGGACGCAGCATGCCGATCCCGTACAGCACGTCGAGGCGGGTAGAGCGCGTGTCGTCGGTGCCGTTGTAGTACGTGACAGTCCGCAGGCTTACGCCGTCGAGAGAGGCACGTGCACACAGCGGGCCAAGCTCGGACACGTTCTCCAGGTCCACCGTTGCCAGCGTCAGGGCGCGCTTGCTGTAGAGCATGTTGCGGCGAATGATGGAGCCAGCCGGAGCGACCAGTTTCACTACAGCGTCAGCAGCCGGTGCGGCGTCAACGGTCTGATATGGGACCGGTCCATTTGCGCCAGGCGGGATGATCGCAGGAGAAAGCGGGATGGACGTCGCACCGCTCGCACAATCAGCCAGCACAACGAACTGCTGCGGAATGTGCAGACTGTTCTTGTTCACGCGGTTGATGCGGTTCACACCAGCAATGGTGATGATGTCGCCAGCCTTCAGAGTGCCATTGATGGCGGAAACCGTCAGAACAGACGAGTGAGGCGAGGCACTGGAGGAGATGGTCGTAACCGGCGCGCCATTCGGTGTGTAGTTCCCGTAGGTCCCTGTTGCCGTGGCCTTGCTGTCATAAGAGCCGGTCTGGCTGATCATGACAGTCTGGTCCTGCATCCACTCACGAACACCAAGGATCTTGGAGCCCATCTGGCCGTCGGTCGTCTGGCGAGAAACCGTACTGCCCGGATTGAACATGCCCATCATGCCCGAAACCGTGTTGGCATCGGTCATCGGATCGAGGACGGCAAAGCGGTCATCAAGAGGGGCGTTGCAGGATGTCAGGATCGCTTTGGCCTGAAGCCAAGTCTGAGAAGACGGCGCAATCAGGTTTCCATCGTCATCGGTGTTGATCACCATGTTCGACGCTTGCAGCGCGAGCGTCATGGCATCGGATGCGACCTGTCCGACGAGAGCGTTCACGGCAGGCGCAATATAGCGCTCCGAGAAGTCGTCAATATTCAGCGTCCGTTCCTGCGTGGAGAAGGACATAGGGACGTTCTTGCGGAAGTTGATCGTCAGCGGAATGGACCGCTCAGCGGTTGCTTCCGGGTTCACGACCGGGCCATCCTGCACGACGTAATCGTTCGGCAGGCGCACGTTGATCGTGTCGCCGATCTTGGCGCCGCGCTGCGCAAACTGCCCCTGATACTCGCGGGAAATGTTCTTGATCAGGTCGTTGGAGTTACGGCGGATCATCAGGGCTTCACGCGTGATGATGGAGTTGTTGATCAGGTTATTGCTTGCCACTGCCTTGGCTTTCGGGGTGTGACGTCGTGCGTCTCGTGACCCGTTCTCGGCTTAACCAGAACGTGCGCCGGTTTACGACCGGAAACACCCGCATTTCGTGCCATGGTAGGCAGGGTGACTTTGCAACCGTCACCCACGGTGAGCCCGCATTTAACGTCCTGGTAGACGGGCGGGATCAGTTCCCGCCAGACACCCGTTTAGAGGCCGTCGCCTTACTTCTTCGACCGCAGCTTGACGTAATCCTCTATGCTACAATCGTCGTCGTAGATCGAACGGCTTGAAACCGCTCGACCAGAACCAGACGTTGCGGCAACAGGAGGCGGAGCTTTGGAAACTGCTGGGGCAGGGCGTGATGCTGGCTGCGTGGCCTGCGTCTGTCCTGCTGGGGCTGTCACCTTGTCCGCGAACTTCTGTAGCAGAGCAAACTGTTTGCGCTCGGGAGCATCAAGCAACTCGCTTGCCGCGTCTGGATCGTTGGCGAGAGCATAATACACCGCGCCACTGTTCGGCAACTCCGATATGTCGCGAATGATCTGCTGGTGTGACCTGTTAGCGAAGTCGAGGCCTGCGCGCTCTGAAAGAAGCTGCGTAGCGCGTCCAACTGCCTCAGCGCCATGGGCTTCTGTGAGAGACTGCGCCACCTTAATTGTCGCGTTTCCAAACTCCTGAGCTTCAGCCTGCTGCGCCTGTTGCTGACTGGCGTTATCGCGTTCCTGCTGGCGGATCTGCTCTGGCGTCTGTTCCGGCTGCTGATCTTCCTCACCACGAGACGCAGCGAGGGCGCGGCGGTATTCTTCAAGCTGGCGTTCTGCCGCCACTGCGCGCTCTTCTGCGCTTTTCCACTTGCCCGTCAGTGTGCCAATGCGTCGTTCAGCCCAGGCCGGTTCCGGCTTGGGCTCTGGCTCGCTTGGTTCCTGCGGTTCCGGACGGGCAGGCGTTTCCGTCTTGGGCTGTTCGGTCTGTGTTTCACTGCCGAACTCGACACCCGCAAAGCGGTCAGCAGGAGCGTCGTTCGTCTCGACAACTGGGGCTTCTAGGGTCTCGCTCATGCGTCAACGGCTCCTGTCACTGGATTGGGGGCGTGGATTTCTCCACCGGGGGGATTGGAAGAAGGAAGGCGTGGGAGGGAGCCCGGAGGGCCGTCCTGCATTGCAGGCATTGCGCCATCTGAAGGCGAGGGCGTGCCGTTACTCAGTGCGTCCTGAACAAGCTGGTGAACCAGAACACGCAATGCCTCGGGATCAGTCGAGCCAATCGCGGCCATGCGGTCAGTTTCGGCCTTGTAGCGGTCCGTCTCTTCCTTAAGCAGATCGGCAGCGGCATCATGCTGCTGTCCTTGTGCTTTCAAAGAGAGGTCCGCCTGTTTGTCCTTGAGCTGTTGCGTAACCTGCTGAAGTTGCGCCTGTAGCTGCTGGATGGTCTGCTGAGCTTGCCCGAGGCGTGGATCATCCGAGGCAGGCTTGAGGCGGTCCGCAATCTCGTCAGCAAGCGGGAAGTCAGCCGCCTTGAAGAACAGATCGCCAATCTGCCCCATGATTGCCGGGTTCGCCTGCAACACCTGCATCAGGCTGTTGAACGTATCCTGACGACGCGTTGCAAAGGCCGGGCCAACGTCTGCCTCGACGTCGTAGCGGCCAATCGTCGGATTGACTGCGAGGATAGCGCCTTCCTGCGCAAGCTGTTCTTCGAACGTCAGGCCCTGCTGGGACTGCTGAGGCTGGCCATTCGGACCAGGTGGCAAAACAACCTGTGCAGCCTGCGGTGATTGCGGATCAACAATCGCACTCGACTGCGTACCATCCATGCCCAGAACCTGGACTGCGCGGGCTGTGTCGTACACGAACGGAATGGCGTCGATCAGGATGCGTCCAAGCAGACGAAGCGCCATGCCCTGATTGTCGGTGTAGTGGTAGTTTGCCGTGTCAGACTGGCGCTGGCGTTCGTTGATCGCTCTCCCGGACTTTTCATTGCCCGGTGCGCCCATTTCTGCCTGATACTGACCCGTGACCATCTGCATTTGCAGATCTGCGTTCTGCATGGCCTGCATGTGGCCCGTGCTGCCGGTTGGCGGGTCCAGACGCTGCGGTGCCTGCAATGCTTCTGATGTGTCCGGATCAATGGATCGGTACGGCAACCACGCCTGATTGGACGTATTCGCGTTGGCCCACTGGTTCTCGTATCCCTCAATGGACCGCTCATCGACCAGCCAGGGCGATTTCGTCTGCGTGGCAATGCTCTCAACGAACGCGGACGCGCTGTAATTGAACATGCGCTGCGGATCGATCAGCGACCGCACAAGTCCGCACCGGTCCAGACGCCCGTCAATCACGCTCTCAACGCCAACAAACGGCACGAGTGGAATGTGCCTGAAGACCGTCAGGCCAGACGAGATGACGTCATTGCCAGCAATCAGAAAGAACTCAACATGAGGCCGGGTAATAGGCCGAGACTGAAGCTGCATTTCACGACACATGGCCACCATCTCGTCAGGCATCTCGCTCTGACGCATGGCCTGCACGGCGCCAGTCTGAGCGTTCGGAACGGCCCAGAGCGTGTCTTTGTCCTCGTTGCGACGATAATACCGGAACACACGCACGGTATCGCGTTCTGAGATGTCTGTGCGTTCATCGCCCTCTGCCGCGATAGACAGTGGCGCGCCCTTAACGTCTTCATGCCCGGGATAAAGCCGCTCGAACTCAGCCCGCGGCATTTCCTCTACGATCATTGCCCACTGCATGTCCGAATGATCAGGCTCTTGCGTGTTCGGATCGGAGTAAACGGATCGCGGGTCTGGAACGGACTTGATGAAGAAGTCTTGGTCGAAGCTGTCTTGCCCACGCACGTAGTCTGTCACGACGTGAACCCAGCCTATGCCTTGGCGGACCTGTCCTTGGATAGCGCAGTTATAGGCGTTCTGCTGAGCGTTCGACTGATATTCGATATGGCGGATAATGCCTTCGATGACGTCTGCCGCTTTTTCATTTGAGCCAAAGCCGGTCGCATTGACCTTCATGCCCATTTGCGACTGCCGCGCGTCATTCTCGATCTGGAAGACGTGCTGCTGGGTTTTGTTGATCGTCAGGCAGGGCCGAGGGGAGCCGCCAAACGTGCCAGAACGTGCCTGATAAACAGCACTGTCCCATTGGTCATGATTGTACGCATCAGCATGGAAGAACCGCAGATCTTCTAGTGCGTGCTTGCGCCACTGAGCCTCGAAATCACGGGCGGCTTCGAACCGCTCCTGAACTTCGCGGAGAACATCATTTGTTTCTGGAAAGCGCTCGCTCATGAGGTATTCGAATACCACACCAAAACTTGTCAGTACAACCAAATTCGACAGGCTGGACCGATTAAACCCCCATCCATCCACCGGCAGCGCCGATCAAGGGAGAGCGTTTGATTGGCTTGCGTGTCGGCTTATCATCCTCGCGATCCCTCAACCCAACAGCCAGATACCGAAACGCATCCGCGTAGTCGGACGCCCAGTCATGCAGCGGCTTGTCTCGAAAGACCTTGTTCGCGTCGTCCCATGACTTGCGATACTGCTCGAGCGCTTCAATCCCGCGTTGGCAGTTCTTCCGGTCAATCCGGCAGCGGGGCAGGAGGTTGCGAGCTGCGCTGATACCGTCATCCACCGGTGTGCGAGGCAGGACGCGGATCGGGTTCATGCCAAGTGAGCGCATGGTATCAATACGGCGCTGACCGGTTCCAAGGTCGCCATTGTTCGCGTCATGCGGAACGATGTGCTGGCGATAGGTGTAGGGCCGCTTCCCAAGCTCTCGCACATACCAGTCGATCCCTTGGCCAGACCCTGCAATGCAGTCGATCACGCGAACGTCTGGACCGATCTGCTGAGCGCACCAAATGACCGTGCTATCACCGATGCCAAGATCCCAAGCCGTGATGACGGGCAGGGACGGATTGTGCGGAACATCGCCAAGGCGCCCATCCTCATCGAGGCGCTTCATGATTTTGCCGTAGTAGCTACCCTGAATGGCCGCATCGAAGGAGCAGTCATATTCCTGCTCATACTTCGCGCCGCCGTCGTCCTCGCCATACTGGGCCACGAGCTGCCTCTTTTCTGCTGCCAACTGTTCCGGGGTGAAACGTCCCGTCTTCTCGACGTTCGAGACTTCGCAGAACCAGCCCGGTTCATTGCGCATCCCGTCGAAGAACGTCTTGGCGTGATTGCGACCGCGTGGCGTGGTGATGAACATGGCCCATCCGCCATTTTCCAGTAGGATCGGAGAGAGAAACGCCCATGCTGACGGGTTCGCCAGTGCCCATTCAGAAAACACCACGCCGATCGGTGTTGAGCCCACGAGGCTGTTGAAGTTGTCCGAACCAACGACCTGCCATGTCGATCCGTTGATGAACCGGATGAACATTTCTTGCTCTTTGGTCGTGGCGCGGATCTCTGCCGGGAAAGCCTCATCGATGCGACGACGTCCGGTGTGTGGGTTTACCGCGTCCCAGATGGCCTTCCGCGCCTGGCTAGCCTCAGGAAGCATGTGCCAGTAGTTGCCGACCTTCGTGAGCGCAGAGACGGCCGCCCAGTTCAGAGCGACGTCGTCCTTGCCCCAACGACGATGCGCGACCTCGTAAGCCCGTTTCCCGCCGTTCTCAAGATAGGTCCAAAGCCCCATCTGGTAATCACGCGGACGCCAGTCATAAGCTGGTATTTGAAGTTCAGCCATCACTCAGCTTGCGAATGACGATCTGGAAAGGCTGTCCACCTTCCGCGTTCTCAAGCGCCACTGTGTCCTTCGGCTTACCCCAAGCGCGGTCGAGCAGGGCATTCGCAGCAGATACACGGGCGCTTTCAGGAGCGGTTGCTTTCCCTGCAATCTGTGCCAGCGCTTCGATGGCTGTGATGGTGTGAGACCGTGCGAGCTCGACAACCTCTTTCAGAGCCTTGGGTCGCCCTGATGGATTGCCGGATTGTCCTTTTTGGAATGGCTTGCCCGCTGGCGGTTTTTTCCGCTGCTTGCCGCTGTTTGCAGTGGGTTCGGTCATAGGCCCAACCTATCATCAGACCCCACTCAGTACAAGCAAAACCGGTAACAGGATACCACATCATAACACCAGACCCGTGATATCAATTGTAGAATGAGCCTTCGAACCTGCAACAAAGCAATTGAGCGACACCTTAATCGCCCCTTTATCCAACTCGCTAAAAAAGCTGTGGGAGCTGTGGGCTTGGTGATAGCCGCAGGTTCTTGGTTTGTTTATGCGAGCAACCCATCCGTATCGATAGATGATATTGGATTAAATCAAGCGGGTTCGTATGGACTGCCAATAAAATTAAGAAATAAAAATCTCTTCTTCCCAGTTTATATCAAAAATGGTCGATGCTTCATAAATTTTGGCGTGGTTGGCTTCTCAGATTTTGGCGGAGATATAGGTGATGTTGCCCATAATATTGAGAAGAAAGGCAATATTGGATCAGGAGAAATTCCCGCGTCCGACGACAGAAATTTCTCATGCGATGCTCTTACTTATCGTATCGAGCCCACCGTCTTAAAGATGACCGTCACGATTAAATATCGATATGCTTATCTGCCATTTTTTGGCGGTAAGGTTGAGGAAGTTTTCAATTGGGAAAACGGCAGATTTTACAGCGGCAAAAACCTCTGAGCTAAAACTCCACCGGCTGCATCTCAATCCACTTCCAAGTCCCACACCTGAAAGCGGCGGCTTGAGTGCGTGGGTGAAATGATTCCTGCGGGTTCCAGTTTTGAAAAGTAATTTGATCTAGGACTCATCCGTCACATCAATCCCTTTGGAGCGCAGGAAATCGAATAACGCGCCAGGCATATTCATTAACTTATTCCGACCGTCAGCCGTAGTTCCAGTCACGGTCGTATAACTAGTCTGACCATGGATTTTCTGCCACTCCATTAAAGCGTTCGCAACAAGGCGATCCATTCCAAAGGGAATGCCAATATCTTTGGGCATCTCTTTATTCCTTCTCTGCCTCAAGCCCCCCTCTGGATCAGGCGACAGATGGCTTCGTTTAGCTACTTTTGATCACATAAGTCGCTTTTAGCGGGCGGTTTTTTTGTGGTATGTGCCACCAGAGCAGAAGCGTGATTCTGCCCCCTCGGGGGCGCGAGAGTTCATTATCTTAATTACGAATCAGTATCTATATTATCATAGCTATGGTAATTTTCGAGATATTTTATGTCGTCAAGTAAATATCCATCATTACCATTAAAAATGGAATTCGTAGTTATTTCATCGACTGAAATATCTTGAATATATTCCTGTCCGACTGCAGCCTCTAATATGTATTTTATGTTCTGAGCGCTTTGCGTCGTTGAAATGAGCGCTAATCCGTCAAAACCTCCGTATCCTGGATATTTAGCCCTCAAAAGATCACACTCTTCTTTAAATTTTACCCAATTTGGGTGCGACTTAGAACGACTTAATCTTGCTTGATGTAAGTAATAAGTCATCCAATTATATTCCTTTTCTTTAGAAATTCACTTTAAAGGCTTTGGGGCTTATTCAAAAAAACGCGCCTGAGTATCGATAGCCATTTACACCCCATCTGAAAGCATCTGTCTAGCCATTCGCGCAGAGCGAACAACAGCGGCGATTTCCGCATCGGTCGGTTTCTGACGCTCGCGCTGCTCAGGAGGCGCTTCGACCATCGCAAGCATGGTCTTGAGCGATGAAACCTCGTCCCTGATCCGCTCGGCAAAAGGCCGGAGGTGAGTGTGCAGCTCTCCCGGCGCTGGCCAGCGAGAGCCGACGGGATAGCCATTCCGGTCCGGCTGACGTGTCCAGGCCAGTCGGCTTTCCGGGTTCCATGCTCCGGCCGGAATATCGCCGCAGACCTCGAAGATCACCTCGGTGAGTTCCCGGGACAGTTCGGCCGGAGCGTTCGTGACTAGCTTCGTGAGCTTCATCAGCCACGAAGCAACGATGACAGGGTTCGGGGGCAGGGATGCCCGTTCTGCATCGGCGAGCTGCTTGCGAATGGAGCGGACACGATCGGGCGTCAGATCGGACCGCCAGAGATATCCCTCGCGCTTGGCGGCAATCAACGCCTTGAGGTCGCCGGTGGCAGGCGTGTAGGTCGGTGCGAGAACGACGGCACCGGGGCGTTTGGTCGCGATGTCCATGGTCACACTCCCTCAATGTCGGGCACACCTGCCCAGGCCTGGTTCACGGCTGCGCGGCGGTCGGACTGCGTTTGACGCGGAGGAGGTGAGCGCATGGAGGTATCGCGCCGTACCCAGTTGCGCCACGTTGCGTCCCAGTCGAGCTTGCGGCCTTTCTCCCCGGGTACGCCGATCCAGTAATCGCGGAACACGACGGCGGTCTTCATCGGGTCCACGCCGTTTTCTCGGGCAAACTCGATCTGCTCAGCTGACGGCTGCCAGTTCTCGGGAAGGCGGCAAGCCCGCTTGGCCTTGGCTGGTTTCGAGGCGACCGCAACATCCTGACCGGGCGAAGCTTCGGCAGAAGCGCCCCCCGAACGTAGTGAGGGTTCTTCTGAACGTAGTGAAGAAGTGTAATTGTGATTGTCGCGCGACAACGCGCGTGTGTGTTCATTTGAACCTACATTTGTAGGATCGTTGTTATCTCCTTGTTGCGTCTTTGCAGGCGGTTTGTTGGCCTGCCGGTCTTTCCTTTGTTGCACAGCCTCACGCCGTTTGTTGCTGATTTCCTCAGCCTTCTGACGTTCAAGAAGCAGCCGTTTTTGATAGAGATTTCCGTCATCGTCGGTTTGAAAAAACCGCTTCAGTGTTGGCCAGATATCTTTCGACCATGCGCGCACGTCCGTCTTGGTAATCATGGCCAGTTCGCTCGGCACATTCGCAACCGGGCCGTTACGCCAAATCTCCATCAGAAGGAGCATATAGGCGCCGTGCTGCGCCGCATTGAGGCGTGTAGTGTCGGCAAGATAGTCAGCCACGTACAATGGCATCCATGTGTTGGTTCTGCTCATGCCATCACCTCGGCTTTCACCGGAATGCCGTGACGTTCCAGAAAAGCGATCACCTCATCCGGTGTGCGGCAGAGCCCAACAGGCTGTCCGCAGGCCTCCAGAACCGGATGAAGCGCTATCTGGGATTTGCTTCGGGTGCCGTCATGACGTTTGAGTTCGACCCAGTACGTGCGGTTACGATATCCGATCAGGATGTCAGGAACGCCAGCCACCACGCCGCGGGCTTTTCGAAGCGCGCCCTCGATCCGACTGCGTGCGTTTCGGTGCTCGATTGAGCACCAGTACACGCCGTCACCTGAGAGTTTTCCAGGGGGTGCAACCGCATAGGTCAGGATCCGGGCGACATGCTTGTGCAAGTCGTCCTCAGTCCTGAACTGGGGAATACTAGCTCTCGCTATCATCTCACATCCCCAGGGCACGGCGGTAGATATCCAGCAGCGTTTCCTGCTCTTCAACCTCAGCAGGCTCCTGCTTGCGAAGGCGGATGATCTGCTTGATGACTTTCACGTCGAAGCCGGCCGACTTCGCTTCTGAGAAGATGTCCTTGATGTCGCCAGCGAGAGCCTTGCGCTCTTCTTCCAAGCGCTCGACCCGCTCGATGATGGAGCGCAAACGATCCGCCGCGATGCCGCCCGTTGCAGCGCTGTTGTGGCCTGTCATGTCTTGGGTCATAGCGCCATCTCCGGAATGCAAGTTGTAGGGGCATGGACACGGCCCCCGATCTGTTCAGCAAGAGCATTAGCGATGCCCTGATACGTCGTGCTTCTGAGTTTCCAGCGGTCTTCTGACGGTGGCAGGAGATGCACCCGCGCTA
Source organism: Gluconobacter sp. P5B12 (assembly GCF_018812035.1). Lineage (NCBI taxonomy): Bacteria > Pseudomonadati > Pseudomonadota > Alphaproteobacteria > Acetobacterales > Acetobacteraceae > Gluconobacter > Gluconobacter sp. P5B12. The sequence continues at coordinate 132,405 of NZ_JACRVV010000005.1, read as the reverse complement.
TCCGTCCTTCCACGACGTCTGTCGGAACCAACGGTGCGACATTTTCAAGCCAGAGGCATGTTGCCTTCGTCTCGCCATGACCGAACATCCAAGGCTGAATAATCTGGTCAGGCTTGCGCCACATGCTGGACATGATGCTCACCGGGTTTTCGATGACCTTTCTCGGAATGGGACAGCGCGCGAGCGTCATGAAGAACGCCACCGACGCCTGCTGCCGGCCATCAAGACGCTTCGCAGCAAAATGCCTTGCCCCACTGACAGACAGGTCGGTGCAAGGCGGATGCGCGATCATCAGATCCCACGGATAGTCCAGAACGTCCCGCACATCGCCCTCATAATGAGGGCCCGGCTTTTCCGTAGGAAGCAGGTCGCAGCTCATGGCGTCATGTCCGCGCTCGAGAAACGCATCCATGACAACGCCGCTGTATTCACAGGCAACCAATACACTCAGTTTCCGCGTCATCGGTTCTGGCCTTTCATTGGACGGATAACTTCAAGGGTGGCGACGACGTAGCCGAGGCCATTGAGGACGCGGTTTCGAGCGTCAACAGGTCCGCTATTCAGGGCTTGCGAAATGTCGGACTGCGCGATGCCGCGGAGACGGGCGAGGGCGCGCTGCCCTCCTGCCATCTCAACCGCATCCGCAACGATTGATTGTGCATCCCCAATCGGTCGGTCATTCATCACTAACCCCCATTTCCGCTATGCGACGTTCGAGCCGATCCGCGACGGCTGTGAACCGGTCGGCAAGGCGCTTAAGGGCAATGGCGGCACGGATCGCATATTCTGCTCTCCATCGGAGGCAGTGGATGCGCAGGCGCAGGTATCCTGTGCGCATAATTCATCCCATTCATGGCTTAGGGCGCGATAGACGGCGGCTTTGTGCTCTGCCTGTCTGGCTGCGCGCTCCAAATTGCTTCGGTATGCCTCGACCAGCCTCAGATAAACGTAAGCTGGGATGCGCTCCCACTCGCCGTAAAACAGGCTCTTCGCCTGACGTTCAGTAAGCTTCAGGAGACGCGCGAGGCGATGGGTTGTCTCTTTGACGCCGAGGCCTTGGCCGAACGTCTCAGAGATGGTTCGGGCCATAGACTGGGCGCTATGCGTCACGCTCTCAGGTGAGGGCATCATGCACTTTTCCAATCTGGCGGAATTCTTTCCAAAAATTTTGGACACGGCTGGCTCCATTCTTCGTCATGTCACTGAGCGAAGAACGGAGAACAGCGATGGAGGACATGCCGCCCCAGACACCACAACTTGAACAAGACCTGGACGACCCGGTACTGGCTCGCGGCTTGATCGTGCAGGCGCGGATATGGGCAACGCTGCACCGTGGCATGTGCCAGGAGGTCAGGGACCACATCGCGCTTCGCGTTGCTGAGGAGTTAGGGGCGCGCATCGGGTGAGGTCAGCTCAACCGGCTGCGCTTGAAGTCTTCCGGAAAGGCCGGGGCCGGGCCATTCCAGAGTGCGCTCCACGTCACGGATGAACCGGCCTCAAGAGGCCCGCGCAAGATGGGTGCAGGCTTTGTATTACCTGCCTTGCGAAAACCCTTCTTCCACTCTGAGCGCAGCTTGGCAGGCGCATGGCGCTCAATCGCCGACATCAAGGCGTTAGCAGAAACTCCCAAAGCCTCGCCCATCTTTTGAGCAGTCAAACCCTTCTTCATCAGAGCCAAAACGCTCGGCAAAAGAGGGGTCCAGTCGATTTTGTTGTGAGGAACTTTCGCCATCACCTCATCCCCCGAAACGGAGCCATGAAGGTGAGGGACAGAACGACGGCCTGGATCATCACGATGCCCGAGCCGATCACAATGAACGCCTCAATAGTCACCAAGTCAGGCATCGCCGTTGACTCCCTTCTCGGAAGTATCGGGAGTACCGTTATTGCGGGGATCGGCGGCAACCGAGTCCCCGCTATCACCATCTGCCAACACAGAGGATGAATTAGATGTCTGAGGCCCAATCAACCATGTCTGTAAAAGTTCTGAGCGTACATCGTGCGCCTGAAGGTTCTGCAAACGGTCAAGCAGAAGCGACATTAGAGATTTCTGGAGTTCATGGCGTGACTGAATGGTCAGCAGTTCATGTAGTCCGCTTTCCTGAAGAAATGCTTCGAGAGCGCCTTGCAGGCGGCATTCCGGAATTAGGGCATCGACTTTGGCGGCTACAATATCTGACATATCAGACGGTGCGCGAAGCAGGGGACAATGCTGCGTATCTCTAACAATCCACCCGCTCCGGAGCGCCATATTGTACATGGCGCTCCGCATCTGCTCTTCGCTAAGCTGGAAAATATCATCAGACATGCGCGGGCTCCTTCGCGGCGCGCTTGGCGCGGGTGGGGAGGCATGGAGATGAAGCGAAGTTAGTGATGAAGCTAAAAACGCGCTCTCTCGTTAGCCGTCGAAGTTCACGGCCGTTCCGCAAATCAGGAACAAGCCTAGGATCTCCGATAGCTAATCTTCCAAAAGCCGTTGGCGTGATGTCTTCGCGGGCCAATAGCGCCTCCACGAACGGCAACACTGGGTCATGTGCGTGTTCCATGGATAGGAACCTAGTAGGAAATGTCCTGTCATTCAATAGGAAAGATCATATTGGATATTTCCTATTCCAAGCTGTAGCCTGAAATCATGACAATGCTCGACAAACCGCGCGAAACTCTTCTGCAGCTACTTTCTGAGAGTGAATTCGACCTCAAGTCTCTGTCGGAGAAGATAGGAAGAAATTCAGCGTATCTTCAGCAGTACGTTACACGCGGATCGCCGAGAGAGCTTGGAGAGCCGGAACGCGAGGCTGTCGCAGATCTCCTGGGTGTTGACCCTAATGTATTCCGCTCCGAAGGAGCTCAAAGCCGCGGGAAGCGACCCAAGGTCGCGCAAGAGTCTAGCTCAGGGCTAAAGGTTCCAGAAATCGACGTGAGCCCGCAGGCAGGAATGGGCGCCGTAGTCTCCGATATTGTTGAGCACCAGCAGCCTGTAGACCACTGGAGCTTCCCACGCGCACTCGTAAGTGCGTTCATCTCTGACCCCTCAAAGCTAACGATCATCCGCGTAGCGGGCGACAGCATGGAGCCGGATTACTGCGCGGGAGACCGCATCCTGGTCGATACAGGCCACACAACACCGTCACCCGCTGGCGTCTATGTGTTGTGGGATGGCCTGGGCGTCGTTTTGAAGCGCGTGGAAGTCGTGATGGGATCAGAGCCTAAGCGCATCAGGATCATGAGCATCAACCCAGCATATCCGGCCTACGAACTGGCCTTAGATGATGTGCGGATCAACGGTCGCGTCGTTGGGAAGTGGACTTGGAAGTGAATATAACTGATGATCTGGAGTTCAGCCAAGAAATAAGTATCTATCTTGGTCTTGTTCCAGGCAGATCTATCCAAGCTGATACTGCCTGGAATATTATAAAGGAAATAAGCTTTGCCTCAAAGGAACTGCATTATTTTTTAAGCCCCAATACAAAATTTGAACTAGACCTAGTAAGCGGTGAACAAGGAAGTTTATGGTTAAAATTTATTGGGAAAATCACTGGAGAGGATAATTTAAAATCTGGAAAATCGACATCTCAAGCAATTCTAATTGCACTTGCACTCTATGTTTTTCAGTCCGGAGGAGAAATCGTAAAAGAGACTTTTAAAAACCAAATTCTATCTCAGCCCGCATCAACTGCCGATGTAACACCAAAGCAAAAAGAGGAAATCATTCAAGAGGCTGAGCGGAGAGCAGAACAAGCGATAAAAAATCAAGAGATTAAGGAAAGCTCAAAGCGACTTTATAAAAAATTAGATAATGATGAATCAGTACAAAAAATTGGAATAAGCCCCAGCAATGCCCAAAAACCAAATATTTTTGTAGACCGAAAAGATTTTAAAAGACTTTCTCTCGGAAAAGATCAGATCGAGACATTCTTAACTAGGGAGCGTGTTTACGCTGATGAAATTACCCTAGTTAGTCCAGTATTAATAAAAAAAGCTAACCGGAAATGGGAATTTAAAGATTCTTCGCATGGAAAATTCCATGCTTCGATTAATGATAAGGAGTTTTTAGATAAATTCTATAATGGTGATTTACACGTCGAGTTGCGACCAGATATCAGATTAAATGTAATAATAAAGGTCATTGAGAAAAATGATGAAGGTTTCTGGAAAATCGAAAAAGCTGAAATATTGGAAATAGAAGATATTTTATTGCCGTTTAGGCAAGATAATTTTAATGATAATCTCTAATTATCAAAAACATTAAGAATAATTATGATAAATATAACTACAGAATAAGAAAAATCTGATCCGAATACTACTTTAATGTAAGACAGACTTATATATATAGATGCTGCAATCATAAATTTGTACACCCATATTACATATCGATGCTTTGACCTCATCACGCCCTTGCTCCAAAAAAAGAACATAACAAGAACAAAAAGAATTTGGAATTCATTATCCTGAAATAGGATATTTCCTCTTTAATCGTATTTTCCTATTGACCAGATAGGAACATTCCTATTATGGATAATCCCACGCCAGAACGGCGATGGGAGAAACGCTCGTGACAGAGATCACACTTTTCCGATTTGAGAATAAGCCGATGGCGTCAGTCATCGATAGCAGTGGAGACGCATGGTTCTCCGCACCGGATGCTTGCCGCATCCTTGAAATTGCCAACGTCACAAACGCACTGCGCGTATTGGATGAGGACGAAAAGGGCCTTCATACTATGAAGACCCTTGGCGGAGAGCAGCAGGTCAACTGCGTATCTGAGCCTGGCCTCTACAAGCTCATTAGCCGCAGCCGGAAACCAGAAGCCAAACGCTTCGACCGTTGGGTTCGGCATGACGTGCTGCCGGAGATCCGGAAGACGGGTGGGTACAAGTCGGCTCCGGCCATCGATCTGAACGATCCGGCCTTCTTGCGCCAGACGCTGCTCGGATACACCGAGAAGGTAATCGCGCTTGAGGCAGAGAACGCAGCCCTTACCCCAAAGGCAGAGAGCTTCGACGCGCTCGCCAATCTCGAAGGCCGTCACAACCTGCGTTCCGCAGCGGCTCAGTGTGGCTGGCCTCAGAACAAGTTCATCGACCAACTGATCACGCTCGGCTGGGTCTACGTCAATCCGGTTACGGGCCGGAAGCACGCATACTCTGATCGCCTCAAGACCGGCATGATGGAAGTGAAGAACGTCGAGGTGAAGCGTACCGGATACACCGAGGGCGTTGGCCAGCCGATGATCACCCAGAAGGGCCTCACGCGCCTCAAGATGCTGCTCGGCGTGTACCAGGCCGCACCATCCCACGAGATGGAGCTGCACTGATGGATTACCTGTCAAACATCGCCGAGAACCGTCTGTCCGTACTGGAACATCAGGCTGACGTCATTGACCAAATGATCGCATCCGCAACGGAATGCGAAAAGGAAAACGATGACGCTGATTGGGAATGTGTAATCGGCGCGTTGACTGATTTGCGATCCAATGTCCGCCATCAGATTGAGGCGATCAGTGATTGGGACAATGAGCGCTGTGAAAATGAGGCAGCGGAGTATGCTGATTACAAGCGCGACCTGAAAATGGAGTGCGCTTGATGTCTAGCGAACTGAATAAAGCACTGAACGAAGTGAAGATCGTGCGGGACTTTCTCAAGCGCGCCGATGTTCGCAGCGCTCTGGCAGGTCTGAATACAGACGAACTCTTCGGAGCCACTTACAGCGCATCACGGGCAGCTATTCGCCTCAGTCATGAAATCAAGGCCCGCTCTTTAGAAGCCGCTTAACCGCCAAGTAAAAGCAAGGAATTCGAAAAATGTCTCAGACACTCAACGCCCGAAGTGCGCCTTATGTACAGGAAATGGAGCAGCTTCGTGAGGAGCGCTTGGACTTCGCGCTGTCTCTGAACCGGGATGTTTTCCCCGTCACGTTCGAGCGCACCATGGAGCATGTCGCAACGCTGACGAGCTATCTGGATCAGGTAGGGCACGCAGCATGAGCCTCAAGATTTACCATGACCTTGAGCAGGGCACTGACGAATGGCTGCAGGCACGCTGTGGCGTTCTGACTGCCAGTACGATCGGCAAGCTGTTGACGGCGACAGGAAAGAGCGCACGCAATGATAAGAGCCGCCGCATTGTGTTGGATCTTCTGTCGCAGCGCATCACGGGCATTGTTGAGGAAATCCCTCAGACATTTGCAATGCAGCGCGGCCATGAAGACGAAATCGAAGCCAAGCTGCTCTATGCAGATCGTGTCGCTGCCGTGTCTGAAGTCGGTTTCATGACTGAGGACAAATGGGGCTTCAAGATTGGGTACTCGCCAGACGGTCTGGTTGGCGATGAGGGGCTGCTGGAATGCAAATCCCGCGCTCACGGCCTGCAGCTTGAAGTGATCTGCTCTCAGGAAGTTCCGGCCGAGTACATGGCACAGATCCAGACCGGGTTGCTCGTATCGGGTCGTCAGTGGCTCGACTTCATCAGCTTTCCCGCAATGGGTGGCGGTCAAATGATGATCAAGCGCGTCTATCCCGATCCCGTCATGCAGGACGCCCTTGTTGATGCCGCCATGGCGTTCGAAGGCGAGCTCGAGGCCAAGCAGGCTGAATACGTCGAAGCAATGAAAAATCCCGAATTACGCTTCTTGAAGACTGAGAAGCGCAGCATGGAAGAGGAGATCCTGATCGATGGTTGATCTATCTCGCACCATTATTGCCAAATCAGATCAGTTGAATGCTGACGATCTTCTTGGCGGTCCGATCACTGTGAAAGTCCAGGCTGTGAAGGAAGGCAATTCTGACCAGCCGGTCGCTATCCTGTACGAAGGCTGCAACGGCAAGCCTTTCTATCCGTGCAAATCCATGCGCCGCGTTCTGGTTAACGTATGGGGCAAGAACGGCACGGATTATGCTGGTAAATCCATGACGCTCTATCGCGATCCGAACGTCAAATTTGGCGGGATCATGGTGGGCGGAATTCGCATCAGCCACATGACCGGGCTGGAAAAAGACATGCCGATGGCCCTGCAGGTCACGAAGGGCAGCAAGAAGCTGTTCACCGTGAAGCCTCTGCGAGTGCAGCAGGAGCAGCAGGTAGCGCAGCAAGACCCCTGGATTAAGTGGGTTACGGGTCGAATTGCTGCAGTTGAAAATGCTGACAGCATCGAAGCTCTGCAGAAGGTCACGGGGACTGAGAACTACCAGAAGGCTATCGCCAAGCTTTCGGAAGAAAAACACCCGAAACTTCCTGAGCTACAGGCAGCCGTAACGGCAAAAGTCGAGACCCTGAACACTGCGGACGATGCGTCTGTGGAGCAACCCGAAGACGACATGGTGCCAGCATGACAATTCTATTTTTTGATACCGAGACCACTGGGCTGCCAGCATTTTCGATGCCTGATGGCCATGAGACGCAACCTCATTGCGTCCAGTTTGCCGCAATCATGACAGACGACGATGGAAAGGAAGAGGCCTCAATCAGTGTGATTATTCGCCCTGATGGATGGCCCATTCCCGAGCAAGCGTCTGCTGTCCATGGCATCACGACAGAAAAGGCTACTCGATACGGCATACGCGAGCAGGTTGCTGCTGTCCTATTTTACGATCTTTTGTGCCGCGCAGACCTTTTGGTGGCTCACAATATTAAGTTTGATCGTCAGATCATTGCGACAATGTTTGCAAGGGCGAACCGAACGCAATGGGAACTGCCTAAAGCGCAGTTCTGCACCATGGAAGCAGCCGCCCCATTAGTGAACCTACCGCCAACACCTCGGATGCTGGCGGCTGGGTTTAACAAGCCCAAGGCCCCAAAGCTCGAAGAGTGCATCCGGCACTTCTATGGCGAAACGCTTGAAGGCGCACATGACGCTTTGGTCGATGTTCGTGCCTGCGCTCGGATTTACTTCGAAATGAAGAAGGAAGCAGCAGCATGACCCGCGACCTGGACCAGAACATGAGCGCAGCGATCTGGGTGCAGCATATGGCGGAGACGCTGCGGGAACTGTCGCAGGAGAACCGAGACAAACGCTGGGGCAGGGCGCTGGCGACTGACGACGTGCGGATGATGCGCCTCCAAGGGCGCTTTGTCGGGGGTGAGGCGTGATGAGTGAAGCAAAGTTTACGAAGGGGCCTTGGGGCTGGTTCGGTACGGCTGGAGGATGCCCAGAAATATATCTTGCGACGAAGCATTCAGGACGCCGCTATGTGATGGGTTTCAATCGTTGGGGATTGAATGGAGCGCAACCGTCTTTCCAGCCTAACGGCTGCGGAATGGTAAAGGCAAAAGATTTACTTCAATTTGAAGTTGGCGATCAGTCGATCGTTGGCTTGGATGCCGCTCAAAAAGATACGTCTGTCTATCGGTTCCAGATCCGCGGGATTGCGGCCCCAGACGCCCACCTAATCGCCGCCGCGCCTGAACTTTATGAGGCTTTGGATGGAATTATCCACGCCTTAAAGAGCGAGACGAGGCCAGCTGGGACTGGCGGAGGAAGTATGTCTCTGTTTGAGGCTCTTAGTGAGAATAAATTCACGTGCCTGAACAATGCGGAGTGCGCCCTCGCCAAAGCCCGAGGTGAGGCATGACCCCGCACCCGATCCTCACCTGGATCGATCACGCTCTGCGCTCGCTGTCCGTGTGGTTCCACGACGGGATCACCGGGCACGGCTGGAGGATGCGGCGTGACTGATCTCCTACCTACCATCTGCGAGGCGCTGGCCCTCGTGTTCCTGCTGCTGATTGTGTCCGGCGCTGAGCCGGGGAGTGTTTGAGATGACTTTAAGCGAATTGATTGATTTTCTCGAGAAGCAAGACCAGTCGAAAGTAATCGCATCTGGGTGGGGAGAGGGATCGGCCCACTCCTATCGTGGATATTATGAATGCATTGCCTTTACTCCCAAGGTAAATGTCACGATTGCCGAAATGCTTGCAGAAGCTAATTCAGCTATCGGGCAGACGTTCGAAGGATACAAGGGCGGCAATTTTGTAATGGGACCGCATACGGACTGCTATCTAGCAGAATATGGCTCTTGCGGTTCTGAGCTCAGCTTGCCGCTGCTTGAGGTGATGTGCGGAGTTGGCCCGATGATCGAACGCGCCATTGCCGAGGCTGTGGCGGCGGAGAGGGAGCGGAATATAGGAGCCTGCAACAAAGTTGAGGAGGGATATGTCAGGGCGCGAATGGGCGATTGTGTCACGGCTTCACATCGTTGTGCCGAAGCCATCCGGAGCGCCGCGAAATGACCCAGAACACGGAACAGAACGTGCAGACGCGGGATGAGCAGATAGACGCGCTCGCTAAGGCTATCGGCCCGGAAAAGATCTACAGACTTTTATCGGACGAGTATCGAGCGGGAATAGATGCACGTGCTCTACAGCACATCCTCGAAGCCGAAGCCCGAGGCGCGGAAGAACAGCGCCGGAAGGATGCGGAGGCATCAGACGAAGCGCTTGACGAGGTGATGGTCGAGCGGGACAACGCCGAAGAGTTTATCGGGAAATTCGCTGAGCGCGTTCTAGGCCATAGTGTCGAATGGTCGTCATCTTACGGCTTCGGGTCTGCATTTATTGACGTTGCTGACCACGTTGACGCGCTGGAAGCGGAGATTGCGTCCCTGAAGGAAGCCGAGCAGCTTGCGCGGGCGGATGCCGAGGCGAGTAAGGCGCGGGTGAAGGTGTTGGAGGGTATATGCCGCCATGTTGTTTGGACTGAGGAAGAGCATGGCTTGGGAAGTAGAGGACATGACAGCGCCGTTCAGGTTGCCCGCGCTGCCCTCACACGCGAGGGAGGGGTGTGATGAAATACCGCGTCGTTTTCGAGGTCGATAATTCCGCCCTATTCGACATGATCTCAAAGTCAGGATTTGAGTTCATCGGCGGGCGGCTCGCAGAAACGCTTCTGTGCCCAAATGACGTTCCAGCATCCACAGCAATCGGCATGGCCGTCTATGGCGTGACAGTGTCTGAAGTCGAGCCCATCGCAGGAGACCCGGCATGAGCGGACGGAGGGATACAACCCGAGTGCGCAAGGCTTGGCATGCGCAGATAATGGATCCCGCCTACGGTCTAGGTGAGATTATTTACGCCCCTACGGCGAGCAAGGCTCGATACCAGAAATTTCTGGGAGCAGATTGTGATTCGATCACTTTCGCCAGCATCCGCGTACGGCGGATGCCGGATGAGGACATCATCTTGCCAGCTGTCGATACGGTCACTGCTGCGCTGGATGAAGAGGCGAAATCAGTATTGAACCACACTCTGATAAACCAGAGATTCTACACAGCAACGGATGACAAGGCGATTTGCAGCCTTGTTAAGGCTGGTCTGATGAAAGCCACGGGCCGAGGATGGAACACGGGTGAGTCTTATTTCGTCCTGACAGATGCTGGACACACAGCGGCCGTGTCTTTGCAGCCGATTTATCCAAATTATCCGGGGTATCGCGCATGAGCGGGCGGACGGATATGGAGCTTTTACGCGATGCTGATCGCCTGTCGGGTGTGCGCTTAGAGCGATATGAGGAAGGTTGGTTTGTCACAATGGGAGCCACAAGAATGTGGGGACCATACCCCACCTTGAAGCGCGCATTAAACGCGGCAGTTTGTGACGCTGCCATGGACGCGGAGGAACGGGGATGAGAGATAAGCAGCTTTCAATCGAGATTAACCAAGGCCCCAAATGCCCCGCGTGCCAGTGCGACACGTTCGACGACTGGCACCATGAGAAGACCTTTAGAAAAGTGTCTTGGTTTTGGTCTGGACGACTAAAGTGTCATCAGTGCGGGCGATTTTTCTCTATTGCGGCTTACCCTGATGGACAAGTTCATTCCACGATGTGGAGGAAGGCAGCGTGACGCCCCTCACAAAAGAGCAGGCCATTGCGCGCCTGCCGCGCGTTGCAACGGGCTGGATCTTCCCAGCCGATATTAACCTGCCAGTCTTCGAAGCGCTGGCAAATGAGGGGATCGCAAACCGTAAAGGCTTTGGGTTCCAGTTAAAGGAGATCAAGCCATGACAGAACCCGTCCTAACCCGTCCGCAGCGTGACGTGCTGAATGCCCTGCAAGCACAGCCGGACGTCTGGCACGCGCCGGACAAGCGCAATCGGTATGCCTATCAGCCCCTTATGCGCCTCGGCCTGATCGAGCGCAGCCCGGACGGGCTGTATCGCGCCGTGAAGGTGAAGGAGGGTGGCCATGGGTGAGACGCTTGAACAACTCCTGACCGCACAGGAAGTGGCTGATAAACTACGCACCACGCCGAGCAATCTCTATCGCAAGATCAAGGCCGGTAAATTTCCGGCCCCGATCCAGTTAAGTATCCGATGTGTACGATGGAGAGAAAGCGACGTCGTGGAGTGGCTTAATAACTTGCCGACCTCCGTACCGTCTGAAGCAGATCTCGAGTTGGCGTAGCATCTTTTAAAAACAGATCCGCCCACTCCTGGGCGATCTGCTTTCTGCGCTCTACATGCTGGGCGCGGTTGTATGCTGCCTCAACAGCGTCTTTAGGTACGTGCGCAAGCATTAAATCGATAATGGCCCTATCCTCAGGCCGCCTCTCATTCATGATAGATGAGAACGAGGACCGAAACCCGTGCGGTACATGTTGGCCGGCATATCCTGCCCGATTAATGAGATAGCCCAGAGCATTTTCGGACATGGGCTTATGAGCCCATCGCGTATTTGGGAATACTAGGGGCCCGCGACCTGTCAGAGGTCGAATTATTTCAATCACGGCGCGGGCCTGCGTTGAGAGAGGTACAACATGTTCACGGCGCATCTTCATGCGTTCCGATGGGATGACCCAAACGTCATCCTCCAGCTCAGTCCAAAGCATACCGCGCACTTCTCCGGAGCGCACTGCCGTAAGTGCTAGAAAGCGGAGAGCAAGCTGAGTGATAGGATGGGAAGGAGTATGTTCTACCCGCCGCATCATGCGCTTAAGCGGCTCAAGTTGAATAATCGCTGGCTGCTGCCCCTTCTGAAGCGGGGCAAGGGCGCCTTTTATTTGGTCAGCAGGGTTTAGCGTCCCCAAGCCACAGGCTATCCCGTAAGCAAAAATAGCCCCCATGCGCTGGCGTACGCGACGAGCTGTTTCACCGGCCTGCTTCTTTTCTATGGAGTGAACGACATCTAGAGCAATAGGCGCTGTAATAGCGTCCAGGGCCAAGCTTCCGATCTTCGGAAAAGCAAAGCGCTCAAGAGTGCTCTGAACCTCAGAGCGATGCTGCGGCGTCCACTGCTTCCCATGGGCTGTAATCCACGCCATTGCCACAGTCTTGAACTGATTGTCTGTTCTTACTGCCTCGGCCCGTTTCTGCTGACGGGTGAGCGCCGGGTCTTGCCCGTTTCGCAACTCTTCGCGTGCGACCTCTTTCGCCTTCCTGGCATTGAGTAAACTGACCTCGGGATAACTCCCAAACGAGAGCGTTTTTTCCTTGCCTCCAAACCGATATTTCAACCGCCAGAGCTTCGCGCCGTTCGGTCGGACGAGAAGATACAGACCCTGCGCGTCGCTAAGCTTGTACTGCGATTCGCGTGGCTGAGATTTGCGGATTGCTATGTCTGTAAGCACCGATACCCCCACGTCTCAAACGATACCCCCATCAGTACCCCCATTATGATTGCGGTTCATGGTTTGTTCTCGTCATTAATGGACACAAACCAGATGAACGAAAAGGGCAGAAATGGCTGCCCTTGGTCAATAACGGTCACTAATGGTGGGGGTATCGTTGGCGGAGAGAGTGGGATTCGAACCCACGGTACGCTATTAACGTACACACGCTTTCCAAGCGTGCGCCTTAAGCCGCTCGGCCATCTCTCCTGTCGAGCGAGGTGGTGTTTACGAAAGGTCTGTTTGAAGATCAACCCCTTATGCGGGCTTTTTCGACAAATTGCTCAATTAATTTGTGAGATTTTTCGCCCGCCTGGCTTTCAACGCCGGAAGACACATCCACAGCGGGCGCCGAACTGGCGTTCAGAGCCTCCTGAACGTTGAACGGCGTTAGTCCTCCAGCAAGCATCCAGAAAGCGGGAGCTTTCCACTTCCGGGTCAAGGTCCAGTCAAATGTTCGCCCGAGACCGCCTGGGCGATCATCTCCAGCCTGCCTGGGGGCTTCGATGACATACCCGTCAACATCAGCCTGAATGGGGAGATCAGAGAATGACTTCACCCCGCGCGCTAACCAGACGGGAAGTCCAAATCGACTTCTGATTTCTTTCGCACGTTCAACTGAATCGTAAATCTGCAAAACATTGAGCGGCACTGTTTGCAAGGTACGCTCAATTGTTCTGTCGTCGGCTTTGACGAATAATCCTACGCGGGAGGGCGCAAGGACGTCTGACACACTCTCATGCAGCAGACGCGCTTGCTCCGGCAATACATACCGTGGTGATGCGGGGTGAAAGACAAACCCAACCCAATCTACAGCTAAGCTAGCGCAAAGCTGCATTGTCTCTACATCTCGCACACCACAGATTTTGACTTTCGTCATACGCTCGCAAGCTCAGCCATAATAGCCGCCGCAGCCTTTGCGGGGTTTGGCGAACGCGTGATCGGGCGCCCCACAACAATCCAGTCTGCCCCGGCTTGCGCCGCCTGAGTAGGCGTCATGATGCGCTTCTGGTCATTTGATGCGCTGCCCTCGGGCCGGATACCCGGCACAACCAGAACGGGATCGTCGCCCAAAGCATCTCGCAGAAGGGTAATTTCATGTGCCGAGCAAACAAGGCCATCCGCACCGGCACTGATCGCCAGTTTACCAAGGCGCAGAACCTGCTCCCGCGGCATAGCATCCACCCCCGTTTCTCGCAGTCCAGCTTCATCCATACTCGTCAGAACGGTCACGGCCAGCAACTTGGGACGCTTTTCGTCACCCGGAAAAGTCTTCTCCAGCGCTTCGCGGGAGCGAGAGATCATCTCGGCGCCACCACAGGCATGAATTGTCGTCAGGGCAGGGCGCAACGGCGCCAGCGCAGACAATCCCGATGCAACAGTATTGGGAATGTCATGCAGCTTGAGATCCAGAAACAACTCATGCCCGGCAGACACAGACTTCACAGCCTCCAGACCACAGGCATACGTGAATTCGAGGCCAAGCTTAATGGCATCAACAGCATGCCCAAGACTTGAAGACCATTCTTCGGCCTGCGTTCGGCTGTTTGTATCAAAAGCGGCAATCAGCCGGGTGCGCTTGGTCATGGGTGAAGTCAGATCCGGTTTTCAGGTGAGGGGACTGTTGTAGGGGCAGCTGCAACGGGAGGCGTCTGCAGGCGATCAAGGCGCTGGTGCAGCTCAACAAGCTGGCTTTCCAGAGTGCGGACGTGCGCTTCAGAACGACGAGCTCGGGAGCGTTGACGGAATTCGCCCACCCAACCGGTGACAAACCCGAAGATCAGCCCCACGACACCAATGCCCAGCGCGAGCGTGCCCACTGAAAGATGCCAGCCAAAAGAGATCAGCCAGATCGGTTCCAGATCAGTGTTGCTCAAGGCGAACACGATCAGTACGGCCAGAAAGATGACGATAAAAAGAAGTCTCAGCATAGGAATGTCCTATTCGTGCTGCCCGTGAGGCACGAACCGCGCCACGGGAGGATTGATTTCCTGTCAGCACTCATGATGTGCTTGCGTTTGGAACATAACCAAGCACCGATGCTGACGTTCCTTTAAGGCGATAACATTCTCAGCGCCTCACTGAAAGGGAGAGCTGTGTCCGAAGTCATCCCCCTCCGACCGACACTTCCGAAAGCTGATCTTCTCTGGGCTGTCATTGCTTCGCAGGGAAGGCGCAAAGTCATCGCAGATGTTCATCTATCACAAAAGGCCGCTGAGGCCGACTGCCAGTGGCGCATGGCTCAGGTCAGGAGTTATTCGCGATTTCTTATCAGTGAACAGCAACCACCGCCTGTGTATCACATCGAGCGCATACGCCGTGCTGAATTACCTAAACGATGGGCGCCGTTGCCAGCTTTGGGAATGCTACGCGGCAGGCTCATTTGAGATCAGCAGAAAGTGTTGCCGGGTAGCCAAAATGCCGCCCTCATGACACAAGACTGTTTCAGACATGTTGCTGCGCTTTCAGACGACTACGCAGGACACCGTGCATAGCTTACAAGGTAAGGTCAGGATGAACGATCACGATCACGCAGACACACTTCAGGGCGCTTCGGGCGTTTCTGCAAGCCCGGCTGCTGCCCCTACACTCGTCCTTGGCTCTCAATACCTTCGCACACTGTCCATCGACGTACAGAATACGCCTGACATCTATCGCGATATTTCAGGCGAGCCCCATATCGGCATGACGGTAGACGTGACAGCCCGGCAGCTTCCGGGAGGACACCCGAATTTTGAAGTCACCCTCGTGATCCGTGCACAGGGTCTGGATGCTCCGCAGTCCGCCACACACAATGCCCGTACCCTGTATGAACTTCAGATCGCTTATGCGGGTCTCTTTGCGCTTTCCGGTCTGGTCACACAGGCAGATGTCGAACCTCTGCTGCTGGTCAATGCTCCTGGGTATCTGTTCCCGTCTGCAAGAATGATCCTGCTTAATACGATCCGGGAAGCTGGATTTCCTGTCGGCAATATCCAGCCGATCAACTTCCATGACCTCTGGCAGAGCCGCCGCACTCAGCAGAAATGAGATATCGACAGGTCCTGAAGTAAGAGTTTCGCGCAGAAGAGACGGTCCGCATGAGCTTGAAAGACTACATCCTAGCCTCCCCGGCTTTTTCCGGCAGCCGTCCTCCCGTGTGGGGACGCTTTGATGCGGAATGGTATCGGACACGCTACGCCCACATTCTGCGCGAAGAAAAGCTCCTCAATGATGATAATCTGCCCCTGAACCTCAGCAATGAGGCTATGGAAAATCATTGGCTCGAGACGGGGGCCAGTAAAGGCCTTTCTCCAAACCGCTTCTTCGATGAAGAATGGTATCTCCGCCAAAATCCAGACGTGCGAGACGGGATCAGCTATGGCGTTTTTAGCTGTGGCTTTCTGCATTATTGTGAAAGCGGTTTTCGCAGCCGCTCACCGCATTGGTTGTTCTCAGAAACTGATTACTTCAGTCGCAATCCGGATCTAAGCCTGCCAGTTCTGATCTCGCAGGGTTTCAGCAACGGATATGACCATTACCTGACCGATGGGGAACACGAGCACAGACAGGCGCATCCTTTCTTTGAAACCTCTGTTTTCCGTATGGCAAGCCTGAGCCGGGGCCTGTCATATGATTATGGAAAAGGCGATTTCAGACAGTTCCTGATGTCATCGGAGGCTGGCCTATGCCGCAGTTCCTGGTATTTTGATCCAGAGTGGTATCTTTCTACCTATCCAGAGGTTGCAAAAGCCGTGGAGCAGGGCCTCTTCCTCAATGCTCTTCACCATTACCTGACAAATTCAAATCCGGTCGCTTACAATCCGAATCAATGGTTCAGCGAAGCACATTATGCCCAGCTTTATCCGGATGTTGCGGCTATCGTTACGGATGGCGGCTTCCGAAATGGGTATGAGCATTTCATCCGGTTTGGCGCACGAGAAATGCGCATCCCACAGACAGGCGTGGATTTGCAGGCATTTGCACACCAACCTGGAGTTCAGCGAAAGCTGAGAGAGCGGCATTTCAGGGATATTTTCGCATTGTGGGTGCAGTCACAGAGCACTCTCGGCGTGACGGAAGATATTCCGGATGCTTCAGCAGAGCAGTACCAGAATCTGGATCTGAAGCGCGCAGAAACACTGATTCCGTCCATCGTCCGCGCTCCCCTCGATTTCCGCCTCATTCGGCCCCCGGAAGTCAGTGTCATCATCCCGGTTGCCAATCAGTTCCTAGACACGCTCTCCAGTCTCGCGGCACTGCACGCAAATGGCCCAGGAGTGGTCGAGGTCATTATTGTTGATGCAGGATCGACAGATGAGACGGCACAGATCGAGCGGTTTGTAAAAGGTATCCGCGTCCTGCGTCCGTCTTTTCGGGCAAGTAGCAGCGAACAGGTCAATCTAGGCGTAGAAGCAGCACGTGCACCCATCGTTCTTCTCATGGAACCAGGGACGCAGCCTTTTCCGGGCTCTCTTAAAGCCGCACTGCAGGCTTTTAACTCTCCGGACATCTGGGCCATTGGTGGTCAGTCCCTTGGCCTTGACGGACGCGTGCTGGAAGCCGGAACAATCGTATGGCGCGATGCCTCAACGTTGCGCTTTGGCACGGGAGCCAAAGCAAACGAACCCGCAATTGGCTTCTGCCGTCAGGTAGATGCCATTTCGGTCGGAATGATGCTCTGCAGACGAGAAAGGCTCGCGGAATGCGGCAGCATTGACCAGAACTGCATTGGTTCGGAAGCCCGACTGCTTTCTCTCTGCCTGGCGCTACGTCAAGGTGGCGGGAAAATTGTCTACGATCCTTCAATTCTGGATCGCACCAGACCGCCCAGCGCACTTCCTTCAGACTTCCTGAAACGCAATCAGGACTGGCTGCGCCGTCGCTTCTCGTCTCTGCTGTCACGGCATCCCATGCAGGGAAGCTCCCTGTTCAAAGCCCGCTTTGCATCAGGTGTTCCTACAGTTCTCTTCCTGTGCGACCGACTTCCACATCGCTCGCTGGGTTCTCCCCATCTGCGACGTCAAGACCTTGTTCTGGCCCTCAGTCAGAAAGGGCACCACGTTACGGTCTTTCCGATAGATGGAGATGTCACGGATACCGTAACAACCGCTTTGGATTTTCCGGCCAACGTCGAAATCATGAACGACAGCGATATTTCTGAGCTGTCTGATTTCCTGCGCGATCGCAGCGGATCTTTTGATATGATCTGGGTAAGTGGTAGCAGCGCGCTCCGACGCACTGCTGCGATTTTACGCGCACATGCCGCCACTCTCCCTGTGCTGAATATTGTACTGGATCTGGACGGGACACAGGCGGAGGAAACCTATCTTCGAAAGAGGGTTGGAGCAGTTGATGATCATGAGCAACTGCTTGATGATCTTGATCAGGAACTAACAGATGCCTGGATGTGCCAGGCTCTGGTAACCACCCACAAGACGGAAGCAGAAAGTCTCCGTCAGCTTGGTTATGGGAATGTACAGGAACTGGAGCAGTTTCCGATCACATCCTCTGCAATGGCTCCTGGTTTTAATGAACGCTCAGGTATTCTGTTTGCTCTGCCCGTACAGGATGCAGGAAATGCCGTACATGACGGCCTGAACTGGTTCATGCTCGACGTTATTCAGAAGCTGGAAGGGCGACTGCCACCAGAGGCAACCGTTCTGATGGCCGGGCACCGAGGGGACAATGTCGATCTGACGCCCTATACCCGCGCATCGCACGTCGAACCGCTGCCTTCACTGATAAACATGAACGCTCTGTATCGTTCACGGCGCATTCTGATTGACCCTTCACGCGTCATGAGTGCTTCTGCCAAAGAAATTCTCGAGGCGGCTGCGGCAGGCCTGCCTGCAATTTTGACAGAAACAACGCGTGCACATCTCAACTGGGAAGATGGAAAAGACTGTCTGTCTGGCGGTTTCTGTGACCCTGACAAATTTGCTGACGCGATCGTACGCCTGTATCAGGATGAAGCGCTCTGGAATGACATCAGCAGCCATGCCCGTAAGTCTGTTTTGGACGCGTCCGGGTCAGCACGTTTCGACCAGCAGCTCGACAGCATTCTGGCATTGGCAAGCGGAAAAGATGCTTTGCCGCTTCAGACCCATCCCCCACGCATGATCCGGCAAAACAAACCTGCAGGACCAATTGCACCTGCTCCTATCCGCCTGCAGCCGCGTAAAATATCTGACACTCCCGCACCCTCAGCCCTCTCCGATGAGGACGATTACGGCGAGACGCCTGTTTCAGTCACGCTCTCCCCCCGCGTCGGAATTTCATTACCGCTTTCGGAACTTTGACCTAATGACGACCACTTCTCACACTTCAGCTCTGGATGCTGTCCTCTCACATATCGACACGACGCTTGATGCTTCTGTTGAACGACTTTTCAGCCTCCTGAGAATTCCAAGCATCTCTACGCAGCCATCACACGCTGCGGATTGCCGCAAAGCCGCGGAGTGGCTTCGAGCTGATATGGCAAGCATGGGTCTGAACGCAGATATACGCGAAGTACGCTGGGCGGCTCCCGGACATCCAATGGTCGTGGCTCATGATACGGCCCAGACAGGCAAGCCGCATGTTCTGTTTTACGGCCATTATGACGTCCAGCCGACTGACCCGGAAAACCTCTGGAAAGCACCTCCATTCGAACCACGGCTTGTGGAAGAACCCTCTGGACGCAAGGTCATCGTGGCGCGCGGTGCCAGCGATGACAAAGGCCAGGTCATGACCTTCCTTGAAGCTTGCCGCGCCTGGAAAACCGTGCATGGGTCCATCCCGGTACAGGTCAGTGTTCTGCTGGAAGGTGAGGAAGAGTGCGGGGGCAGCAATCTCCTGCCGTTTCTTCAGGAGAATGCTACCGAGCTGAAGGCCGACATCGCTTTGGTGTGCGACACCTCAATGGCGGACCGTCAGACCCCGGGTATTACGACCTCACTTCGAGGCATGATGGCAGAAGAAATCGTCATCGAATGTGCCTCTCATGACCTGCATTCTGGCATTTACGGCAACGCCGCAGCTAACCCCATTGCACTGCTGTGTCAGATTTTAGCGTCGCTTCGCGATGCTGACGGCCGTGTAACGCTTCCAGGATTTTACGACGGCATTCAGGACCCATCCCCAGAGACACGCGCACAGTGGAAAACACTGTTTCCAGATGATGCGGCCTTGCTGGAAGAAGCCGGCCTATCCGTCGCTGCTGGAGAAAAAGGCTATACAGCCATTGAGCAGACCTGGTGCCGCCCAAGTTGCGAAATCAATGGTATCTCCGGCGGATACGAAGGCGAGGGGTTCAAGACAGTCCTTCCAGCGAAGGCAATGGCAAAGGTGTCCTTCCGTCTGGTTCCGGGACAGGATCCAGACAAAATTCGTGAAGCCTTCCGCGCGCATGTCAATGCTGCCCTGCCAGCAGATGCCAAGGTCACGTTCACGGCGCATGGCGGCTCACCTGGCTTTGAAGTCTCACGTGACAGTCGCTTCCTTGCTCCCACACTGAAAGCACTCACAGATGAATGGGGCATCCCTGCCGCGACAATCGGCTGTGGTGGGTCCATTCCAGTGGCAGGAGAAGTACGGGACGCACTCGGATTAGATGCGCTCATGGTTGGCTTCGCACAATCTGATGACCGTATTCACTCTCCCAATGAGCAATACGGCCTGGACTCCTTCCACAAAGGTGTCAGATCCTGGGCACGCATCATTGCTTCCCTCGCAGACGTAGGCTGACATGAACGCTCCGATTGCCCTGACCCTCGGTGATCCGGCTGGGATAGGGCCGGAGCTGGCCGCTCTGGCCTGGTCGGCCCTGCGAAAGACTGGACCAACTTTCTTCTGGCTTGGTGATCCGGCCCTCCTCAATGACGCCGTACCCTTCAGACTGATTGAAGCGCCGGAAAGTGCCCACGAGGTATTTTCCGATGCTCTGCCTGTTTTGCCAATCGAATGCCGTGCCCCGGTCGTTCCTGGGAAGCCAGATTCACGCAATGCCCCAACGGTTATTGCAAGTATTGAGCAGGCAGTCCGATATGTTCAGAACGGGCAGGCGGGAGGTGTAACGACCAACCCGATTGCCAAACATGTGCTGGCCGCGGCTGGATTTTCCTTTCCCGGTCACACCGAATTTCTGGCAGCGCTCTGCCACCGCGATGGGCAGGAAGTCATGATGCTGGCATCCCCTCATCTTAGGGTTGTGCCCGTGACGATCCATGTGTCTCTGCGCCAGGCAATCGAGAGCCTGACTGCTGAGCGGATTGTTGCGGTCACGCTCGCCACGCACAAGGCTTTACAGAGTGACTTTGGTATCACTCAGCCGCGCCTGGCTATCGCTGGCCTAAACCCCCATGCTGGCGAAGAGGGCATGATGGGCACGGAAGAAAAAACCATCATCGGCCCAGCTATAGCCATATTGAAGTCCCAAGGACTGACCGTGATGGGTCCGTTCCCACCAGACACAATGTTCAGCGCAACAGCGAGGCCGGGCTATGACGCAGCGATCTGTATGTATCATGATCAGGCGCTTATTCCCCTGAAAACGCTTGATATGGCTGAGGGCGTGAACGTCACCATTGACTTGCCGATTATCAGGACGTCTCCAGATCACGGCACTGCCTTCGATATTGCGGGCCCGGTAGGACGTTCAGACAGTCAGGTTGATCCATCCAGCCTTCTCGCAGCACTCAGACTGGCAGATTCCATGTCCCGTCATAAAAAGGGAGACAACCGATGATTCGTCTTGGTGTTAATATCGATCATGTTGCCACCCTGCGAAACGCCCGCGGCGATGCTTACCCAGACCCTGTAGAAGCCGCAAAGCTTGCCCTTAAATGGGGAGGAGACGGCATTACCGCGCATCTTCGGGAAGATCGTCGACACATCCGTGACGCAGACATGCCACGCCTCAAGGCACTCGCAGCACCGTTGAATTTCGAGATGGCTGCAACGCAGGAAATGGTTCGGATCGCTTGCCTGTTGAAGCCCCACGCATGCTGTCTGGTTCCGGAAAAGCGTACGGAAGTGACGACAGAAGGCGGTCTGGACGTCGCAGGACATCGCGAAGTGCTGGCCCCGCGGATTGCGCGCCTGAAAGACGCGGGTATTCGGGTCTCTCTGTTCATTGATCCGGATCAGCGCCAGATCGAAGCTTCGGCGGAGCTTGGCGCAGCGGTTGTGGAGCTTCACACAGGCGCCTATGCCCACAACAAGCCTGGAGAACTTGAGCGCCTTCAGCATGCCGCTGGAATCGTCACAGACTGCGGACTAGAACTCCATGCCGGTCACGGTCTGACTTATGACAACGTGACGCCTGTGGCCAAGCTTCCAGGACTGGCTGAGCTGAATATCGGACATTTCCTGATCAGCCAGGCGGTTTTCGATGGTCTGGGCCCAGCCGTTCGTAAAATGAAATATCTGATCAACTGCCCATAAAAAAAGCCGGGATAAATCCCGGCTTTTTCGTTCTTACTTGGCGGGCTGAATAACCGACTGTGTCTTGTCGTCGGTGAATTTCGGCACATATTTTCCGGACTGGTCGGAGTATGTGGCCGAGGTGCTCTGTGCCGGTGTTGCCGGTGGGTGGAAGGCCGACACCGGACCGAATGGACCTGCATTTACACGATGCATCGTCGACTCTCTCTGGCGAGCACAACCCCGGGTGATGATGGAGCAGATACCGTCAGTGCCGATATATTCGTCGTCATTTCCCGTGTAATGCACTTCGGAAACACGATCATGGTCCAGTCGAAGGACCATACGGCAAGTTGTGCCGCCGCCGCCAAAAGCAGACTGATAAATGCTGATAATGGACTGTGCAGGAATCAGACCTGAATCAGAAGAAATGGTAGGAGTGCTCTGCGTACCATCGTACTGCCAGATCTCTGTCGTATCGTTAAGCTTCTTGGTGCTTCCTGGAAGACCAGCACAGGCCTGAAGATCGTATCCGGTCATACCGACCATCTCGAACTGAGCCTTGTGAGCGTTACGGGAATCAAAATAACCGCATCCGGAAAGAGCTGCCGTTGTGACGAGAGCTCCGAGTGTACGGAAGAGGAAGGGGCGCATTCTGTCTCCTTTGCGCGGGGTCAGGATGAACTGCCCTACACCATTCCGGACAGGACCGAATGGACAGGGCAAAATAAGAAGAGCCCGGTTTCTACAACACGAAACCCATTCAGGGTAGGGGAGACGGGTTCCTTTAAGGGTAACGATGAGCTACAGGGCAAGACCTTGCCAAACACAGGAGTGCCACTCATGGCCGATATGACCCCTTCCGAAGTGACACGCCTTCAAACGACGCTGCAGCGTCTTCTGGGATCGCCAAAGCTCGCAGTCGTTAAGCCTGCACGTAAGGGAATGAGTGTTGAACTTGCCGTTTCAGGCGAAGTTATCGGCACGGTTCATCGTGACGAAGATGAAGGCGAAGTCTCATACGCCATTCACATCACAGTTCTTGAGGAAGACCTTCCTCCGGCCTGAACGGCCCTTGTTCAGGAGCGTGGGGCAGACTGCGGCAGTTCAAATCGCGTGATTTTCCAGCCCCAGTGCTCGAACTTCATGTGAAGGACGAATGGAGTCTGCCCTGGCTGGTCCACCTGAGCCTCAAACTTGTTCAGACTCACGAAGTGAGCGTGCAGGCCACCAAGTACTGGCCAGCCACCACTGGAAGAATACCCGGAAGATCCCGCAGGCATCAGCTGACGCGCTGTCGTCATAAGAGTAGCGGGAGAAAGCTCCGTATCAATCGCGTTCGATATCGCATTGCCAGCAAAAGAGCTGCCAAAATCCGGCAGATCATCGTCTGAGGTAGGGGCGGGTGGCCTGAACTGCTCCTTAAGGGAATGTGTCAGGGAACTCCAGTCCACATGAGGGATCAGACGCGCAGGGTTATTGCCCTTCATGGCGCGATCAATATCCCACAATGCCAGAAACGGGGAAACAGCGTAGACAGCCAGCACGGCACCCGCTGTAACACCCAGTCCTTGCCGGGCTCGGTATGATATTTTCCAGAAAGAATTTTTCACGCTCAAGCCTCCGCACAGACCCTGAAAATCAGGAGAAGGTGGACATCTGTGAATCTAACGTCTTTCCGTCTGAAAAGTCAGCAATTATCTTGTCCTGATGAACCTTGATTTTTCTGATGCCGAACTTGAGCGATATTCCCGTCATATTCTGCTCCCGCAGGTGGGGGCCATTGGGCAGGCGCGGGTCAGGCAGGCCTCGGTCCTGATTGTGGGAGCAGGAGGGCTCGGGGCTCCTCTTGCACAACAACTGGCTGCATCCGGCGTTGGGCATATCGGCCTGATGGACTACGACCATCTGGAGCTCAGCAACCTTCAGCGGCAGGTTCTCTACACGACGCAAGACATTGGACGTCCAAAGGCTGAAGCGGCCACCGAGAGACTTACCGCGCTCAATCCGCTATCTCGCGTCACAGCGCATTGTCTGCGCGCCACACCGGACACACTGAATGAGCTTGTTCCGCACTACGACCTGATTTGCGATGGCACCGATAACTTTGAGACGCGCCTTGCAGTCTCTGATGCCTGCGTAAAACATGGGCGAACACTAGTATCAGGCGCTGTTCAGGGTTTTTCAGGACAGTTGGCCGTTTTCCGGCCTCAGACCGGGGGACCCTGCTATCGTTGTCTTTTCCCTGAAGCTGCTCAGACTGAAGCACCAACATGCGGGCAGTCCGGCGTTCTAGGTGCCGCAACAGGCGTCATGGGAAGTCTGATGGCCGTTGAGGTCATGCGGGAACTTATGCAACTCGAGGGGCGGGAAGAAACACGCCTCATGATCTGGGATGCTCTGGGTGCGACCATGCGGAGCTTTGTCTTGGCCAGGGACCCTTCCTGTCCGGTCCACACCGATAACGAAAGCAAACCGGCATGAAACCCCCTCTGTTCCTGACTCTGGCGGACGATTCCTGGCAGCGCGCTCACTACGCGTTTATCGTGGCAGCCGGGATGCTCTCTTTGGGGCGCCCGGTTACAATTTTTGCAGGAGGAAAGAGTGTTCACGCCTTGGCAAAGGACTGGTCGGGTTTAACAGGGGTTATCCCCGATGATGAACTTGCCGCTCGCGGCGTCCCGGGTTTCAGTGAATTGCGTGATGCCTTGATCGAATTCGACGTAACACTCATGGCGTGTGAAACCGGACTTGCTCTGACGGGCCTCAAACCGGATGCCCTTATGGAAACCGTTTCCGTACGGGGTATTGTAACCTTTCTGGAGCAGGCGGGAGACCGCCCGATCACGGCACTATGAGTGTACGCCTTGGGACAATTCGACAGTTTTGTGATTTGGTGACTTGCCGAAACCTTCTACCCTTGGCAGGGATGCGGTCATGAGAACGCTTGTCACCCCTCTGTCCCGAACACTCCGCTGCCGTCAGTTTCTGCTGGCTGTCACGACTGGCACAGCTCTGCTGGCCGTCCATCCCGCAGAAGCACGTCATCACAAGCATGAGCACGCGGCAAAGGCTGATGCCTCTACTGCCAAGGCCTCTCATGCGAAAAAGAAGGCGGTAAAAGCCAAGAATGACAGTGCCGGGGCGGTCAAGGCACCTCACCATGCATCACATCACATCTCTGGCAAACATGTCGCCCCTGTAGCGGCGGCCGGAGCCGGAGCGGCAGCCGCAGCGGCCGTTACGAGTCAGCCCGCAACAGCGCAGGCAACGCCGGATGTCCCCTCCACAGACCCGACCGATAAGGGCAGCAACACGGGGCTACCTTTGCCTCGATATGCAGCTCTCCGCGCAGACAAGGTCTATATGCGGCGCGGCCCGGGCGATCGCTATCCCATTGACTGGGTTTATCATCGCCGTGGTCTCCCAGTTCAGATCGAGCGTGAATTCGATGTCTGGCGACTTGTCGAAGACTCCGACGGCCAGAAGGGATGGGTCCATCAGGCGACGCTGTATGGCAGCCGAACTTTCGTTATTCCGGGCTTGCCGCCTGAAGGCGTGAAAGCTCAGACGGGAGAGGCTTCCGCCAAGGACGGAGACCACATCGGCCGTGCAGATGCACGCGTTCTGGGTCACGTCGAGACGCAGGACGAAGCCCGCGCGCATAAAAGTGATGTTCTCCTCATGAGCCATCCGGAGGAAGACAGTAGCGTGGTTGCTGTCCTCCAGCCGGGCACCGTAGGCAATATCAAGGCCTGCCCACAAAGTTCTCAATGGTGCCACGTGGTCGTCAAAGGCTACGAGGGATGGCTGCCACGTCGTCTGTTCTGGGGTCTTCTCCCAGGAGAGACGATTCAATCCAACTGATTTTTCTTGCGAGGACGCCAACATATGACATCCAGCTCCCATCATCGTCGCACGCGGATCGTCGCAACTCTTGGCCCGGCATCGTCCTCGCCTGAGATGATCCTTGCTCTGGCCGAAGCAGGGGTAAATGTCTTCCGTCTCAACTTCTCACACGGTGCACACGAAGACCATGGCGAGCGTCATGCCGCGATCCGTGCAGCAGAAGCAAAAGTTGGCCGACCACTCGCCATTCTTGCTGATCTTCAGGGCCCGAAACTGCGCGTTGGTGTTTTCGAGAATGGCCCGGTCATCCTTGAAGAAGGAAAGCCGTTCCGTCTGGATCTGGACAGAACGCCCGGCAACATAGACCGCGTCTGCCTGCCGCACCCGGAGATCATTTCTGCCGCCAAGCCAGGCAGCCATCTCCTGCTGGATGATGGCAAGCTCAAGCTGCGCGTCGTCAATGTCATCGAAGGCGCTCTTGAAAC
Organism: Gluconobacter sp. P5B12; assembly: GCF_018812035.1. Classification (NCBI taxonomy): domain Bacteria; kingdom Pseudomonadati; phylum Pseudomonadota; class Alphaproteobacteria; order Acetobacterales; family Acetobacteraceae; genus Gluconobacter; species Gluconobacter sp. P5B12. The sequence continues at coordinate 106,093 of NZ_JACRVV010000005.1, read as the reverse complement.
GGAAGTTGTCATTGGGGGCAAGCTGTCTGAACGAAAGGGCGTGAACGTCCCTGACGTAACGCTTCCTATCCCGGCGCTGACAGAGAAAGATCGCAAGGACTTCGACTTCGCGCTTTCTCTCGGTGTGGATTTCATTGCACTCTCCTTCGTGCAGCGGCCTGAAGACGTTGAAGAAGCGCGCAATATCGCCAAGGGCCGCGCAGCGATTGTGACGAAGCTAGAAAAGCCACAGGCAATGGACGACCTGGAGCGGATCGTTCGTCTTTCAGACGCGATCATGGTCGCTCGTGGCGATCTTGGTGTCGAGCTTCCCCCGGAAGAAGTGCCCGTCGCTCAGAAGCGCGCTATCGCTGAGGCCCGTCGTCAGTGCCGTCCGGTGATCGTGGCGACACAGATGCTGGAAAGCATGATCGAAAGCCCAACGCCAACACGCGCCGAAGTTTCTGACGTTTCCAACGCCGTTTATGATGGCGCGGATGCTGTCATGCTTTCAGCGGAAAGTGCGGCCGGCAAGTATCCGATCGAAGCAGTTTCCATCATGGCGCGTATTGCATCTCGTGTTGAGCAGGACGTCGAATGGCGTCTGCGCATGGACCGCTCCCGCCCGAAGCCGGAAGGGACGGTTCAGGACGCGATTGTTCAGGCCGCGTGGCAGGTCAGCACCGCGCTGAATGCTCGGACCATTGGCGTTCGGACACAAGGCGGTGGTGGCGCCCTTCGTATGGCTCGTGAACGTCCTCACTGTCCGATCCTCGCCGTCACCCCTCATCAGGAAGTGGCTCGTAGACTCTGCGTTGTCTGGGGCGTCTTCCCTCAGGTCGTAGAGAAAGAGCATATTGCTCAGAGCATTGAGGAACTGGCTGCACCAACAGCTGCCATGGCACTGTCCATGAAGCTGTGCCGCAATGGGGACCATGTCATCGTTCTGGCTGGCCTGCCTTATGGCGTGGCTGGAAGCACAAATACGCTTCGCATTACAACAGCCTGATTTTAAATCATTTTTCCTTCCTGTGAGTTTTCTTGCAGGAAGGGAAAATACTCAGACCTGTCGATTTTCAATCAGTGTGCGCCGGATGGCTCGACCTCTCTCAATCCGGCTCGTAATCGCTGCCTCATCACCTTCACGTATCGCCTGCGCCATGCCTTGAGCATCTGCGACAAAGCGATCCAGCGTCTCTAGCAGGACGTCCTTGTTGGCGATGAAGATATCTCGCCACATGACGGGGTCAGAAGCCGCAATACGCGTGAAATCACGAAAGCCCGATGCGGCATAATCGAGAACGGCTGCGCGGATTTCTTCGGAAAGATTATCCGCCGTATCGCAGATTGTAAAAGCCAGCAGATGGGGAAGGTGACTCACCATGGCACAAATACGGTCATGCTTGTCATCAGGAAGAATTTTTGTGCGAGCGCCACAGAGCTCCCACAGCGTCTGGATCTTCTCTACGGCAAGCTCATTTGCGCCCTCTGGCGGCACGAGCAGCGACCAGCGGTTCTCAAAAAGCGTTGCAAAACCAGCGTCTGGCCCTGAGTGCTCGGTGCCAGCCATAGGATGACCGGGAACATAATCCACACCAGCGGGCAGGAGTGTCTGTATTGTAGGTCCCAGTTTCCCGCGTACAGATGCGACATCCGTCAGAATCGCTCCCGGTCGCATGTGAGGCAGAATAGCGCGCGCCGTAGCCTCTACCGCTCCGACAGGAACGCAGATCATCACGCACTCAGCCTGCGCTGCCTGTGCCATATCGTCTGTAACGACGTCGGCAATCCCGAGCTCCCGTACGCGCTCAAGAACAGCAGGATTGATATCAGCCGCGATTAACGTTTCCGCAAGCTCGCCCATTTCCTTGGCGCGCCGCAGGACAGACGAGCCGATCAGTCCAGGACCAATGACTGCCAGAGAACGAAAAAGCGGCATTACAGGGTACGCGGCGCGGCTGCGAAAGCTGCGTCGTCCTCTTTTTCATTTTCACGATTTGATGATCCATCCTTGCTGACAGATCCAGTCATCGCGGTCGTTCTGGCTTTTTTCAGAACAGAAGAGACTGCGTCTTCATGCGAGCCGACAAGAGTGGCCCGTTCCTTCCGAAGACGATTCATCTCCACGACCTGCCACCCGAGAAGAACAGGGATGCCGATGAGGATGTCACGCCCGCGACGGAGCAGGGACAGGCTGAGGGATATCTGTGAGTCTATTCCAAAAATCAGGCCAAGCGCGACGTATGCCGCTTCCTGTACACCGAGGGCAGCCGGAACCAGAAAACCCGCTGACATGATTCCACACACCACTCCCTCGATGGCAAGTGCGGACAGAAACCCGACGTGGGCGCCCAAAAGCTCCAGAGCAGTCCATGTGGCGACTGCACCACCGACCCAGCAACTAAAATGAACGATTGCGCCAAGCATAATTCGATCCGGGCGCCCCCAGAGCGCTTCCAGGCGAGCCTGAAAGATGTCCGTATTTCCGATCAGGCTTTCTCGCCAGTCAGCGGCGATGTGGCGTCCGAAGAACGTGGCAGTTTTGCGGATCATGGACCCACCACGATGCTGCGTCCATATGAAGCCAGCAATCCCAAGAGACAGCAGCACCATGCCGCCCATCAGAGGCCAGATAAATCGCGCAGCTCCCTGATGGCCAACGAGGCAGAGAATCGCAACGAGAATAAAGGCAATCTGCCCCAGAACCTCTGTTGTGATGTCGACCAGATTGGCCGCCACACCTTCTGGCCAGTGAAGATCTTCACCATCAACGTCCCGAGCCTGATGCCCTGCCAGGGTCGCACGGACGCCAAGGACCATTCCGCCAAGCTGGGAAAAGGGCAGGCAGGCACCGGCTGCATCGCGGACAAATCGCGCGCCGGTCAATCGTGCCAGACCAATCTGCGGTACGGCTGCCTTCCAAGCGAGGCCGAGACCGACATCCAGAACAAGCTGGATCAGCACCAGAAGGAAGAAACCTCCGACGCCAACTTTTCCAAGAGCTTCCATGACTGGCTGGATGCCTGCCTTGGCGGCAATGAATGTGAAAAGAGCCACACCCAGAAGGGAGAGAATAATAGGGAGAGTTTTTTTCAACGTCTTCGTCACATACCGTTCGCAACACGCTCTAACCTACAGCTCTGCAATATTCCAGCCTTGCAGACGCTTTCCCCCGAAAGCCACCGGCAGTATGGTGGCCGAAAAATTTCAACCTGTTGCTGATGAGCCGAGGAGAAGATTGCCACCATGAACGATGTCACACTCGTTACAGGGGCTACCGGGTTCGTTGGTTCTGCTGTTGCCCGCGTACTCCGGGAACGTGGGCACCGCCTGCGTTTGTTTGTTCGGGAAAACTCGGACCGTTCCAACATTGCAGAGCTCGACGCGGAACTTGCCATCGGGGATCTGTCTGATCCGACGACCCTTCCTGCCGCTCTCAAAGGTGTGAAGATCCTCTTTCACGTCGCTGCCGACTACCGACTCTGGGTCCCGGACCCTTCCGTCATGATGAAGGCCAACGTTGACGGCACACGAAACCTGATGCTTGCAGCGCTTGAGGCGGGCGTAGAAAAGATCGTGTACTGTTCATCCGTTGCCGCTCTGGGCCTGAACAAGGATGGTACGCCCGCTGACGAAGAAACATACGTCACGGAAAGCAGCGTCATCGGTACGTACAAACTTTCCAAATATCGAGCGGAACAGGAAGTCCTGAAGCTGGTTCGGGAGAAGGGCCTACCAGCCATTATCGTTAACCCATCAACCCCTATCGGCCCGCGGGACATCAAGCCAACGCCTACGGGGCAGATGATCCTCGACTGTGCCTCGGGCCGAATGCCTGCGTATGTTGAGACTGGACTGAACATCGTTCATGTAGACGATGTTGCTGAAGGCCATGCTCTCGCTTTGGAGCGCGGCAAGATTGGCGAAAAATATATCCTTGGTGGCGAGAACATGATGCTGGGAGACCTGTTCCGGCTCACTAGTGAAATTGCCTGCGTCAAGCCGCCGCGGGTCAAGCTCAAGCAATCCTGGCTTTATCCAGTTGCCGTGGTTTCCGAATGGCTTGCGCGAGGATTTGGGATCGAGCCTCGCGTAACGCGCGAAACACTCGCCATGTCCCGGAAGCTTATGTTTTTCTCATCGCTCAAGGCACAGAGAGAACTGGGCTATGCACCCCGCCCTGCACGGGATGCGATCGCTGATGCAATTTCCTGGTTCCGTCTGCATGGACGTATGAAATAATGCTGTTTGGAAGCGCACTTACCAGTCTTGGAGCCTGGATTTACCTCTCACTCTTCCACGGGAAATTCTGGCAGGGTGGTCCAACTCTCAAAGCAGGTTCGTCACCGCCTTGCGCACCAGATGTTGCGATCGTGGTGCCGGCACGTGACGAAGCTGAGTCCATTCAGTCTTGCCTGAAATCTCTTCTGGAGCAGGACTACGATGGCAAACTTTCCGTCATTCTCGTGGATGATAACAGCACGGACGGAACCGGGGATCTGGCACGCGCCGTACCTGACCCCCATAACCGGCTGATTGTCCTCACCGGAGCGCCCCGGCCGCCTGGGTGGAGCGGCAAGCTGTGGGCCGTGAACCAGGGTGCCCAAGAGGCAGTGAACCACATTGGGCCTTACGGCTATATTCTATTCACCGACGCCGATATCATGCATGCGCCGCAGCATCTGGCCACGCTTCTGGCCAAGGCCCGGGAAGACGATCTCGACATGGTCTCAGAGATGGTCGCCCTTAACTGCGAGAGTTCGGCTGAACGCTTTCTGGTTCCAGCTTTCGTTTACTTCTTCGCCATGCTCTATCCGTTTGCCTGGACGGCCAGTGAACGGTCCCGCATTGCCGGAGCAGCGGGAGGAACGATCCTTCTTCGTAGACGCGCTCTGGAGCGGATTGGCGGCATTGAAGCCATTCGAGGTGCACTGATTGATGACTGCACACTCGCTGCACATGTCAAACGATCAGGCGGTCGTCTCTATCTGGGACACAGCGAGCTTGCGTGGTCAGTTCGGCCCTATCGCGGCGCTAAAGACATCTGGGAAATGATTGCCCGGACAGCTTACGTCCAGTTGCGCCAGTCTCCATTGCTGTTGCTGGCGACCATTCTGGGAATGACGCTGATCTGGCTTCTCCCTGTCGGGCTGGCGCTTTTTGGTAAGGGGCGCACGAGAAAGGTGGGACTCCTGACCTATCTCGTGTCTTGCGCAACCTTTCTGCCAACTTTGAAAAGGTTTGGTCTCCCATTGTGGCGGGCGCTACCGCTACCATTCGTCGCGGCCTTTTATATGGCTGCTACCGTCGGCTCAGCCATAGACCACCACAGAGGGGTCGGCGTACGCTGGAAAAATCGTTCCTATACGGATGAGGCATCGTGACAGAAGACATCTGGGGGACGAAAGACGTCACCTCCGCCAAAGGCAAGACTGACGAAAATTTTCCTGTCGGCTCTCTGCTGATTTCCCGGCGCCTGCGCCCATATGTTCATACATATTACAATTTCGCCCGCGTCGCCGATGACATGGTGGACACTCCCGACCTGACACCCCAGCAGAAAATTGCGCGGCTGAAAGGGATGGCTGCCGTCATTCGTGGGGAAATCCAGGCGCCTCAAAGAGCGGACGCGCAGACAGCCGTCAAATTGAGAGAGGTTCTTCTCAAGACAGGCGTTCCGCTTGAGACGGCGACAGATCTCCTTGAAGCATTCTGCATGGATGCCGAGAAGACACGTTATGAGAGCTGGCAGGAACTCCTGCATTACTGCCGGTATTCGGCTAACCCGGTCGGGCGTTTTCTTCTGCTGCTACACGCAGAAGGGCAGGAGACGCTGGCGCCATCAGACGCTCTGTGCTCCGCATTGCAGGTCATCAACCATCTTCAGGATGCGTCTGAAGATCTGAAAACGCTGGATCGATGCTACATTCCGCTTCCTTGGCTCGAAGAAGAAGGCGTTACGCTCGATGATCTTCGGCTTGTGCGAAGCAAGCCGGGCCTACGCCGCGTTTTTGATAGAATGCTGGATGGGGTGGATACGCTGAATCGCGAAGCCCGCGGATTACCGATGCTGATCAAGGATCGCCGGATGCGGCTCGAAGCTGCTGTTATTGTGGAGCTATCGCATATTCTGACGCGCAAACTGAGACGTCAGGACCCCGTTGCAGAACGCGTTTCTTTGACGAAATCAGACGGCGCAAAGGCACTGCTTCTGGCTATGCGCTACTTTCCATCGAACTAAATAAGATGAGGGAAGGCTTCAGGCCTTCCCTCAGGCAAATCAGCCGATAATACGGTCGAGCGCTGCACAGAACTTTTTCATGTCGCTCATGGAGCCAACCGTAATACGGGAGGCATTCGGCCAGATGGGCCAGGAACGACCGATGATAATGTTTTCCTTCAGGAACGCATCCTTGATCGGTGCCGCAGGACGCTTCCAGTCAATCACGAACATGTTCGCATCAGAAGGAATGAAGCTGATTCCCTTCTTCTGAAGGTGCTCATACGTCATGGCGCGGGCTGCAATCATCTCACGACGGCGCGCATCAATATCTGACGTCATTGTCAGGCTCTTCGTGCCGCAGATTACGGCCGGAACTGGCAGCATGTGCGTTTGGTTCACGCCATCATAACGCATCATTTTTTCATGCAGGGCCGGTGGCGCCATGCTGAAGCCCAGCCGCAGACCGGCCATGGCGAACATCTTCGAGAACGTCCGCAGGACAACGACATCACGCCCTTCAGCAACGAGCGAGACAGCGCTCGGAGCATTGGAGAAGTGAATGTAGGCCTCGTCAACCAGAACAATGGAGTCTTTCGGCTTGTTCGCGACCAGCCAGCGAATATCTTCCAACGGCGTAATAGTACCAGTCGGATTATTCGGTGAGCAGATATAATAGACGCCCGCGTTCGGATTGGCCTTCAGCATCGCCTTGACATCGGTCTTGTAACCGTTCGAGGCATCCAGCGGCACCTTGACCAGCGGGATCTTGAGCCATTCGGAAGCCACCCATCCGGCTTCATAGCTTGGATCAGCCGTAACGAGGCCACGTGTTGGGGAACAGAACGTCACGATCGTGCGACAGAGCGGATCAGATGAACCACCCCATGGCAGAATGCAGTTTTCAGGAACGTTATCGATCTTGGCAGCCGTACGGATCAGGTCTTCGCGTGTATGGCCCGTCGGATCATACCGGTTCCCCTCGAAAACGGCAGCGGCACCCGCCTTGGCAGCGGCTGGGAACGGACCAGTCCAGCACTCGTTACTGCCAATTCGGGTCATCTTGGTGACATCACCGGGCGGCAGCGCGGTCAGGGGGGAAGCCTCCGCACGCCCAACGAGTGACCGGACTGCCATGCCTGCACTCATCAGCGCAGCTACGCGGCCCAGACTACGACGGGAATAACCGCGTGAGAGAAGATCGTCTTTTGCTTCAGGGGACAGGCAATCGGTCATGCTCGGCTCACGCTCCTAGTGTGTCTGAAAACATACTAGAAACGAAACGATCTGTCTGTCAAAGCCCGAAATGAAATCGGATTTCAGTATTCTGGCTTCTGCTTGTCCACAGGGATGGAAGTCGGCTTACCCTCAACGCCCGCATAGGTCAGCAGAAGAACAGTCGAGACATCTCCTGACACACCACGGTGCACATCATTCACTGATTCCGCAAAGGCTTCGCCCTGGTGAAAGGTTCTGGTTTTGCCACTTTCCCGGTCTTCAATCTTCAGGGTGCCTTGCAGGACATAGCCAGCGTTTGGAAATGGATGGACATGCCAGGGCAGGGCCGTATGAGGCGGAATGGTCAGCCGGATCATGCTCAGTTCAGGCTGGGCCGTTGAATACGGTGTGTAGGTCACGCCATTCCAGGAATGGGATGCGTTGAGCAAGTGATCGGCATGGGCAGTGGCAGTCGACGATTCTGCATGAGCAACAGAACCCGCAGTCAGGCAGGACAGAAGGATCAGAGACAAACGGAACTTCATCGGATACTCCTTTGGGAAGAGTGTTGCCTTTTGGCATCATAGAAACGTATGGCATCCCATTCCGTTCGTGTCGGCTTTGTGACATCCCGGTTTGGGGCTAGAACGCAGAATTTCTGAAACAGAACAGGTGACAGACATGGTTTTCAGCAGGGCGCGTGCTTTTTCTGGTCTTCCCTGCGCGCAGGCCGATCTTGACCATGTTGCGCACATTGTCACAGCCTCCGGGACGTCTTTTGCCAGAGGTATGAAGGTCTTACCGGCTGCGAGACGGCAGGCCATGTTTGCAATCTATGCGTTCTGCCGGCAGGTCGACGACATTGCTGATGGTGACACAAATGTCGCTGACCCCGCACAGGCCCTACAGGAATGGCATGAACGTATAGACCGCCTGTATCAGGGGGAAACGCAGGACGCACTCGACCGTGTTCTTGTCGCAGCGATCTTCCGTTTCCAACTGCAAGCCAAAGATTTCCACGCAGTCATTGATGGCATGGCCATGGACTGCGGCGCCCCCATTGTCGCGCCTGACGAGAAAACCTTGGATCTGTATTGCGACCGCGTTGCGTCAGCCGTAGGTCGCCTTTCAGTTCGTGCTTTCGGCGACTCTTCCGCAGCGGCTGACCGTGTATCAAAACATCTAGGTCGCGCCCTCCAGCTTACCAACATCCTGCGCGACATTGCTGAAGATGCAGCGCGGGACCGCCTGTACCTTCCGTCAGAACTGCTGGAACGCTTCAACGTACCCAATAATCCAAAAGAAGCTCTGTACGCACACGGCCTGGATGATGTGGCACGTATCCTGAGCCGCCGCGCTCATGATCATTTCCGTGAAGCACGCCGCGCAATGAAAGAATGCGACAGCACCGCCATGCGTCCAGCACGCATGATGGCAGCGTCTTATGAGCCTGTCCTGAACGCCCTCGAAAAGCGTGGATGGAAAAACCCGGAGCTTTCTCCGAAAGTCAGTAAAGGCTGGCGGGCAGTCCGCGCTCTGGCGGCATATGTGAAGTAAGCCCGATGAGCCACGTTCATATTATTGGCGGAGGGCTGTCCGGCCTGTCTGCTGCCGTAGAACTTGCCGCCCAGGCCCAGGTCACGATCTATGAAGCGGGCCCTGCCTGTGGCGGACGCGCACGCTCTTTTCATGACCGCACGCTCGATACCCTGATCGACAACGGCAACCATCTTCTGCTGTCGGCCAACAACCTGACATTCCGGTATCTGGATATTCTCGGCGCCCGTCACACACTGGCAGGCCCCGGTATTCCGATCTTTCCTTACTATGATCTGGCAGAAGATCTGGCTTGGACACTTCGGCTTTCCAAAGGAAAAGTCCCATTCTGGGCATTACCCGGCGGTCGCCGCGTTCCAGGGATGAAGCTTTCCGAACTGGCATCCCTCGGGCGTTTCCTGAAAGCTGATGACACGACCGTTGTGGAAGAGTGCCTGAAACCCGGTCAGCTAAGCCGACGCCTCCTGGAGCCTTTCGCCATTTCGGTTCTGAACACAGACCTGCACACTGGCAGTGCACTGTTGTTGGGAAACGTCATCCGAAAGTCTCTGGCACAAGGCGGTATGGCCTGCTGCCCCTGGTTCCCAAAAATTGGCCTATCTGAAACACTGGTCGACCCAGCGATTTCATACCTGAACCGGTATCATGCGACGGTCCGCACGGGCGTTCGTGTTAGCACCATCATAAGAGAGAATGGCCGCGCGACTGCCATTGAGACGACGGAAGGCCGCATTGAGCTTGGTCCGGAAGACCACATCATTGTCGCTACACCCGCTCCAGTCACCCAGAACCTTGTGCCGGAACTGGTTGTGCCAGACGCGTTCGAGAGCATTGCAAACGCGCATTTCAAACTTGCTGCGCCCGTAGAGGCGAGGGGCGTCGTCGCTCAGGCAGGTTTTGTAGGTCTCGTGGGTGGTATTTCGGAGTGGATCTTTCTGAAAGGCGACGTCCTTTCCGTCACGGTTAGCGCCGCTAATCGCTACGCAGATCGCGACAGCAACGAGATGCTTGCCACGATCTGGTCTGAAATCCGGCGCGCACTGGATCCCATTTTGCCTCAGCCACTCCCTGTCGCGATGCCACCCGCTCGGCTGCTACGGGAAAAACGAGCGACATTCGCCGCGACACCAGAGCAAAACTGCCGTCGCCCCAAAGCGAAGACAGACACCGCCAATATGGCGCTGGCGGGAGACTGGACGGATACGGGGCTTCCATCAACGATCGAAGGGGCCATTCAATCCGGACTGGCAGCGGTCAGTGCTCTGGGTTTCCGTTCTGCCGTGAAAAACACGGAAACGTGATGAGTGCTCTCGAAACCATGGCTGTAACACAACTCCCGATAATGAGGGCTGCATGTCCCGGGAGACCTGAACAATGCTGATCTATCCTGATGAAAAGGAGGACCGTGTGAGCGAGACCCTTTCCCACAAGCCTGTCGACGCCGAAAACGTCAACCGTGCCATTGAGGGGGCCCATGCCGCTCTGGGCAATCGCCAGAAAGACGACGGACATTGGGTTTTTGAACTTGAGGCAGACGCAACCATTCCTGCCGAATATGTTCTGCTGGAACACTATCTTGACCGCATCGATCAGGAAAAGCAGGACAAGATTGGCGTCTATCTGCGCCGCATTCAGGGTGAACATGGCGGCTGGCCGCTTTATTTTGGCGGCGGCTTTGACCTGTCCGCAAGTGTAAAAGCTTACTTCGCGCTCAAAGCCATCGGGGACAATATAGACGCGCCACATATGCGTCGCGCCCGCGAAGCCATTCTGGACCACGGTGGGGCTGCCCGGTCCAATGTGTTCACACGCATCCAGCTTGCCCTGTATGGTGAAGTGCCTTGGGATGCCACGCCTGTCATGCCGGTCGAGCTCATGCTGCTCCCGCGGAAGGCATTCTTCTCAGTCTGGAACATGTCGTACTGGTCACGATGCGTGCTGGCGCCGATGCTGGCAGTGGGGGCTATGAAGCCTACCGCCATCAATCCGCGTGGCATTCATATCCAGGAACTGTTCGTCAAACCACCTGAGCTGGTCAAGGACTGGATCCGGGGTCCATACCGCTCAATTTGGGGACGGGCTTTCAAACATCTGGACTCTGCGCTTCGGCCTGTCCTGCCGCTCATTCCTAACCGCATCCATGAGAAGGCCATCAAGGCTGCCATCAGCTTTATCGAACCACGCCTGAGTCGTGGCGGCCTTGGAGCGATCTATCCTGCCATGGCCAACGTGGTCATGATGTATCGCGCGCTTGGCGTTCCCGATAGCGATCCACGCGTGGTCACGGCATGGGAGTCCATTCAGGACCTTCTTGTTCAAAAAGAAGACGAAATTTACTGCCAGCCCTGCGTCTCCCCTGTATGGGATACAGGACTGTCAGGGCTTGCCATGATGGAAGCGGCATCCGGTGCTCATCCCACCAAACGGGACGAAACCATCGCGAAGCTCAAGAAAAGTGCTGAATGGCTGCGGGACCGCCAGATCCTGGATGTCAAAGGAGACTGGGCAGTCAACACACCCAATTTACGCCCGGGTGGTTGGGCTTTCCAGTACGAAAACGATTACTACCCGGATGTGGATGATACGGCTGTTGTCGGCATGCTTCTGCATCGTGTTGATCCTGAAGAGAACCGTGAAGCCATTGAACGCGCACGGGAATGGATCATTGGAATGCAAAGCACCAATGGTGGGTGGGGCGCGTTCGACATCGATAATGATCTCGAAATGCTGAACCATATTCCGTTCTCGGATCATGGCGCGCTTCTGGACCCACCAACTGCCGATGTGTCCGCACGGTGCATTTCTTTCCTTTGTCAGCTTGGCCATCCGGAAGACCGGCCAGTTATCGATAAGGCACTCGATTACCTGCGCAAAGAGCAGGAAAAAGAAGGCTGCTGGTTCGGTCGCTGGGGCACGAACTATATCTACGGCACCTGGTCTGTTCTCTGCGCCCTGAACATTGCGGGCATCTCCTATGATGACCCGATGGTGAAGCGCGCCATCACATGGCTGGAAGACGTTCAGCGTGCCGACGGCGGATGGGGCGAAGATTGCGCAACCTATGAAGGCGCGCCTCCAGGCACGTACAAGGAGAGCCTGCCGTCACAAACCGCCTGGGCTGTTCTCGCGCTGATGGCTGTGGGCCGCCGTGACAGTGAAGCCGTTAAGCGTGGCATCAACTTCCTGACATCAAAGCAGGATGATAACGGCGAATGGCAGGAAGACGCCTATAACGCTGTTGGCTTCCCGAAGGTATTTTACCTCCGCTATCACGGCTACAAGCAGTTCTTCCCGCTTCAGGCTCTTTCGCGTTACCGCAATCTGGGAACCAGCAACACCGGTCGCGTGGAATACGGTTTCTGATGCTCGGCGTTCTAGTGGGAATGAAGCAGGAAGCGCGCATCATTCGCCGTTTCCTGCCGGACGCACCGATTGCTTTGAGCAATGCTACAGCATCAGGCGCTGTGGCAGGAGCCGAGAGGCTTCTGCGCGCTGGAGCAACACGTCTGCTATCTTTCGGATGCGCTGGCGGACTATCAACCAGCGTAAAACCGGGCACGATTATCGTGGCAGATTGTGTTGTCATGAGCGATTCAAGCTACGAGGCCGATGCGGGTCTGAGCATACAGTTCGGAGCAGACCATGCCCGTCAGGGGCGCATTCTTCATAGCGACAGCCTCATCGAAACGGCGGAAGAAAAATCCCGTCTCTACAAAACCACAGGCTGCATCGCCGTCGATATGGAAAGCGGCGCAATAGCCAGAACCGGCAAGCCTTTCGCAGTCCTTCGTGTCGTCTGCGATGATTCAGCCCGCAGCCTGCCGCCAGCTGCACGGGATGGCCTCAAGGATGGCGCCATCCATCTTGGCGGATTGTTGTCCTCTCTCGTCAGGCAGCCATCGCAGATTCCTGCGCTCATCGAGCTGGGGAAGGACGCTGCCATGGCGCAGAAAGCAATGGCCTTATTCCTGGAAGCCCATCCGCCGCAGCTGTGAGAAAACTTTAGCTCCCGCAGAAGTCGCCAGAACGCCTGCGGGCACCAGCCAAGGGAAGGCGATGGAATGGCCGTCAATCCTGACCATCGCCAGACCGGCCAAAACAACGACGGCCGTCAGAAAACCGGCAATCCCATTTGCCTCATCTCGTGAATGTCCGACCATAGCCAGCAAAAACACTCCAAGCGTCGCACCATAGCTGTAAGACGCGATTGAGAGCCCGAACACGACGGCAGAGCCTGTCGGGTGAGAGAAAGACAGCGCGGTCACCACAAGCAGAACGGCCCAGAAACAGGTCGCCGTCCGCAGGGACAGCGTCTTCTTCGGAAAAAAATCGCTTTTTGTCGCGGCTGCCATTGAATTCATGGCACTGGAAAGAGATCCCATTGTCGCAGCAAGAATGCCAGCTACGAGCAGTCCGCGCAGAATAGGGGGCAATGTCAGAACAAACTGCGGGAAAAGTGCGTCTGGGGCACCGTGATAATCAGGCCAAAGCGCCCTTAACCCCACCCCGACAAAGGAGAGCAGGGCGAACAGCAACGCCACGACAAACACACTTCCAATCATCGCTGTCCGCGCGCCGTTGAGCGTCTTTGCTGCGAGGCAACGTTGAAGCATGAGTTGGTCTGTACCGTGTGAGGCAAGGGAAAGAATTGCGCCGCCAACAACAGCTCCGGCTACGGAAAAAGGATTGGTGAATGCTGGCAATCCCGCAGTAAACATGGGAGCCGCATGAAAAATATCAGTCCCTGAGCGGCTGAACAGCACGACCCCACACGCGACACTGCCGCCGAGATAGAGAAGCAATTGAAGCGTGTCGGACCAGACGACAGCCTTCAGACCACCGGCCAGCGTATAAGCCAGCGTGAGAATGACAATCCCCATGAGCAGGACAATATCCGGAATGGGATAGCCGATACTCGCACACAACAGGGAAACCGGAATCATGCCAGCGTACAAACGTACACCCTCGGCAAGAAGACGCGTCAGCAGGAACGTGCCAGACACCAGCTTCTGAAGACGCGTTCCGAACCGCTGGCCAACATACCGATAGATGGATGTCGCGCCCCGCTCATGCAGAGGCAGAAACCACCAGGCAACAGCCACGCGTCCGAGGAGATACCCGACTGCCAGCCCCAGAAAAACATATCCGTGCAGGTATGCCACGCCAGGAACACTGACGATCGTCAGTGTAGATGTCTCGGTTGCAACTAACGAGAGGCAGATAGCCCAAGGCGGAAGATCTTTATGAGGTTGCCGCGCCAGAGTGAGCGCAAAAAGCGGCAACGACACGAGGTAAAGCAGGATGACAGTAAGGCTCTGGATCATCCTGTCCGTTCTGTAGGTGGAACGTGATCCGGTCAAGCACTGGAACTGACGAGCGCCCTTAAAAAAGCGCTCGTCAGTTCAACGATCAGCCTTCGTCGCTTAATCGCTCGGGGCGGAAACCGGTGGCAATGACGTAGAGTTCGCTTGATTCCTTGCGGGAAGCAGGCGGCTTGACGTGCTTGACCGAAGAGAAGGCTTTCTTCATGGACTCAAGCATCTGTTTTTCAGAACCACCCTGAAAGACCTTGGCCACGAAGCTTCCGCCTTCAGCCAGCACCTGAACTGCAAAATCCAGTGCACCCTCTGCCAGTCCCATAATCCGCATATGGTCTGTTGCGGCATGGCCCGTTGTGTTGGGAGCCATATCAGACATGACAAGATCTGCTGGACCGCCGAGAATTTCTTTCAAGCGATCAGGCATTTCCGGATCTGTGAAATCCCCTTCAATGATCTCGGCACCGCTGACAGGATCGACAGGCAGGAGGTCCACACCTGCAATGTTGCCAGCGCCACGTTTGACTGCAACCTGAGACCAGCCGCCTGGGGCCGCTCCCAAATCGATGACGCGCGCACCCGGCTTGATGATGTGAAACCGATCATCGATTTCAATCAGCTTAAAGGCTGCACGTGAACGCCAGCCCTGTTTACGGGCTGCCGCGACATAGGGATCGTTGAGCTGCCGGTTCAACCAGCGCTGCTGTGCCGTGGTGCGCCCACGAGCTGTTCTGAGGGTGACGACCTTATTGCGGGCCGTCTGTGAAGTAGAGGCGTCCTGAGTAGCGTCAGCTGCACCTGGTGCGGCAGCACTCTTGAGAGCTTTTCCAGGGATGCGCTTGGGTCCCGTATCCTTTTTGGAAGAACCGGAGCGGGATCTGGGCGGCTTCATATCGTGGCGTAATTCCCGAGAGGGCCCCTCGAACGGGGCGTTACATGTCGATGGGTCCTGCGGCGTTCTCTAGTGAAACGCTGACCATGATCGCGGGCCATACGCAGCAGCATGCCATCACGCAACCCCCGATCGGCAATCGTGACCTCTTCTATAGGCCATGTCCGATGAATTGCCTCGAAAATTGCGCAACCCGGAAGAACATACTTTACGCGATCCTGTCCGACACAGGGATGCATCGCCAAATGATCGCGCGAAAGGCTACGGAGCGTGTCGATGGCACTTCGCATGATTTGCCCCGGCAAAATCAGGCCATCAATCGCCGCGCGATTATAACGGGGCAGGGCCAGAGCGACGCCGGCAAGGGTCGTGACAGTACCAGACGTACCCAGCAGGCACGCATTCCCCTGTGCGACTTCACGGCGAATGCGGTGAACATTCTCAAAACCTACAAGGTGGGTCTGCACGTGAGAAACCATCTCTTCATAGGAAGAGCCATGGCCTTCACCGAACATCTCCTGAAGCGTGATGACACCCACAGGCATGCTGGTTGTCCCAATCAGTGTCTGAGACTTACGCTCCTGATCAACACGCACCCATGCGACTTCAGTGGAACCACCACCAATATCAAACAGAACGCCACGTTCAGACTGAGAAGGTGGCCGTGAGGGCATCCGGAAGAGAGGAGAGCAGCTCTCCAGCGCGAGCTCTGCTTCCTCACGCGCCGTAATAATATCAATGGTTAGACCAATTTCGGTCTGCACACGCTCAAGGAACTCGCGACCATTCACGGCGCGACGGCAGGCTTCGGTGGCCACAGCGCGAACGTGGGAGAGGGGCCATTGCCGCATGCGCTCGACGCAAATGCGCAGGGCATCAAGCGCGCGTGTCATAGACTCTTCAGCCAGTCGGCCGCTGACACGCAGACCTTCCCCTAACCGGACAGACCTGTTGAAACTGTCCACGACCCGAAACCCATTCGGTGTGCCTGCGGCAATCATCAGCCGACAGTTATTCGTCCCAAGATCAATGGCCCCAAAGAACGGACCGGCCTGACGGGCACCAGACGCGCGAATTTGCGCCTGACCTGAAAGCCTCTGCTCCGCTCCTTGCCTCATCATCTTGTTTAGGCTCCCGATTTTGCCCGTGCTGGGACCTTGAATATGCAGCATGAGACGGGAAAACGTCTTACCGCAAGAAAAATATCAGTTTTTTCAAAAAAAGTGGAAAGACCCCCTTGCGTCACTCAGCCGTGATGGGTAAACACCCACTCACCGCTTGGGAGATAGTTTAGCGGTAGAACTACCGGCTCTGACCCGGTCAGCCCTGGTTCGAATCCAGGTCTCCCAGCCAACAAATTCCTTAAAATCTACCGCAAAAAAGAGACTTCCCCTCCAGGGGGGAATTAGTCTATGAGGACCCGCCAACGGCCGGCTGGGCCTCTTGGCCCCCGGTTCAGACTTCAAGCGTCCCACGACGCATGACCAACGGGGGCCAGCGGGCATGACATCCTCTTCCTGCACAACTGATTTTAACGCACGCATACGTGAAGCACTGGCGTTCGACGATGTTCTCGTCGAACCGGCTGAATCGTCCGTGCTTCCGGCCCAGACATCCACCCGCACACGCCTGACGCGCACCATCGAGCTGAACATCCCTTTGATGTCCTCGGCCATGGACACAGTCACGGAAGACGGAATGGCCATTGCCATGGCCCAACAGGGCGGCATGGGCGTCATTCACAAAAACCTCTCTATTGAAGAGCAGGCCGAACAGGTCCGCCGCGTAAAGCGCTTCGAATCTGGCATGGTCGTTAATCCGGTCACCGTTGGTCCGGACCAGACACTGGCTGAAGTGAATGCCATCATGGCGCGCCATGGTGTCTCTGGCCTTCCGGTTGTGGAAGAGGGAACCGGTATCCTGGTTGGCATCCTGACCAACCGTGACGTCCGTTTCACCACGGACCTGAACACCCGCGTCCGTGATCTGATGACGAAGGACAATCTTGTCACGGTTCTGAATGGCGCTGCTCCTGAAGAAGCTCGCGCTCTGCTGCATCGTCACCGCATCGAAAAGCTGCTGGTCGTTGATGAGGGCGGCCGCTGCATCGGCCTCATCACCGTCAAGGACATGGACAAGGCGACGACGCATCCGCTCGCCATCAAGGACGCGCAAGGACGGCTTCGCTGCGCCGCCGCTGTCGGCGTTGGGGAGGACGGTCTGAACCGTGCTGCTGCCCTCGTGGAAGCCGGTGTGGACGTTATTGTCGTTGATACCGCTCATGGCCACTCCCACGGCGTTCTGAGCACTGTCCGGACACTCAAGGAGCGCCACCCAGGCCTTCAGGTCATTGCTGGCAACGTCGCCACCCCGCAGGCGGCTCGCGCCCTTATTGAAGCCGGAGCAGACTGCATCAAGGTGGGCATCGGTCCGGGGTCCATCTGCACAACGCGCGTTGTTGCCGGTGTGGGCGTGCCGCAGTTCTCCGCCGTCATGGAAACGGCAGCAGCCTGTCATGAGCTTGATGTTCCGGCCATCGCCGATGGTGGCATCCGGACATCCGGTGACATTGTAAAGGCCATTGGTGCCGGTGCTGACGTCGTGATGGTTGGCTCGCTGCTGGCCGGCACGGACGAGAGCCCAGGCGAAACGTTCCTGTATCAGGGCCGCTCCTACAAATCGTATCGCGGCATGGGGTCCCTTGGGGCTATGGCCCGGGGCTCTGCTGATCGGTACTTCCAGGCTGAAGTGCGCGATACACTGAAGCTAGTTCCGGAAGGCATTGAAGGACAGGTTCCTTACAAGGGTGGCATGGCACCAGTCGTGCACCAGCTTGTTGGCGGCCTGAAAGCTGGCATGGGCTACACCGGATCTGCCACGGTTGCGGAACTTCAGGTGCGCACCATGTTCCGTCGCATCACAAATGCGGGCCTTCGTGAAAGCCATGTCCATGACGTGACAATCACGCGTGAAGCCCCGAACTATCGCCGGGACTGACATTTCCTGTGCATTGGCCTCTCGCTTTGAGAGGCCAAACCGGCTACGGGGGCGATATGACCCCCGCAGCTCGCCTTTCCGGCGCCATTGATCTGCTTTGTGCGATCCAGAATGCGCCCCGCCGTCCCGCAGACGCTACCGCTAACGCTTTTTTCCGTGAACGCCGTTATATAGGCGGCGGAGACCGGCGCGCCATTTCCACGCTTGCCTGGGATGTGCTGCGTGGCTGGCGGCGGCTGCACTGGCACCTGGAAGGCAGCCAGGGCGAAATTTCTCCACGCCTGCTATGTGCTGCCTCCATGCTGCTAACCGGCACAACGATGGATCAGGTTCGCATGTTATTCAGTGGCGAGCGGTATGCTCAAAAGCCTCTGACGCCGCGTGAAGATGTGAACCTTAAGCATCTGGAAGGAAAAGAACTTTCTACCCAGAAGCAGCCTGTAGCAGTCCGCCTCGAATATCCGGACTGGATTGAGCCAGCCCTACGCGAAACTTTCGGATCCCGCATGGCTGACGAAATGGAAGCCATGCTCGGAACCCCGACTTTGGATCTTCGCGTAAACCTTTTGAAGGGCACCCGCGAGGACGGTCTGCGCGCTCTGAGGAGTGAGGGCCTGAATGCCGTCCCAACCAAGCTGTCGCCGTGGGGCCTGCGCCTCGATGGCCGTCAGCCGGTTACGGCAGCACAGGCCTTCAAAGATGGACTTGTAGAAATTCAGGACGAGGGCTCACAGCTCGTTGTCGCGGCAGCTGGCGCCCGGCCGGAACACCGCGTTCTGGATTACTGCGCTGGAGCTGGCGGCAAGACTCTTGCCCTTGCCATGACCATGGAGAACAAGGGCCATATCGTTGCCTGTGACGTTCATGAAAAGCGCCTTGAAGGGGCTGTCAAACGTCTGCGTCGGGCAGGGGTGCATAATGTTGAGCGGCACCTGCTCACCACAGGCGACAAATGGGCCAAGCGTCGTGCCGCAAGCTTTGATCGCGTCCTGGTGGATGCACCCTGTTCAGGCACCGGCACATGGCGCCGCAACCCGGATGCACGACTGCGACTGACACCTGAAGACATTCAGGAACTTGTTATCAAACAGTCCGAAATCCTTGATCGCGCAGCATCTTTGGTCAAATCCGGCGGCCGGATGATCTATGCGACGTGCTCTCTTTTGGCCGCTGAAAACGGGCAGCAGATTGATGCATTCCTGAAGCGTCGGACAGATTTTGTTCGTGTAGCTACGGAAGACCTACCCGATCTTCTGCCAGCCGAACTCCGCGAAAAGGCTCAGTTTTCCCTGACGCCCCTTCGTGACGGAACGGATGGCTTCTTTGCCTGCGTCATGCAGCGGGTTGAACAGAAGGTTGAGACGGCACAGGAAGAAGCTCCTTCCACATAACAAGCGCATCCACATACCCTTGCTCAGGGTGGTTGAACGCACCGGGTAGCGTTCCAACCACCCTGAAACCAAGATGCTTCCAAAGCGCAATGGCTCGCAGATTGGTGCTGACGACAAAGTTGAACTGCATCGCCCTGTATCCGAGCGCCTGCGCCTCTTTCAGGGCATATCGTCCCATTGTCGCTCCGGCACCATATCCTGTAGCTGCGACAAAACCAGCATTGGCAACATGCTGACCGCCGCCTTTCTGATTGTCCTGCACATAGAATGTGCCCACAATCTGGCCTGTCTTTGCCTCGGCGACATACACACGATGCTCGACGGCCATCCAGTACGCCAAGGCCTGCCGACGGCCCCACGTTCGCGGCAAAGCGTACGTTTCCCCAGCCTTGAGAACAGGTGCCAGCAAGCGCCAGATACCCTCTCGGTCCAGGGACTGTGCCGGACGAATGGTCAGGATCGTTTCAACCATCGGATAACACTCTCAAAATCACGCAGTTAGGCCCAACACATTATCCGGGTTATGATACGGTTTCCAAAATCAGCACGGGACCGACGCGCTCTTACACATGCAGTATGATATTTTCATCGGCATCGCCTCGACCTTCGGGGCCGGAATGCTGGCCCAGTGGGTTGCCTGGCGGTTTCGCCTTCCCGCAATCGTGCTCCTGTTCACCATTGGGCTTCTGTTCGGCCCTGGGCTGGGCATTGTGCACCCCTCAGAGACGATGGGCTGGGTCTTCAGACCACTGGTCTCCCTCCTGGTTGCCATTGTCGTGTTTGAAGGCGGCATGGCTCTGGATATCCGGCAGCTCCGTGAGGCCGGGGAAGGTGTCGCACGCCTGACGATGCTGGCCTTACCCATCAACTGGGTTCTGGGATCACTTGCGGCCCATTACGTTGCCCACCTTGAATGGGGCACGTCGATGCTGTTCGGCGCCATCATTGTTGTGACAGGCCCAACCGTGGTGCTCCCGCTTTTGCGTAGTGCCAAGCTCCAGCCTCGTGTCGCGGCGTTCCTGCGATGGGAAGCCATCGTCAATGATCCACTGGGAGCGATTCTCGCAGCCGTTGTGCTGCAGCTCATGCTTCTGCACGTTGACCTGCATACCGGCGTCTTTTTTACCCACACACTTCCTGATCTGCTCGCTGCTGCAACTGAGTCGATTTCGGCGGGCATTCTTCCAGCCTATCTGATCCGTTATCTCTTCACTCGCGACATGATGCCGGAAATTCTCAAAACGCCGGTGCTCATCTCAATGGCACTGCTGATTTTCACGGCCTGCAATCTGGAAATGGAAGGCGCGGGCCTGGTCGCGGTCACTATTTTTGGCATGGCACTGACCAACCTCCACATTCCAGGCGTCGCAGAACTAAGGCGCATCAAGGAATCGATGGTGGTTCTCGTCGTGTCGGTACTGTTCATCCTGCTGACAGCAGATCTTCATCGAGACGTTCTCAAGCACCTTTCCATTCCCATTCTGATGCTGACGCTTGTCGTACTGTTCGTCGTACGTCCGGTTGGAATTTTCTTTTCCACCCTGGGCACCAGCATGCCTTGGAAAGAGCGCCTCTTCGTCGGATGGATTGCGCCCCGAGGCATCGTTGCGGCGGCCGTTGCGGGCGCCGCTGGTATTCGCCTGAAAGAAACGGGCTACCAGTCGGCTGACCTCATTATGCCAGCGGTCTTCGCCGTTATCGCCGTGACCATGATCCTTCATGGCTTTTCGCTTCGTCCAATCGCACGTGCTCTCAAGCTCACACTCTCGAATGATCCAGCCATCGCCATTCTGGGGGCGAGCAAATGGTCCATCGACCTTGCAGCCTGCCTCCATCGTGAAAACATTCCCGTTCTGCTCGTGGACAACCGATCCAGCGCACTGATGGCTGCCGCGCAGCTCGACATTCCAGTTCTAAGGACCGAACTGCTGTCCCAGCACGGGCAGGAAGCACTGGAAGAACGACCAGCAGACTACCTGATCGCAACGACCGGAGACGGCATCTATAATGGGATGATCTGCGGACATCTCGCGCCAGCCATGGGGCGGGAACGGGTATTCCAGATCAGCCCGGGTGTGGCCCGACTAGATTTTTATCATGGGCTTTCCCGTGACTCCCGAGGAAAGGTTCTGGGAGAACCCGCTTGGAATTACACCCTGTTCGATACCCTGTTCGAGCAAGGCTGGCGCTTCGTATCCCGTGCAGCCAATGAGGCCAATGCGGCAGGGTTTGGAACGGACGACAATCGCCTCGATATCCTTGTCAGCAGACGCTCTGCCATTCTCATTCGTTCGGCAGAAGATCCGACTGTCATCACCCCGATGCCTGGGGACCTGATGATCTCGATGGTACCGCCGACTGACACTCGACACACAGAGGAAGAGGCAGCTTAAGGCGCTTCCACCATGATAGCCGTCAGACCCTGTTCCAGCACATAACGCAGGTCCTTTTCCTGCAATGCAATACAGCCTTCCGTCACACCGCTGACGGGAGGCAGATGCAGGAAAATTGCAGACCCACGTCCCGACTCGATGGTGACGTCATTCCACCCCATCACAATGCAGAGATCATAGACATGATCATCCCGGCACATTTTCTCATATGACGCAGGGTGAGGAAGTGTCACCGGACGGTTATAATCCGGGTGCGATCCGTCATCGCACCAACCATCCGAAGCAGCAATCGGCTCGATAGGTAAACCCGCGCCGGAAACAGGCTTTTCCACACGATCTGCGCGATACAGGATACGGCGGAGGGGTAGTTCACCTACAGGGGTCGCGTGATCGCCTTCACGCTTGTCAAGGCGAATACCACCAGCCCCGATCAAAGCCGGAATGATTACATTACGAAAGTGAAGAAAAGCGCGGCCCTCAGTGATTCTCAAAATAGCTTTAGTCATGTTGCTGTTCCCTTTCGGATAAGTATTTGTCATATCTCAGATGGCAAGTGTGCTGCTGGTCCTGCGGTGCAGGATAGGCAGAATTGGATGCGTGGCCTATTAACGCGAACACATGCGGATGTGACGTTTTCCGCCTAGATAAAACGAGACAGGTATTATGGCAGGTCCCCGGCCCATCCTCGTGGTAGATGATGACGATACGCTACGAAGCCTGCTGACAGAGCAACTCCAGCACGGTGGCGAACTTGAGGCTGTGGAAGCAGTCTCCGTGGCAACAGCAAGAGAGCTCCTCAAGAAGCCTGGTGCCCGTTACGACGCCATGCTGCTGGACATCACCCTTCCTGACGGAGACGGCCGCGACTTCTGTGCGGAGCTTCGTCGCGAAGGCGTTCGGATGCCGATCATTATTCTGACCGGTTCAGACGATGAAAGCGATGTTGTCCGCGGGCTTGATGCAGGCGCAAACGACTATGTCGCAAAGCCATTCCGTATCGGGGAACTGCTGGCGCGGCTTCGGGCACAGCTTCGGATCTTTGAAAACAGCGAAGATGCCGTTTTTGAAATCGGTCCTTACGCGTTTCGTCCATCGGCCAAACTTCTGGTTGAGACGGCCCGTAATCGCCGCATTCGCCTGACGGAAAAAGAAGCTGCGATTCTCAAGTATCTTTACCGGGCCGGTCAGCGCCCCGTCGCTCGTCAGGTGCTTCTGAACGAAGTCTGGGGTTACAACGCTGCAGTCACGACCCATACGCTTGAGACGCATATCTATCGTCTTCGTCAGAAAATCGAGCCAGACCCCACCAAGACGTCCCTGCTGATCACAGAAGGTGGCGGGTATCGTCTTGACCCGGAAGGCCGCACTGTTGCTACGGCCGAATCACTGACAGCCTGATACTCAGGCTCTGCCGGTCAGGCTGGATCGAAATCCAGCACGACCGGCACGTGATCTGAAGGGCTGTCCCAATCGCGAACATCCCGCAGAACACGAATATTCCGAAGGCCTGGCATCAGATCTGGCGTAAGCCAGACATGATCTAGACGCCTTCCACGATCTGACTTCTTCCAGTCCTTGTTTCTGTAGGACCACCATGTGTACAATTTGGTGGGCTCAGGCGTGATACGTCTCATAGCGTCCTCAAACCCTGTCGCCATCCATGTATTAAGTCGCTCGGTCTCCGGCGGCGTATGGCTGACGATTTTCAGAAGCTGACGATGGCTCCAGACATCATGCTCCAACGGAGCGATGTTGAGATCTCCAACCACAATGCTGCGCACTGGTGGACTATCCGTGAACCATTTCGCGGCTTCTTCTACAAACGCGAGTTTGTGAGCAAATTTTTCGTTTTCTTCCGGATCCGGGATATCGCCCCCCGCAGGGACATAGAAATCATGCAGCATCACTGGCCCACCAGGCGTCTGGATTGATGCCGCGATGTGCCGACAATCGCTCCGGCTGCACCAGTCAGGCGTATTCGCAACTGAGTCGAGGGGCAGGCGGGACAGGATTGCAACCCCGTTGTATCCCTTCATTCCTCGATAGAGCTGATGCGGAAAGCCAAGCTCCACAAGAGCTTCAGCCGGGAAGAGCGGATCGGGAACTTTCGTCTCCTGAAGGCAGACAATGTCCGGATTTTCCTCCTCAACGAGCTTCTTCAGCAGCGGCAAACGAAGCCGGAGGGAGTTGATGTTCCATGTAATCAGACGCATCACCATTGGATCGTCTGAATTGAGCGCTTTGACAAGCACCTCTTGCGTCAGACCCGCTCACACCCGATCTAGGACGGATCATGACTGAACTGCACGACACGCTTCTGACTTTCGATACCCATATCGATATTCCATGGCCCGATCAGGCGGATGCCTGGTCTCTGAACACAGACCGAAAAGTCGATGTAAGAAAATGCGATCAGGGCAAACTTCGCTCTGTCTGCCTTGCCGCCTATATTCCGCAGGGACCACGCGATGAAGCGGGCCACGAAGAGGCCTGGCACCGTGTTCAGGCGATGCTCAAGGTCATCAATGCCCTCGGCGGACATCAGGACGGATTAAGCGCAAATATCTGCCGAACAGCAGAGGATGTCCGCTCAGCATTCCGGGCAGGAGCGCTCGCTATTGTTCCCGCCATTGAAAATGGCCATGCGCTTGGTGGTGTACCGTCGCGGATCGGCCAACTGGCCGCAGAGTATGGCGTCAGATACCTGACCCTGACCCATAATGGCCACAACGCTCTCGCTGATGCAGCCATCCCCAGAAAAGACCTGAATGATGTTACGGAACTTCATGGGGGATTGTCTGAGCTGGGTCGCGAGACCATTCGCGAGATGAATCGCCATGGTGTGCTAGTGGATGTGTCACACACGGCAAAATCCACCATGATGCAGGCGTCAGAACTTTCCACCACGCCGGTATTCGCCAGCCACTCCTGCGTCCGAAGTCTCTGCGATCACCCGCGCAATCTCGACGATGAGCAGCTTGATCGTTTGAAAGAAACCGACGGTCTGATCCAGATCACCGCCATGGGGTCTTTTCTGCGCAAAGGCGGCGGAGGAACCGTGGAGGATCTGGCGCGCCATGTTGCCTATGTCGCAGAGCGCATAGGTGTACGGCACGTCGGCGTCTCATCCGATTTCGACGGCGGCGGAGGCATACCGGGCTGGCAGGATGCCACACAAACTCCTGCCGTAACTGAGGCCTTGCGTAATGTGGGCTTCGGGGCGGATGAACTGGCTGCTATCTGGGGTGGTAATATGCTTCGCCTGATGGAAAAAGCCGAACAAGCATCAATTTCAGCCTGAAAAAGCACGTTCGTTCAGCAAAAAAGTTCTCTCTAATGGGAACAGAACGGGACCATTGAGACTTAATGCAGAGTGCACTCATCCACTATGCTTTGGAAAGTCGTCATGTCCCGTTCAACAGGAGCCTCAAACTGAAAATTTTTCTGCCCCATGACGGAACGGAAAATATTTTCCATTATTATCAATATCTTACGTTTACTGATTAAAAATTAGGCAATCTGATGGCAAGGCCGGGAAACCTTGGCCTTCATGATTCTGTCATGGAGCAACCCACAGACTTGTCCACAGGATCGGTGGATGACTGAAGAACTGGCATGACTGACCCTACGCCCACAGAGACAGAAACCTCAATGACGCCTGAAGAAGCTCCTGTTCCCGTTGTGAAAAAGCAGGGCGTCGAGGCTATTCGGGATGCTTTGAAAACCATTCCCTACAGCCCTGGCGTGTATCGCATGCTCAGCGAAAAAGGGGAGGTTCTGTATGTGGGCAAGGCGTTAAGCCTCAAGAAACGCGTTTCTTCCTATACGCGTATAGCCCAGTTGCCGGAACGTCTGCGCCGCATGGTGTCCATGACGGTCTCAATGGAGATTGTCATTACCCGGACGGAAGCTGACGCTCTTCTGCTGGAAGCGAATTACATCAAGCGCATGAAGCCGCGCTTCAATATCCTGCTGCGGGATGACAAGAGCTATCCGTGGCTAATGCTGACTGAAAATCATGAATTTCCTCAGCTTACCAAACAGCGCGGAAAGCCCATCAAAGGCGCGACCTACTGGGGGCCATTTGCTTCAGCCTGGGCCGTGAACCAGACCCTAAACCTTGTACAGAAAACTTTCCTCCTCCGATCATGCTCCGATGCGGTTCTCAAGAGCCGAACACGACCCTGCCTGCTGTTTCAGATCAAACGCTGCTCGGCCCCTTGTGTGGATCGTATTTCCAAAGAAAATTACAGCGAGCTGGTCGTGCAGGCGCGGCAGTTTCTCTCGGGTAAGAATACTGAGTTGCAGCAGGAGCTTGCCGTTGAAATGGAACGGGCATCCGCAGCCATGGAATATGAGCGGGCTGCTGCCATTCGGGATCGTATCCGCGGATTTTCCAGCATCCAGAACTCAGGGACCATTAATCCGACGTCCATTCAGGATGCAGACATCGTAGCAATCTGGCAGGACGCGGGGCAGACCTGCATCCAGGTCTTTTTCATTCGCGGCAGCCGTAATAACGGAAACCGGGCCTTCTATCCTGTTCACGCAGAAGAAGAGACCCCGGCTGACGTGCTGTCTGCCTTCCTCCTTCAGTTTTACGACAACAAGCCTCCACCACCAGTGATTCTGGTGAATCAGGAAATTTCGGAACAAAAGCTCGTCGAGGAAGCTCTCAGC
Organism: Gluconobacter sp. P5B12; assembly: GCF_018812035.1. Taxonomy (NCBI): domain Bacteria; kingdom Pseudomonadati; phylum Pseudomonadota; class Alphaproteobacteria; order Acetobacterales; family Acetobacteraceae; genus Gluconobacter; species Gluconobacter sp. P5B12. The sequence goes on along the minus strand of NZ_JACRVV010000005.1, from coordinate 79,448 downwards.
ATCAAGAGAGAGCAGAAGGTAGAAATTGCCTGCCCTCAACGCGGTGAGAAGAAGAGCGTCGTCGACCATGCCGCCCTGAACGCACGGGAAGCTCTGGAGCGAAAACTTGCGGAGAATACGGGTCAGCGCAAACTTCTGGAAGGCGTGGCAAAGGTTTTCAATCTGCCTGAAACGCCTCAGCGGATCGAAACATACGATAACTCACACATCATGGGTCAGGCGCCTTATGGCGTCATGGTCGTGGGTGGCCCAGAAGGCTTCGAAAAACGCTCTTATCGGAAATACGCCATTAAAGGCCCAGTTACTCCAGGCGATGATTTCGGAATGATGCGGGAGGTCATGGAGCGCCGGTTTGGGAAAAACAGAGAGGAGGGGGACAGGCCTGAGGACTGGCCCGATCTGCTGCTGATCGATGGTGGACTGGGCCAGTTCAACGCTGTTCGCAATGTCTTGGCAGACCTTGGGGTTACGGGAATTCCCATTGTGGCGATTGCCAAAGGCCCGGATCGTGATGCTGGCCGCGAATGGTTTTTCACTGAAACACAGCCACCGTTTCAACTCCCACCCAGAGATCCGGTTCTCTACTATCTTCAACGCCTGAGAGATGAAGCCCATCGTTTTGCCATTACGACACACAGGGCAGGGCGCTCCAAAGGGCTTCGGAAATCCGAACTGGATGATGTTCCGGGAATCGGAGGTGCCCGAAAGAAGGCACTTCTGAATCACTTCGGGTCAGCCAAGACCGTAAGACAGGCCAGTCTCGAAGAGCTTGAAACTGCACCGGGAATCAGTACGGGAACGGCCAGAGCCATCTACGGGCACTTCCATCCAGAATGGCTACGGACACAGAGCTAACAATTCCGTGAGGTCTCCCTTTGAACACCGGCTTGGCATAAAAAATACACACATTCAGAGCGGATTGGCGCATACCGGAGACGGATAAACTGTTCTAGACTGCTTCGTGATGCTGACTGATCTGCCAAACGTCCTGACTCTGCTCCGTATTGCGGCCATTCCTGTTCTGGTTGCTTTGCTGGCGCTGCATTCCGCACTCGGTAACGTTGCGGCCTGCGTTGTGTATACGGCTGCCTGCATTACGGATTATCTGGATGGTGCCCTGGCACGTCGGTGGCAGATGCTATCCGAGTTAGGGCGGATGATGGACCCGATTGCTGACAAGCTCCTTGTTGGCGCACTTCTGCTCGCACTGGCAGGCCTGACAGTACTCCCAGTGTATTCCCTCTACGCGGCCATCATCATTATGCTGCGCGAAATTCTTGTTAGTGGCCTACGTGAATACATGGCCTCCCAGCGCGCAACACTTCCATCCACTCGGCTCGCGAAATGGAAGACCGGCATTCAGATGGTCGCGATCGGTTTTCTGATCGGGGGAGACAAAGCTGCAGTCACGCTGCATATCTCATTCCTGCCCGCCACACTGATCGGTGGTATTCTGCTCTGGATTTCAGTTATCCCAACAGTTCTGAGCGGGTGGGGTTACCTCACTGCCGGGCTCACCCGAATGATGGCTTCTCAGCCGCGCAAGTCTTCAAAGATCGTCTCCTGATCTGGACTAGCCGTGATTATTATTGCAGTTATCGGCTCGTCATCTGGCGCTTTTAACTTATGACAGCTAGAGTTCAGGGATCGACCTTATGGGAGTACACAATGCGTAAGGCCGCTCTACTGGCATTACCTCTGGCCCTGAGCGGCTGTGCGGGCATGGGTAAGTTTTTCAATGACACCGCGCTGTGGTCGGGAAGTAACCCTAATGCTCCCCATGGCGATAGTGAGAACCTTCGCAGAGCACGCGGTGAATTCGTAGCGGCTGCACCAATCCTGCCAGAAGGTGGGAATATGTGGCCTGGCTCACCTCAGCCTCTGCCAACCCTTAAAGACGTGGTAAACCCTGACAGCGTATTTAATAAGGCTCTCGGCGATCCAGCCACGTATTTTGGTGGCGCCACACTCGACAAGAATTTCATGGGCGGCATCGCCGGTGCCGGTGCTCTTGGCGTATCTGGGCCGCAGATGAAGTCAGGCGATACCATGTCCGTCGGTGAGAAGATCGACGCAATGCGGGGCGTTTCGGAAGATCGCAGTCACTTTATTCCTACGCTTCCGACGAGCGTTCCGGATAATGCTGGTCGCTTCCTGAACAAAAACCCCGACAAAACAATCATCATCCCGAATGGGGACGGAACGAGCACTCTGATCGCTCCTGACGGTAAAGTCCGCGTCGTGCGCGGCGTACCGTCAGTTCCTAATAAATAATCATCAGAAATTATCTGCCTTGCCGGAGCATTAATCCGACAAGGCAGTTCTTTCAGTAATGCCTGAAAAGGGCGACCAGCCGCCCCTGTATGCGCACACGCGCAGCAGGCAGAATACGTGTCTCGTATTCCCGATTAGCGGCTTCCAAAGCAATCGTAGAACCACGACGGCGCAGCTTCTTGAGGGTCACTTCCTGATCATCAATCAGCGCAACAACGATCTGACCATTATCCGCCACTTCGCCGCGACGGATGATGGCAACATCACCGTCCAAAATGCCAGCTTCAATCATGGAATCACCCGCGACTGTGAGAGCATAATGCTCTCCAGTGCCGAGCAGGGACGATGGCACCTGAATCTGTGCGCTATCATCCTGCAAGGCCTCAATAGGGAGGCCGGCAGCAATGCGTCCATAAAGTGGAAGCTGAACGCTTGTGTTTTCAACGGGAGAGCGAGGCGCCTCGGAAAATGTCCCGGGAAGATCCTGACGACCACCCTCAACAACTGTTGGAACGAAAGGCGCCGGATTAGCCACGGTATCCACAACCGGGGCCTCAAGGCCCATATGAGGCAGACGTAGGACTTCAAGCGCTCTCGCACGATGATGATGGCGCCGCAGAAAGCCACGCTCTTCAAGGGCGGAGATGAGGCGATGAATTCCTGATTTGGAACGAAGCTCTAGGGCGTCCTTCATTTCATCGAAGGAAGGGGAATAGCCCGTCCGCCGAAGATGTTCGTCAATGTATAGCAAAAGCTGGTGCTGCTTACGCGTCAGCATACAGGCGCTCCCATGCGCCTCGGTGGAGGCAAAATCTGAAGATCGAGACATTGCATAATCGTATGCAGAGCTCTTTTGTTCCTTATAGGTTCCCCTTTGTCCACCTGCAAGGATATCTACGGGGCATCAATAAAGCTTTTATCCGGCAGAAAACGCGGGTTTTTGCGGAAAAATACACCTTATCCCTGGATTTTCTTCAGAAAGCCTTGACCTGAGACATACAAATCAGCATGTTGCGCCGAACTAGATCAACCTGCTGCTTTGGCACTTGCGAGCGGCATCAGGACGGCGCAAGCCCGAGGGTATCATGGGAAAAAGCAACGTTATTCAGATCCGTCTCGTCTCGTCGGCTGACACCGGCTACTTCTACGTCACGAAGAAGAACGCACGTTCTGCTACGGGCAAGATGGAAGTCCGTAAGTATGACCCGGTTGCCCGCAAGCACGTGACCTTCCGCGAAGCCAAGATCAAGTAAGATCTCGCGGATCATACGACTTTAAAAAAGGCGGCCTTCGGGTCGCCTTTTTTATTGGCTCAGTTTCCGGCAAACAAAACTTCACCAAACATAAAAAAAGAGCCTGAAGCGGCTCTTAGAAAAGTTTGTCGTGTGGTCCATAGGGGATAACAATATCGCCGTTCCGCGTCAGATTAAGCATGGCACGTGAACGCTCGTCCAGAATGTCGGCATCAAGAGCCTTCTCTTTGAGCGCAAGCACGCGACGATGCCACACCGCCTGCTCATCTTTGGCATCCTGTTGCGCCTGGATGGCCTGCTGCTGAAGCACAAGCTGATCCTGATAGGCACGGATACCATGAGCGCCGTGAAGGGCGTTCCACCCGAAATAAGCGGTCAGGGACAGAAAGAGCACAGGGGGAGCAACCGCGCGGATGGCACGTTTGATAAGTCTGACGGGTCTCACGCGGGGTAACAGGCTCCCTTGGCTTGAAAACTTCCCAACAGCCTAGCTCAGAGAGAGGCTGCGAAACAATCACTGTTGTTCAAGACAGTAGATTATTTTAACGCGCCTATAAAACCGGCCTCCCAAATGGAGGCCGGCGTTTGTTGATCAGGCGGACTTGAGAATGCTGCGACCCGCATAACGGGCTGCGCTTCCAAGCTGCTGCTCAATACGGATCAGCTGGTTGTACTTAGCCGTACGGTCAGAGCGGGAGAGGGAACCCGTCTTGATTTGACCACAGTTCGTAGCAACAGCAAGATCAGCAATGACGGCGTCTTCAGTCTCACCAGAACGATGGCTCATAACGCAGGTGTAGCCAGCCTTGTGGGCTGTCTCGACTGCTTCCAGCGTCTCCGTCAGTGTGCCGATCTGATTGACCTTCACGAGCAGGGAGTTCGCTGTCTTGGCCTTGATGCCGCGACGAAGGCGCTCAGGATTGGTCACGAACAGATCATCACCAACGAGTTGGAGACGATCACCCAGGCGCGAGGTCAGCTCAGCCCAGCCTTCCCAGTCGTCCTCAGCCAGACCATCTTCGATGGAGACAATCGGATACTTCTTGGCAAGATCTTCGAGGTAGGAGATCATGCCTGAAGAGTCGAACTCCTTGCCTTCACCCTTAAGATTGTAGCGGCCGTTGCTGTAGAACTCGGTCGCTGCACAATCGAGGGCAAACGTCACGTCATCGCCCGGACGATACCCAGCAGCCTCAACAGACTTCGTAATGAAGCTCAGAGCTTCATCGGCAGACTTCAGACCCGGAGCAAATCCGCCCTCATCACCAACATTGGTGTTGTGACCAGCAGCAGACAGACCCTTCTTGAGAGCGGCGAAGATTTCAGACCCCATGCGCACGGCATCAGCCAACGTCGGCGCACCAACTGGCTGGATCATGAACTCCTGAATGTCGATCGGGTTATCCGCGTGTTCGCCACCATTCACGATGTTCATCATGGGAACCGGAAGCGTGTGCGCGAAAACGCCACCGACATAACGATAGAGCGGCAGTTCCAGCTCTTCTGCCGTCGCCTTGGCAACCGCGAGAGAAACGCCGAGAATTGCATTCGCACCAATGCGGGACTTGTTCGGCGTGCCATCCAGCTCGATCATCGCGTTGTCGATGGCGATCTGGTCTTCAGACTCTGCACCCTGCAGCACTTCAAGGATTTCGTCTTCAACAAAACCACAGGCCTTCAGAACACCTTTGCCGTTGTAACGGGACTTGTCCCCGTCACGCAGCTCGACAGCTTCGTGGGCGCCAGTAGAAGCACCAGAGGGAACGGCGGCGCGACCGCGGGCACCAGACGACAGCTCAACCTCAACCTCAACGGTTGGGTTACCACGGCTGTCCAGGATCTCGCGGGCGGTGATATCAACAATGGCGCTCAATGGAAGCTCTCCTGGATATGCGTGAACCGGGGGTGGCTCATAACCGTTCGGAACGGATCACCGTTTCGTCTCAAAATCAGAACATAAGGTCAATCGACGACATGCGTCTTCCTTTCCTCGCCCTGATCCTCGGTTTGGCAGGACTTATACCTTTCCTGACCCTTGGTGGGTGGATTTTCCTCGCAGGACTTTTTTCTCCACTCCCGCATCTAACCGTTATTCTTCTGGCCTATGGGGCATGCATCCTGTCTTTTCTCGGCGCAGTCCACTGGGGCCTCGCCATGGAGCGACCAGATATCATCACAGTTCAGGGAACGGCAGATCGTGACCGCCAGAGACTCCTCTTGGGTGTCTGCCCTGCGCTCTGGGCATGGCTTTCCCTCTGCATCGGACTGCTTGGAGGGCTGCGCGCCGGATACCTGCTTGAGGTGATCGGTTTTCTGGCAACGTTTGCTGTAGAACGAATGGCCTGGAAGAATGGCGCACTGCCACCGGGGTATATGCCCCTAAGGGGCGTTCTGACGGTGGGAGCTGTCATAAGTCTCCTTATGGCAGCCCTGGCACCGTTACAGAATTATACGCTGTAAGACTTGGCCAAAGCGTCAAACGCTTTAAGGCGGGTCAACAACGCCCGCATTTCTGAAAGCGGCACCATTGTTGGACCATCACTCGGAGCATGATCCGGGTCCTGGTGTGTCTCGATGAAAACTGCCGCAACACCGATAGACAGCGCAGCACGGGCGAGGGGTTCAACAAACTCCCTCTGGCCGCCCGTGGAGGCCCCTAGGCCACCCGGTTGCTGCACAGAGTGGGTGGCATCGAAAACAACCGGATAGCCCGTCTGAGCCATAATTGGCAGGCCACGCATATCACTGACGAGCGTGTTATAACCAAAGCTCGTGCCACGATCACAAAGCATGATTCGCTCGTTACCGGTTGAAGCCAGCTTGGCCGCGACATTTGCCATATCCCAAGGTGCCAGAAACTGACCCTTCTTGACATTGATGGCACGTCCAGTTTTACCGGCAGCAAGCAGCAGATCAGTTTGCCGACACAGGAAAGCAGGGATCTGGAGCACATCCACCGCTTCCGCAGCGACAGCACATTGCTCAGCAGAGTGAACATCCGTCAGAACAGGCACGTCAAAGCGTTCACGGATAGAAGCCAGAATATCCAGCCCCATCTCCATGCCTACACCGCGGGCCGCATTCACGGAACTACGGTTCGCTTTGTCATAACTGCTCTTGTAGATCAGTCCGATATCCAGCTCTCGACATACCGTGGAGAGAGCATCTGCCATCTCCACAGCATGATCTCGGGATTCAATCTGGCACGGCCCTGCAATCAGCGTGAAGGGCCGGTCCTGACCAATCTCGAGCTTTCCAATCTGGAAGCTCACTTGCTTTCAGCCCGCTTGCGAGCTGCCCCGATAAATCCGGCGAAAAGCGGATGCGGATCAAACGGCTTGGACAGCAGTTCCGGATGATATTGCACGCCGATGAACCATGGATGATCTGGATATTCCACGACTTCCGGCAGAACGCCGTCCGGAGACATTCCGGAGAAACGCAGGCCCGTCTTTTCCAGGCGATCCTTGTAGTGAAGGTTCACTTCCCAGCGATGGCGGTGACGCTCCCGAATATCGGTCGTGCCGTAGATCTCAGCGGCGCGTGATCCTGCAGCCAGCTTGGCCGGGAATGCACCGAGACGCATCGTTCCGCCAAGATCACCGCCTTCACGGCGGCGCATCAGCTCATTGCCGTTCGCCCATTCCGTCATGAGGCCGACCAGCGGCTCACTTGTGGGGCCGAATTCAGTGGAAGACGCTTTCGTGAGGCCAGCAAGCGAACGGGCACATTCGATCACGGCCATCTGCATGCCGAAGCAAATACCAAGGAACGGAATGCCGTTTTCACGCGCATAGCGGACGGCCTGAATCTTGCCTTCTGCGCCACGCTCACCGAAGCCGCCCGGAACCAGAATGGCATCCGCATCCTTCAGGCGCTCGGCAATATCACCTGACTTCTCGAATTCTTCCGATTCGATCCAGTCGAGTTTGACGCGTACATTGTTCGCGATACCGCCATGCAGCAGGGCTTCCGCCAACGACTTGTAGCTGTCCAGAAGCGCCGTGTACTTGCCGACGACAGCAACCTTGACCTCACCCTCAGGCTCACGAATCGCGTGGACGATCTTTTCCCAGCGCGTCAGGTCCGGCGAACCTTCGAACGGCAGACCGAAATAACGCAGAACTTCGCGATCCATGCCTTCGTTATGGTACGAAATTGGGCACGCGTAGATCGTATCCACATCCAGCGCCGCAATCACAGCTTCCGAACGGACGTTACAGAAGTTCGCGATCTTGCGGCGTTCGTTTTCCGGAATCGGACGATCCGAACGACACAGCAGCACCTGTGGCTGAATGCCGACATTCTGCAGTTCCTTGACGGAATGCTGCGTCGGTTTCGTCTTCAACTCACCGGCTGAGGGGATGTAAGGCAGCAGCGTCAAATGAACGCACATGGTCTGGTTATGCCCCAGATCATTGCGAAGCTGACGAATGGCTTCAAGGAAAGGAAGGCTCTCAATGTCGCCAACCGTTCCGCCAATTTCCACCAGAACGAAATCATACTCTTCCGTCCCAGCCACCACGACATCCTTGATGGCGTCCGTGATGTGGGGAATGACCTGAACGGTTCCGCCCAGATAGTCGCCGCGACGTTCGCGGGCGATGACATCGGAATAGATGCGACCTGTTGTGGTGTTGTCTGCACGGCGGGCATGGACGCCCGTAAAGCGCTCATAATGACCAAGGTCGAGGTCGGTTTCGGCCCCGTCGTCAGTAATGAACACCTCGCCATGCTGATACGGGCTCATCGTGCCCGGATCCACGTTCAGGTAAGGGTCCAGCTTACGCATGCGGACCTTGTAACCGCGTGCCTGGAGGAGAGCAGCAAGAGCCGCAGAAGCGATGCCCTTGCCGAGAGAAGATACCACACCGCCGGTGATGAATACGAAGCGCGTCATGGGCGCTCCTCATACACCGAAGGTGGGGGCGAGGGGAAGCGTCGAGATGCTTCCCGATTCAGTTAGTGAGCAGGCGTCTCGGCAGGAGCCGGAGCAGCAGGGGTTGCAGGCGCAGCAGGAGCCGTCGTCACAGCAGCCGGGGCAGGCAGATCTGCAAGGATATCATGGCCGCCGACACCCGAGGAAGCACCGCGGTTCAGAAGGGCCAGAACGAGGCAGAGCAGCATGAAAACGCCAGCGAGCACAGATGTCGCACGCGTCAGCAGCGTTGCCGTGCCGCGGCCAGTCATGAAGGAGCCCATGCCCTGGCTGCTACCGATGCCGAGGCCGCCGCCTTCACTGCGCTGGATCAGGATCGTACCGATCAGGGCCAGTGTGACCAGCAGATTGATGACAAGCAGAAAAGTGGTCATGAACGATAGGGTCCGGACAATGGTTGGGATGAAAGACGGAGCGATGCCGCTTCGGCAATGCGCAGGAAGCTTCTGGCCTCCAGGCTGGCACTACCAACCAGCACTCCGCCAAGCACCCCGATGGAAAGAATAGTCGGCGCCTGGGCCGGTGTTACGGAGCCGCCATACAGGATTGGCACGCGAATGTCATCCATCTTGAGACGGGACTGCAACAGACCACGCAACAAAAGCAGCGTCCGTTCAAGCTCTTCCCGGGATGGAGTGACGCCACTTCCAATCGCCCAGACAGGCTCATAAGCCAGCACGCCATTGAAATTATCGGTCAAAGAACCGTCAATCTGACTGGCCAGAACTGTTGCCGCACGACCATCCTGCCGCTCGGCCATCGTTTCCCCGATACACACAACAGGGATCAGCCCGGCAGCTTCTGCCGCCTGCACCTTTTGCCTGATCAGGGCGTCGTTTTCACCATGGGCCTGCCGACGTTCTGAATGCCCCAGAAGAACATAACGCGCGCCTGTATCGGCGAGCATTTCAGCCGAAATATCACCTGTGTGAGCACCGGAAACCGCAGTATGACAGTCCTGCGCTCCCAGCATTATGGATGATCCTGCGCCCTCAAGTGCCTCAGCCACACGGTCCAGTTGCGTGAAGGGTGGGCAAATGACCATCCGCACATCGTCAGGCAGCGAACGCGCACCTTCGGCCACAGCTGTTGCAAGTTGCAGTGACGCCTCCCGCAAGCCATTCATCTTCCAGTTCCCGATGACAAGTTTCGGCGTTACATTCATGCTTCCTCCTGGGGGTGGCCTGTCAGCTTCTGGTCAAGCGCGGCTCACGACATTATGGTGCGGCAAGTTCTAGCGGGCCTTCCCCGTCCGCACCATCCCGCCATCCGGATCCGTCCTGACCCTATGATTACCACCCTACGCCACCTCCTTGTTGATTCCTGGGCCGGCCGTGCCGCCGCAATCCTGATTTTCCTGGCCTTCATCGGGTGGGGTGTAGGAGACGTCTATTCCAATATGGGGACGAGCAGCTCCAATACGATCGTCACGATCGGGAACAGAACGATCACACCGGATGACCTTGCGCGGGCACTCTCCGCACAGCTACCAGCGGCAGCCCAGCAGATGGGACTGTCTGATCCGTCGCATCTGCCGGACGGTACGAAGCAGCAGATTGCACGTCAGGTTCTTCACAATCTCGTGATCCAGAACGAGGTACAGCTTGCAGGCGAGCGTGCTGGCATGGTTGTGCCAGATGAGTTGATCCGGAAGGAAATCTTCGCGATCCCGGCTTTTCACAATGCAGCAGGTCAATTTGATCGTAGCATGCTGAATGACCGACTGGCCCGCATTGGCATTACCGAAAAACGCCTGATCCAGATGATTCGCGAGGACATCATTTCCCGAGCCCTGCTTCAGGGTATGGGCGCTTCCGTTCAGGCACCAACATCCCTTCTGAACCGTCTGTTCGCCTTCGATGCAGATCAGCGCGTCATGGATGTTCTGCGCGTTCCGTTCACTTCAACAGCAGTGTCAGCGGCCCCAACCGACGAGCAGCTTCATCGCTATTACGACAATCATCCGCAGGATTTCCGCACCACGGAATATCGTCATGCCAAGATGGTCGTAATGACGGCAGACAGCGTCGCCAAGACAATCGAAGTACCGGATGACGTTCTACACAAGCTGTATGATTTTCAGTCCCGCACGTACAACATGCCGGAAACACGCACGCTTCAGGTTCTGACGTTCCAGGAAGAGAGCAAAGCCAATGCTGCGGCTACGGCATGGCGCAACACCAATGCGTGGGACGCGATCCAGAAGGCCTATCCGGATGCAGCGGCTGTCGCTCTTCCGCACGTCCGCGAGAGCGACATCCCAAACCCCGAACTCGCCAAGGCAGCTTTTGGAGCGCCCGCTAATCAGATCAGCGGTCCGACGAAGACGGCAGCAGGCTGGGTCGTATTCAACATCACGGATGTCGTCGCCCCTCATCAGACCACTTTCGAGCAGGCTAAGCCTGAACTGCGCGATCAGGTCCAGAAGCAGGAAGCTCCCGAAGCACTTCAGGCGCGCCTGAAGCAGTTTCAGGACGCGATTGCAGGCTCCACAACGCTTGAGAAAATTCCATCCAACCTTGGTGCGGTGCCAGCAGCTGGCTCGCTTGATTCCCATGGCCTGATGCAGGACGGAACTCCAGCACCAATCCCGGGCGACGCAGGCCTGCGCCAGTCCATCGTTCAGCATATCTTCTCTCAGAAGAAAGATGCCCAGCCAGTTGTTGTAAACGGCCCGGATGGATCTGCCTTCGCCGTAGTGGTGGACGAAGTCCATCCTGGAACACGCCGCCCGTTCGCGGATGTACGGGATCAGATCGTTCAGGCTTGGACAGCCGAGCAGCAGCGTCATGCCGCTGATACACGCACCACAGCCCTGTTCACGGAAGCCAAGAAAAGCACACTGGCAAAGGCACTCGAAGGTCAGGCTGAAGCGTCCAGCCTTCGCAAGGATGTAACAATTTCACGCATCCACCCGGACCAGTCTCTTCCTCAGAATGTTCTTCGTGCCGCATTCGGCCTGAAGGTCGGCACAACAGGCATGTATGAAGGGCCGGATGCTTTCTGGATCGTCAACGTGACAGGGCAGAAGCCGGGCGCAGAAGCAGATGCTGCTTCTCTGCAAAAGGAACTGTCGGCCCAGTACGTTCAGGCTCTTCAGGCTGATATCCCCGCTGCTCTGGACGCCAGCCTTGAAAAAACAGTGCCCGTGTCGCACCTGAACACCAATCTCTTCAATCAGGTCGTGGCGTCCACGTCACCGGGGAACGCAGGCGGAGCGCAGTGATGAGCATCGTTCACAGCATTGAAGCCGCAGATCTTTTAACGCCTGTCTCAGCCTACCTCCGGTTGTCACGCCTCTCTGATGATCCGTATCGGATGCTTCTGGAAAGTGTGGAGGGGGGAGCCGCGCGTGGTCGGTATTCCGTGATCGCACTTCTGCCTGATCTGGTCTGGAAGTGCCGTAACGGTGAAGCGGTTCTGGATGGGACGCCCTTGGAGGGCAACCCGCTGGAGACCCTGAAGGACATTATCGACCAGAGCCAGATGACGCTGCCGGTCGATATGCCTCCCATGATCGGCGGGGTCTTTGGCGTCCTGGGATACGACATGGTGCGGCAGATGGAATTTCTGCCAAATGCGCCCATCAACGATCTGGACCTGCCGGAAGGGATCATGATCCGTCCGCAGCTCTTCGCGGTCTTTGATTCCGTGCGTGATGAGCTGACCCTGGCAGTGCCTATCCGTGGCTCAATGACGGAAGCAGAAGGCCATGCGCTTCTGGATCGTGCGCGTGAAGCACTGGCTGCCCCGCTTGAAAATGCCAGCGAGACACTTCCAGCAGGAAGTGAGTTGGCACCGCCGTCCTGCAATATGACGCAGGAGCAGTTTGAAGCGAACGTCCGCAAGGCACAGGATTACATCGCGGCTGGAGATGCCTTTCAGATTGTCCCAAGCCAGCGGTTTACGACACCGTTCCCACTTTCACCGCTTGCCCTCTATCGCAGCCTGCGCCGCGTCAATCCGGCACCGTTCCTGTTCCTGATGGAGCTGGAAGATTACGCGCTGGTCGGATCTTCCCCCGAAATTCTTGTTCGTTTGAGGGAAGGGGAAGTCACGGTTCGTCCGCTAGCCGGGACACGTCCTCGTGGAACGGATCGGGAGCATGATCTGGCACTCGAGAGAGAACTGCTCGCCGACAAGAAAGAGCTGGCTGAACATCTGATGCTCATTGATCTGGGCCGCAACGATGTCGGACGTGTTTCCGAACTTGGCACAGTAGAAGTTCCGGATCAGTTCGTGATCGAACGCTACAGCCATGTGATGCACATCTCTTCAACCGTCACTGGGCAAATCAAAGCAGGCAAAACGGCTATGGATGCCCTCGTCGCGGCATTCCCGGCCGGAACCCTGACCGGAGCGCCAAAAATCCGCGCCATGCAGATCATTGATGAGCTGGAACCAACCCGTCGGGGGCCATACTCAGGATGCGTCGGATATTTCGGAGCAGACGGGGAAATGGATACCTGCATCGGGCTGCGTATGGCCGTTCTCAAAAACGGCCAGATGTATGTTCAGGCCGGCTGCGGTGTGGTCGCGGACAGCGATCCCAACTCCGAATTTCGTGAAACACAGGTCAAGGCGAGGGCTCTTTTCAGGGCGGCCGAAGTTGCCGTCTCCAACGCAGCAAAATCCTGAAACAATGTTGCATTTGACGTAACGAAACGTGAAGGCCATCCTGTTGCCATGATCCTGCTCATCGACAACTACGACAGCTTCACCTTCAACATCGTCCACCATCTGGGGGCGCTGGGTGTTGAATGTGATGTGAGACGAAATGACGCGCTGAGCGTGGACGAGGCGCTTGCGCTCAACCCGTCTGCCATTGTGATTTCGCCAGGTCCTTGTGCACCAGACGGTGCGGGGATCTGCTGTGAGCTGATCCGAGCCGCGGCCGGAAAGTTTCCCGTGTTTGGCGTATGCCTTGGACATCAGGCCATCGGTCAGGTTTTTGGCGCCACCGTTGTTCGTGCGCCCGTGCCGATGCATGGCAAGATCAGCCCCGTAAATCATGATGGAACCGGTGTTTTTGCAGGCTTGCCGCAGCCCGTTAACGTTGTGCGTTATCACAGCCTGACACTCGATCCTGCAACTATTCCCTCGGAACTGATCGTCAACGCCTCTACAGAAGATGGCGTGATTATGGGCATCCGCCACCGGGATTACGACATTCACGGTGTACAGTTTCACCCTGAAAGCATCGCATCCGTTGCGGGCCGTGAACTTCTTTCTAATTTTCTGACTATTGCCGGAATCCGGCACAAAGCTACTGAAGCGGCATGACAGGAAAGACAGATTTTGCAGCCGTGCTTCGCAAGGTGGCTGATGGCAAATCTCTGGCATCGCAAGAGGCTGATGCCGCATTTTCTGCCATCATGGCCGGCTCCGTAGACGCTCCTTTACTCGCCGCATTTCTGACAGCTCTCAAGGTTCGCGGTGAAACAGAAGCGGAGCTGACAGGCGCAGTTCAGGCCGTCCGACGATACATGACGACGTTGCCTGCTGTGCCGGATAATACCCTGGATGTCTGCGGAACTGGCGGAGATGGGCTAGGGACGCTCAATGTCTCCACTGCGGTTGCATTCGTTCTGGCAGGCCTCGGCGTTCCTGTGGCCAAACATGGCAACCGGGCACTTTCATCTCGCTCCGGTGCCACCGATGTATTGGAAGTTCTGGGAATTCCACCCACCGATGACCTGACACTTCAGTCCCGTCGGCTACATGAAAACAATCTGGCGTTTCTGGCGGCACCTTTTCATCACCCCGCGATGCGTCATGCGGCTCCCGTGCGAAAGGCTCTCGGCTTCAGAACTCTCTTCAATCTGCTTGGCCCCCTATGCAATCCTGCACAGGTTCATCGCCAGCTTATCGGTGTTTTTGATGCCCGCTGGTGCGAACCTGTCGTCCGGACTTTGGCTAATCTTGGCAGCACGCATGTCTGGGCTCTTCACGGAACCACAGATGAAGGCGGCAGCGATGAACTGACGCTGGCAGGCCCAGCTCAGATTGTCTGCCTTGAAGATGCGAAAGTCCTCTCTCTTTCATTCGAGCCTGAGATGGCGGGAATGGTCAGGACACCAATCTCAGCCGTTCGCGGCGGAAACGCTCAAGAGAACGCCATTGCGCTGAAGACTCTTCTCGATGGCGCCTCTGGCCCATACCGTGATACTGTTCTTTTGAATGCTGCTGCGGCTCTTCACGTGGCAGGCCGTGGCAATGTCATACAGAATGGCTCGATTGACGCGCAGGCTTTTCGTAACAATGTAGCTCTGGCAGCGAGTGCCATCGACGGTGGCTCCGCGCGCGCAGCTCTGGACAGAGCGGCCATGACAAATTCCACCCTTATAAAAACAAACGCAGGACTATCATGACCTTCATGCATCAGCGACCCGCGATGACCTATGCACCTGAAGGGGTAGAGCAGTTTCCTGACCCGGAAGTTCCGGAGACGACCACGCCGCCCATCAAGGACCCCGCCGTCGAGACAACCGATCGCAGCGACGTTCTTGCTCGCATCTGCGCCCGCACACGTGTGGATGTAGAACAGCGTTCACAGATCATGTCTCTCAAGGAGATCACGCTGCGCGCGCGTGAAGTCACGGCGCCGACAAGGGGCTTCGGTCAGGCCCTTCAACACCTGACAGCAGACCGACAGGTTGGCCTGATTGCTGAAATCAAAAAGGCATCTCCCTCTGCTGGCGTGCTCCGTCCAAACTTCAATCCGGTCGAAATTGCTCTGTCGTATCAGGCTGCTGGTGCGACCTGCCTGTCCGTTCTGACGGAAGGATCATGCTTCCACGGCAGCACAGATGATATCCGCGCCGTTCGCGAGGCCTGCAGTCTTCCGATCCTGCGCAAGGATTTCATTCTTGATCCGTGGCAGGTTCATGAGAGCCGTCTGATTGGTGCGGATTGCATTCTGTTGATCATGGCGGCCCTGACGGAAACGCAGGCGTCTGAACTTATCGGTATTGCTCGCGGCCTGGACATGGACGTTCTGGTTGAAGTGCATGATGCCGACGAACTGAACCGGGCTCTGGCTCTCGACACATCCTTGATTGGTATCAACAATCGAAACCTTCGCACCTTGAAGACCGACATTCAGACCACTTTGGATCTGGCTCCCATGGTTCCACCTGATCGTCTTGTCGTGTCCGAAAGTGGTATCAAGACACAGGATGATCTGCTCAAGGTTGGGGAGGTCGGCGCAAGCGCCGTGCTCGTCGGGGAAAGTCTTCTCCGTGAAGAGGACCCAGGCAAGGCGGCCCGTCGTCTTTTAGGCTTTGTCTGATACTTCCATGCTGGGGGCAAAATATTGCTTGCCCTCAGCACTCTAATTTTCATGCGAGCTCACGCCCTCCTGCTTTTCCTTTCGGAGATGTAACTGGGACCACTCTGGCCTTCCGGGTCGAGTGACGGTAAGAGCTTCCCCAGATTTGTGCATTTGCAGGAGACCTGCCATGGGCGAGACAACGTCCGCTTCCCACCGGAGCAATGGTCCGGCCCTTTCGCCGGAGACAATGAAGCAAGCCTACAAGGACATGCTTCTTGTCCGACGTTTTGAGGAAAAAGCCGGGCAGCTCTACGGAATGGGGCTCATCGGCGGCTTCTGCCATCTTTATATTGGCCAGGAAGCCGTTGTTGTCGGCATCGGCCTGAACATGAAGCAGGGCGACAAGTCCATCACGTCATACCGCGATCATGGTCAGATGCTGGTGGCAGGGATGACGCCCCGCGGCGTAATGGCAGAGCTGACGGGACGTTCAGGCGGGTATTCACGCGGGAAGGGCGGCTCCATGCACATGTTCTCCCGCGAAAAAGAGTTCTATGGCGGTCATGGCATCGTCGGAGCACAGGTGGCTCTGGGGACCGGTCTGGCTTTTGCCAACATGTATCGTGGCACAGACGAGGTCTCCATCGTCTATTTCGGTGAAGGTGCATCGGCGCAGGGGCAGGTTTACGAGAGCTTCAATCTCGCCGCTCTGCATAAGCTCCCCTGTATCTATGTAATCGAGAACAACCGGTACGGCATGGGCACATCCATCGAGCGCGCCTCTGCGTCCAAGGATCTGTCTCGCAATGCAGAGCCTTGGGGCATCCCGAGCCGCAAGGTTGACGGCATGGACGTATGCGCCGTGCATCAGGCTGCACAGGAAGCCATGGAGCATTGCCGCTCCGGAAAGGGACCTTTCCTGCTGGAAATGGAAACCTACCGTTACCGCGGGCACTCCATGTCCGATCCGGCAAAGTACCGCGACCGTGCCGAAGTTGAAGAAATGCGTCGGACGCGTGATCCGATTGAAACCCTGAAGACCGAGATGCTGCGTAACGGCATTGAAGAAAGCACCTTCAAGGACATTGAAGTCGAAGTGAAAGCCGTCGTGGCGGACGCTGTTGAATTTGCACAGACCTGTCCGGAGCCGGACCCGTCCGAACTCTGGACTGATATTTTGGTGGAGGCCTGATTTCCATGGCATCTCTGATTCTGATGCCGGCCCTGTCGCCGACCATGACCGAAGGTACAATCGCACGCTGGCTTCGTCAGCCTGGCGATGCGGTAAAGTCTGGCGATGTGATTGCCGAAATTGAGACCGACAAGGCCACGATGGAAGTCGAAGCTGTTGAAGACGGTGTGTTTGGCAAGGTGCTGGTCCCTGAGGGCAGCGAAAGCGTTGCCGTCAACACACCTATCGCCGTGCTGCTTGAAGACGGTGAGGATGCTACGGCTGCAGAGAACGTAACATGTTCTGCTGATCCGACTGCGGGTGCCCCAATCGCAATTGAGACTCCGTCTGCTCCCGCGATTATTGAGGCTCCGGCAATCAAGCAGGCAGATGCGGAAAAGGACTGGGGCGAGACGAAAAACATCACAGTCCGTGAAGCTCTTCGCGATGCAATGGCTGCAGAACTTCGGCGTGATGAAGACGTATTCCTGATGGGCGAGGAAGTCGCCCAATATCAGGGCGCTTACAAGATCAGTCAGGGCCTGCTGGACGAATTTGGTGAAAAGCGTGTGATCGACATGCCCATCACCGAGCATGGTTTCACCGGCATGGCAGTTGGCGCAGCCCTGACGGGACTAAAGCCGATCGTTGAGTTCATGACTATGAACTTTTCGCTACAAGCCATTGATCATATTATTAATTCTGCTGCCAAGACGCTATATATGTCTGGCGGTCAGATGGGTTGTCCAATCGTCTTCCGTGGCCCGAATGGTGCCGCGGCTCGTGTTGGCGCACAGCACTCCCAGTGCTTTGCAAGCTGGTATGCCCACATTCCGGGCCTGAAGGTTGTGGCTCCCTGGTCTGCGGCTGACGCGAAAGGTCTGCTACGCGCCGCTATCCGCGACCCGAACCCGGTTGTCGTGCTGGAAAACGAGATCCTGTACGGCCAGAAATTCCCATGCCCTACGGATGAAGACTTCATCCTGCCGATCGGGAAAGCCAAGATCGAGCGCGAAGGCAAGGATGTGACGCTAGTGGCGTTCTCCATCATGGTGGGTGTTGCACTTGACGCCGCTGCCAAGCTGGCGGAAGAAGGCATTGAGGCGGAAGTCATTAACCTTCGTACGATACGGCCGCTGGACACCGAGACCATCATCAAGAGCGTCAAAAAGACGAACCGAATTGTTTCCGTCGAAGAGGGCTGGCCGGTCGCGGGTATTGGCGCGGAAATCTGCACCGTCGCTGTTGAGCAGGCGTTCGACTGGCTAGATGCCCCGCCAGCCCGCGTCTGCGGTCTTGACCTGCCGCTGCCTTACGCATCCAATCTTGAAAAACTGGCACTTCCGAAACCCGAATGGGTTGTGGAAGCAGTCCGCAAGCAGTTCGGGGACTGACCGACAATGGCAACTGATATCCTGATGCCGGCCCTGTCGCCGACAATGACTGAGGGCAAACTGGCTCGCTGGCTCAAGAATGAAGGCGATAAGGTTTCAGCCGGTGATGTGATCGCTGAAATCGAGACCGACAAGGCCACGATGGAAGTCGAAGCTGTGGACGAGGGCATACTCGGCCGCATTCTTGTTCAGGAAGGCGTGGAGGGCGTTGCGGTCAACACCCCAATCGCCATCCTTGTGGAGGAAGGCGAAGAGGTGCCAGTAGCGTCTTCTGGACAGACACCTGCTATCGCCGCTTCGGCCGCTGAGCCTGTTGCTGCTGCAAGTGCACCTGCGCCAAGCGCCAAAGCCGCGTCGCCAAAGGAGAGCAGTGAGCGTATTTTTGTCTCTCCACTGGCCAAGCGTATGGCTAAAGAGCGAGGCATCGCTCTTGGAACCCTGAACGGAACCGGACCGAATGGCCGCATTCTGAAAAGGGACGTTGAGAAGGGCGGTAACGCTGCTCCAGCCGCAGCGAAACCTGTACCTGCGGCACCGATCGCCGTTGAGGGCGATATCACGCGCGTTCCGAACTCCACGATGCGCAAGGTCATTGCGAGACGCCTGACGGAATCGAAAACGCAGGTCCCGCATTTCTATGTATCAGTGGACATCGAGCTTGATGCTCTGCTCGCACTTCGCTCCAAACTGAATGCGACGGCCGAAGAGAACAGCTTCAAGCTCTCGGTCAATGACATGATGATCAAAGCTGTCGGGCTAGCACTGAAAAAGGTACCGGGTCTGAACGTTCAGTTCACGGATTCTGAGACGCTGCATTTCGAGAATGTGGACATTTCGATGGCTGTCTCCATTCCGGAAGGCTTGATCACGCCAATCATCCGCAATGCGGACCTGAAGTCCCTGCGTGAGATCAGCCGTGAAGCCAAGGATCTTGCCAAGCGTGCGCGAGCAGGCAAACTGAAGCCTGAAGAGTTTCAGGGTGGCACGTTCTCCATCTCGAATATGGGCATGTTTGGCGTCCGGGATTTTGCTGCGATCATCAACCCACCGCAGGCCGGAATTCTGGCCATTGCGTCAGGAGAGAAACGTGCCGTGGTTCGAGGAGACCAGCTTGCAATTGCAACTGTCATGACCGCGACACTTTCTGTTGATCATCGTGCCGTTGATGGCGCGCTTGGCGCACAGTGGCTAAATGCCCTGCGCGACATCGTACAGAACCCTTACACTCTGGTGGTCTGATCCATGTCCGATACTTTCGATCTGATCGTTGTTGGTGGCGGTCCTGGCGGATACGTTGCAGCCCTCCGAGCCAGTCAGCTTGGCATGAGCGTTGCCATCGTGGAGAGCACGCATTTTGGCGGTGTCTGCCTCAACTGGGGCTGCATCCCTACAAAGGCGCTTTTGCGTTCCTCCGAAATTCATCATCTTTTGCATGATCTGAATACATTCGGCTTCTCGGCCGAGAACGTATCCTTCGATCTACCCAAGATTGTGGCCCGATCCCGTGGCATTGCCCGCCGCATGGGCGGGGGCATTGCCCATCTGCTCAAGAAGGCCAAGGTCATGACCTTTGACGGTCGTGCTAAACTGGCTGGCCGGGCAGGGGAAGCACACAAGATTTCCATCACCAAGGATGGTGCCGAAGTGGCGATCATTAAGTCGCCCAACGTCATTCTGGCTACTGGTGCACGCGGCCGTCAGCTTCCCGGTCTGGAGACAGATGGCAAGCTGATCTGGGGTGCCCGTGAAGCCATGACCCCGACCGAACTGCCGAAGCGCCTGCTGGTCATCGGTTCTGGTGCCATCGGTATCGAATTTGCGTCCTTCTACCGCAACATGGGTAGCGAAGTGACAATTGCGGAGGTGGCGGACCGCATCCTGATCGCCGAAGATCCGGAAATCAGCGCAGCTGCGCGCAAGGCCTTCGAGAAGCAGGGGATGAAGATCATCACCGGTGCGAAGGTTGGCCCGCTTCAGAAGGGTGAAAACGAGGTTTCCACCACCATTGAAAGCTCCTCCGGTACGGTTGATCTGACTGTGGATCGCGTGATCTGCGCTGTCGGCATTGTTGGAAACGTTGAGGATCTGGGCCTCGAGGGGACCAAGGTTCAGGTTGATCGCACCCATATCGTCACGGATGGCTTCTGTCGCACGGCGGAACCAGGCATTTACGCGATCGGTGACGTCGCAGGCGCGCCTTGGCTGGCTCATAAGGCAAGCCACGAGGGCATTCTCTGCGTTGAGAAGATTGCGGGTCGTTCGCCGCAGCCCCTTCATGCTCTGAACATTCCGGGCTGCACCTATTCCCGTCCTCAGATCGCGTCTGTTGGTCTGAGCGAGGAGAAAGCCGTCGCATCTGGCCATAAGGTTCGTGTTGGGCGCTTCCCGTTCATTGCCAATGGCAAGGCCGTGGCGATGGGTGAGACGGAAGGCATGGTCAAGACCGTATTTGATGCCACAACCGGGGAGCTTCTGGGTGCTCACATGATCGGCGCAGAAGTCACGGAAATGATTCAGGGCTATGTCATTGCCCGGACAGGTGAACTGACGGAAGCAGAACTGATTGAAACGGTTTTCCCGCATCCGACAATCTCCGAGACAATGCATGAAGCGACTCTGGCGGCCTTCGACGGTCCGCTCCATATCTGAGCAGCATGTCCCAGCGCATCACCATAGATCACCGTGAGATGTCCGCTCTCCGCCATCCGGAGAAGGCCCATCGTCCTGATAATCCGATCCAGCGTAAACCGTCCTGGATTCGGGTAAAGGCGCCCAACCATCCCGTGTACCACGAGACACGGGCGCTGATGCGGGAGGCCAATCTGGTTACGGTCTGCGAGGAAGCAGCCTGTCCGAATATCGGGGAATGCTGGTCCCAGCGTCATGCGACCATGATGATCATGGGCGAAATCTGCACGCGGGCCTGCTCTTTCTGCAACGTGACAACTGGCCTCCCAAAAGCCTTGGACACAGACGAACCGCGCCGGGTTGCAGAAGCCGTGGCAAAGCTTGGTCTCAAGCATGTTGTCATCACATCAGTTGATCGTGATGACCTTGCGGATGGAGGCGCTCGTCATTTCGCGCACGTCATTCAGGCCATACGCTCAGCTTCACCAGGTACGACAATCGAAATTCTGACGCCTGATTTTCTTCGGAAACCAGGCGCACTTGAGATTGTGGTGGAGGCACGGCCTGACGTTTTCAATCACAATATCGAGACCGTGCCTCGTCTCTATCCCACAATCCGGCCAGGTGCGCGATACTATCAGTCATTGCGTCTGCTGGACGGTGTAAAGAGGCTCGATCCATCCATTTTCACCAAGTCTGGCCTGATGCTTGGCCTTGGTGAGGAGAAGATGGAAGTATGGCAGGTCATGGATGATTTCAGGGTTGCTGACGTCGATTTTTTGACGTTGGGCCAGTATCTTCAGCCGAGCGTAAAGCATGCATCGGTCGAAAAGTTTGTTACCCCGGAAGAATTTGACGGCTATGCTGCGGCTGCCCGTTCCAAAGGATTTCTCCAGGTCAGTGCAAGCCCTCTGACACGATCCTCCTATCATGCGGACAGTGACTTCGCGAAGCTGCAGGCTGCGCGAAACAGCCGTCTGAAAGAAAGTCCCTGATGCCGACACATGCCGAGCAACGGTTGATTGCCTACACGCCGGAGCAACTTTTTGATCTGGTCGCAGATGTGGAGAGATATCCGCAGTTTCTGCCATGGTGCGTCAAAGCGACTATCAAATCCAAGACGGAGCATGAACTGGTAGCTGACCTGACAATCGGGTTCGGTCCGTTCCGTGAGACCTTTACCAGCCGTGTGACCTTGGAATGCCCTTCGCGTATCCGCGTCCGTTATGAAAAGGGGCCTTTCCGGTATCTGAACAACGTCTGGACATTCACACCAGACCCTCGTGGCTGTCTGGTAGACTTCTTTGTAGACTTTGAATTCCGTTCCCGTCTTCTACAGAACGCGATGGGAGTTGTTTTCAATGAAGGCGTTCGCTTGATGGTCTCAGCCTTCATCAAGCGTGCCCGCGATATCTACGGAGTACAGGCTGCACAGAACCGCACCCCGCAGCCAGGACTTTCTTGAGTACAGGAAAGAATTCGTAATACGTCATGAACCATTTGGCGCATGAGGCGTTCTCAGCCTCAAGCACCGAATGGTGTCATGAAAGGATTACGCAATGAAGAAATTTACCTTCGGCGCATTTGCCTTCTCGGCTTTGATTGCTGCTTCTTCCCCGGCTATGGCCGCACACCATGGGCATCACCATGGCAAGAAGGCTGCCGCCCACGCTCAAAAGTCTGACGAAGCTTCTGCAACGGACGCTCTTAACGCTCGTTCACTGCAGCAGGCTCAAACGCCGGTCCAGGCACAGGCACCAGCAGCTCCACTTCCTGTTGCAACGGCTCCAACGTCTGCTGTTGTTCCTACGGCCCCGCCGGTTCCAGCCGTACCGCCGGCAGCGTCAACCATGCCAGCAACGGCGCCTACTGACGGTCAATAAGTTCTCAGTCGGTACACCCGTTGGAAAAGCCCTTACCAGATCGGTAAGGGCTTTTTTTTGTTTACACCTTCAGGACCATTTCCAGAGCATGTCTAACCGTTGCATTTCTGACAGCGGCGCGGTCTCCGGAAAAAATATGTCGCTCTGAGATTGCCTTTCCTGGAAAAATAGCTAGCCCGAAACAAACCGTTCCCACAGGCTTATCAGCACTTCCACCGTCTGGCCCCGCTATTCCTGTTACGGATACCGCCACGCTCGCATCCGCAGCATGGCACAGTGCGCCTTCTGCCATGGCTTGCGCTGTCTCTTCACTGACTGCGCCGTATCGAACAAGAGTTTCTTCTGGAACACCCGCCGCACTGTTTTTAAGAGCGTTGGAGTACGTTACGAGTCCTCCTTCGATCACACTGGACGAACCTGCGATATCGGTAAGCGCTGCACAGATCATACCCCCGGTACAACTTTCCACCGTCACCAAGCGTAGGTCTCGGGCAGCCAAATGCGCGAAAACTTTTTCACAAAGTGATCGAAAATCAGTTTCCGACATGGGAAGCACTCACTCGATAAACCATCATATTGGCTTCGATATTCTCGATGTACATCCGCGTTTCCCGGTAGGGAAGACGTTCGATCCAATCTAGAATACCATCTTCAGATAAAGGATCGGCGGGTGGATTTGCTTTGAGCCACAGATCCACCCGATGCGGCCCAGCATTATAAGCAGCCAAGGCATAGGGAATGACGTTATCAAAGCGCGCAAGCAACTGGGATACGTAAGCATTCCCGACGGTCAGATTGGTCTGAGGATCCAAAAGTGCAGCTGCAGAAACATTAATGCCCCCAAGATGGGCGCGCCTCACCACATCGGTCGCAGCCCCGGGTAAAATCTGAAGCAGACCAATAGCGTGAGCCCCACTGATGGCAGCAGAATCGAACCCGCTTTCCTGCCTGATAACAGCTGGAAGCAAACCATCTGGAATAGTCGATGCTTCCGGCCATGGATTAGGGAACCCCTGCGGATAGAGGGCAACGCCTTTTCGTGACAAGGCATGAGCGGCAAAGACTTCAGCGGCAGGAACATTAAGACGTGAGCCAAGGTCTGCCACAGCCTTCTGGCCTTGCGGCGTCGGATTGGCGATCAGAAGAAGCAGCAGGAAGTCTTTAGCGTGTTCCTGATCTCCTGACTGCATCAGGTCAGTGGCCGCCTCGACGAGATCCTGTCGCTGCAAGTCTCCTGATGCCACCGACGGAAGAGAGTGCAAGCTTTGCTGGAGCGCACTATCGAATTCCTGAGACGTCGTCCCGGCCAAAATAAAAGACTGCTCCCCGGAAAGAACTGCCTGAGCAAGCTGGCCATGGAACGTCGTGGGAAAATGTGTCGCATGCTCAAATGCGTCCTGCGCGTCTCCTGAATGCCCTGCGGCCTGGCGGGCGCGCGCAGTCCAGTACCAGCCTCGAGCCTGCATCGTGAGTGAGGAAGCCTGCTGGAGCGGCTTGAAAAACTCCTCTGCTTGGTCGGGAGTGTTCAAGAGCCGAAGAGCAATAAAGCCGGAGAGATTTTGCGCTTCCTGACGGTCGATTTCGGTAAGCGGCAGTGTTGTGTCCTGCGCTAGGGCATAAGCGTCCTGCACACGACCTGCGAGGAGCAGGGCGCGCGCCAGACTTGCTCTTTCACTGGACCATTCATGAGAAGGGGCCGCGGCTTGCAGACGTGAACCCATATCATTCCAGAGCGCCAAAGCGTCATCCAGGCGGTCTTCGCGCCGGAGAGCCCGCAGGCGATAACGAATTAAAATGGGATCTGCACGCTCCGCAGGAGATAGAGCATCAAATGCGCTGTCGGCAGCAGGCGAAACGGATCGTTCAGCGAGTCTCGCGCGCGCAAGAGCCTGACGTTCGGGCAGCAGGCGAGGGATCTGACGTCCCGCTGCCGAAAACTGGCCTTTGGCTTCAAGACGCTCATAACGCTGCCACTGATCATCCGCACCGAAGACAGTGGCATATCTCGCTAAAAGAGCACCTTCTTCCTGAGCAGTTCCTGCGCCAGAGACCCAAAGCCTACGCGCTTCATTTACTGCACTGGGGAGATGATCCTGACAGTTCAGGAAAGCCGAGACGAGTGTCAGGGGAAGAGACGGGCAGAGACGGTTTAACGCGTCAGGATCAGACGTATGCGTAAGGACATTCTGATATCGCCACAGAATTTTGGCGCGTTGCGGCCAGACCGGCGTCTCCAGAAGAAAAGCGGCATAGTCGTCCGCAGGTCGGTCCGTGGCTGAAGGCGCAACAAGTGACAGCCACTGAGCCAATCGGTCCTGAACCGAGGGTGTAGGAGGCAAGGGAGCTGCCGCCCCGAGAAACAGGGCGGCAGCCAGCAGAAGTGGTCGGTCAGTTCGGCAGCACAACATGATGCCAGATTTCTCCTCCGCCGCGGATGATGAGCTCAATCGCCACACCCAGCACGACAAACAGACCACACCATGCGATCCAGCTGTAACGGGCCAGAAGCCCGGCAATGAACGACGCGGCAACGCCCATCAGCAACACAGAGAACGCGAGACCGCCCATGAGAATCCATGGATGACCAATAGCAGCCCCTGCGACAGCGAGGACATTGTCCAGACTCATGGAAAGATCGGCAATGACAATCTTGAGAATGGCAGGCCCAAGCCGGGAAGGGGCGTCAACCTCGACATCCGCATCATTGTGTCGGAGCTCCCGATACATCTTCCAGCAGACCCAGAGCAGAAGACAGCCACCTGCGAGCGTCAGGCCGACAACAGCCAGAAGACGGGCTGCGACCAGTGCCAACCCAATTCGCAGGACGGCAGCAAAGGCCGTGCCGATCAGGATGGCCAGACGCCTCTGCCGCCCCTGAAGGCTACGAACCGCCATCCCGATGACAACGGCGTTGTCTCCCGCGAGCGTGATATCAATGAGGGTGACCTGTGCCAGCGCAAACAGGCCGTGAACGAAAGTATCAGGGAGCAAGGTTGTCATTCTTCCAAAAGGGGTCCGTGCAATATCCTCGTATTTGGTCTAAGCAGCCTCCGTAAAGCCCCACTCGCCTCCGGAGTTCTCATGGTTCCGCGTTATAGCCGCCCCCAGATGACCGCAATCTGGTCGCCCGCCAACCGTTACCGTATCTGGTTCGAAATTGAAGCCCTGGCCTGTGAAGCCATGGCGGAACAGGGCGCAATCCCTGCCGAATCAGCCAAAACGATCCGCGAAAAAGGGGATGCTGCAATGGCCGCATTCTCCGACGCTGATCTGGCCCGGATTGACGAGATCGAGGCTGAAACGCGCCATGACGTGATTGCGTTCCTGACATGGCTGGCAGAAAAAGTCGGCCCGGACAGCCGCTTCGTTCATCTCGGCATGACGTCTTCGGATGTGCTGGACACATGCCTGTCTGTTCAGCTGACACAGGCTTCGGACCTTCTTCTTGAAGATCTGGAGCGCGTTCTCGCGGCCCTCAAGACGCGCGCATACGAGCACAAGCTGACCGTGACGATCGGCCGCAGTCACGCCATTCATGCGGAACCGACCAGCTTCGGCCTGAAACTGGCTGGCCATTATGCAGAATTCGCGCGCAACAAAGAGCGTCTGCTTCAGGCCCGCAAAGAAATCGCTGTCTGTGCCATTTCCGGTGCGGTCGGTACGTATGCTCATATTGACCCGGCAGTTGAAGAATACGTCGCTGAAAAACTGGGACTTGTTGCCGAAAGCGTCTCCACACAGGTTATCCCCCGTGACCGCCACGCAGCATTTTTCTGCACCCTGGGCGTGATTGCCAGCGGCATTGAGCGCCTCGCTGTTGAAGTTCGCCATTTGCAGCGCTCGGAAGTGCGCGAAGCGGAAGAGTTCTTCCACAAAGGCCAGAAGGGCAGCTCCGCGATGCCGCACAAGCGGAATCCGGTCTTATCCGAAAATCTGACAGGCCTTGCCCGCCTGATTCGCTCCCACGTTACGCCTGCACTGGAAAACGTTGCCCTGTGGCACGAACGTGACATCAGCCACTCAGCCGTAGAGCGGAACATCTGCCCTGACGCCACGATCGGGCTTGATTTCGCTCTGATGCGCCTGGCTGGCATGATGGAAAAGCTGATGGTCTATCCAGACCAGATGATCGCCAACATGGAAAGCCTCGGTGGCGTTGTCCATTCGGGTGAAGTGCTGCTGGTTCTGGCCCGCGCTGGCATTTCCCGCGAAGACGCCTACCGGATTGTCCAGCGCAACGCCATGGAGACATGGACGAAGCTGGGCCACCCTGACTTCCGCACGTTCCGCGAGAATCTTGAAGCAGATCCGGAAGTTGCCGGCCGTGTCAGTGCGGAAGTTCTGGACCGGGCCTTCGATCCGGCGCAGCATCTCAGCCAGGTTGATCGCATCTTTAACCGCATTTTCGGTTAATCTGGACAAACGGGGGCGGGAATAGTTTTCCCGCACTCTCGCGGTTCCGGTTCCGCAATGCTATGGAACCGAAAAACCGTCGCTGGACCAGCCGTTTCCGCATCCCTGACAAACGGGACGGCGCAACGCAGTAAGGATTGCTCATGGCCCGCCGCCGCCAGCTCTATGAAGGCAAAGCCAAGGTTCTTTTCGAAGGGCCCGAGCCCGGAACGCTCGTGCAGTATTTCAAGGATGACGCTACCGCCGGAAACGGCGCCAAAAGTGGCGTGATCACAGGGAAGGGTGTCCTGAACAACCGCATCAGCGAATACCTGATGATGAAGTTGCACGACATCAACATTCCAACGCACTTCATTCGCCGTCTCAACATGCGTGAGCAGCTGATCCGCGAAGTCGAGATCATTCCACTCGAAGTGGTGGTCCGCAATGTTGCGGCGGGCTCGATCGCCAAGCGCCTTGGCATCCCTGAAGGGACCCGTCTGCCGCGCACGATCATCGAATATTACTACAAGAACGATACTCTCGGGGACCCGATGGTCTCTGAAGAACATATTGCCGCGTTCGACTGGGCCTCACCACAGGACCTGGACGACATGAATACGCTGGCTCTCAGGACCAATGATTTCCTGATGGGCATCTTCATGGGCGTTGGCATCACCCTCATTGATTTCAAGCTGGAATTCGGCCGTCTCTGGGAAGGCGAGGAGATGCGGATTATCGTTGCTGACGAAATCTCTCCCGATAACTGCCGCCTGTGGGACAGCAAAACCAGCGAGAAAATGGACAAGGACCGATTCCGCAGGGACATGGGCCGCGTCGAAGAAGCTTATCAGGAAGTTGCACGGCGTCTCGGGATCCTGCCCGAAGCCAGTAATGGAGACCTCAAGGGTCCGGAGGCAGTATAATGAAAATCCGCGTTTTCGTTTCTCTGAAAGATGGTGTTCTTGACCCGCAGGGCAAAGCCGTCGGCCATGCTCTTGAGTCCCTTGGTTTCAAAGGCGTTGGTGAAGTCCGCGTTAACCGCGTGATCGAACTGGACGTTGCAGCGCAGGACAATGCTGCAGCTCTTGCGGAGGGTGAGGCCATGGCCCGCGCTCTTCTGGCTAACGAAGTCATTGAAGACTTTAGCGTCGAGGTGGCAGCATGAAGCTCTTCTCCGCTGCTCTTCTGGCTGCCGGTCTCGTGACCGTAGCCGCGGCTCCTGCTCATGCACAGCGCGTTTCCAAGGTCTCCGGAAAAGCTCTGGGCAACATGTGCTCAGCCAGCAAGTCTACCGCTCTCTGTGACGCTTATCTTGCAGGCGTCATGGATAGCGAAGTCTGGTCCAAGAAATACGACAGCTACGCCGATGATGCTGGCGCGCCTGTCGCGTTTTGTGTTCCGGTCAGCGAAACGACAACGCAGGTTCGCGGCAAGCTGATTTCCTGGCTTCATGCTCATAATGATGCGTTGACGCAGTCAGGCGGCAAGGCCGTTTACCGTGCCCTGCATGATGCTTACCCCTGCCATACGGCTGCGGAGGCTCAGAAATGAAGGCAGGTATCGTCGTATTTCCTGGCACGAACCGGGAGCGCGACATGGTGCACGCCCTGAAGCTGGTTTCCGGCCAGACCCCGAAAATGATCTGGCACCGGGATACATCCCTTGGTGATCTGGATCTCGTGGTTCTGCCGGGAGGTTTCAGCTTCGGGGATTATCTGCGCAGTGGTGCCATGGCTGCTCATTCTCCGATCATGCGCGAAGTCAAAGCTTTCGCTGAGAAAGGTGGCCATGTTCTCGGTGTCTGTAACGGCTTTCAGATCCTGACGGAAACGCATCTTCTGCCAGGCGCACTGCTTCGCAACGCTGGCCTGCGCTTTCTGTCGCAGGACTGCCACCTGAAAGTTGAAAATGCCGCGTCGGCATTCACACAGGGATGGAAGAGCGGCGACATTTTCCGTGCGCCGCTTGCGCATGGCGATGGCAACTACACGGCCTCACCTGAAACGCTTGAGCGTCTCGAAGGAGAAGGCCGGGTTGCATTCCGCTATTGTACTGCTGATGGACAGGTCTCAGAGGGCAATCGCCACTCCAATCCCAACGGCAGCGCGCGCTCGATCGCTGGTATCCTGAGCGAAAATGGCCGTGTGTGCGGCCTGATGCCGCACCCTGAAAACCTGACTGACCCGGAAATCGGCGCGACTGATGGCGTGCCGCTCTTCAAAGGCCTGGTGGAGGCTCTCGTCGGATGAGTGTTACAATCGACGCCAAACTGGCCCAGTCTTTCGGCCTGACACCTGCGGAATATGACAAGCTCCTGAGCATCATGGGCCGCACGCCCAGCTTTACGGAGCTTGGCATTTTCTCGGTCATGTGGTCCGAGCACTGTTCTTACAAATCCTCCCGCATCCATCTCAAGACGCTGCCAACCAAGGCTCCATGGGTCATTCATGGGCCGGGCGAAAACGCGGGTGTTGTTGATATCGGCGAAGGTCTGGCTGCCGTCTTCAAGATGGAAAGCCACAACCATCCGTCCTTCATCGAGCCTTATCAGGGCGCAGCGACAGGCGTGGGCGGTATCCTGCGTGACGTGTTCACCATGGGAGCCCGTCCGGTCGCCAACCTGAATGCCCTGCGCTTCGGTGACCCAAAAAATCCGGGGACACGCCGTATCGTCGATGGTGTTGTTCGCGGCGTAGGTGGGTACGGCAACTGCGTCGGCGTTCCGACGGTCGGCGGGGAAGTCAATTTCCACAAGGCCTATGACGGCAACCCGCTCGTCAACGCGATGACAGTCGGTGTTGCCAAGCAGGACAAGATCTTCCTTTCTGCTGCTGCAGGCATTGGAAATCCGGTTGTTTATGTTGGCTCCAAAACCGGTCGAGACGGTATTCATGGCGCTACCATGTCCTCCGCCGAGTTCGACGATGAGGCTGCCTCCAAGCGTCCAACCGTTCAGGTGGGTGACCCGTTCATCGAAAAGCTGCTGATCGAGGCGTGCCTCGAACTGATGGCCACCGATGCGATCGTCGCCATTCAGGACATGGGTGCTGCTGGCCTGACATCTTCCGCCGTTGAAATGGCAGGCAAGGGTGGCGTCGGAATTGAGCTTGACCTTGATTCCGTCCCGCAGCGCGAACCCGGCATGTCAGCCTACGAAATGATGCTGTCTGAAAGCCAGGAGCGTATGCTCATGGTTCTCAAGCCTGAAAGCACCGAGCAGGCCCGGGCCATCTTCGAAAAATGGGAACTGGATTTCGCGATCGTCGGGCAGCTGACAGATAGTGGCCGCATCACAATCAAGCACAACGGACAGATCGAAGCGGATATTCCGCTGGCACCGCTGGCCGATGAAGCTCCGATCTACAATCGCCCGACTGTTCCGCTGGAGGCCCCACGGCACATCCAGCCACCTGCAGACCCGGTAGGGATTGAGCATGCTCTGCTGACATTGATCGGCTGCCCCGATCTGGCGTCCCGCGCATGGATCTGGAACCAGTACGATGCATCCGTCGGCGGCAATACGGCGCGCCGCCCAGGTGCGGCAGATGCTGCCATTGTGCGCGTGGAAGGAACGCGTCTGGGCCTCGCCCTGACGACAGACTGCACCCCGCGTTACTGTCAGGCTGACCCGAAAACCGGAGCAGCACAGGCTGTTGCCGAAGCATGGCGCAACATTACGGCAACAGGTGCGAAGCCTTTGGCCGTGACGGACAACCTGAATTTCGGCAATCCGGAACGCCCCGAAATCATGGCTCAGTTTGCTCAAGCCATCAAAGGCATGGGTGAGGCGTGCCGTGCGCTGGATTTCCCGGTCGTGAGTGGCAATGTCTCATTGTATAACGAGACACGTTCACCATCAGGTCTGGCCCAGGCTATTCTCCCGACACCGGCGATCGGCGCTCTGGGTGTTCTTGCAGATGCATCGCGGTCCATCGGACTGTCCATGCCTACAGATCATGATCTGGTTCTGATCGGCGAAATCCGTGGGGAACTCGGGCAGTCCCTCTGGCTCCGTGAAATTTGCCATCGCGAAGACGGTGCTCCACCTCATGTTGATCTTGTTGCAGAGCGCCGGAACGGTGACTTTGTGCGCGGACAGATTGAAGCCGGTTCAGTTACGGCCTGCCACGATATTGCAGATGGCGGTCTTCTCGTGACACTGGCTGAGATGGTCATGGCTGGAGACGTAGGATGCGTGTTGAATGCCCCCCCATCCAACATCCCACTGCATGCTTTCTGGTTCGGTGAAGATCAGGCGTGCTATGTTGTGGCGACCAAAAGCGCTCAGGCTCTTCTTGCCGCAGCCGAAAAAGCTCATGTCCCCGCCCGCAAGCTGGGTCATTCCGGCGGCAATGAACTGAAGCTTGCGGATGGTATTGCACTAAAAGCCAGCAGACTGCGCGACATCAACGCAGCATTCTTCCCGAAATTCATGGGTGAGGACGCCTGACATATGCCTATGACAGCATCCGAAATCGAACGGACCATCCTCGCCGCTATTCCCGATGCCCAGATCACAATTCAGGATCTGGCCGGGGACGGGGATCACTACGCCTGCACCGTGGTCAGCACGGCATTCGAAGGGCTTTCTCGTGTACGCCAGCACAAACTGGTTTATGATGCTTTCGGAACCCGCATGGGTACTGAGCTGCATGCGATGGCTCTCAAAACCCTGACCCCTTGAACTCAGGGGGAATCATTCCCTTCTGAAGTGACTGCTGACAGCCAGGGAGGGCATTGCCTCTCCCTGATGCCGACAAAAGGAAAAACCAATGTCTGAGACCGTGTTCCAGCATATCCAGAACCTGATCGACGCAAACCCGGTCATGCTGTTCATGAAGGGTGACAAACTCTTCCCGCAGTGCGGCTTCTCTGCACGCGTTGTGCAGATCCTGAACCACCTTGGCGTGCCGTTCGAGACCTGCAACATTCTTGAAAGCGCTGAGCTTCGTCAGGGCATCAAGGATTTCTCACAGTGGCCGACCGTGCCGCAGCTCTACGTCAAAGGTGAGTTCGTTGGTGGCTGCGACATCGTGACGGACATGTACCAGAGCGGTGAACTTGAGACTCTGCTGACCGAAAAAGGAATCGCTACGGCGAATGCCTGATTTCGTTAATTCCGGCCGCTGAAACGGCCGGAATTCAACCTTTTTCAAGGCTTGCAGACGCCACAATTCAGCCATGATGCGTCCAAAAGTGGCAAGACCTTGATTTTTTCTAAAACTTTCCCCATCGGGGTTGTCGAACCCTCTGATTACGTCATACGGTAGTTCCATCAAAACAGGGATGGAAACACATCAATGGCGCGACAGTGGGCTGGCCGAATTGCTCTCGGCATTATGAGCGTTGGACTATGCATGGGAGCCGGAAAGGCTCATGCCCGTGCAGCCATCACTGATTACGAAGCCAGCAAGCTGACATTTGACGCGCTGACAGCAACCCCGGTTTACCACCGCCCGGTTGTTCACTTTGCTCGTCACTCCGCAAGCCACTCGATGGCATGGAGCGGACATCGCGCCGTGATCCGTAACGTGGCTTACCGCCCGCATGCAGCTGCCGCAACAACAGCTCATCGTCACGTCCGCAGCCGTCGCACCTGATATTATGTAAGGCGTAGCGCATCCACGATGCGTCGCGCCTGCCCCTCGCGATTGACAACAATAACGTCGAAGCGCGTGTTCGGACGCGACCATTCAGGTTTGGTCGCAAGGACATACTCAAACGCTGCCATCAGGCGCTCCGCCTGACGAGGACGGAGAGCTTCCGCGCTATCCCTGAGTGTGGAACGGCTCTTCACCTCAACAGCGATAATCCAGTCTTCATCCGCGACCAGAAGATCAATTTCGCCATATGGTGTTCTGAGCCTTTGAGCCAGAATTTCCAGCCCTGCCTCCACCATATGGCGCTTAGCGATCTCTTCAGCGTTCAGGCCTCCGTAATAAGCCTGAACGCCTTTCGCGCGACGGTTAATCAGCGCTCTTCTTTCAGAAGACGGGCAGCATCAATCGCAAAATACGTCAGGATGCCATTACAGCCAGCACGCTTGAAAGCGATCAGGCTCTCCATGATGGTACGATCCCGCTCAAGCCAGCCATTCTGAATAGCGCCGGCTAGCATCGCATACTCACCAGAAACCTGATAGGCGAAGGTCGGCACCGAAAAACGGTCACGAATACGGCGGATGATATCCAGATACGGCATGCCGGGCTTGACCATGATCATGTCCGCACCTTCCCGGATGTCCTGCTCCACTTCCCGAAGAGCTTCATCCGAATTGGCCGGGTCCATCTGATAGGTTTTCTTGTCACCCGTCAGAAGGCCACCTGATCCCAACGCATCACGGAACGGGCCGTAGAAGGCGGAAGCGTATTTCGCGGTGTAAGCCATGATTCGGACAGTCTCGAAGCCGTTGGCATCGAGTGTTTCGCGGATTGCCTGCACACGACCATCCATCATGTCAGACGGCGCAATAATGTCGTTTCCAGCGCGAGCCTGATTGAGCGCCTGCTGACGAAGGATTTCAACAGATTCGTCATTGAGGATACGGCCATCCTTGATAACGCCGTCATGACCATGATCCGTGTAGGGATCGAGCGCCACGTCACCGATAACACCAAGCTCCGGAAAGGCTTCCTTGATGACGCGGGAGGCGCGACACATCAGATTGTCCGGGTTCAGGGCTTCAGTGCCGGTTGCATCACGCAGTTCGACTGGCGTGATGGGAAAGATGGCAACCGCCGGAATGCCAAGCTCAACAGCCGGACGGACATGCTCCACCAGATTGTCGAGGCTGACGCGCTCAACACCGGGCATGGAGGACACTTTCTGGCGCTGGTTTTCGCCTTCACAAACGAAAATCGGCCAGATCAGGTCATCGACGTGCAGTCGATTTTCCTGAACCAGCCGACGTGTAAAGGCATCGTGGCGATTACGCCGCGGGCGGAAGAGGGGGAATGATGCGTTCGTCATGCCCCCAATCATGCTCCTATATTTTCTATCTGGAAAGCAGGCTGTGACGTACTCCGTAACAGAAATAGATCGCCAGCCCGATCACGAGCCATACCACCAGCCGAACCCAGGTCAGCATATCCAGAGACACCATGACCGCACCGCAGGACAACACGCCCAGAACCGGAATAATCGGCCCACCGGGCACACGGAAAAGGCGTGGGGCCTGAGGCTCTTTTATTCTTAAGAGTGGAACGCCGACGCAGACAATGATGAACGCAAGCAGCGTTCCAATTGATGTCATGTTGCCCAACTCACCGATCGGCAGCACTGCAGTCAGAACGCTTGTCAGGGCAGCAAAGCACAGATGGGACGTCCAGGGCGTATGCGTGCGCGTGTTCAGCTTCGCGAAGACTTTCGGAAGCAGCCCATCATGCGACATGGCCAGAAATACACGCGCCTGACCCAGAAGAAGCCCAAACAGGACAGAAACGTATCCTACTGTAATCCCCAGTTTAACGAGACTGGCGAGCCAGGGGGCACCAGCAGCATCAATCGCTGTTGCAACCGGGCTTGGATCATTCGCCATGACTTTATAGTTCACAACGCCCGTCAGAACCGCAGAGAACACTGCATAAACAACACCACAGATCAGCAGGCTTCCGATAATGCCGACCGGAATATCCCGGGCCGGGTTTTTGCTGTCTTGCGCGGTTGTGGAGACGATATCGAATCCCAGATAGGCAAAGAATGCCATCCCGGCGGCCCGCATTACGCCAGAGAAGCCGAAATGCCCAAAGGTGCCGTCATTCGGCGGAATATACGGATGATAGTTTGCCAGCTTGATATGCGGGATGCAGAACACCAGCACCAGAGCGATCACTGCCAGCTTGATGACTACGATAACATTATTCACCGCAGCAGACTGGCTGACACCACGCATCAACAAAGCAGTCACGACCCAGATAGCCAGAACCGCCGGAAAATTGAACCAGGCACTGACAACTGACCCGTCCGCCAGTGTCACGGGTGTCATGGGTGTCGCCAGAAGCCGCGGATCAATCGTAATGCCCCAGCCTGAGAGCAGGGAGGATACATAGCCCGACCAGCTCGAGGCCACAGCGGCTGCACCTACTGTATATTCAAGCACAAGATCCCAGCCGATGATCCAGGCGATCAACTCACCCATGGACGCATAGGCATAGGAATACGCTGACCCGCCTGACGGGATCATCCCAGCCAGTTCGCCGTAACAGAGGCCGGCAAATCCACAGGCGAGGGCAGCAATAAGATAGGACAGCGTGACGGCAGGGCCTGCGTTCTGGCCTGCTGCAACGCCTGTCAGGGAGAACAGGCCGGCACCGATGGTCACACCTACACCGAGTGCAATCAGGTGCCAGGGGCCAAGAACACGTTTCAGGCCTGTATTGTCAGACGCAGCGGAAGACACAGGCTTGGTCCGCCAGAGCGGATTGGTCATGAAAGATCCTCGTTGGAAACACGGATTGTTTTTGCCGACGCGCGCATTCTGCGGTAGTGACGGGGCGAACTCACCCTGGAGAATGGACCACGATGTCGGAACACGCCAGCCAGTCCACGCTGAATCCTTTTTTCCACGCGCCTCTAAAAGAGGCTGATGCCGAAGTTGCCGCAATCCTGAATGACGAACTGACCCGTCAACAGGATGGTATCGAGCTGATCGCGTCCGAGAACATGGCATCTTTTGCCGTGATGGAAGCGCAGGGCTCTGTTCTGACCAACAAGTACGCTGAAGGCCTTCCGGGCAAGCGCTACTATGGTGGCTGCGTTGACGTGGACCGCGTTGAAACCCTCGCCATCGAGCGCCTTAAGAAGCTGTTCGGCGCAGAATTTGCAAACGTGCAGCCGCATTCCGGCGCCAATGCCAATCAGGCAGCCTTCATGGCAATGGCAAAGCCAGGCGACACCATTCTGGGTCTGAGCCTCGCGGCTGGCGGGCATCTAACCCACGGTGCAGCTCCGAACTACTCCGGCAAGTGGTTCAACGCCGTTCAGTATGGCGTGCGGGCGCAGGACGGCCTGATCGACTACGATCAGATGGAAGAGCTGGCCCGCGAACACAAGCCGAAGATCATCGTTGCAGGTAGCTCCGCCTATCCACGCGTGATCGACTTCCCGCGCTTCCGGAAGATTGCTGACGAGGTTGGCGCTTATCTGATGGTGGACATGGCTCATTTTGCCGGTCTGGTTGCCGCTGGCCTGTATCCGAGCCCGCTGCCGCATGCTGACATCGTGACGTCCACGACGCACAAGACGCTACGTGGCCCACGTGGCGGCATCATCCTGACGAACAGCGCCGAGCTGGCCAAGAAGATCAACTCTGCGGTCTTCCCAGGTCTACAGGGTGGCCCGCTGATGCACGTCATCGCTGGCAAGGCCGTTGCCTTCGGTGAGGCCCTGAAGGACGACTTCCGCGACTACCAGAAGCGCGTTGTAGCCAATGCGAAGGCACTGGCCGACGAACTTCAGCTACGTGGCTTCGATATCGTGACAGGCGGCACAGACAGCCATCTGGTGCTGGTTGATCTTCGCCCCAAGAAAGTGACGGGCAAGCTTGCAGAAGAAATTCTGGAACGCGCTGGCATCACGGCCAACAAGAACGCCATTCCGTTCGATCCGGAAAAGCCGTTCGTCACGTCAGGCATTCGTCTGGGCAGCCCGGCTGCAACGGCGCGTGGTTTCGGCGAAGAAGAATTCCGCACCATTGCCCGCATGATGGACGAAGTTTTGACGGCAGCTTTGGAAGAGGGCGACGTCAATGACACGACCAACCGTGTCCATGAAGAAGTGAAGGCACTCTGCCGTCGCTTCCCGATCTATGATCGCGCTTCTGCCTAAGAGTTAAGGTGAACTTGCGGTGCGTCTGGCCAGACGCACCGCAAGTTGCCCTTGTTTAGGGCGCAGATTAGGCACGATGAGCAGACAGTCATCGTAGGGTGTGCAGATTGCGTCATGACCGTCCCTAGCGATTACAGTTCCTGCTCTTGGGATGCAGGTATTGCCAACCCAAGGCTGAACAAAGCTGAACTCTCCACTTTTGGCTGTGACGTTATCCGTCACAACAGCAAGCCTTGCTGGCTGCGTTTTATCCTGTGCAATGCCCTGAATATGCACATTCAAAGCTTCAGCCAAAAATCGGCGGCTCACTTTCTCCATCACGTCCACGGTTTCCGGCTCCCAATGTAATCCCGCTTCCAGCAGGCAGGATCGTCCGGTGCCCCCAACGGCCATGAAGCGCGCATGCTCAATCAGGCGAGAGCCGCCGTGATGTCCAAGGTCAGTCAGCACCAGCGTCGGTGATCCGGCCTCTGAGGCTAATGCGCAGGCAAGATCACTGGACCGCCGCCTGGGGGGAACAATGAAAAGCGGGTGGGACGGCCAGAGTGTGGAGTGAAGATCCAGCAAGAGATCAGCACGCTCAATAAAAGGACGCAGCTCCCGGGCTCGCGCCAGTTCACAGGACTGCTCATCATTGTTCAGACGTGATGGATGCCAGAGTCTGTTGAGGTCTTCCTCTCTGTAGCGAGAAGCCATCGGGGCAGAACGATCAAAGCGGTCGAAAGCCTCCAGATTGGCAAGAATCAGCGTGACACGACCAACCTCCGGAACGGGAAGTGTCTTTCTGAGCCTATCCAGGGCATGGCCACCAGCATACTCGTTACCATGAACCATCCCGCTAATAACGACCTCCGGCCCACTTCGACCGGACTCGAAAATCATGACGCCCGAAATGCCAGATGCAGGATTTCTCCATGCTGAGAGATCAGGCGGATTCAGGCAGACGTTCAAAGGAAAAGCCGGACGGCCGCTTCCGGGCAGGTCTTCAGTCAGGCGCGGCTGACGAAGCCGTATCGGATGGTGCCTCTGTCCTGCCTTACAACTCATGCCGCCCCGCTTACTCTCCGTGCAAAATCCCGTATGACCGTTTCACAGCGCTCAAGCTGTTCCTTCGCAATAAACTCGTCCGGACGATGAGCCTGAGCAATATCTCCCGGACCACAGACAATACTCTCCATGGCACCACGCTGGTAGATCCCAGCCTCAGTTCCATAAGACACTTTTCCCGTCGTGTTGCTGCCGGTGATCTGGCACGTCAGTTCTGCCAGAGGATGGTCGGCGGCCAGGGCAAGTGGAGGCAAGTCCACCAAAAGAAGGTAGCTGATGCCGCCGCCGGGGTTATCTTCTCTCAGACTTTCATCCAGCGGAGAGAGGGCCTCACGTAACTTCTCAAACTCGACGCATCCCTCATCGCCGGGAACATTCCGCCATTCAACGTCAAATTCGGCCTGTTCCGGGATGATGTTGAGGATACTGCCACCGGATGCGAGCCCGACCTGCATGGTTGTATACGGCGGAACAAACCCATCAACCCGCCGACCTTCCACAGCAAGGCGGTCAGCCTCGTCGGCACAGATAGCGATAGCTCGCCCCATGGCATGCAAGGCATTCCTCCCACCCTGCGGCAGGGAGGAATGCCCCGGCTTTCCAGTTAGCCGCACGCGAACAGCGAAGCGCCCTTTATGAGCGATTACGGGCGTCATCATGGTCGGTTCGCCCACCATGCAGAGGGCAGGGAGCAGATGCGCCTGCTTTATGTCCTCGATCAGGTGTCGTGCCCCATCACAGGTAATTTCTTCGTCGCAGGTAAAAAGCAGATGGATGGGCTTAGGGAGATCCATAGCCTTGAAATCGGGCACTGCGGCCAACATGCAGGCGACGTAGCCCTTCATGTCTGCTGCGCCACGCCCATAGAGGCGGCCGTTCTCTTCCCTGAGAACAAAAGGATCAGACGACCAGTCCTGACCGTCAACCGGAACACAATCCACATGCCCGGCGAATGCCATTCCCCCAGCTTTTTCTGGACCGATAACGGCATGCAGGTTCCACTTCCCGCCATCTCCACCCGGATACCGGGTAAAAGCGACATCATGGGCAGCCAGATAACCTTCGATCCATTCGATAATCGAAAGATTTGAATGGCGGCTGGTCGTATCAAACGAGACCAATGCCGCAAGAATCGTCTCTACCCGGGGAGGAATGGTGCGTGGATCGGTCATGGATTGTAGTGTAAGCACGTTCCTGGCCAGTCGCCATAGAGCTTGTAACGGCTTTATGATGCTGATGCTCAAGGCAGGAAACATGTTGTAAAGAAGCAGGCGTGACGGCAGCTGATTTTAAACTGAAACCGATTTTTCTCCGTACGAAACACGCCTTGAAGGACATGCCGTGAGCCACCCTGATCTTTCTGTAGCTCACAGGATCTGGCAAAAACTGCCTCAGGAACCGAGACGACGGTTTTTTGCATGGGCAACAGCCCTCGTCGCGCCCAGCATCAGCAAGACTTATCCATCCCGTGCTTCCGGCATTATTGTGGCTGGAGAACTGAGCCGCAGTTCAGGACTGGGCGAAGGGGCCCGTCTGATGGTGCAGGCTTTGCGCAAGCTGAACATTCCCTGTGCGACCTGGGATATAGACACCCGGCGACTTGAAGGGGATGCAGTCGGGGCAGGCGCACCTCTTGTCATTCACGTCAATGCGCCAATGCTCCCCTCTGTCCTTCTCAGAATGCCGCGCTCTCTTCGGAACGGCCGGAAAGTGATCGGCTATTGGGCATGGGAATTGCCCATCATTCCAAAAACATGGACATACGCTCGGCGATATGTCCATGAAATCTGGGTGCCGTCCCGCTTTACCGCTGATGCGATCGCGCCCCTCAATGTCCCGGTTCGCGTGGTGGAACACCCTGTTGGCCTTGCGGGTCAAAAACCCTCTCAGAAAGACCGGGCGGCATTCAACCTGCCAGCTGATGCCCTCATTGTTCTTGTTTCGTTTAATCTTGCATCCAGCATGGTTCGGAAGAACCCCATCGATACCATTCGGGCCTTTCGTGAGGCGTTCGGCATCCGTCCGGACCGGATTTTACTGCTGAAGATTGGCCATACAGAGAACTACCCAGGCGATATGGCTGTCATTCAGGCAGCGATCGGCGGGGCTCCCAATATTCGCCTCAATACAGCGCATTACAGCAGCGAAGACACGCTGGCGCTCATGGCTTGCGCTGATATCGTTCTTTCCCTTCACAGGAGCGAAGGGTTCGGACTGGTTGTGGCGGAAGCTATGGCGCTGGGGCGCTGCGTTGTCGCCACGGACTGGTCCGCAACGGCCGAGTTCATGGATCCTTCATGCGGACTCCCTGTCGCCTACAGTCTGTCTCCCGCCCGTGACCCACGGGGTGTTCTCGACATGCCGCAAACCAGCTGGGCCAACCCTGACGTTCAATCCGCAGCACAGGCATTAAGAGAAGCCGCAGATAATCCTGCCCTTCGGGAACGCCTGGGGAATGCCGCCATGAAGCGTGTGGAGGATCGACTGAACGGCCAGAGCCTTCTGCAAGCGGTACAGGCGTCAGGAGTTCAGGGGTGACCGCTAGGAAAGTTTTTGTCTGGCAGTGGGGGAAACGGGGCGCGGGGCCGCGAATCGCGGTGGACCTTGCCAATGGGCTTGCTGCACTTCCCCGAACCAGTGTTCAGCTCTCGCTTTCAGACCAAGCGGAAATCCTTCATAGTCATCACGCCCCTGCGAATGTCCTGACATTCAGGACGTATCGCTCTGCGTTCGGGTTGTTCTGCAAATTCCTGCAGGCACCGGTGATTATCACACGTCTTTTCATGGCCATTCTGAGCAACAGGCCCGATATCGCCATCTGTGCAATGCCAGGGCCGCTTGATGTTCTCATGGCGCATGCTCTGCGGCGGGCCGGGGTGCCGGTCATCACGATCATTCACGATGCCCGTGCCCATCCGGGAGACGGCTACCCGTTAC
The DNA here is from genome assembly GCF_018812035.1 of Gluconobacter sp. P5B12. Lineage (NCBI taxonomy): Bacteria > Pseudomonadati > Pseudomonadota > Alphaproteobacteria > Acetobacterales > Acetobacteraceae > Gluconobacter > Gluconobacter sp. P5B12. Next base: position 38,429 of record NZ_JACRVV010000005.1, on the reverse strand, counting down.
AGATGTTTCTTCAACGCATTCTGATCAGACAGTCATCCAGTCTGGTCACCTTTAGCCAGCACGTCGCCCAAACATTGTCGGGCGACGCATCGTGTCAGGGAAAAAGGATCCTTTCACTTTCCCATCCACCATTTATCGGGACGAACGCCGCTCCGCCTTTCAGCCATCAGGGTAAACCCAGGCTGCTGATGTTTGGACGTCTTCTGCCCTATAAGGGACTGGACCTGTTGGCTGCGGCACTCCCGCAGGTTGATGTTTCTATCGAATGTCGCGTTATCGGGCAGGGGCCCGATAGTCCTGAACTAGCCGAGCTTCAGAAGATCAACGGAGTTCAGGTCGAAAATCGGTGGGTTCCGGAAAATGAGCTGTCACAGCTGATTGGCTGGGCAGACGTATTGCTGCTTCCCTATCGGGAAGCCTCTCAAAGTGGCGTTGGCGCAATGGCCGCAGCAGGAGGGCGTTATATCGTTGCGACAAATGTGGGGGGGCTCACGGAGCAGTTTGCTGACAATTCACAGGCAGTACTCTGTGAACCGGAGCCGGAGGCAATCGCTCAGGCAATCACCGTCCTTTTGAAAAATCCACCACCAATTCCTCCAATTCCTGACAGCACAATTGCGTGGCAGGAACTGGGAAGAAATATTCTGGATCGCTACCTCCCTTAGGTGTCGAGTGCGTCTTCTGTCGCGATACGAATGCGATAGCCAATGTGCTTTTCAATATCGCGCAGAAACAGACGCTCATCACTGTTGATAAGAGAGAACGCAGCGCCCTTCTTACCGGCACGGGCCGTCCGGCCAATGCGGTGAACATACGATTCAGGCGTTTCCGGCATGTCCATGTTGATGACAAGATCAACATCGGAAATATCCAACCCACGTGAGGCGATATCCGTGGTCACCAACACAGGCACGCGGCCCTGCCGGAACAGATCCAAAGCCTTGTTTCGTGCGCCTTGTGTCCGATCACCGTGCAGGGTTTCCGCCCTGATGTCATGACGGCGAAGCACCTTGGCCATCAGATCGACATTCACTTTTGTGCGGGCAAAGACCATGCTGCGGCCCGGAAACCTCTCCAGAATACGTGCGACAGTTTCAGGCTTGTCGTCTTTTTCCACAAACATCGCGCGCTGGCGTATTTTCTTTGGCGTGAAGGTTTCAGCAGCAACATCCACGCGAACCGGATCACGCGTTACACGCTTGGCCAGAGCCATGACCGGCTCCGGCAACGTAGCAGAGCAAAAGACGGTTTGCGGCGGTACATCGGGAAAATACGGTGTCAGCGCCGTCATGCTTTCGGAGAAGTCTTCATCCAGGAGGCGATCGGCCTCATCCAGCACGAGGTAGGTCAAATACTCCAGAACCAGTTCACCCTGCATCACCAGGTCCAGCAGTCGTCCATGCGTGGCTACAATAATGTCGACGCCATCGCGGATCGTGCGCAGTTGCTGATCACGGGGTGTTCCGCCACAGATCACACGCGTTTTCAAAGACAGGCGACGCCCTAATTGACGGCAGACTGCCGCAGTCTGCGCGGCCAGCTCCCGTGTGGGTTCAAGAATTAAAGCGCGCGGGCCCGGCGCAGCTTCCCCTTCACTCAGCTTCTGCAGCATGGGGAGCACGAAAGCAGCAGTTTTGCCACTTCCTGTCTGGGATGCGACAAGCACATCGCGCCCGGCCAGAAGCGGCGGGATGGCCTGAGACTGGATCGCGCTCGGGCGTTTGTGCCCAACCTGCTCCAGCGTGGCCAGAAGAGGGGGGATCAGTCCAAACTCGGCAAAACCGTCAGAATTGGAAATGGAAGGTGTTTCAGGCATCGTCATATCCGCTTCTTGCCAAATTTCTTCCGTTTCGGGAAATAGCGTCTTTTTTTGGAGTCCAACCATGAAGGCCACGATCATCGCCGAAGACTTCGCCGGGATGCGTGCGCAAGGTGCCGGTCTCGCGGAGAAAGCAGGAATGGACTGGGACTTTCAACCCGTTCTGATCCGCAAACCCTGGAACCATGTTCCGGCCCGATACTGGCCGTCTCCTTTAAAGCGCATTGCCCCCATCACCATAGCGCCTGACACAAAACTGATCATCAGTATTGGTGGGACGGGAGGTATTGCAGGGGCAGCAGTTGCCAAACGGGAAGGGTTGCCCGTGGTGCAGATTCAAAATCCCCGAACTGACCTCACAAAATTTAATCTTATTGTTGCCAACAGCCATGACGGCATTAATGGCCCGAATGTTTTGATCTCTCGCAATGCATTGCACCCCGTCACGCCCCAGAAGCTGGATTATGCCCGTGCCTTATGGGCTGATCGTCTGAAACATGACGAGCGGCCTTTGCTTGCCATTCTGGTTGGCGGCACAAACGGGCGCTTTTCTCTTGGGGTGGCGGAAGCAGTCAAAATGGCAGAAGGACTGATCGCTTTCGTGAACCGGAATGAAATGCAGGCTGTCCTGACCCCCTCACGCCGGACGGACCCAGCCGCTCTTGCCGTGCTGAAGGAAAAGCTTGTTCCAGCCGGTATCCGCATTCTTGAGGGGCAGGGAGATAACAATCCTTATTTCGGGATGCTTGCCTGCGCAGATATGATTGCCGTGACTACAGACAGTGTTTCCATGATTTCTGAAGCTGCCGCTACGACTGCACCGGTGATGGTTCTTCCGCTTCCGGGCAAGTCAGCACGCATTGGCCGGTTTGTGCAAACCCTTGAGGAAGCAGGGCGCGTCCGCATATTCAACCCGACCTTGACATCATGGTCTGTCCAGCCGCTTGACGACACCCCCACTGTGGCGAGAGAAATGCGCCGACGACTGAAGCTCTGAAAGGGCCCTCTATGCTCGATATCCGCACTTTCGGTCCACAGGGTGGAAACGTGCTCTACAAGGCGCTGGCCCACCCGCTAGCAGCCGAGGCGCTGACGCGCATGGAGAAGGCCTTCGCCGGGCAGACAATCGTCATTTACGACCCCGAGGACACCGTCCGAACGCTGGTTGCCCTTTATCCGGGACTAAAACCTTCTGTCTTGCTGGTTCATGATACCGAGCAGGTTGGCCAACCCGACGGCTTTGGTGGGGCGAAGCAAGCCCTTTTGGAACTGCCCGACACTGATGCAGATATCATTCTGGCGCTCTCGTTCGATAACGCGAAAATGCGCGGTCGTCTGGGCAAGCTCCTGAACGGGCGCACATTGCACACTCTCGCCCCGGCACGCCTACCCGATGATATGATCGTCCGTGGTCGCCCCTATCTCGACAAACTCAATTTCGCGACAAATTTTGCTTTTTTTCGGGATGACGATCAGTTTTCCACGCGGATCGTGACGGCCAACTACTGGTCCAATTATGGCTCGCAGGATCTGCGTTACTGGCTACGTCTTTATGACCAGTCCGGGCAGGTCATCGCCCAGTGGGAGCAACCTGTTACCCAGTCTGGCGCAGGCATCACGATTGATAGCGCCCAAATACGTGAACGTTTCAACCTGCCACCGTTTATGGGGCAGCTTTTCATTCATGTGATCGGCGCACGCGGGCATGACGTCGTCAAGTACGCGCTGGATGTCTGGGGCAGAAACGGTGACCCAAGCCTGTCCGTCACGCATGACGCCAATGCCTGGCCATCTGTCCGTTATGCCACGCTACCGGCTCCGGAAGCAGATGAGACCCTTACCGTCTGGGTCCAGAACAGCCATGCCACCACGATCCCGGCGGGAGGCATTACCTTTAACCCCATGGGCGTGGAAGAACATCGTGGCGTAGATCAGGCGATCGGCCCGTTTGAGACGGTCGCAGTCGATGTTGGAAAAATCTTTCCCGAACTCGCATGGCCTGCCCAGCTCGAAATGCGCTCAGGACGTCATCTGGTTCGGCCGCGCTATGAAATAACTCAGCGTGGACGCACACGCATTGCACACCTGAATGTCGAGCGGGACAATATTCGCCCAGACCCAGCCATCAGAAATTTCGCACCATCGCTAGGCCGAGGCTTTCTGCTGCCTTTTCCCATTCTGGACCCTGCAAAATTTGAAAGCTTTATCCAACCAAACCCCATGTCCGAAGCATTGGAAACGCTTCCTGTGCGGCTGGATATTTTCGATGATGCCGGCCAGCCGGTAGGCTCCCACTTCCTTGGCAATCTTCCGCGCAGCCACTCAACAGCCATCGCCTTGCATGACCTGACAGACCGGCCAGGGCATGCAGATCTGGTATATGACTTCCGAGACGGAGGAGAAGCTGACGGCTGGCTTCATGCGCTCATGCGCTATCGCAACCGTGAAACCGATCATGCGGCAGAAACCAGCTTTGGAGCCCACATCTTTAACACGCTCATGACATGGCGTTCCGAACCGCAATCCTACTCCGGTCCACCGCCGGGCCTGACGACGCGCCTCTTCCTGAAGCTTGGGCATGATCATCTGCGTAGTTTTTGTTGCCTGATCCATCCAGCGTCTATTGAGGGAACAGATCCATCCGAGACGGTTCTACTCCTCCACGCAGTTGATGGTACTCTCGTGGCTGAAACAGCCATCCACATCCAGCCATCGGGTTCATACATAGTTCGTCCGCATGAGATGTTCGAGAATGCTCTTCTGGAACGCGCAGGTGTCGGTGGTTATATCCTGATCCGCGACCTGACATGCCGACTGTTCGGGTATCACGGATTGGAAAATGGGGAAGGCGGCTTCTCCCTCGATCATATGTTTGGTTTCTGACAGCTCCACTTACACTTATGCTGAAGAGCGGATTGTTATTCTGTTCTTCAGCATAGAACATTGCTTTTGCGGCAATCGGCCAGATGATGACATGCGCATCGTTTATACAAAACGATATCAGCCTTTGAGTTTCAGGCAGAAGAAATCTATAAATTCCAAATACGGTATTTCAAACACTCTCAATATTGGTCACACCTAAATGCCTTCTGAAAATGATCCATTTTCTTCGTCCCGCATTGTTGTTCTTGTACCCTGCTATAATGAAGAAGTGACCATTCAAAAGGTTATTCATGATTTTCGTGCGGCACTGCCGGGCGTCAATATTTATGTGTATGATAACAACTCAACAGACGACACCAAGGAAATCGCCAAAGCCGCCGGAGCAATTGTCCGTACAGAACGGATGAAAGGCAAAGGGCACGTCATCCGCCGCATGTTCGCAGACATCGATGCAGACTACTATATTCTCGTCGACGGAGACGCCACCTACGAAGCCGCCGCAGCGCCCATCATGCTCAAGGCCGCCATGTCAGAAGGGCTGGACATGGTAAATGGAGCCCGCGTGACAGACCGGGAAGCGGCTTATCGGCGCGGCCACGTACTGGGCAACAAAGTGCTTACAGGCCTGGTAACGTTTGTTTTTGGTCGGCGTCTGAGTGATATGCTGTCCGGATATCGAGTATTTTCACGTCGTTTCGTGAAGTCTTTTCCTGCTCTTTCCGCCGGTTTTGAAACAGAGACCGAATTCACAGTCCATGCCCTTGAATTAGGGATGCCCATCGGGGAAGTTGCGACAACGTATATTGAGCGCCCACCTGGCTCTGCCTCCAAGCTGCGCACCTACTCAGATGGGCTGCTAATTCTGAAAACCATTATCAATCTGGTGAAGCAGGAGCGCCCATTGATGTTCTTTTCAGCCCTCGCATCCCTCTTTACCATTATGGGCCTAAGTCTCGGGCTTCCTGTCGTTTTGACCTATCTTCACACAGGACTGGTACCGCGCCTCCCTACAGCACTCCTTGCCACAGGCAGTATGATCCTTGCGGCACTTTCACTGGTGTGCGGCCTGATTCTGGATAGCATCACATTAGGCAGACGCGAACAGAAACGCATGCATTACCTCTCATTGCCAGCGCCTCCCTTGCTCAGGGAGTAGTCAAAATATCGAGAATTCTGAAATCACCATGCAGTCTACTCATGCTGGCAATGGAATATCGGCGGCGAGAGAAGAGGTATTTTAAGGCTGTACCCCAGATATTTTGACCGAGTTAACGGCAGGGGATTTTTGATAAATATGAGACGTTAGTGCCTGCTCCAGAATTCGAGAGATCGGCTTGGTGAACAACCGCGAAACAGTTTCACCCAAACCCCAGATCACCATCAGGCAAACTGGATAAACGATCCACCCCAGACTTTGAGGCCAGTGGTTATGTCTCCAGATCCGAACGACTGCCATGACAACAAACATATGAGACAGATAAACCTCATATGACAGTTGCCCCATTCTGCGGATCCACCAACTCCATTGAGCCCCCTCAAAGGAACGCCAGCCGCACGCCAGAACCAACATGGCAATGCCCAAATAGAGGACAGCAAACCAGCCATCGGACAGCAGAGGCCACCATGATGAGGGGCCACACATCTCCAACAGCATCATCACCATGCCCGCCAGCCCCATAGCGACAGGCCAACGTCCGATTGGACGATAACGTGCTGCTATAATGGCCATAAGAACACCCAAGGCTATCGTCCCCAGCCCAGTCAGAGTGGCTTGCTCTTTCCAGATTTCATTGCCTTTAAGTGTCGCCTGATAAACTGGCGCTGCAGCGGCGAGGATAACAAGTAGCCCTATGCGCAGCCGGGCATTCAGCCGACAGAGAAACGGAAACAGCAGATAAAAGAGCTCTTCAATCGAGAGCGACCACAGAACCGTCCAGCCTGCAACACTCCATCCATGCCGCGCCTGCCAAATATTGAAGTAAAGCCCGAAAGCTGCCATCGCGGCACCGATAAAACTCTGACCCGGCTTGGAGAACCGATAATCCTCAAAGCCGATATAATCGAGAACTCCCAGAACGCACACCAGGAGTACAAGGCAGGGAACAATACGAATGGCGCGATGAATAAGAAATGTAGCTGGTTGGATCCGATCAAGTGCTCCAAAGACCTGCATAACTCTGGTAGTGATCAGAAAGCCGGATAAAGCGAAGAAGATGCTTACGGCTTCCCCCCCGTTATAGTTCACACTCACCAGAAATTGGTGCGGCAGAAAGCTCGCTAATTCGGTGTGGAGGAGAGGAATACGTATTCCGATGTGATTACTGATCACAAGAAGGATTGCTGCTCCTCGCAAGCAATCCAAGGCAGCATTCCGTTTCATTGTCGCTCCGAGTCAGACAAAGTATTTCTGGAAGCGCAATAAGTTCAAACAAAGGCGAAGAGGTGTTTAAAAAAGCGTCTTGTCAGACTGTACAGCCGCTGTTAAAAGCCCGCTCAATGAATGGGCGCGTAGCTCAGCGGTAGAGCACTGCCTTCACACGGCAGGGGTCACAGGTTCAATCCCTGTCGCGCCCACCATTCTAAGTCCTTGAAAAGATTTATTTTTTAATGCTGCTGTAGAGCAGAGTATAATTTCTATAAATCAATGTCGCTCTTTACATGCGATTTTCGGCATGTTCGGGGGGAAACTTCGGATGCCTGCCGGGTCATGAGGAATGACCTCTACAAATACCTCGCTTAAAGTCGAAAGTTTCTCGAGCTCAACCTGTTCTTGTGATGAAGCCTGAAACCAATCAAACAAGGACGGTAACCCGCCAATTTGTTGGCTCGAGCCACAAGTATATATTTGATATCATCCGGTATTGATGATTTGCTAGCTAAAAGATTCAGACGCTCAGCGTCGTGTTGAAGTTCTTTATTGATTTGCGCATTTCTGATCCAACGCCCTTTGGGTTGTTGGTATTCTAAAATATAAAAAAGAAATATACCAAAAATTAGAAAATACTATCGAATTAAGGACGAAATACGAAAAACAAGCCGCACTACAAAAAGCAGTGCGGCCTTCACCATTTAAGAGAAAATTTTATTCTCCGTCTGTGGCTTCATCTTCCTCTTCTCCGTCATCGAAATATACTTCTTCGACGGTAATCGCCAATGAGTCATTTTCGCTCAGGAGATCAGCAACGGCATTCGCTTCATCTTCGTCTTCATAAAGCTCTGAGTCACCCGGATCAGAAACCCATTTTTCTGTAGGGTTCCAGAATTCATCGTCCCCGTTTTCAAGTTCACGGCGAATAAGATAGCCAGCAATTTCTTCATCAGCCATTTTAGGGCCCTCCTGTGAGGAGAAAAGCTTATTTGAAAACAGTATCAATTGCCACAGTCGGAAAAACAGGATAAATTCAGTCCGAATTAAGGAAGGACCGAATTCATGTCTGACCCTTCATCAAGAAACCCTTCACTACATGATCGCGTGAGCATTTCCATGAAAGCGGCAACACTCGAAGTTTGCACGCGACATTCAGATATGATGATTTCCCAACAAAAACGTGATGTTCCCATTAATATTCCATGTAAAATAATGAAAGAAAATCCGAAACAGGAAATAAATCTTCGGATTGAAGCCTTAAAAATAACGTATAATAAAAATTACATCTGATTTTTTTCTGTTAAATATATAAAAACCACAAAGTTTGATCTTTTCAACGTTGTTTGAGAGGTGAATATCAGCCCCTCAAACAGATTTTGAAAATTTTCCATTTCATAAATCCACCTCTTCGGACTTTAGCTTTTGATGGAGTAATGAGATAATTTTCTCGCCTGTACCGGCGTGATATCGTACTGTCCGATCATGACTGATCAGACAGACATCGATGATACCGAAGACGAAATTGCTTTGGATGCAACGCAAGAGGGAGAGTCTCTACTCTCCACCCTTATGTTGCCTTTGTGTATTTTGGTTGGGCTTTCTATTCTCGGGATTCTGATTGGCGTGAGTTTCATGTGAGCTCAGCCAATTGCCTTTCTTTATAAATATTTCTTCTCAAGATCGGGTTTCGTTGCATCAAGCCAGCCTTGCAGCATGTAGGCTGCGGCCATCTTGTCCACGACTTCAGCTCGCCTCCCGCGCGTCATATCTGCATCCTGAATCAGGAAGCGATTAACAGCGCTGGAAGAAAGCCGCTCATCCCACAGACATGCCGGAATACCCAATCGCTCCGAGAGAGCAGTCGTCCAATCCGATGCTGCACGTGCTGCTGGGCCAAAAGATCCATCCAGTGACAGGGGCAAGCCAACCACCAGCGCCCCAACATTCTGACGCGTCACGATCTCTGCCAACTCCTTGGCATTTTCCCCCAATTTCCGCCGTTTCAACCCCATGAATGGTGAGGCGAGCATGAGGGAAACATCTGTCAGGGCAACGCCGATCGTCTTCGATCCTGGGTCCAGCCCAAGGATACGCTGATCAGTTTGAAGAACATTACGGAGGTCTTGTGGATTGAACAGGGACATAACCCGGCGTTATGATCTGTCTGACGGCTGAAAAGCTACCATAATTTCCTCTTTTTCAGGAATGTTCATGTCGCTCGACGCGAAAACGGTCACGCGCATCGCCAGATTGGCGAGAATTGGTCTCGAACCGGGGGAGGTAGACTCTCTCGGGAAGGACATGGGTTCCATCATTGATTGGGTGGAACAGCTTAATGAAGTGGACGTCACAGATGTCCCTCCCATGATTGGCACAGGCCTCGCCACGCCACGCCTGCGGGAAGACCGCGTCACGGACGGCAATCGCCGCGATGACGTGCTGTCAAACGCTCCGGACCGTGAAGGTCCGTTCTACACGGTTCCGAAGGTGGTCGAATAATGTCCGGCATGCACGATTTTACGCTGGCTTCCGCCCGGGATGCCCTTAAGGCTCGCAAGATTTCCGCGGTTGAACTGACGAACGCCCACCTGGATGCCATCGAGCGTCTGGATGGCCGCCTCAACAGTTTCATCACCCGTACGCCCGATCAGGCTCGCGTAGCAGCAAAGGCTGCGGACGACGTTCTGGCGAAAGGTGAGGGCGGCGCACTGACCGGCATTCCGCTCGGCATCAAGGATCTGTTCTGCACGAACGGCGTCCGCACGACGGCGGCCAGCAAGATTCTCGGCAATTTTGTCCCGCCTTACGAAAGCACGGTGACGTCCAACCTTCTGCGTGACGGCGCCGTGTTCCTTGGCAAGCTGAACCTCGATGAATTCGCTATGGGTTCCGCCAATCTGAACTCAGCCTTTGGCCCGGTAGAAAACCCCTGGAAGCGCAATGGCTCTGACGCCAAGCTGGTTCCGGGCGGTTCTTCCGGTGGCTCTGCCGCTGCCGTAGCCGCAGGTCTGGTCTTGGGCGCGACCGGTACGGATACGGGTGGCTCCATTCGCCAGCCGGCCGCCTTCACCGGCATTGCTGGCATCAAGCCGACCTACGGCCGCTGCTCCCGTTTCGGCACAATCGCTTTCGCAAGCTCGCTGGATCAGGCTGGCCCGATGGCCCGCAACCTTCAGGATTGCGCAATCCTGCTGGAATCCATGGCCGGGTTCGACGAGCGGGATTCCACAAGCGTCAATACCCCTGTTCCAAACTACGAAGCAGCGCTGACGCGAGGCGTCAAAGGCCTGCGCGTTGGTATTCCCAAGGAATATCATGCCCCAGGCATGCCAGCCGAGATCGAGGCCCTCTGGCAGCAGGGTATCAACTGGCTGAAGGCCGCAGGCGCAGAAGTGGTGGAAGTGTCTCTTCCGCACACGAAGTACGGCCTTCCAACTTACTACATCGCAGCTCTCGCAGAGGCATCTTCAAACCTTGCCCGTTATGACGGCGTGCGTTTCGGCGAACGTGTGAAGGGGGATTCCCTTGATGCACTGTACGAAGCCACCCGCGCCGCAGGTTTTGGTGAAGAAGTGAAGCGCCGTATCCTGATCGGAACACATGTTCTGTCGTCGGGTTATTACGATGCCTATTACCTGCGCGCACAGAAGGTCCGTACACTGATCCAGCGGGACTTCCTGAATGCCTTCGAGAAGGTGGATTTCCTTCTGACGCCAACGGCGCCGTCCAGTGCCTTCGCTCAGGACGAAAAGCCGACAGACCCGGTGCAGATGTACCTCAATGACATCTTCACTGTTCCAGCCAGCATGGCAGGCGTTCCTGCGCTCTCTGTTCCAGCCGGTCTGGACGCACAGGGCGTTCCGCTCGGCCTTCAGCTCATTGGCAAGTTCTTTGACGAAGAAACACTGATCGCAGCAGGGCACGTCATCGAACAGGCTGCGTCCTTCACCCACAGACCCGCCATCCATGCAGGAGTGTCGGCATGAGCTATCGTATCACCGGCAACACCGGCGAATGGGAAATTGTCGTCGGGCTGGAAGTTCATGCCCAGGTCATCAGCAAAGCGAAGCTGTTCTCTGGCGCCTCCGCCTCTTACGGCGGCGAGCCAAATACGCATGTCAGCCTGATTGACGCGGGTTTCCCGGGTATGCTCCCGGTTCTGAACCAGGAATGCGTTGCGCAGGCAGTGCGTACCGGCCTTGGCCTGAACGCGCAGATCAATCTTTTCAGCCGCTTTGATCGCAAAAACTACTTCTATGCCGATCTCCCCACTGGCTATCAGATCAGCCAGTTTGCTCATCCCATCGTGGGTGAGGGCAAGGTGCTGGTTGATCTCGCAGATGGAAGCACACGTGAAATCGGCGTGACGCGACTTCATCTGGAACAGGATGCAGGCAAGTCCATCCATGATCAGGACCCAACGCGTTCCTTCATTGACCTGAACCGTGCGGGCGTCGCCCTCATGGAAATCGTGAGTGAGCCAGACATCCGCTCACCGGAAGAAGCCGGAGCCTACCTGCGGAAGCTCCGTCAGATCCTGCGTTATATCGACACCTGCGATGGCAACATGGAAGAAGGTTCCATGCGCGCTGACGTGAACGTCTCCGTGCGCAAGCCGGGCGAGGAGGGATATCGGACCCGCTGCGAGATCAAGAATGTCAACTCGATCCGCTATGTCATGCAGTCGATTGAAGTAGAAGCACAGCGCCAGATCGAGATCTGGGAAGCTGGCGGCGAAGTCGATCAGGAAACGCGCCTGTTCGATCATGTCCGCAGCGAAACACGCTCGCTTCGGTCCAAGGAAGACGCGCACGATTATCGCTACTTCCCGGACCCGGATCTTCTTCCGCTCATCATCGAGCAGTCCTGGGTTGACGAACTAGAAGCTGCTCTTCCCGAACTGCCAGAAGCCAAGCGGGACCGCCTGGAACGCGAATACGGCGTTAGTCGCTATGAAGCGAGTGTCCTGACCGCAGAGCAAGCTGTCGCAGACTTCTACGAGACCGTTGCAAAGGGCGCCGATGCGCGCCTTGCCACCAACTGGATGCTCGGAGACTTCTTTGCTGCCCTGAACCGCACTGGTCGCTCAATTGAAGACAGTCCAGTCAGTGCAGAAGGACTGCGTGAGCTGTTAAGCCTGATCTCGGATTCGACGATTAACGGCAAGATTGCGAAGGAAGTCCTTGAAGACATGGTAGAAACTGGCGAATCGGCTTCTGCTATTGTTGAGCGGAAAGGTCTTCGTCAGGTGACTGACACAGGAGCCATCGAAAGCTCCATCCGCGATATCCTGGCAGCAAATGCGGATAAGGTTGCTGAATTCAAATCCGGCAAGGACAAGCTTTTCGGCTTCTTTGTTGGCCAGACGATGAAGGCCATGAAGGGTAAAGGGAACCCGGCTCTGGTGAATGAAACCTTGAAAAAGCTTCTTTCCGAATGAGATAAAAAAATTGTTCTTAAGGGGTTTGACGGCGAGGCCGTTCCCCCTTAAGAACGCCTTCACGAACGCAGTATAAAAACTGCTTTCCACGCGGAGGGGTGGCCGAGAGGCTGAAGGCGGCGGATTGCTAATCCGTTATACGATGTAAGTCGTATCGTGGGTTCGAATCCCATCCCCTCCGCCACTTTTCAAAAATATCAATGAAATCAGTCAGTTATGACCACATGCCGGTAGTAGTCCACTACCATGCTGGTAGCACCTCGTCGGTAGTCCTTCCATGACCAAGAAGGCTCTACAAGATGATGATATGCACGGCTTGAGGCGGACAGGTGGCCGCACATGGTCTGCTCGACTGTCTATTCCGCGTGATCGCTGGGCGGATGCCGGGAAGGCTTTCGGGACCACATCAGGCATCAAGCAGGAAGTTATCCGGTCTCTCGGAACCCAAGATGCTAAAGAAGCCATCAAGAGGCGCGACAAGGCCCTTGCAGCGATGCGAGAGGATTTGGACGCCAAGCTGGTGAAGGCTGGCTTCCTGCCTATCCACGGCCATTGGCAGCCCGATTGGATGAATGAAGACCGCTTGCTCACTGAGGCGTTAGAAGCCCGGCGAGAGATTGACTCTGTCTCCGATAGCGATGACTTCTACGACAATCAGACAGGTGCTTCTGATAGCCCTAGAGATCGGGTTATCGAGAGCATGGATAGTATGCTTGAAGACCGGGCTCTGGAGCTTGAACGGGCAGGGAAAGACGGAGATCACTACCGGGTTCGCTTCAAGGAAATCGCTCTGGGAAACCAGACACCTTTCTCCCTGCTTCTGGACCGTTGGATGAAGGATCGAGAACGCTATGCGTCTCACTCTATCATATCGTTAGACCGCGCCACCCTAAATCACTTCTCCCGCTATCTGGCTCATTCTCAGGGCCTTGGAGAGCCTGACGATCTCATAGGCTTCCTTCGTGCCCAGATAGTCGAAGAGGTGCCTGAAATGGTCTTGGGGGGCTTCTCTGAGTGGCTAATGGATGACAGAGGGTTGAGTGCCAAGACCGCAGGGAACCGCATCACGCCTCTGAAGGTCATGTGGGACTTCGCCATCCAGAAGCATATCCTCAAAGGTCCGAACCCATGGGTAGGTGCTACCGCCGGGCTGAAGAGGAAGGCCGGGAAGCAGAAGCCTGACGTTCGCCCCTTCACTGAAGAAGAGCTGCTGAAGCTCCTGCAAGCCGATCCTTCCAAGTGCAAGAGATGGGCATGGGGTCCGGCTATCAGCGATATGATGCGTCTCGCTCTCTTCACAGGCGCAAGACAGAACGAACTCGCCACTCTCACTGTGGGACGCATCCTCAACCGCGATGGGGCTGAAGGGGAGCTTTGGGGCATCCAAGTGACTGATGAGGAGGCCAAGACGAAGAACTCTGTCAGACGCATCCCACTCCATCCCCTTGTGCAGCCCATCATTGCAAGGCGTCTCAGAGAGGCTGGAGAGGAGAACATAGACGCTCCGCTCTTCCCGGATTGCGTGCCCGGCGGACCGGGGATGAAACGTGGCTACTATTTCGCCAAGAGGTTTCCTGACTTTCGCCGATGGGTATTGGGGAGAGAGTCTGACAAGATTGTAAACTTCCATAGCTTCAGGCGGAGCTTCATCACCTTCTTTGAGCAGGCCAATGCCAATGGTGCAGCAGCTTGCACAGAGATGGTTCGGGATCGCCTGATCGGGCATGAGTCCAAATCACTTGCCGGAAACACCTATGCCGCAAAGGATCTTGGGTGGAACCTTTATAGCCGGGCAATTCTGGGCATGGTGGAGAAGGGAATACCTGAAGCTGTGAGAGGCGCTCTCTAGTCCCAAGGCATCACTTCGTCAGGGTCTGCTCCCTCCAAGGTGATGACCCGACTCTTGGGGCGAGTGTCTCGCTTGGGGCATCCAGACGCCTTGGAATACGCCTCACCAAGAGGGCTGGAAGGCGCTATAGGCCCCTCAAGTGGGTTGGTGCAGGCAGACGGCGGCAAGCTCTCCACAGACTTTGAGGGAGCTCCTATGGAGGCGTTCAGGAGACTTGAAGGAGGATCTTCAAAAAGGAGCTTCGTATCAGCCATCAGCTTGCCCTGACAGGTTAGAGAGCCCGTGTCATAGACACACACTATCCGGCCATCACGGGTCCTGATGATTGAACCACAGCCGCTGGGCATCTTCTCAATAGTGGAGACTTCTATCCCCACTTCCCAGAGGCGGTTCTCAGCATCTTCAAGTCTCCATTTCACTTTGGGGGCTTTTGGCTTTGCCATGCCTGACCAGTTCCTTTCTCATGTTGGGAGCTGTTAGAGGTCTTTGAATGTCCAGAGCGGATACCTTGGACGGCACTTTGAAGGAAGGTGGAGTGTGCGGGAGCACATCTCGCTCAGGATTGCCTTCAAGGATCTTGAAAGGTTTCCTTTCTATCGGTGCTTCCGCACACTCCCTCTTCTTCAGACTATCCTAAAGAACCTGAAGGTATCCGCTCTGGGGCGCTTCCAGCGCTTGGGAACTCCTCAGAGATCTCTATCTATAACCGCTAGGTATCATTTTCAGTTTTTGCCTCTAGACACTGACACTCTTCCTCCACAAGCGAGGAGAGGATTGGATGAATGAGCATAGCAGGATCATAGGGCACTGAAGGGGAAGGTGTTCGGAAGTTCACTCTCATCGGAACACTGGAAGCGTTAGTGACCTTTGAAGCGCTGGAAGTCTTCTCTTTATATAACCCCTGAGTATCATTTTTAGCCTTCCATCGTTTGACTGTGGCTATCCCCACGCCTGCAAGCTCTGAAATGGTTTTGGCAGGGAGATAGCCGTGCTGTGCCATCAGCCACGCAAGACGATCTTTCTTGGTGGCAAGAGTTCCGAGGTGGTCGAGTATTGTGTCCCAGCCCAGCGTCCACACAATATCCTTCACCTTGTTCTGATAGAACGAAGGAAAAGGAAAGCAGCTCTCTGGACCTCCGATTGCGAAGCTCCTCTTTTCAGACGGATCGACGGTCTGCCCATAATCGCCCTCAACGGCTTCATCAGAGGCAAACCAACGGGAACGGTCACGTCCGAAAGGAGCCCATTCAATCCAGCCATGGAACTGAAGAAGCCGGGTGAGGGCTTCTCTGTCCGGCATAACTGCACAAGCACCCCAGAGAGAAACATCTGAGGCCATTTCCTTCACAGTGACGCCACGTTCCTTCCGCTTGGGGCGAGGGTCAAGCTCATTGACATGCAATCGCTTGGGGCGCGGCCTATCAGAGCCACTAGAGAACCTCGGGAAAGAGAGGTCCTCATATAAAGCCATGCGACCCATAGTGAGCCTTGAACGGCCCCAGCGACTCTCTGTGACGGCCTTGTGGAGCCTTGAGACCAGCTCAGGGTCCTCCCGGTAAAGGGCGTCCTGAGCATCTTTGAGTGAGGCCTTTCCGTCCCTAATCAGGTCCATGATGGAGAGACGGATGCGGGTCTCTTGAGGCGACTGAGCTTTGTTTGGGGCGATGTAATCGCTTGGGGCGTCCAGACGCCTTGGTGAGAAGGTCAAGAGAAGAGGGGAGCTTGGGGTGCCTGAGCCGCTCTGACCACTTCCATGCGCTCTTCACGCTTTCGCTGGGCCTTCTCCCAGTCGATAGGGTGACGTGTCTTCTTGGCTTTCACTTCATGGATGAGGTTTGCCCGGCGACAATCCATCGGATCATGATTGATGTGCCGAAGCACAAGGCCGCCATGTCGTTCTCCGGTCAAGAACCGAGTGACTGGGAGGCAATGATCTGGGTTAGAGTTATCCGCAAAACATGCAGCACTTTGTCCTCGCAGGCGGACCGTTAAGCATCCTGAGGCATCAGGCACCACATAAAGACGTGTCCCATTCTCGGACATTTCCATCAGAAGCTCATAGTCTTCTGGGTTCACCTTCAGGACTTTGCCCTCTCCATGAACGCCTCGGAGCGGGATCTCCCAGTAATCGCCCTTGAGAGTGCCTCTGGTGGGCTGACGGGGTTTGTATGGCCCTTTGAGAATACCTTTGTCTGATCTCACCTTACGAGGCGATTTCAACGCTTGAGGTGCAGGTGACTGAGAGAGACCGGGAAGGCTCGGAGCGGTTGGAGCGATAGTCGATGGGATCGGCATTGGACGTGCAAAATCGTCCGCTGATGCGGGTGTCATAGTGATTTGGTTCCTTTTGAAGTTTTGGGGTTGTGATGCGAGTGACGCTCGGGGCGCTTAGGTGACGTGGGGCTCTAAGCGCTGGGCTGCCTAAGCCTCAAAGGAACGACCACCCCTGCGCCCTGTCGATGGACGGAGGAAAAGCGGACTCACCGCTGGGCAGTCATTTATTTTGAGGAAGTGCTTGGAGGCGTTCATATGCCGTGATGAATAATTAGTACCAAATAGGTCCTAATAAACGGCTATTGAGTTCTCAGGGACGTGTGTTGAACAAAGAAACTGAAAGCACCTTTGGTCACCAAGCGCTGGAAGCGCCCCCGGAGCGGATGGATAAATGCTGGCAAAAGCCAAGCTCCAGAGAGGGATACTATAGGAGCTGCTAGGATTAGGTGTGTGAGGCGGTAGCCTCTTCCCTTAAAGGACCTTAAAGGATCTTTAGGTCTCCTGTTCTATGTGCTTCCGCACACTCCTCCTCCTCAGGGATCTTATAGGGCTGGAGGGCTGATTATCCGAGAGGTGTTCGTTTTAGACGGAAAACGCTCTGGAACCCACAGAAAACTGCCAATAATCTCAAAACACAAACTATCCTCTATGGGACCCTAGTAGGCCCTGTGAAACATAAGAGGGAGCACTAGGTCCTATAGAGCCTTAAAGGTCCTTATAGTATCCTTATAGGGAAGTGCTTCCGCACTCCTCCTGCTCAGGGATCTTTAAGGGGCGGGGAGGGCTGATTATCCGAGAGCTGGACGTTTTAGACGAAAACCTCTCTGGAACCCTCAGAAAACTGCCAATCCTAGCGAAACACAAACTATCCTTATGGGACCCTGTGAAACACTCGTGAAACATTGGGCGGAGCGGGGTAGAAACCATTGGGATTTTCTCAGGGACCAACACCGCTAGGTTCAGCTCAACAGCAAAAACATCATGAGCTTTAGGCCCTAATTTTTGAAGGTCAATCAGGTGCTGAAATGGCTCGCGGTGGCCCGTTTTGGAGTCCCAAGGCGTCTGGACGCCCCAAGGTGCTATGAGCGTCCCAAGAGTGGAAGGGTCCGTGGAAAATGGGCGCTATGAAGCACCTTGGGACCTATGTAAGCCCTTCTAGGCATCTCAGGGTATGAGTATCCGCATCTATCAACCGGCTCTATTCAGCTTGCTTATGTTCCAATAGGGCAAGGTCTATCGGAACGATGGGCGTGGAACAGTTATGTGTTCCATTAGGGTCTATATTGACGTTCTGGAACGATCCCGCTAAAGGGTCTAGACCTTTTGGAACATATGGACACCTGACCATGAAGATCGGATATGCCCGCACCAGCACGACTGAGCAGCTTGCAGGTTTGGAAGCCCAGAGCCGTGACCTGACAGATCATGGGTGTGAACGCATCTTCTCAGAGCAGGTGTCCGGTGCATCCACTCACAGGCCCCAGCTAGAAGCCGCTCTGGACCACATGCGGGAAGGTGACGTGTTGGTGGTCACAAAGCCAGACCGTCTTGCACGCTCGACCTCGGACCTTCTGGGCTATGTGGAGAAGGTGAAGGCAAAGGGCTGTGGTCTGGTGATCCTGTCCATGTCCGGCATGACACTCGATACTACCAACCCCACATCCAAGCTGATGCTCACCATGCTTGCAGCGGTCGCAGAGTTCGAGCGGGATCTGATGAAGGAACGGCAGGCTGAAGGCATCGCCAAAGCAAAAGCTGATGGCAAATACCTTGGACGCAAGCCCACAGCCCGCAATCAGGCAGAGGAAGTGAAGGCTCTGGCAGCCTCAGGCATGAGTCCGTCAAAGATCGCTGAGAAGCTCGGGATGGGCCGCACGAGCGTCTATCGGTGCCTTGGGAAGCTAAAGGAGCCTTACAAACAGACAAACACCGTGAAAGAAGCATAGGGGCAGGAGGCAAAGTCTTTGATTGTTTTGCGTTCCTCACTATCCTGCTGAGATAGTTTGGACTTCGGTTGTCGGTACTACCAACACGGAAGAGGCTCTGCCGGTAGTGGTTTTTGACTAATTTTTGTTGATATTCTGCGGTTTTTGATCTTTATAGCGGAAAGTCCCATCCCCTCCGCCATTATATATAACCCATAACAATTCATAGTGCTTTTAGTGTCATAGATCTGGCAGTTTTCTGCTGTTTGTGCACTCTATAATGCTCTGTGATGGTCCTTCAAGCTCATGCAGCCTCGGGGTATATATGGGGGTATCATTTTACGCGTGGGGGTATCGATGCTGACGGATGTTCAGCTGCGCCGCCTTACGCCAGCAGAAAAGCCTTACAAACGTGCGGATACGGGGGGTCTGTTCATTCTCGTACAGCCCAACGGCTCGCGACTATGGCGCATGAAGTATCGCTTCGGCGGTCGCGAAAAGCTGCTCTCTTTTGGCGCATATCCGGAAGTCAGTCTGGCAGCGGCCCGCGATGCTCGGGACGCAGCCAGAAGCGAGCTCCGAGCCGATCGCGATCCTGCCCTGACCAGGAAGCAGCGTCAGGCTGAAGCAGAGCGAGCAGACCGGCAGCTACAAAGTGTCGGAGAAAAGTGGATCTCGATTCAATGCACTCAGTGGACGGAGCGCCATAGAGACGATGTGGCAACCAGCCTGCAACGTTTCGTATGGCCGACACTTGGCCGGATCAATCTTGATGACATCACACCTCCCATGGTGCTGGAGGTCATCCGTCGGATCGAGGCCGCACGTGCAAAAGAAACGGCACGGCGGGTTCGGCAAAGACTAAGTGCCATCTTTGTTTTTGGGATGGCCCATGGGTTGGGAAGTCACGATCCTGCCGCTATTATCAAAGGAGCGCTCGCTCCTTTAAAAAAGGGACGCCAACCCGCGCTAATCAACCTCGATGAACTTCGGACGCTGTTTCGGGATGTCGAAGCGATCCCCGCGCATCCCGTGACCCTTCTCGCCATGAGATTTCTGGCATTGACGGTTGTGCGGCCCGGAGAAGTGCATGCCATGGCCTGGCATGAAGTTTCAGAAGATCGACGGATGTGGATCATCCCCGCGGAGCGGATGAAAATGCGGCGCGAGCATGTCGTGCCCCTTTCGACCCAGGCACAGGATATTCTAGGCGCCGTCTCGACGGTGACAGGTCGGGGACCACTGGTCTTCCCAAATGCCCGTTGGGCTCATCGCCCAATGAGCGAAAACGCACTGGGATATCTCCTGCAGCGGGCCGGGTATGCTGGACGGCAGGTGCCCCATGGATTTCGCGCGTCTTTTTCATCCATCATGAACGAACGTTTTCCCGGTGACCGCCAAATCATCGATCTCATGCTGGCTCATATCAATAAAGACCGGGTGGAAGGAGCTTATAATCGCGCTCTTCATATGGAGCGTCGAAGAGTGCTGGCCCAGATCTGGGCGGATCTCTTAATGGAGGGACTAGAGGATACCGCCACCCTTTTGCAGCACAGAAAACGTTAGACCTAACTGTTTCTCTTTATGTTTCAGAACAGTGTTTCTCGATCCAGTCGTTGATGCTGCTTTCGCTCCAGCGAACGGCACGCGCCCCAAAAACATGGGAGGGACGTGGAAATTTTCCCTGTTGAATCAGCTTGCGCACATAAGAGGGGGAGAGCGACACGCGCGCGCAGACCATCGCAAGTGTGAGTAATTTTTCAGGCATGGTTTTTGTCCTTTTCTCTATACACATAGATCATATTTATTTATTTTTTGTTTGTGCAAGAAAAAAAATCTCTGTTCGATATACCGTACAAAGCGTAGAAAAAATCAAAGGGAATTCCCTAGGAGTTTTTCTCTCTTTTTTTTGAGGAGGATGATCTGCCGTATGCGGAAAAGTATATCGGGCCCTGAAACAACGATTCTAACACCGGCTGACTGCCGGGTGGCTCGAGCGATTCTCCGATGGTCCCAGGCCGAACTCGCAGAGCGGAGTGACGTTCTCCGCGTTACGATCGCCCGCCTTGAACAATCCAGCGTATTGCCAGAAGAGAGAACACTCGAAATGCTTCGCAGGGTTTTTGAGACTGCCGGCCTCGTTTTTTGCACAGATGCCCGGGGAAATCGCAGCGTTGTCGATTGGACGCGCTGGGTCGTCCTGATCTCAGCTCCGCACCTCTCCCTTGAAGTCGGCAGCAAGATCTCTCTGCTGCAAGATCATGATGGCACGCTGAAATGTGCGGACCTTACCCGGGGGGCACTAATACAAGCCGCAGAGCCGCCGCGTTACGGCCAATGGACCTATAACTACGGCCAGGTTGGGGATCAGGGAATTGTAACGCTAATAAAGTCGCAGGAGGATAAGCGACGCGGCAGTGTCAGCGAGGTCACCTATCGTCTATTGCCGTGAGCGAGTAGACTCTGGCGGTGCCTTCACATCGGGGCACCGCCAAGGGCCTCTTCAGTCATTGTTTCTTGTCCTTGTAGCGGGCGTGGGGGCATCAATATAGATTTTTGGTCGACAAAAACGTCTAAGGGATGAAGCTTCCATAGCTATCGTTTTGTTACATATTGTTATAAATTCTTGACCGTTCAAAATATTGTCTTTGGTGACAATTTTTGCCGCTCTGATTTCTTCTGGGTGCGCGGACAAATAGGCCTCCAGTTCTGCAAGTTCCACGTTATGTTGATGCGACAACTGTTCTTTCTGTGCCAAAGCCGCGTCTTTGAACTGTAACTGACTTTGTAAATGATAATGATCCAAGACCATCACTATTCCAAGAATAATCACCAACCACAGGAGTGGGCGCTGCCAATCACGTAAAAAACGCCAGAAAAGCGCAACAACGTCGTCGAGCAAACCAGGTGGCGGCGCTTCACTCGCAATTTTTTTTGGGTTTTCCTGAGCCGGTTCTGACGGTGAGGCTATCTGTTTGCGAGCCCGCTCAATACAAGCGACCATCAACTGGTGATGCCCTGATATGTGGCTTTCGTGCGCATCCAGCCGAGCATCAAAGTCTTCGACCAGTCTGCCAATTTCAATCAACATCTGCGTAATAGGCTCCCCCTGTCGAAAGCCTGCCTGCAAAATACTCTTTTCATATGCACTGGACGTATTTTGCAGGAATTGTTGCTCCCTCGATTTCAGTCCACGCGCCTGCCGCACATTTTGCGTTGTCATGACAGGAGACCTCCTGACACGGGGAGCCAGGGAAGCCAGTCTGAGAATTTGGAGAACTGGGCTTCCAGGTCCTCCAACCACATTCCCAATTCTGCCCTATCGAATGGCGACAACGCAGGTGGCCTACAGTTGCTGACATTATCTCGGCCCGCATATGCCTCATAAAACATAAGCCGATAACGATCGATCTGATGAGCACACGGCAGATCAGGCATTGCTACGAGTTTTGCTCCGCGACTTATAGCTCCGCAAAATATTTCATGAGGCTCAATAGTTTGCTCGAAAGCTGCAGTTACTGATAAGCGCTGGGGCTTTACATGCGCATTCAGAACCAAAATTGTAGCTTCAGGCGCCAATAATTCCCCGTCTTCGAAATATTTCATGAAGGCGAGATAATCAGGGTCCGCGCCAAAATGATGAACCATGACCGGACGAATGTTATAAGATTCAAAGAAGCGCACAAGTCTGACGCGCCTGGCTAGGGCTTTTAGAATGAGGTCACCACCGCCAAAATCGACGATCAGATGATGACGTCTTGCCGTCTGCTCATCAATAGCCTTCTGCAGGAAGTTCATCACGTCGTTATCGTCAGCGCTTGGTGGCCGATCTGTGTGTTCAGGAAAGAAGGCGCTGAACGTTGCATTTGTGCGGTCCAGATCAAGGATCCGGAAATCAGTTTCCTGCTGGATGGCCCATTCTGCATGAAGACGCGCGAGTGTCGTTTTGCCCGTGCCTCCTCTTCCGTTAAAAAAGACGATTGTGGGGTGTGTCAGGTTTGCACTGGGGAGCGCCTGAATCTGGGTTGTCTCTATCATGTCCTTATCCTCGATATTGAGAACAGGAACAGCAAAGACACTTATTTTATAATAATTAAATAAAATTATCTTCTTAGGATCACTGGTTTTTAAAGTTTTTAGTTAAATTACTCAGAGATAACATATCTCCATAAAGCTCTATGATGCTCCATGATACTTTTAGAGGCATAGAATTGATCTGAAATTCATTTCAATCACTTTTTCGTGTACCACGTGGATTGAGAATATCCGGCATCGGTGTGTCCCGTTTTTTGAGAATCTCTAAAGCCCCTGTCATATCCCCCGGCTGCCTTTTGCGAGGACTTGATAAAGGCCGCTGCGGGGCGGGTGCCAGAGATTCAGGCGAGTGGGGCTGAGTGTTGACCCGCGACAATGCTTTCGCGTGATCCTTTTGATGACTGAGGGCCTTGTTTGCGCCCGCGCGTCTGGACCGTACGCGCAACCAGGCTTTACGGGCCGTATGGACTGTCGGCGGATTGCCACGTCGATCGACAAGATGCTGCCCCTTGAAAACCTCAAGCCAGAGAGGCCAGTTGACCCGTCGGCCTGCAAGACGATCCACCAGTTCATCATGATGATGGTCCAGCCACTCCGTCAGGTAGTGACGATCCAGACGTTGCTGTGCCTGTTCAAACAGCAACGTTAGAGACGGTTGCTCTGACCCGGTCATGGCTGACTCCCTAAAAAACCATCATCTTATTGATGTACCCAGCTCGTGGACTAGCACATAACGGGGATCAGGAGACGAGAAAATAGTGCCTTGAAAACGAGTAATCCATGAGACGATTGGAAGACGAGATAGACCCAAAAGCGAGACAAAATAGACCTGAATTACGGACAAAAACGTGACATATTCTTGTTCGATGAGCCTTTTCTAACGCCCAAAAACAGCTCCAAAACCCTAAAAACCAAGCATTTACAATGCACTTTCGAAACAAATAAGGCACGATACCGCAAATTTTGTGCAGGCACAGAAATTTGGGAGTATGCCTCACGCGTGAGGCATGCCAGCCAGGGGGCGAAAACAGTCTAACAATTTGAGAAATGGATATATTATTTATATCTATGCACGCGCTGGCGTTGCCATCGCGACACTGTTTCCGTGTCGGTGCATCACTGCTTTTTCAGGATGTCGTCGGCTTTCAGTCAGCTGTAAAGAGGACCAAGAAGAGTTTGGCATGAGGTGAGGTCCATTGACCTCTCTCCCCATCAAGCAGCTTGCAGCCGGATGTCTCAGCATGGCGCCCTGATCAGGGTTTGAGCCGCGTCTGCGTCAGGGGGAGTTTCTCACGCCCAGGATTACTCTCGTATGGCCACGTTAAGTGTTCATTCCTACTCGCCCAGAAAGCGATCGGTCTCATCATCCTATCATGCCACCGAAGCCGACCTGCGTCTCTATCGACGCCTGACACTGGATCTCGGTGTCCCCCCGAATTCCGAAATGCTGCGCTATGTCGGACCGCAAGCCGACCACCTCGTGTTCATCGGCGAGAGCGGGACATCGGAGTGGGCGCGTTTCCTCCGCAAAGTCTATACGCGTTGGCCCGACCTCCCGGTCGGTGGTCCTGTCGCAGAAGACGGCACGGTGCTGGACTCTCTGCCCGAGCGTCTGGCGTATGAGCAATTGCGTCCGCTCATGGTACGGGGCCTTCAACTCGACCTGCATCAGCCGATCAGCCCGGAAGACGGAGACTATCGCGCTGATCTGACAATCCGCTTCAAGCGCTCTGCGGCCTATCTCGAAGTGGTGGGCGCGTGTGGCTCTGACCGCATTGTCCGAAACCCTCTGGAAGAAGAATGGCTCGACCGGCTGGATCGCCGCCTGGACTTCTATGCGGAACTCGGCATTGAGCCGATGTGCCTCTATCTGGACCATCTGATGGATCTGGACGGACTGCAGCAGGAGTATCGCAGGGTAATCGAGTCTCTTCGCCGCGGGGAGGCACGGTCATGAGCGGGGTGTCCCTTCCTGCAGCTTTTTGTCGCCGTGCAGAACGGCCGGCGTCTCTGCCGCGCTGGCCCATGGGCCGGATCCGCATCGTCGATATCGTCCCCTGTGAAGCAGGTCCCCTGGTGGCCGGGCGTGACGTGATCGTGGCGTCACGGGATGGCTTTTTTGAAAGCGTTGATGAGACTTCTGCGCTGAGTTGGTGGTGTGCCCAGATCCGGATCGCCCGGTGCAGACTTGAGCAGACTCTGGATGATCAGGGGAGGCCAGCACTGGTTGTCAGCGACGAAGCCTTCCAGTCCGTCATGCCACCGGATGTCCCACCGCCCTTGGTTATGGCGGCCTATCATGTGGCCTTTGTGAAGCGGCTGCTGGGAGGGGTGTGCGACAGCCCGCCGCATTGGCTCTGTCTCTACCGAAACGCGCGTCTGCTGTGTCCGGAGCGGGAGAGTTATGGGCTGGCCAATCTTGCCAGCGATATCCTGCCTCGGGAGATGGAGACGTTTTTCTCGACGCATGAGTTCGCCCGGCTCTGGGCCGTGCAGACCTTGGCCACGGATCTCCTGCATCGGTGCCGTCCCAACATGATGGTCGCAGTGTCAGCGGCCATTGTCCCACCGCCCGAACGCGTTGGCTGTCTGGGGGATGTGGTGCAATACGACGATATGGACGGATTGTTCTTCCACGACTTTGACTAAGCCTATCGACGTCTTGGCCTGCGCATCAGCTGTGTGCAGGCTTTTACGTTTTCCGTGTCTCAAATGTCCCTGAAAGTCCGGTCGGTCTTTTCGGGCCATGGGACCAAATTTCCCCATCAGGACAAAGACGGTGCGTGGTTCCCAGATCGTTTCTGACGCTCTGCGGACGCCAAACCCTTCTGGATGGGGGCTGTAAGGAAAGACATCATGACACCCTCTGGATCATCCGGGCAGACATCATTCTCAGCCGGTTTCAATCATGTGGTTGAGGCGCAGCTGCTGGTGCGGCAGGTGGTTTTGCCGTGCGTCAAACGCGCAATGGACGAGGTGTATCAGGAGGATGACACCCTCAGTCATCCACTCGAGGGCCTCACGCTTGTTCTGGAAGATACGCTGCTGCGCCTTGAGCGTGCCGTCAGCTGTTTTCAAAATCGTTTCTGAGGACAGGCAGGCGCTCCGGGAGGAGCGCCTGCCTGTGTCTTTTTCTGCAGGGAGAGAGCGTCGTCTCCATCAGGAGAGAAGCGCGACTAGCCTGCGGATTGTCTCCGGGCCGCAGGCGTCACCGCAGAGCGCAAGCGCTCATCGACGCAGCTTTCAGTGTAATGATCCTGAATATAGGCCTTGCCGTAACGCGCCGCTGCGGCATGAAGCCTGCGTGTTTTATGCAGCTGGATGATGCGTGCCGCGATATCCGCTCCAGTGTCCGCGATGAGTCCAGACAAGGCCTCCGGAAGATCAAGACCCTCAGCGGCTATGGGCGTCATGATGCACGGCACACCGGCTGCGAGACTGTCCAGAACCTTGCCTTTGACACCCGCACCATAGCGCAGAGGGGCGACGGTCAGCCGTACGCGATCAAGCACGTCTGCCAGATCGGGAACAGCGCCGATGACCTCAACATTCGGTCCAGCAGCCAGACGCGTGATGCGGTCTGGCATCTCCGCTCCGGCAATCACGCAGGAGATGTGGGGAGCGGTTTCCCAGACCAGGGGGAGGATGGTTTCGACCAGCCAGATGGCTGCATCGATATTTGGAGCATGCGCAAAATTTCCGATGAACGCGATGCCGTGACGGTGGTAAAAACCTGGCACGCATCCCCGTGTCGGAACGTCCCAGGGCACTTGATGAACATTGACGCCTGACAGGTCGCGGCGCAGGAGCGTGGCTTCGACGCTGGAATGCGTCAGCACGGCATCAGCCTGACGGACGGCCGAATATTCCGCTGCCCGGACACGCAACGCCCGGGCGTAAAGCTCGGGCCTGTCTTCGTGGATGGCCTGTCGGCTGAGACGCAGGTGATGAAGATCCGCAACGCCGTAGAGGACATGGGCCCGTCTCTGATAACGGCGGACAAGGGGCAGGTACGCGGTGGCGATCTCCTGGCGATGAAGATACACGACGTCAAAACTGTCAGCCTGCCGGCGTAGAACGTCTTCGACGGATGAGACGAACGGAGGGCCAAGAACAGTGATGTCAGACGCCAGAGACTGGGCCTGTTGTGCGGAGCCATCCGCACTGACGAGCGAGACCGCATAACCCAGTCGGATCAGGGCACGCATGTGAGACAGGATGGCCACCGAACCGGCATCCCGATGTTGATCAGGAATACGGCTGTCAATGATCAGGGCGCGTAGAACAGGCAACTCGGCTGTGATCAGACCACGGCGTGCTTTGAGGTTTGTCAGTTCGATCCGCGCGCGACCGGACTCACGTTCGGCCTGGGCCTGCTTCAGTGTTTCTGTCTGTGCGAGCAGAAAGGACAGAATATTGGCCTGCGTCTGGGTATCTTCGGCCGAGGCCACCGCCTGACGGAGCAGCTGTGCCACGGCGGGATCAAACCGGTTCGCTGCTTCGATCACGACGGGTGAGGACAGGCGATAGCCGTCGGTTTCACGGCGCACTTCGAGAGTATGACGGCGATGAGGAGGGAGCGGGGGACTGAACAGCACGTCAAAGCCGCAGAACTCTGAAGCCTGCCCCGTCTGGACAACATCCGGACGTCTGGCATTCGCGACGGTGCGAGAGGCAAGCTGACCATTCACGATGATCTGGATGGCCACCGGTGTGGCCAGATCATCCGGAGTGCAGATCCAGCCGGAGATCCTGTCGCGTGAGGCGATATCGATCCAGCCTCGAGGCGGCAACGCCTCTGACGATAGTGTGGGGACCTCCTGCTGGAGATCCAGGATCCAGGGCGTATGGCCCAGCCTTGCTTGACTGCCCACGGGCTGTATGTCGAGGACATGGCGTTCGTTCGGGGAGAAGCCACCGGGTATGGTGATGCTGAACCCACAGGGGCCACCGACATCGGGGCGAGGCTGATCCGCAATAATCTCCGCAAGTGTGATCCCGTTATCGGTGAGGCGCAGCCGCACGGGAGTATCTGACAGGGGATTGCGCGCCCAGCCTGTCAGCCCTGTTCGTGTGACCGTATCGAGATAGCCCTCAATGGGACCATGATCCGTGTTCGGAAGCGTTTTCAGTCCTGCATGGGCGTTCAGGCGGGAGCGGATCTCCTCCAGAGGCTGCCCTTCTTCCAGGCGTGGGGCGCAGTACTGGGGCAGGGACTGTGCAGCGTCCGGATACAGAGCCTGATACTCGGCGGCATTGTAGAACATGACGCGGGAGCCATCATCGATGAAGCTTTCTGACGGCGCACCTTCCGCAAGAAGGACGTCATGGCTGTCCAGTTCGATATGGAAATAACTGACCTCGTCCATGGCCTGCGCCTGAAGAATGCTCACGCCGTTGACGAGAAGAACGGCCGGGATCAACGTGCCTTCGAGAAACATCGCATGAAGCGGTGAGACGGACAGATCCCGTCTTGGCAGGCCGTTCCCCAGACTTCCTGACTTGAAGACCACAGGCAGAACGTCACGATTGCCTGACGCAAACCGGCCGGAATAAGACCGTCGGCCGATCCAGCGGACAGGGCGGAGGGCGCCAGACGCGGTTCGGACGAGATCACCGATGTTCAGGTCTTCAACAGAGGTCTCACCGTCTGCCGTTGAAATCAGCGTGCCACGGCCGTAGCAGGGCGTTCCGTCTTCAAGGGTGATGAGGGTGCCTTCATTATTGTCCCCTGAGATCGTCAGGGAGGCATGGTCATAATCGCCTGTCAGTTCAATCTTTGTCGTCAGGGCTCCGGACGTGAGGGTGAGAATATCCCCCGAGAGAGACGCAGAAACATCTGCGTTTTCAACGTCAATCGCGCCGCCATTCTCGATCGTTATGCCTTTCAGTGTCGTCTCTTCTGGAAGGCCGGCAGCCTCCGTCTGTCCAGACAGGACCAGCCAGCCTCCGTTAGCGACAGTGACATCGGTCGCAGAGGCCCCATCACCGATAATCGCCGAACCTCCCGCCTCGATCGTCCCGCCGGAGAGGGTGCCTCCCGTGAGGGCCGCAACGGCTCCGCCTGACTGGATGTCCGCATCCGTGAGAACGCCCTCTGGGAGTAAAATGGCGTGCGCGCCGGAGCTCAGGACGGCTCCGCTTACGGGCTGATCCGTGGTGGACATACCGGAGACGGTAACGGGGTTGGTTGATGAAAAGAAGAAAATGCCTTTCGAAACAACGTGCCCGCCCGGGGCAAGCATTGTGTCCGTGACCGTTCCTCCCGGGGTGATAACCAGAGTTCCTCCGTCCTGAATGTCGGTTGCACTGGCTGTCCCATCAGATGCGACAGTCTCGAAAGCGCCAGAGGAGAGAATGCTGCCGGTTGTGATCCCCGCGCTGACGACACTGAGGAGGGCACCGCTTTGCACATGTACGGACGAGGCAACACCGTTCTCGCTGATCACGGCCTCGGCGTCTGCGTCGATTGTGCCTCCGGAGACGATGGCTGATGCTGCGTCGGTTCCGCCTGCTGCAAAAAGGAAGCCGCCTGCGCTTACAACGGTCCCAAGGGCCCGCCCGCCTGCCATGACATATTCGTTGCCACCAGGCTCCAGTTCAAGATCCGAGGTGCTGGCCCCGGAACCGACATAGACGCTGTCACCATCACCGATCGTGACAGTGTTCAAAGACTGACCTGAGGACAGAAAGGTATCGGACATGGAGAGCAACCTTGCATCTGGGGCGTGAAGGCGTCGTGTTTCAGGGGAGGGATGTGATCAGACGTCGTCCGATGCGGTTCAGCGCCGGATTATTGATGGACGAGGACAGGTGTGCAGTGGGGGGCTGACATTTTGGGTGGCTCTGTAAGCAGGCCTGGCGTCATCAGCGCAGAGCAGGAAAAGACACGCCCACGCACTGTTGTGGCTGTATAGGACAGCTGCTGCCCGCCCAGTCCGTCGGGGCTGGTGGCCTGAACATTGCTGATCGTCAGTTCATCGGAAGAGGCCAGTCCGATCATCTGTGCTGTTGCCGCCTGCAGCGGCACGATCGCGTCATTGGGCTGCATCTGTGTGCAGCCTGCCATCATCAGCAAACCTGACAGTGCGAGGGGATATTTTGAGGGTGTCTTCATGATCGTGTGTTCCTTTACTTATGTCCGAACAGAAATGAGGGAAATCATTTCGAAATCAGACCATTTGGCTGTGTAGGTGCGTTCAGGCAGCAGGCCCTGGGAAGGAGCCAGCTCTGCCAATCCTTGTGTCTGGAAATTCGGGGTTTTTGAGATCTGACGGGTCGAAAAGCGTCAGGTCAGATGTCAGGGCCTTCGGGCGGCGACGTCTCCGCCTGATCCTGCGAGATCGCCTGCACCTGTTCGTTCTCGAGATGCGTGGCCCGCCAGAGCAGGGCCGGGGCGATCAGGAGAAACACAGCACCGATGGCGGGCGTGAAATAAAGCTGGAAGGTCGAAAAGAAGAAGAAAAATCCGCTTGTGGTCGTCTGGACGGATTGCAGGAAGATGTAGATCCTGACCAGGCAAAACAGGGACAGCGCATAGCAGGCGCGGTCGCAGTACTGACGCGGGACATTGAAGCTTGCCCGCATCCGGCTGAGGGTGGATGCTGCGAAGGCGGCAATCGTGATCCAGAGCAGGAAGCCAAGAACATGAAAGCCGCTGAAGCCAATCTGCTGATAGGACGCCATATCGCGTTCGACATGGCGGTGAGCACAGGGCAGAAGTCCGGCCAGAATGACACAGATCACGGAGGCGATCAGGAGCTCTTCAGGCCGTCGTGCAAAGAGCACAAGCCGCTCTTTGATCTTCTCGAAGTCGATATCTTTCTGGTCCATGACGCTCTCCGAAACAGACGTTCCACATGCTCTCGTGAAATAGCGAAAGGGCAGGCGGAGCGTTACAGCTCGGTCAGCGGGCAGGGGAGAGAGAGGATAACGATCATGGCAGCCTCCTGAGATACCCGATAGGGTGGTGAATCTCAGGCCATAATAGGCGACGAATCGTCTTAGTCAATGATTATTCGTATATAGAATGGCGCGATAAATCGCACAAAGCGTTTATGTCTGCCTGGGCAAGCCTAACTGACCAGCGGTCCGCCTGACCAGATCACTTCCCCCAGAAGTGTCAGGGCCTGCGCTTCGTCTGGTGAGAGATCCTGCGGGGGGTAGCGATCATGATCGGCGAGTGCGCGGATCCCGCCGCCCAGGCGTCGTTCAAGGCGACGGATGAGGATGTTGCCCTCGACCCGTAAGGCAAAGACAGCGCCGCCCTGAACGTTGATGCTGGACGTATCGATCATGGCGAGGTCGCCCTCGCGCAGGGTGGGTGTCATGGCGTCGCCTGTCACGCTGATCAGTCTTAATCCGGTCGTCTCACGTCCGACGGTTGTTTCAAGCCAGGCTTTGCTGACGCGCAGACCCTCATCGCGATCATCGATCCAGGGGATGACAGTCTGGTGGCCACCACGCGTCGGGGATTCAGAGGAGCCTGCTGCATGAGGCGCTGTGATGGGGGCATCCCCAACGCCGAAAGCAAGCCAGTCCAGGGAGACGCCGCAAACCCGGGCGAGGGAGGCGACAGCGGACAGCTTCATCTCGCTACCGCCCATATAATCCCGCAGGGTCGTATAGGGGACGCCTGCGGCCTTGGCTGCGTGGGTGATGCCGATGCTTTGGGCGGCTTGACGCAGGCGCTCGCCGCGCTCGCGGAGGAGGGTGAGTTGGTCATCCATGAGGGGGCGCTTTCGGGGACGTGATCGGGCCATGCAGACATCCTGAAACAGAGATGGCTGTATTTAGGCGAAAATACGCTTGAATATATAGTCGAATAAACGTATATTTCTGCATCAAACGGTGACGCGGAGCCTCGTAGGTCATCGCGGGATGCTCGCATATCCCGACTGTTCTGTCCAAGGGGTTTTCATGACCGACGATGCGCATGGCCTGTCCCTGTCCTCTCACCGGGACCCTCGACTGGAAGAGTTGCACGCAGGGTTGCATGAGGTGGTGCGACTGGTGGAACTCGAGCATTATCTGCTTCGAGGGCGGCTTGATGGTCTGAAGGCCGAGAGTGAGGCGGCCCATATTCTGGAAGGCGTCATTGTTCTGGGCGCTGTGCTCAATCAGAAGCTCGCGCATCTTCTGGGGATATGCCGGGAGGTCGGGCGGTTGTGAGGCTTGCGCTACGAGAGCAAAGATTCGTCGGGGAACGGTCTGTCCGCTTCCAGCGCAGGAATGCTCAGAAGAAGACATCGATTGTCCTCAACGGGAGCTCTAAACGCGGCACATAATGTCCAGACAGACCACTATCACTCCCAACCACCACCGAGCGCCTGGAACAGATCAATCTGCCGATCGACAAGCTCGATCCGAGCGGATGACAGGTGTGCCTGCGCGTCGGCGTAATTTGCCTGCGCGTTAAGGACATCGAGGAATGGCGTGCGGCCGAAGCGTTGCAGTGTTTCGGCATCGGCGCTCGCCTTGCCGGCGGAATTCGCCGCCCGCTCCAGGTCTCCCAGACGCTTACGTGTTTGCATGTAGACAGACAGGGCGGTCTCAGTCTGTTTTAATGCGAGTAGAATCGTTCCATCAAACGTGCCAAGCGCAGCACGGGCCTCTGCGCCGACTTGCGCAATACGCGCGTTTGCCAATACCCGGTTAGGGAACGACCATGAGACCAATGGACCGACGCTCAAACCGAACGACGAGAACGTCAAGGCATGCGTTATCGACGTGGTACTCCCCACCGAGCCGCCAAGGCTGACCTGGGGATAGAGATCGGCTACGGCGACGCCGATGCCGGCCGTCGCTGCTGCGAAAAGGCGTTCTGCCTTTCTGATGTCTGGGCGACGCCTCAATAGCGCGGCTCCGTCGCCAACCGGCAGCGGCAGGGCAAGCGACGGAATAGTAGTGCATGCCTCCAGATCGCGCGGATAGTCCGATGGAATGCGCCCCATGATAGCTGCCAATGCGAATAACGCTGTTTTCTGATCAGCGAGGATGTCTGGAATGGCTGCTTCGCTGGCGAATGTTGCCGTTCGCGCGCGTTCACTATCAAAGCGCGTGCCGCGCCCCTCGCTGGCCATACGCAACGCGACATCAAGTGTCGCGCGTTGCACTGCAACAACGTGTCTCGCGGCGGCCAGCGCTACGCCATCAGCACAAACGCGAGCATAATTGCGCGTGACAGTGGCAGCTACGATCACACGTACCTGGTCGCGTGCTGCCTGCGCCGCCTCTGACTGGTCGTGAGCCTCTTCGATTGCGCGACGGATGCCCCCCGCCAGATCGAGAGGATAACTGACGTTCATACCCAACGCGTAGCTGAAAGGCGCTGGTAGAAACCGGGTCGGACCTCCGATCCGCGAGCCAGTAGTTTGCCCACTGAGATCCGTGGTTACAGTGTGTGCTGCCTCTGCTTCGCGTACAAGCGCGTCAACTCTCCCGAGATTGGCCTCTGCGATGCGAAGATCAGTGTTTGTAGCCAGTGCCTCGGCAACGAAAGCGTCGAGCCGGGCATCCTCGTAGAGATGCCACCAATGCGGTGGCAGGGGCGCCGGGACCACGCCATCGTTCCTGCCGCCAAGGAGCGCTTGCGTCACTCCAGGACGATTGGCAATGGCCACGTCGGGAACGCGATAATCCGGCCCAGCAACGCAGCCCGTCATCAGAAGCGCCATACATAGGGCAAAAACAGATCTCACAGGTGCCTCCCAACCACGCTCAAGGGGGTAGAGGGCAGGATTTCCACCGTCGCTGTTCGTCCTGCAATTAGCTTCGTGCCCGCTGGTACGCGGTCTATGTGCAGACGGACAGGAATGCGTTGAGCGAGCCGCACCCATGAGAATGTTGGCGCGACTTTGGGCAGAAGATTTCCGGTGTTGTCGCGCTGGTCGTCGGCGATTGCGGCGGCAATACTCTCGACATGACCGACGATATCGGCATCGTCTCCCATCAGATGGATGCGCGCGCGATCGCCGATGGAGACACTGCGCAGTTTGGTTTCTTCGAAATATCCTTCCACGCGCAACGTCTCGGCGTCCACCAGTGCCATGGCTTGGACGCCAACGGCCAGATAATCACCAGGATGAAGGTCGAGATTGGTGACGGTGCCCCCGACTGTTGCGCGGATTTCACTGCGCTGCATATCGATCTGGGCCACGTCCCGGTCAGCGAGTGCGCGCGTCAGCGCTGCCTCTGCCGTCCGGACCTTTGCGATGTTCTGCTCGTGAGCCTCCGTCGCGACGAGATCGCGTAAGGCCAAGTCGCGTCGTTCCTCCTTGCGCGCCAGATCGAGTTGCGCCCTTGCCTCCGTTATGGCGGCTTCTGCACGTCCGAGCGCCGCGGCCCGACGCGGTCGATCAAGGACGATCAGGAGTTGTCCAGGGCGCACCACCTGATTGTCATGGACCAGAACCTGAGTGATGAGACCGCCAATATCGGTCGAAACCCGTACGACGTCAGTCCGTACGTGGCCATCACGGGTCCAGGGCGTGTGCTGATTGCGTTCCCACAGATGAAGCGCGACGGCAGCGGCGATGACGACGAGCCCAAGCGTCAAGGCATGGCGCCCCAGAAAGGTGAGCAGGAATTTCATGGGAGGGATCCGATGGTGGAGAGACCCTGCGCGAGCAGGCTGAACAGAATGGTGAAGACGGCAAGTTCGACGAGCGGCCGGATAGAAAACACTCTCCACGCGCCGAGGACGGTGAGCAGACGTAGCAACGCAACGGTGGTTACCAAGGCGATGAAGGCGCCTCCCAACAAGCCGGGAACAAAGACGCCACTGATGCAGAGGTCCGGAATCATGCTCTGGCCTCGCTGTTTTGGACGGAAGAAAGCGCGAAACGCAGGTCGATGAGTGGATCAAGCAGGTGACGGTGCGCGCCCGTTCCGACGACAATGCGTGCGATCAGCTCTTCAACCTGCGTATTCAGTTCGTCGACCGATGGTGAACCTCTGTCGAAATGGTGCGCGAGATCGAGCAGCAGTACCTGGATGGCACTGAGGGGCTCACTTTCCAACTGGTCGAATTGCTCGCGAAGACGGCTCACTGCGTGACCGATGCGAAGGTCACGCACGATCATGTCGATCGTCTCCGTTGTCGGCCGCGCCGAAAGACTTAGACGGGGTCGCAGCAGGGCGATGCGATCGATTGTCAGATTGGTCCAGACGGCTTTGGTGGAAACCCTGCTTCGGACGCGATAGGCCGCGTCTCGGCGGCCGAGCCGCAGCAACCGGTTGATCGCGGTATCTGGGGAGACGGTCTGGAACAACGTCATAGTTGCCGCTCCGAAACCAACTCCCATCAACAGAGCGATGCTACTATTGATGGCTTCAGCGAAGTCTCCGCCATAAACAGGACCCAACCCGACGAGGATCGGGACAGTCAGCGTGATGCCGAGCGCCATGAAGGCGGTCGACGGCCGAGCCTGCAACGATCCTCCGAATAGAAGCGCCGGTGCGAGGACCGCGATCAACACCGAGAACTCGAAGACACGCGGCAGGACGATAAAGCTGTAGATCAGGCTGATCGCGATACCATAGACCGAGCCAAGCATGTATTTTCGGACATACGGCACCGGTGCGTCCACATTGCCGAACAGGGCACACGTGACACCCAATACCGATACGGCCAGCCCTCCATCGGGCCACGCAGACCAAATCCAAAAAAAGCAACCGAGGAGGATTCCCAAAGCGGCACCCAGACCTGCCCGCGCCGCCATCATCGGATCGCGATGGAAGATATAGCCCGTCGTTTTCTCCGCGCCCTGAAATGACTCTGTTGCACACTCTACTGCGCTGGCTTCGGCGCCGAGCCGTTCGATATCATGAAGGAGACCGACGAGCTCGGCGAGATGACGGGCTATGTTGGCGACAAGGCCATTGATCAAGGTGGCGTCATCGGCATGGTCGAGCGAACGGGCATTCTGGAACAATCTGTGCGCTTCTGTTCCGCGATCATTCGGCGTGTCCAGACTGATCCATCTGCGAACTCTGTATAAAAGCTGCGCTAGCTCCTCAGGCATTCCAGGCGCATGAATAAGGGAAATCCGTTCCTCAACATCGGCAAGGAGCAACAACAGGTGAGCCAGACGATCATGTAAAGCGCGCAACGTTGGGCCGCGTAGACGTGTTGTAACCGGATCATAAGGAAGATGCGTCGCCAGTCCTCGGAGCGCAAGCATATCCAGAGCCATTCGGTAGCGATCATCGCGACATGAGCTTTCCGAGACATTGTTCAATACATCGCAGGCCAGTCTTCGGGCATCATGCAGCGTCGCTGCCAGCTTGGCCTGAAACTGGCCGGTCATCGGCCGGGGGACCACATAGCGATGGATCACCACTGCACACAAAATGCCCAGTGCGATCTCCTGTACGCGCACGATGGCGGTGTCGAAGACTGCGCCAGGCGCCGCAACTGCAGGAAAGCCGATCAGGCTGGTGGTGTATCCGGATAGCACGAAGGCATAAGAGCGCGGCGTGCGGTCGAGTAGCGACAGAAACAGACCGAGACCGATCCATCCTGCGAGCACCGCACTGCACACCACTGGCTCGTTGGCGAAGGTCGGAACGATTGTGACGGTCGCGAGCGCCCCGGCCAGAGTGCCCATCAGACGGTAGAGACCACGACTGAGCGAGGCGCCCCCCGTGGGTTGCGACACGAGATAAACGGTGACGATCGCCCAGGAAGGGCGCGGCAATCCAATGCGAAGCGCTATGAAATAAGCCAGCATCGCGGCAGCGAAACTCTTGGCGGAAAAGAGCAGTGCTTCACCGTCCGCCCTGAGGGTTGGGTTACGAAGCAGGGCGATGAGTTGCGGCAGAATCAACGCGGGTCTGATCCACCCGTCCTGCCAGAAGGGCCTGAATGTCATGCCTTGTTGATAATAAGTTGCAACAACAGGGTAAATTAGGTATCCAGACAATCAATCCCTGAAAGCTGCCAATCCGATGCCGTACCGCTCCTCAGCTATCGCTTCCGTGGACCCGGACACCTCAGATGCAACCGCAATCGCCCACAGGCTCGATTTTGCTGATCATGCATCCGAAGTGCCGACGCACATCCATCGAAAAGGACAGCTGATTCTGGCATCTTATGGCGCCGTTACCTGCACCGCCGCTCAAAATGTATGGATCGTTCCCCCGAACTGCGGAATCTGGATTCCGGGCGGGGTGCCGCATAGTGCCCGGGCGACTGCGAACGCCCGGGTCGATTATCTCTTCGTTGAAAGTGGTGCGAGTAGCCTTCCCGATAATTGCTGTGCGCTGGAGATCACGTTGATGATCCGGACGATGATTGATCGTCTGGCTGCTGAGTCGAAAGATTATCCTCCGGATAGTCATGCCGCCCGGCTGGCGCGCGTCATGCTCGATGAATTGGCCGAGATGCCACGACAGGGTCTTAACCTGCCCGTATCAGAGCATACCAAAATTCGTGCCATTGCTGACGCGCTGGCCGCCAGGCCATCAGATCGCAGTACAGTAGCCGACTGGGCACAACGTGTTGCGATGAGCGAACGATCTCTGGCCAGACTGATGGTTCAGGAAACCGGGTTGACATTTGGTCGGTGGCGACAACAGCTTCATCTTGTCGTCGCGCTCCGTGAACTGGCGAGCGGCACGAGCGTGCAGCGGGTCGCGGCCATGCTCGGTTATGAGTCCGTCAATGCGTTTATTACGATGTTTCGAAAGGCTGTTGGCAGTACGCCCTCGCGGTATTTGCCTAGTGCAAACGGTCGCGAGCACTTTTCCTGATCGCAGGAGAACTGAATTTTGATCAGGTTACCAGTCATATTTTGGATTTACCCAAACAAAGACTGCACTTACCAACCAAAACCATGAAGGCTTTTTTTTAAGTCAAAAAACAGGCCTCAAAAAGTCCCATTGATAGTTCCTCGATCCTGTCACCCAGAAATGGCACATCCATCTATTAAGGATGCTTTGGCGGACTGATATCGGATATTCTGTTATTTTCAGTTCAGGAGTAGAGTCATGTTCACCCACGTGATGATTGGCAGCAATGACCTCGAACGGGCGAGAGCTTTCTATGACGCAACATTTGCCGCCTTAGGGGGCGTCCCTGGCGAAATGGATTCCAGAGGTCGTCTCATCTACAGACACAATGGGGGACGGTTGATGATCACAACGCCAATAAACGGAGAGCCCGCGACGGCTGCCAATGGCGGGACCATTGGCATTGCCGCCGCCAGTCCCAGCCATGTTGTTGCGTGGCATGACGCCGGTATCGCCCATGGCGGAACCAGCATAGAAAGCCCGCCCATTGAGCGCCCAAACGGAGCATTCGTTGCTTACCTTCGCGATCCAGATGGAAACAAGCTTACGGCTCGTACCCAGCCCACCACCTAGTTCACTGACCGTTAGGGTTAAGGGGCGTATAATCCGTATCGTTGATGAAGCTCGGCCAATTACTCAGCTGCTCATGGCGGGCATTATTATGAGTTTTTCTGATATGGTTCTTCGGGGCGAACCGGCGTTAATGTCGTCACTTCGATGAAATAACCACCCTTCGTTCGAAAGTAGAAGGACCACGCGCCATGTGCGTTGCATGGAGCCTTCACCTCCCAGCCATCGGCGCTTAGGCGCTCATAGAGAGCATCGACGTCCTCGCGAGACTTCTGGATGAAACCAATGTGCAGGACGTCGAATTGCCTGGGGTAATCAAAGCCTTCGAGCTTGTTATCGAAATGATTGACGATCAGAACCAGCCCATCATTGTCCTGCATGATGGCCATTTTGATCCCACGCACAACGAGAGTGCGCAGGCCGAAATACTGTTCGAACATTACGCGATCAGCCTCAGTATCGTGGCTGTAGAG
>NZ_JACRVV010000046.1:0-611 GCF_018812035.1 Gluconobacter sp. P5B12 | reverse complement strand
GCGAATTACCTGTACTAGCTTTCATTCAAAACAGTCTTGTAAATGACTTTCCAGCAACAACCTTCCGACACACTATGAAAATGGTCAGCGACATTTTTAATCAAACTGAGCAACGGGAAATAGTGTCTTTGGAGCACAACAGAGCGCRTAGGGCAGCWCAGKAGAATGTAAAACAAATTCTTCAATACWRCTTTTTCCCTAAAATGTCASAAWTAGCSGCTWSYTTTGTWKCTAAMTGCTTGGTTTGTCAAAAAGCCWAMAACGACCGCCATCCGCAAAAGCAAATCCTCGGGARAACACCTATWCMSTCACATGTAGGCGAGACATTGCATATTGATATATTTTCTACGGACAGGAATTACTTTTTGACATGTATTGACAAATTTTCCAAATTCGCTATTGTGCAACCAATCGGCTCTCGAACGATAACTGATTTAGAACCTGCAATTATGCAACTAATGAACTTTTATCCCCATTCAAAGACAATATTTTGTGACAATGAACCGTCAATAAATTCCGAGTCAATCAAGTCACTTTTGAAAAATCGTTTTAATGTTGACATAGCGAACGCACCTCCACTTCATAGTACCTCAAACGGACAGGTTGAAAGG
>NZ_JACRVV010000045.1:0-626 GCF_018812035.1 Gluconobacter sp. P5B12 | reverse complement strand
GGTATGACATTCCATATTCAGACAATTATTTTTAATGTTGTGGCAAAATAAATGATATTTGAAGACCGAAATGTGGAAAAACAGATTCTGCCAAAGTAATGATATTTACAAACGAAATTTTCKTTATAACTTGGCTAAAAATTGTCACATAGATGTAAGAATAACTGTTTTGAGCAGCTAATTWCSAGTGCTAAYGMTCGCTATTWMTTTTTGAASGATTTAGGGAAATKARTTTTTSGATCAATTTTCGCATTTTTTGTAAGGAGGGGRGTCATCRAAATTTRCAAAATATGGCCAAAAARTTTAWTTTCCATTTTTTGAACACAGTTTGATTGGAAATTTTAYTACAAGCTYAGTGAGGTATGACATTCCATATTCAGACAATTATTTTTAATGTTGTGGCAAAATAAATSATATTTGAAGACMRAAATGTGGAAAAACAGATTCTGCCAAAATGTTGATATTTACAAACGAAATTTTCGTTATAACTTGGCTAAAAATGGTGACATAGATGTAAGAATAACTGTTTTGAGCAGCTAATTACCAGTGCTAACGATCCCTATTACTTTTTGAAGGATTTAGGGAAATTAATTTTTGGATCAATTTTCGCATTTTTTGTAAGGAGG
>NZ_JACRVV010000044.1:0-630 GCF_018812035.1 Gluconobacter sp. P5B12 | reverse complement strand
GTATATGGCTGCGTTGGAGRCACAAAACCGTAACCTCATGGAAATAATAAGAACCATGCACGCACCGAGAGCATCGGCGTCAAATGAAAAGTCCTTGCACGTCACACTGCCAAAATTCTGCGCTGACAGCGCTGGAGCAGATCCATCTGCATGGTGCACCMCCGTGGATTTAATCTTTGCAGATAATGCGCTTGTAGGCAGTGCGCTTGTAATAGCGTTGAGCAAAGCGTTAGAAGGCAGTGCATCGCAATGGCTGTCGCAGATATGCTTCGCTGGCATCACGTCGCCGCAAATTAAAGAACTGTTCATACAGCGATTCGTAGGAATTGAGACGTCGGCTGCTATTCTCATTAACGTTTTGAACGGACGTCCAAAACATGCCCAGTATGGAAGTCGCATTGTCACCTTGTTGCTGTCTAAGTGGAAGGCCAAGGATTTGGAGGAGATTGCGGTTTCGGTAGCGTTGGCTCACATGGCACAAATCGATAATAATTTGTTGCGTTGGGTGTTTACGACTAATGTGGCTACGCGCAATGAGCTTCAGCAACAACTGCAAGCTTACGCCTTCAAGAAACGTAACAACGAAGATGATTCTGGCCCAGAAAAAAAGTTAAGAATGCAGTTGCAGAC
>NZ_JACRVV010000043.1:0-632 GCF_018812035.1 Gluconobacter sp. P5B12 | reverse complement strand
ATTCTGACAATTATTTTTWATGTTGTGGCAAAATAAATGATTATTTGATGACCGAAATTTGGAAAAACAGATTCTGCCAAAGTAATGATATTTACAAACGAAATTTTCGTYATAACTTGGTTAAAAATGGTCACATAGATGTAAGAATAACTGWTTTGAGCAGCTAATTAYCAGTGCTAAMGATCYCTATTACTTTTTGAAGGATTTAGGGAAATTAATTTTTGRATCAATTTTCGYATTTTTTGTAAGGAGGGKGGTCATCAAAATTTGCAAAATWWKGCCAAAAAATTKAATTTCCATTTTTGAACACAGTTTGATTGGAAATTTTATTACGAGCTCAGTGAGGTATGACATTCCATATTCAGACAATTATTTTTATGTTGTGGCAAAATAAATGATTATTTGATGACCGAARTTTGGAAAAACAGACTCTGCAAAAWTGTWGATATTACAAACGAAATTTTCGTTATAACTTGGCTAAAAAWGGYCACATAGATGTAMGAATAWCTGTTTTGAGCAGCTAATTACCAGTGCTAACGATCYCTATTACTTTTTGAAGGATTTAGGAAATTAATTTTTGGAYCAATTTTCGCATTTTTTGTAAGGAGGGGGGTCATCAAAATTTGCAAAAT
>NZ_JACRVV010000042.1:0-641 GCF_018812035.1 Gluconobacter sp. P5B12 | reverse complement strand
CATTGAATCTGGTTTGTGGTCCTGAAAAGGACCGATTATAGAGTACGCTAGCGCTTTATCTGCAAGTTAATGCCGTGTCAGCTTAAGCACGCTCGCCGCGAATGCGTCGCGCTAACTGGATGTCTTTGGGCATTATGGTGACACGCTTGGCATGAATGGCACACAAGTTGGTATCTTCGAAGAGACCAACCAGGTAGGCTTCGCTAGCTTCCTGCAGAGCCATAACCGCCGAGCTCTGGAATCGCAAGTCCGTCTTAAAGTCCTGAGCGATTTCACGCACCAGACGCTGGAAAGGCAGCTTGCGGATTAGAAGCTCGGTGCTCTTTTGGTAGCGACGAATTTCACGCAAGGCCACGGTTCCAGGGCGATAGCGGTGGGGCTTCTTCACACCTCCGGTGGCTGGAGCACTCTTGCGAGCGGCCTTAGTAGCCAGTTGTTTGCGTGGCGCCTTTCCACCAGTCGATTTGCGAGCAGTTTGCTTGGTACGAGCCATCTCCGATTTGGGTTTCACTAAAGTTCACGTTCACTACTTCACGTTTGAAAACACAATAAACGATCAGAGCATTTGCTACCTACTTATATAGCAATCGTGGACGGTGAAAGAGAGAGAGAGAGAGAGAGAGAAAAACAGAGGCCATTTC
>NZ_JACRVV010000041.1:0-651 GCF_018812035.1 Gluconobacter sp. P5B12 | reverse complement strand
GATTGGTAGTTGAAAAATGCATTTCTTTGGTATAACACATTGTGGCCCTGAAAAGGGCCGTTTTGGATTATTGTCCGCATTCGCAGGAGAAAATTATTTAGAGCTGGTGTACTTGGTGACAGCCTTGGWTCCCTCACTGACAGCATGCTTGGCCAACTCTCCAGGCAAAAGCAGGCGAACAGCCGTTTGGATCTCCCGACTGGTGATGGTCGAGCGCTTGTTGTAGTGAGCTAGACGAGACGCTTCGGCAGCAATTCGCTCGAAAATATCATTTACAAAGCTGTTCATTATGCTCATCGCCTTCGACGAAATTCCGGTGTCAGGATGGACCTGCTTGAGAACCTTGTAAATGTAGATGGCATAGCTCTCCTTCCTTTTGCGCTTCTTTTTCTTGTCGGTCTTGGTGATGTTCTTCTGAGCCTTGCCAGCCTTCTTGGCTGCCTTTCCACTAGTTTTCGGAGGCATTGYTCASGTTACTTATATTTTCACAAACACAATTCACTTATCGTAATGTGGGCCCRAACGCGTTCACGTTTATACTTTTTTTCGAGCAGTCAATTCAGGTCTAAGTCACCCACCCCTAACTGAAYGCGCWGGCAAACGGAAAASTATAAATATTYCSCTGTCKGGGTTMGRCKAGCATTCGTGTTC
>NZ_JACRVV010000040.1:0-673 GCF_018812035.1 Gluconobacter sp. P5B12 | reverse complement strand
ATATATCTGTATATGTCGACTTCTTTAGTACATTTGTTTTGGTTATTTTGAATGTGCAATACATGAGCGTAGCAACCCATTGTAGAAGAGTGAAAGGCAAGAACACTTGACGATACTCAAGCGTTTTCCCCTTACCTCGGCYACCCAGACATGGGTGCGCCACTACACATGCAGTGTCGTTGTCGTTGTGGYACGCAGAATGAGCCTCGCTTGGTTTGAAATGATTTTTGCTTATGTTTTGATTTTTCGCCGACGTATGGCAGTGTACGTTTTGAGTGTACAATGTATTAGAGAGGCTTTGGTGCTTTGTTTGTTTACCACGGTGGCATGGTGATCAGCGTTTGATTCCATGCCAACGAGGCGGTACAGTACGTGAATGTATTGGATTGTAGTTGATATTGTATGCTCACATATATAAGTGTATATAGAGGCTTTGGCGATGCGTTGGCCAGCGTATGTAAGTGCCGATGACGTGATGATCAGCGATAGATTCCACGTCAGCGCGGCAGTACGGTACACTTGCACTCTCTTTTTTTTTATAAAAACTTATGACGTTTGGCAGAGTATGGACATACCGATGGCGTGATGATCAGCGATAGATTCCACGTCAGCGCAGCAGTACGGTACACTTGCACTTTTTTATAAAAATTATGACGTTTGGCAGAGTATGGAC
>NZ_JACRVV010000039.1:0-678 GCF_018812035.1 Gluconobacter sp. P5B12 | reverse complement strand
ACCTTTAGCTGTAAGATGCTTAAAGGAGCTGGCCTTTCTCTGAGTYCCTTACCTTTGGTAGGGRGAAACTGCAGAGTCGATTAAAGGCTCGATTGACCAAATGTAAAATCCCAAATRAGAAGACTTTACTCGTTGAGTTTTTGTAAGAAACTRATTTTATTTGGAAATATCTTCGGTTTAAATAGGTGACATGAGAATCGCATCTTARAGTAAATGGCCTACGCAGAGGCCTAAGTAAATAGTCCCCGCCTYATCGRGGTCCCACGCTCSGGCACATCTGCCTATCTTGAGCGGCGAGGACCTTATCTGTGGTCTCCCACTAAGGGACTATTTTAGGAGGCGGGGAACGATCTCAAGTGACTGACTCATGTAGTGTGYACTTARATTACATGTTTTTGAGCAMTGCACCCATGTCGCCTTAGAWAACAAAATCCTAAATATAATTTATCGCTCTCGATTCATTTACATAAGATATGAACGGAGCCCAAAATTGTAAGTCTTTAAATATATTCGTGTTCATGTGTGAACACACTCGTAACCTTAACTTTAAACGGAGTTACTTAAGCATATTGACTACCTAGCCGTTAAGACTTAGCTAATTTTTTGTCGGAGCAGCTTTCATTCTCGTCATCCCCTCCCATCCGCCAGCTTTCTATTACAAAAATCGCTAACTAATAC
>NZ_JACRVV010000038.1:0-713 GCF_018812035.1 Gluconobacter sp. P5B12 | reverse complement strand
CTAAAAAGTCCATGACATCAGAAAGTGCCTGTATTTCTTTTGTCTTTTTAACATGGCTTTCATATAAATTGAGTGATTCTTTATTGAATTTCCGAAGAATTATGTGAGCGAAAATTGCATCCACATCTTCTGGTAATTGTGCCTTTAATTTTATAATATAAATTGACTCGTTAATCGTGTCAATAAATGTCTTTATTTGCTTATTGGATTCTAAATTTAAATTTGGCATATCCATAAGCCTATTCATATGATCTGAGAATATGTTTCTTTTATTCTCATATCGCTTGGTCAAAAACTCCCAAGTGGCTTCATAATTTTCTCCAGAGCCGAGCAGTAAATGAGTAACCACATTTCTGGCTTCTCCTTTTAATGCTGACTTTAGATAATTAAATTTGAGAGAAGGACTGAGATCCTCTCTCACATGTATGAGCTCTGTAAAGAGTTCATTAAAAAGATCCCATTCTTTGGAATCACCAAAGAARGTGGGWATCTGTATTTTAGGCAGGGTTGGTAACTCCTCCGCCTTAACAACCGTCGACATTTCAGCTTTATTTATTGTGCCACTGAGTCGACTATTAATGGCTGTAAGAATATTTTGTTTGTCAAATCCAAGTTCGCTAATTTCTTCTTCGAATAGCGAACTCTCAAAATGACTATTCACCTGTTCAATCAGGTTATCTATTTTATGCCATAAAAATTCAATTTTATTTTTC
>NZ_JACRVV010000037.1:0-770 GCF_018812035.1 Gluconobacter sp. P5B12 | reverse complement strand
CGAACCATGCGGCTTTGTGCAGCACCAACGCGCATCGGAGCCTACTCAGCGCTCGATTCCATTCCGTCTAGTCCAACGGGTGACTAGATCTCATCCACCTAGTACGTAAGCGCCTCTTCTCAGCTATAAGCAGCAGGATCTCCCTG
The DNA here is from genome assembly GCF_018812035.1 of Gluconobacter sp. P5B12. NCBI lineage: Bacteria > Pseudomonadati > Pseudomonadota > Alphaproteobacteria > Acetobacterales > Acetobacteraceae > Gluconobacter > Gluconobacter sp. P5B12. The sequence continues at coordinate 624 of NZ_JACRVV010000037.1, read as the reverse complement.
GTTATTGGGATTCGATCTGCCGCGGGCTGCCGAGATATGCTGCGAGTTGCCAATCTAGCTGCTGACTTGATATTGTTGGTGAGCAGTTCGATAGCATCATCAACGTCCTGTCCAGAGTTTATGGCAGTGTTGAGGGGCAGTGTGGACTCCAGTTGCGATTGRAATACCTCCAGGTTAGTACGCCTAGTGATAAGCCGCTCCATCTTAGGGTAGGATATTGCCCCCGCATCCAGCGTAATTACCAGAGGCAGGTGGTCGGAGCTAAGCTCAACAACCGCACTTATGTTAGCGTATGCCCAGCACACCCTTTGTCAGTGCAAAATCAATGTACCCTGGTGAGCATCTACTGCCGTACAGGTATCTTGTTRGTCCTCCTGTTGCTAGCGAGTCCACCTCCGAGTTTAGGACGAGATTCGCTAGTGCAATACCTCTTTGGTTGCTCCTTCCCGCACCCCAGAGCCAGTGGGACGCGTTCCAATCGCCCGCAACGATGAATTTCGTCTGGAACTCTTCCAAAATGTCCTTAAACTCATCCGTAGTCCATGCAAATCTCGGTGGGCAGTAGACCGCTCCAAAACATATAGGACCAAGTGCCGTTTCAATAGCCGCCGGCGCAAGTTGCAC
>NZ_JACRVV010000004.1:0-272932 GCF_018812035.1 Gluconobacter sp. P5B12 | reverse complement strand
CCGCAACCCCCTGCCCCGGCTGCCGCCCCCGCCGCACCGGCACAGGCTTCAGGACAGGAGGCCGCACGATGATCACCGCAATGACCTTCATCATCGCGCTTTACATCTTCATGCTCGCTGCTTTCACGGGCTACGAGGTCATCAGCCGCGTACCCTCCATTCTGCACACACCGCTGATGTCCGGCTCGAACTTCGTGCACGGCATCGTGGTCGTGGGGGCGCTGACAGCCCTGTTCAACGCCTCATCCATCCTCGAACAGGTTGTCGGTTTCCTCGGCGTCATGATGGGTGCTGGTAACGTTGTCGGCGGTTACGTCGTGACAGACCGTATGCTGGCCATGTTCAAGCCCAGTGACAAAGCGGCTCCGCAGAAGGGAGCGCAGAAATGATTCTCCTCGAATATATCGTCGCTATCAGCGCCCTTATCGCCTCCGGCCTGCTGGTCTACGGCCTCAAGCGCATGTCCTCTCCCGTCACGGCCGTTTCCGGCATTGTGACGGCGGGCTGGGGTATGCTGTTCGTCACGGCTGCCAGCTTCCTCGGCATCTTCAGCGTTTCTGAAGCCGCAAAGCCGCATCTGGTCGTCAACGTCATTCTGGCCATCCTCGCCCTCGTCATCGGTGGCGGCTGGGCTGGCTGGAAAGGCCGCAGCGTTGCCATGACGGCCATGCCGCAGATGGTCGCTCTCTTCAACGGCATGGGTGGCGGTGCGGCCGCGGCTGTGTCCGTCATCGCCCTGACCGGCCCGAAAGAGACAGGCATCGTTCCGCTGCTCGTCACCGTCGCTGGTGGCTTGATCGGCAGCATGTCCCTGTCTGGTTCCATCATCGCCTGGGCCAAGCTCGATGGCCGCATGAACAAGCCGATCCGCTTCGGCGGGCAGCGTATCGTCAATGCAGCCGTCTTCATGCTGACAGTCCTGCTCGGCATCATGGCAGCCTTCCTGTACCATCAGGATGGCGGCGGTATCGCCACGCTGCTGTTCTTCATCGGCGCCCTGCTGGCTGGCATCTGCATGACGATCCCCATCGGCGGCGCCGACATGCCGGTCGTGATCTCGCTGTATAACGCCTTCACGGGTCTGGCTGTGGGTCTCGAAGGCTATGTCATGGCCGATCCGGCTCTGATGATCGCCGGTATGGTCGTGGGTTCCGCCGGTACACTGCTGACGGTCATGATGGCCAAGGGCATGAATCGTTCGATTGCCAACGTGCTGTTCAGCAACTTCGGTGAAGCTTCTGCCTCCACGGCCACAGGCCCCGAAAAAGAAGCCAAGTCCGTTGCTCCAAGCGATGCTGCTACGACGATGCGCTATGCTTCGTCTGTCATCATCGTGCCGGGTTACGGTCTGGCCGTCGCTCAGGCTCAGGGCAAGCTGTACGACTTCGTCAAGCAGCTTCAAGCCGCAGGCGTGGACGTCAAGTTCGCCATCCATCCGGTCGCCGGTCGTATGCCGGGCCACATGAACGTGCTGCTCGCCGAAGCCGGCGTTCCGTACGACATGATCTATGACATGGAAGACATCAACGACAGCTTCGCTGACACGGATGTCGCCCTCATCATCGGCGCCAACGACGTGGTGAACCCATCCGCCCGGACGGACAAATCCTCCCCGATCTACGGCATGCCGATCCTGAATGCCGATCAGGCCCGTCAGGTCTTCGTCATCAAGCGTGGCATGGGCATGGGTTACTCCGCCGTTCAGAACCCGCTCTTCTTCCAGGACAACTGCGCCATGGTCTTCGGCGATGCGCAGGCCGTCCTCAGCAAGATGGTCGAAGCCGTCAAGGCTCTCGGCGCATCGTAAACCAGTTCTCAAGGAGACACTCTCATGGCTGATACAATGCTAGCCGCCGTCGTCCGCGAGTTCGGGAAGCCTCTCTCGGTAGAGAGGCTTCCCATCCCCGAGATCCGGCCAAACCAGATCCTCGTGAAAGTCGATACCTGCGGCGTCTGCCACACCGACCTGCATGCCGCAGAAGGTGACTGGCCTGCAAAGCCGAACCCACCGTTCATTCCCGGCCATGAAGGCATCGGTCACATCGTGGCCGTTGGCAGTCAGGTCAGCCACGCCAAGATCGGCGACGTGGTCGGTGTGCCGTGGCTCTACTCGGCCTGCGGGCACTGCGAACACTGCCTCGGCGGCTGGGAAACGCTGTGCAAGGATCAGGACGACACCGGCTACACGGTCAATGGCTGCTTCGCCGAATATGTCGTCGCAGATCCGAACTATGTCGCACATCTGCCCAGCAACATCGATGCACTACAGGCCGCACCCGTGCTTTGCGCAGGCCTGACAGTCTACAAGGGCCTGAAAATGACCGAGGCACGCCCCGGTCAGTGGATGGCTATTTCGGGCGTCGGCGGCCTTGGTCAGATGGCCGTTCAATATGCGGTCGCCATGGGCATGAATGTCGTGGCCGTCGATATTGACGACGACAAGCTCGCCACCGCCACAAAGCTTGGCGCGGCTCTGACCGTCAATGCCAAGGACAAGGACCCAGCAGCCTTCATCCAGCAGGAAGTTGGCGGCGCGCACGGTGCCCTTGTTACAGCGGTGGGTCGCACCGCGTTCTCGCAGGCCATGGGTTATGCCCGCCGCGGCGGCACAATCGTTCTGAACGGCCTGCCACCCGGAGACTTCCCGGTGTCGATCTTCGATATGGTCATGAACGGCACGACCATTCGTGGCTCCATCGTGGGCACACGGCTGGACATGATCGAAGCCATGGATTTCTTCGCCCGTGGCAAAGTGAAATCCGTCGTCACCGCAGACAAGATTGAGAACATCAACACGATCTTCGACAACCTCAAAAACGGACGCCTTCAGGGCCGCACGGTTCTGGACTTCCGGTCCTGAGACAGAACACCTGAGACTTTAGAAAGCACACGCCATGTTTGCCATGCAGCTCCGCCAACACCACCAGCCTCTGGAATGGGTGGAGCTGCCAGACCCCGAACCCGGCCCGGACGAAATCCGCATCCGCATCGGGGCCTGTGGCGTCTGCCGCACAGACCTGCATGTCGTAGACGGCGAGCTCGCCAACCCCACCCTTCCCATCATTCCCGGGCATGAAATTGTTGGCCGGATCGACAAGCTCGGAAGCAAAGTTAAAAGCCTTAGCGTCGGGGAACGGGTCGGCATTCCCTGGCTCGGCCATACCTGTGGGCATTGCTATTACTGCACGCACGGGATGGAAAATCTCTGCGACCATCCTCTTTTCACAGGCTTCACCCGCAATGGCGGCTACGCGACTATGACAGTCGCTGATGCAAAATATGCCTTTCCCATGGGTGACAAAGGGAAAGACAAGGACCTCGCCCCACTGCTCTGCGCTGGACTGATCGGCTGGCGCTGCCTCAGCAAAGCTGGCGACGGCAAAAAGATCGGCCTGTATGGCTTCGGAGCCGCCGCTCACATCATCATTCAGGTGCTGCGCTGGCAGGGACGCGAGGTTTATGCCTTCACCTCCCCCGGAGACACAGAGAAGCAGGCATTTGCCCGCTCCCTTGGCGCGGTTTGGGCAGGCGGTTCAGACGAACTCCCGCCCGAACCGCTTGACGCCGTCATCCTGTTTGCGCCTGTCGGCGCGCTGGTTCCGGCCGGGCTAAAAGCCGTCCGCAAGGGTGGAAAGGTCGTGTGTGGCGGCATCCACATGAGCCCGATCCCGTCCTTTTCCTACGATACACTTTGGGAAGAACGCGAAATCGTTTCCGTTGCCAACCTGACCCGGCAGGACGGACTGGATTTTCTGAAACTGGCTCCTGAGATCGGCATCAAGGTCACGAATACGCCTTATGCCCTCAAAGATGCCAATCAGGCTCTGGATGACCTGCGCCACGGTCGTTTTGAGGGAGCAGCTGTTCTCATTCCATAAGCGGACATCACTACTCTGCCCTCGCTCTTAACAGCCCCATCGCCTAGGAAAGACATACTGTGTCACAATAAGGCGACAGGCACTTCATGCGTAAGACAGCTCTTCTCCTGATCGCCTTTCAATTCTGCGGGCATGCTCAAGCTACACCCTGGCAGACTTGCCTTCATGGCGCGGTCTCCGTTCCACTGGAGCACTATAATGCGCCCCCCTCCATGCTGGGCAGTATAGACGGATTACCTGCCCGCTTTTTCCTTGCCCCGCAGGCAAGCGATACTTTTGTTTTTGCCAATCACAATGTCACGTTTTTGGGCTCAGCTCCTGAAGATGCGGCATCAGAGACAGGCGAAGCGACAGTATTTGTAAAGATGCTCTCAACCGTAAATATTGGTGCACTCACACTCAAAAATTATACTGCTTATGTAGCGGATTATTCAGCACCCAATAATATCACTCCAGCACTCCAAGTCGAACTGGGAGACCATTTTCTCTCCCATATTTCCACCCTGATTGACCGCTCCTCTCGCAGCGTCACGTTCTTTCGATACGACGATGAAAAATGTCCATCGATCGGAGATTTGCTCCCCTCGCCGAAAACAAAACTGCACCTCTATCAAGACAGTTATCCACTCTCGAACACGGTTCTCGTTGAGCTCAACGGCCACCCAGTTCGAATGAAAATCAACCTAAGCTCCAACCGAACCCTGATCCAGAAAGATACAGCCAGAGCAATAGGCATTGCTTCCGAGCCAGATAAAGATGATCCGGTCCGCATCAATGCCGGCAATACAGTTGGTGGCTATCTTCATACGTTCGATACACTGAAAATCGGTTCGTTTCTGCTGCCTCACCCGAAGATCGTTATCGCTTCCACCATTGCCTATGACGAGTTAGGCACTGATGCTCTGAACCATTTCCATATCCTTCTGGACCCACTTCACGCGACCATCTGGCTCTCTCCCGCGTCAGACCCTTCTCTAACCAAAGAACCGCCATTGCCATGGACGCCACTCCATATCCGCAAGTATCAGGCAGCCGTTCATGACAAGGTCACCGCACCGAAAGATCCCGTTCATTCCGGGAATGATATGTTGAAGACAGCCGGGCCAGATCGATAATACTATTCCGAATTAGAAACATATCATCTGACCATAAAGGCTCGGCCGCCATGAGACGACTGTCCAAAACGCTTCGAACCGCCGTGCTCGCATCCACGCTCGGCGCAGCATGCATCCCCAGTCACGGCCAGGCACAAACTCTCCCGCCCCTGCAAAGTGTCTCCGTTTACGGTCAGCAGATCCGTTTCCTGGAAGCTGGTACGGGTCCGGACCTTGTGCTGGTCCATGGCCTCGGAAGCAGCGCCACAATGGACTGGGGCAAAGTCATCCCTGAACTGTCCCGGCACTATCATGTGATAGCCATGGATCAGCTCGGCTTTGGTGCTTCGGAAAAACCACTGATCGCCTACGGAATTCAGACATGGGTAGACATGTTGGATGGCTTCCTCAAAGTACGCCACATCACGCATTTCATGCTCGCTGGAGAATCCCTCGGCGGCTGGATTGCAGGACTTTACACAATCGAGGCGGCACAGAATTCCTCCATGGCCATGCCCCTACGGCTTGTCCTGAGCGATGCCGCTGGCCACAAGTCCCTCGTCGAGCACGGCCTTCCCCTGTTCGGGCCAGTCTCATTTTCTGGCATTCGAACGGGGCTGAGAGGGCTGTTTTACAACAAAGCCCTCATTACGGAGGAACTGGTTCAGGCAACATTCCGAACCCGACTGGCCGAAGGTGCACAATATACGCAGGAGAGCTTCGCCAGAAACGCCAATGCGCCGGACACCTTTCTCGATGACAGCATGAAGGCCATTCATATTCCCACGCTCGTGATCTGGGGACAGAATGACCAAGTCATTCCACTGGCCGACGGCCACGATTTTGCTGCAAAAATTCCCGGAGCACATCTGACGGTCATTCCGCAATCAGGGCATGCTCCCAGCATTGAGCGACCCGAGGCTTTTCTTAAAGCCGTCGAGCCGTTCCTAGCGGCGAAGTAGTATTCGCCATCAGGCCAGAGGGGCTGGAATCCCGTCCCTCTTGTCCTGCGCCTCAACATACATCCGCAATACAGCGGGGTATCGCGTGCGGGTTGTTTTCTCCAGCATCGAAACCCCTCGCTCCACGTCTCCCGAGGAGATCGCGTCATCCCAGTCCAGAGACAGCAGAACGATAATACTCTCGGGACCTCGGGTCTCCGTCACAACCTCATTGATCCCGATAACGCCAGGCAATTTCCGCGCTTCCGCACGCACAAAAGCATCAATTTCCGGATTGCTCTCCCCCACAAGAAGAGAGCGTGTCTCATTGGTCAGCAATGCGGCCACCACAACCAGCACGACACCAATCAGCAGCGATGCAATTCCATCCAGAACGTGCAGACCTGTCACAACGGAAAGCACTGTAAACACCAGCGCAATCACCAGACTGACCAGCGCAGCCCCATCCTCAAACAGTACGACAAACAGACCGGGATCGGCACTCCGACGAATCATTCTCCACAATGAAACCCCTTCGCTGCGTGGCACGGATTTCACAGCCGCAATAAAGCCATACCCTTCCATGCTGCCGGAAATCGCGAGAATGGCTACGTTCATCCACCACCCCGGAAAGACATGCCCCAAAAGGTGCACCGGCTGCATTTCCGCCGGATGCATGACCTTCTCCCAGCCTTCATAGAGAGACGCGACGCCACCCCCCACAAACAGTGCGCCAGCTACAACCATCGTCCAGAAATACAGCTCACGATGGTAGCCCAGCGGATGCTCCTTCGTTGCCGGAGCCGCTGACCGCTTCATGCCCACCAACAACAGGATCTGGTTTCCGCAATCCACAAAGGAATGAACCGTCTCAGCCAACATCGCAGCAGAGCCGGTTAGAAGGGCCGCCATCCCTTTCACGCAGGCGATGCCGAAATTGACACCCAGCGCGATGAAAACGACTTTTGTTGAACCACCAGCAGACATGAAGCCCTCATTTCCGTAAGCAAAGGCCAGATTGGGGACCTCAGATAACCTAAGTCAAACTTCGCGAGCTTTCAGGGGTTCACTAACCCAACATAAAAAAGGCCGCCCACAAGGGACGGCCTTCTTCAAGCGACGATGCCTAGCCCGCTTCAGGCAGACAGACGTGCCTTCACAAGCGCACTGGCCTTGGCCGGATCCAGATCGGCACCAAAACGCTCTTTCAGCGCCGCCATCACCTTGCCCATGTCTTTCATGCTTTCCGCACCTACAGCAGTGGCGGCTTCATCAATGGCAGACTTCAGAGTTGCCTCATCGAGTTCTGGCGGCAGGTAGGCCTTGATCGTCGCGATCTCACCCTCTTCCTTTTCCGCCAGTTCCGGACGGCCACCTTCACGATACATCGTTGCGGATTCAGTACGGGACTTGATCATGGAGCGCAGAGCAGAAATAATCTCTGCTTCCGTCACTTCCCCTGTCTTGGCGCGAGCAGCAACTTCAAGATCCTTCAGCTTCGCCGTGATGCCACGGATCTGCGCCACCTTCTCAGACTGACCAGCCTTCATTGCTGTTTTGAGGTCATCCATGATCTGCGTGCGAAGCGACATGCGTCTTCTCCTGTTTGCGCGGGGCCTGAAAAGCCCCTGTTCAGCCAATGGCGGCAAAATCGCATAAAAGCCTCCCCCCAACAATGGAAAGCACAGCTCTTTCCAGGATCGTCACAAGGTGTAGGGAAGTTTTTTCCCATACTGCCCCACAGACACAAAAACTCATTGGGAAAAAACTTCCCATTCCCGGTTCGATCGCTTATCAGACGGGAAAGTGAACGCGGAGCCAGGAACGGGCGACCATGGACATCGACAGAATCATTGAAAAAGCTGGCGGCGCGGAAGAAATCGCCGCGCTGGCTGGTGTCGGCCTTGAAGCCGTACGAAAGTGGCGTCAGTCGCGAACCGTGCCGACCAAGCACTGGCCCGCCCTACTGCGCGTTCCCGGAATCGAACTCCAGGACCTAACTTCCGCTGAAACCCCGCAAGAAAGAGAGACGGACGTGTCCAATTCCTGCCCTGCCGGCGCCAATGCCGCCCTTGTCCTTGCAGATGGCACGGTCCTGTGGGGCCGAGGCTTCGGTGCCCATACCGATGGTGCCGTCGGTGAACTCTGCTTCTCCACCGGCATGACCGGCTATCAAGAAACCCTGACAGACCCGTCTTTCGCTGGGCAGATCGTCACCTTCACCTTCCCGCATATTGGCAATGTCGGCACGAACACGGACGACAATGAAGCGCCGAAAATGGCTGCTCTTGGCGCCGTCGTGAAGGAAGACATCACCGCTCCGGCAAGCTGGCGCTCCACAGAATCCCTCGACGGATGGCTGAAGCAGCACGGCCGCGCGGGTATTAGCGGCGTCGACACCCGTGCAGTTACCCGCTCCCTGCGCGACAATGGCCCACAGACCGCCATCCTTGCCTTCCCGGCGAATGGTCGGATCGACACGGACAGCCTCCTGAACCGCGCCCGTCAGTGGCCCGGCCTCGAAGGCATGGATCTTGCCAAAGAGGTCACGCAGCCGAAGCGCGTCTGGACGGAAGGCGTGTGGGAAAGCACCCGCCCGGCCCGTACCGAGAACCGCCGCCGCGTGGTCGCCATGGACTACGGCGCCAAGGACAACATCCTGCGCTGCCTCGTGACTGCTGGGTGTGACGTCACGGTTCTGCCCGCGACAGCAACGGCCGAGGAAATCTTGGAACTGAAGCCCGAAGGCGTGTTCCTGTCCAATGGTCCGGGCGACCCGGCAGCGACCGGCACCTATGCCGTACCGGCCATCAAAAGCGTTCTGGATGCCAACGTTCCAGTCTTTGGCATCTGCCTTGGCCACCAGCTTCTCGCACAGGCCCTCGGCGGCAAGACCTACAAGCTGGATCGTGGCCATCGCGGCGCCAACCAGCCGGTCAAGGACATCGAAAGTGGCCGGGTGGAAATCACCAGCCAGAACCATGGCTTCGCCGTGGATGAGAAGTCGCTACCCGCTGATGTGAAGGTGACGCATGTGAGCCTGTTTGACGGCTCCAACGAAGGCATCGCCTCTACCACGAAGGACGCCTTCTCCGTTCAGTATCACCCCGAGGCCAGCCCTGGCCCGTCTGACAGTTTCTATCTTTTCGAGCGTTTCGTCGCGGTCATGGACCGTCGCGCTAAAGCAGGAGCCTGAGCCATGCCAAAACGGACAGACATCAAGTCCATCCTGATCATCGGCGCAGGCCCGATCGTTATCGGACAGGCCTGCGAGTTTGATTACTCCGGCGCACAGGCCTGTAAGGCCCTGCGTGAGGAAGGCTATCGCGTCATCCTCATCAACTCCAACCCAGCCACGATCATGACTGATCCGGGCCTGGCGGACGCGACCTACATCGAACCCATCACGCCGGAATTCGTCGAGCGCATCATCCTTAAGGAAAAGCCCGACGCAGTTCTGCCGACCATGGGTGGCCAGACAGCCCTGAACGCCGCCATGGCGCTCGACAAGTCCGGCTTCCTCAAGAAGCACAATGTGGAACTGATCGGCGCGGACGCAGAGGTCATCGACCGCGCGGAAGATCGCCAGAAGTTCCGCGAGGCCATGGACGAGATCGGGATCGAAAGCCCGCGCAGCACCATCGCCCATACGCTGGAAGAAGCTCGTGCTGCTCTGGGTGACGTCGGCCTGCCGGCCATCATTCGTCCGTCCTTCACCATGGGCGGCGCGGGTGGCGGCATCGCGTATAACCGCGAAGAGTTCGACCAGATCGTCACGGGCGGCCTTGATGCCTCTCCCACAACCGAAGTGCTCATCGAAGAGTCTGTTCTCGGCTGGAAAGAGTACGAGATGGAAGTGGTCCGCGACACCGCGGATAACTGCATCATCATCTGCTCCATCGAAAACATTGACCCGATGGGCGTGCACACCGGTGACTCCATCACCGTCGCCCCAGCCCTGACGCTGACCGATAAAGAATATCAGCGCATGCGGGACGCCTCGATCGCGTGCCTGCGCAAGATCGGCGTCGAGACCGGCGGGTCCAACGTACAGTTCGGCGTCAATCCGAAGGACGGCCGTCTGGTCGTCATCGAGATGAACCCGCGCGTCTCACGCTCCTCCGCACTGGCCTCCAAGGCCACCGGCTTCCCGATCGCCAAGATCGCTGCCAAACTGGCCGTTGGCTACACGCTGGACGAACTCAAGAACGACATCACCAAGACGACCCCGGCTTCCTTCGAGCCAACGATCGACTACGTTGTCGCCAAGATCCCCCGCTTCACGTTCGAGAAGTTCCCGGGCTCCCCGGCCCTGCTGTCCACGTCCATGAAGTCGGTCGGCGAGGCCATGTCCGTGGGCCGCTCCTTTGCCGAGGCGATCCAGAAGGGCTTCCGCTCCATGGAGACGGGCCTGATGGGTCTGGATCCGGTTGAAGCACCCGGCGATGGTTCGAAAGACGCCTATCTGGCTGCTCTCGCAGAACCACGCCCGGAACGCATCCTGATGGCCACGCAGGCCTTGCGCGCGGGCCTGACGGTCGAAGAGATCCAGCAGGCCTGCAAGTTCGAGCCCTGGTTCCTGCGCCAACTTGAAGACATCGTGTCTTCTGAGCGGGACGTGGAAAAGAACGGCCTGCCAAAAGACGCCTACGGCATGCGCCGCCTGAAAGCCCAGGGCTTCTCTGATGCCCAGCTTGCACGCTTGTCAGGCCAGAGCATTCCGGACGTCGCAGCACAGCGCGAAGCTCTTGAAGTCGTGCCCGTCTATCGCCGCATTGATACCTGCGCCGCAGAGTTCGCTTCTGACACTCCGTATCTCTATTCCACCTATGAAGGCGGATACGGCACGCCGGAATGCGAAAGCCGCCCGACTAACCGCGACAAGATCATCATTCTGGGCGGTGGACCAAACCGGATTGGTCAGGGTATCGAGTTCGATTACTGCTGCGTTCATGCCGCTTACGCCCTGCGTGAAGCCGGTTTTGAAACAGTCATGGTCAACTGCAACCCGGAAACCGTTTCCACCGATTACGACACGTCCGACCGTCTGTACTTCGAACCTCTGACTGCGGAAGACGTCATTGCTCTGATCCGCACGGAAGCGAAGGGCGGCAAGGTTCTGGGCTGCATCGTTCAGTACGGTGGCCAGACCCCTCTCAAGCTGTCCCGTGCTCTTGAAGAGGCAGGCATTCCGCTGCTCGGCACCCCGGCTGACGCTATTGATCGCGCGGAAGACCGTGAACGCTTCCAGACCATGCTGCGCAAGCTGGGCCTTCGCCAGCCACGTAACGGCATTGCCCGCAATCCGGCAGAAGCCGAGAAAGTGGCCGAAGAGGTCGGATACCCGGTCGTTGCTCGTCCGTCCTACGTTCTGGGCGGCCGTGCGATGGAAATTGTCTATGATAACGCAGGTCTGAAGCATTACCTGAATACGGTTCTGCGCGCTGCCGGCCCCGAAGTTTCCACCGGTCCGGTCCTGCTCGATCACTACCTGAACGATGCCATCGAAGCCGATGTGGACTGCATTTCGGACGGCGAAAACGTCTATGTCGCCGGTGTCATGGAACACATTGAGGAAGCTGGTATCCATTCCGGTGACTCTGCCTGCTCACTGCCACCCTACACGCTCTCCCCGGCACTGGTGACGGAACTCCGCTCCCAGACGGAAGCCATGGCTCGTGAGCTTGGCATCCGCGGCCTGATGAATGTGCAGTACGCCATCAAGGACCAGGAAGTCTTCGTTCTGGAAGTGAACCCACGCGCCTCCCGGACCGTGCCGTTTGTTGCCAAGGCAACAGGCGTTCCGGTTGCCAAGATCGGCGCTCGCGTCATGGCTGGCGCACGTCTGTCCGAGTTCCGTCTGGATGGCGGAGCGGTCTCCCCGCATGTTGCGGTCAAGGAAGCCGTCTTCCCGTTCCACCGCTTTGCGAACGCAGACACGATCCTCGGTCCGGAAATGCGCTCCACGGGTGAAGTCATGGGGCTGGATTCCAGCTTCGAGCGTGCCTTTGCGAAGTCTCAGCTTGCTGCTGGCGTAAAACTGCCACTGGCTGGAACGGTCTTCCTGTCCGTCCGTGACAGCGACAAGGGACATGTTCAGCCGCTAGCCCGCAAACTGGTTGAAATGGGGTTCACCGTTCTCGCAACCAGCGGCACGGCTTCACGCCTCGAAGCGGCTAACATTCCGGTAAAGCGCGTGAACAAGGTCATGCAGGGCCGTCCGAACTGCGTGGATGCCATCCGCTCGGGTGACGTTCAAATGGTCATCAACACCTCGCAGGGTGGCCAGGCCGCACGTGACAGCTACGATATCCGTCGCGGCGCTCTGACCATGGGCATCCCGCACTACACCACGATTGCCGGTGCCCGCGCGGCAACCTACGCCATCGCGGTTCTCAAGGAAGGCGACCTCGACGTCGCTCCGCTTCAGTCCTACTTCAAGGGTGAGTTCTGAACTCTCCCCGATCCCGAAAACCCCCGCCGGAGTACTCCGGCGGGGGTTTTCGTTTTTAGCCGCCTGAATATCGCAGAAGATCGCCCGGCTGACACTCGAGAACCCGACATAAGGCCTCAAGCGTCGAAAACCGGATCGCCTTTGCCTTTCCTGTCTTGAGAATTGAGAGATTGGCCAGCGTCAGCCCCACTTTCTCCGACAGTTCTGTCAGAGACATTCCCCGTTCTCTGAGAAGCTCATCCAGCTTGACCAGCACAGGCATCAGATAACCTCATCGATTTCGGGTTGAAGCTGAACACCCACCCCGAAAAGCCAGGCAATAAGATAAACCAATCCCAGACAGAGCGCAGAATCAGCAAGATCTGAAAGACAGCCCAGCCATGAGAACGGACCGTATCTTGCAGGATCAAAAAGGCTCGAAAATATCCCTGCAAAAAAAGTAATCCCAGAAAAATAAAGGGTTTTTCTAAAAATATCCCATATAATTTCTGAATTATTTTGAGAGAAAAAATTTCCCGAGATAGCGCTATCAAATATAAATATAGAATTTCTAAAAATAATCTTTAAAATATAAAAAATAATAACTGCCATGATGAGACCAAATATCTCAACAACACTCTGCGACAGAGAATAACAGAAGTTTCCTCCGAAAAAATAGAGTACCGGTGTCAGAACAAGAGTGCATGCCAAGAGCACTAGTTCGCCCCAAAAAAGCACCGATGAGATCCCAAAGAGAAAACGCAGGATCTGACGAACACGGCGCAAGGTATCAACTTTTTTCATAATGGCTTCTCCTTATCGAAAAACGATAAGCACCGACAGGTGTTGCCTGCCAAGAGTTTTATTGCTTTTCGATAAACAAAAACGCGCCACCTTGCATAAACCCCCCTAAAATCCTATGTTGTCAGGCTGTTCATTCAATTTCAGTCACGCTTTTCCGAGGATTTCAGAGTGCAGAAGATCCCCATGACCGCAAAGGGACTGCAGCGTCTTGAAGACGAACTGCGTACCCTCAAGAGCGTTGACCGCCCTGCAGTCATTCGTGCCATCGCAGAAGCCCGCGAACACGGCGACCTTTCCGAAAACGCCGAATATCACGCCGCCCGAGACCGTCAGTCTTTCATCGAAGGTCGCGTGCTTGAGCTGGAAAGCATTGTTTCCTCGGCAGAAGTTATTGATCCTTCGACCCTGACCGGCACGAAAGTACGTTTCGGCGCGCATATCGAAGTCGTTGACGAAGAGACGGACAAGGAAAACGCCTATCAGATCGTTGGCGTTCATGAAGCCGACATCAAGCAGGGCCTGATTTCAATCTCGTCTCCTCTGGCGAAGGCGCTAATTGGTAAAGATGTAGGCGACACCATCTCCGTTCCTGCTCCCGGCGGTGACCGCAGCTACGAGATCCTGAAAGTCACATACCGCTAATGTCTGACGTCCTGACGTCCGTCGCCCCTGTTGTGACTCTCCTGGACATTGAAAATGCTCAGAAGCGTATTGCGTCCACGGTAGTTCGCACGCCGACGATTGCCTGCCCAGCCCTTTCCCGCCTGACAGGTGCTGAAATTACGCTCAAGCTTGAAAATCTTCAGGCTATCGGCTCGTTCAAGGAGCGGGGAGCAGCCAACAAAATGGCGCTCCTGACGCCCGAGGAACGCGCCCGCGGCGTTATTACAGTCTCGGCAGGCAATCACGCACAGGGTGTGGCGCGTCAGGCCAGCCTCCTTGGTATTGATGCCACGATCGTCATGCCCCGCTTTACGCCAGCAACCAAAGTTGCAGCGACGCAGGCATGGGGAGCAAATGTTGTCCTCGCAGGCGACGATTTTGCTTCTGCATGCGTAACGGCGGAAGAAATTCAGAATAAAGAAGGCCGGGTCCTCGTCCATCCGTTCAATGACCCTGCCGTCATTGCGGGTCAGGGGACTGCTGCACTCGAGCTTCTCGAAGATGCACCCGATATTGATATGGTCGTCGTCCCTGTCGGCGGCGGCGGCCTGATCGGTGGTTTTGCAACCGTCATGGCTGCACTTCGCCCCGATGTGGAAATCATTGGCGTGCAGGTCGAGGCTTATGCCTCTTTAGCCGCATTTCCGACGGAAGGTGGCGCCACTCTCGGTGGATCGACAATTGCTGAAGGCATTGCCGTAACGCAGTTGGGCGACCATTGCCTCAGGGCATTTCGTCACCGGATTTCCAAAATTCTCGTCGTTAACGAACTTCAGGTCGAAAGCGCTATCACGACGTTGGCGGAAAAAGCCAAGCAGGTCTGCGAAGGCGCTGGTGCGACGGGTCTGGCTGCTGTTCTGGCCAACCCTGAGATGTTCAAAGGCCGCAAGGTTGCCCTTCCCTTGTCGGGTGGCAACATCAATGCCCGTATTCTGGCCAATACGATCCTTCGCTCCCTTCTCCGGGACGGAAGAATTCTTCGCCTGATCTTCCAAATTCCCGACCGCCCCGGAATGCTGGCTGACATCTCCGCGCGTATTGGCAACTACGGTGGAAACATCATCGAGGTGTCCCATCATCGCCTTTTTGCCTCGCCGTCAGTTCAGACAGCCGAGCTGGTTGTGATGATCGAAGCCCGTGACACTCAGCACGCCACGCAGATCGAAACCGATCTTGCCCGTCATTACATCGTTCGACGGGACTAAAACTGCACGCATTGTGTTCGAACTATTCTCCCAGCGCCGAACACAATGCTGCGGTAACTTAATTTCCGAAGTTCAGACGCCTTCTACAATCACCACGTTGTAAGAAGCAGCTTTCCAGCGATGCTTGGCGACCGTTTGATAGGCTGGGCTGTCATACCAGGCCCGGGCAGCAGCAATATCCGGAAATTCAATGACAACGACGCCATCTGGCTCGATACCTTCAAGCTTTTCCTGCTTTCCATAGGCAGCAAGAATTTTGGCGGGATGTCCTTTGAAGGTTTCGCCGACACCATTTGAATAGGCCTCAAACTCGGCTGGGTCAGTCAATTTGTCACGAATGAAAATAGCGTAAGCGGTCATGGTACGTCATCTCCTGAACGGGGGGATGCATAACCGGCCACAAAACGGCGGGATGTTCAGCACACAAGCGCGTGTGCTGAACATTTGAACCCTTTTTAGCGCGTCCCGAAAAGACGATCGCCCGCATCACCCAGACCGGGGACGATGTATCCGTGTTCATCAAGCTTCTGATCCACGCAACACGTTACGATCTGCACATCAGGGTGCAGCTTCGTCATGTAATCAATGCCTTCCGGTGCCGCGAGCAGGCAGGCGAAAACAGGTGAAATCGCACCCGCTTCCTTGACGCGCGCTACAGCCGCCGCAGCGGAATGCCCGGTGGCGAGCATCGGGTCCAGAACAATACATGTCCGCCCCGGAACGTCGCTTGGCATATTGAAATAATATTCGCTGACTTCCAGCGTTTCATGGTCGCGGCGCAGACCAATATGTCCCACACGCGCAGACGGAACCAGATCCAGCATTCCGTCCAGAAGGCCGTTTCCTGCGCGCAGAATGGAGACGAAGCAGAGCTTCTTGCCGTCCAGTTCCTCACCTTCCATTGGCCCGCTCGGGGCTTCAATATGGCGAGACGCCAGAGAAAGCCCGCGCGTCGCTTCATAGGCCAGAAGCAGACTGAGCTCACGGGTCAGCCGACGAAAGCCTGCTGTAGATGTATTCTTATCACGCAGACGGGTCAGCTTGTGGCGCACCAGCGGGTGGTCGAGAACGATAGGCGGCAGCGCCTGACTCATGCTTTTTCTCCTTCGGCCGGGCGAAAATCGAGTGCCAGACCGTTCATGCAATACCGTAACCCTGTGGGCGGTGGCCCATCAGGAAAAACATGCCCCAGATGCCCATGACAACCCGCACAGTGCACTTCCGTCCGAACCATTCCGTGGCTGACGTCCTGCGTCGTCCCGACACCGTTTTCCAAAGGCGCGAAAAAAGACGGCCAGCCACTTCCGCTCTCGTATTTCGTGGCGGATGAAAAAAGTTCACGCCCACATCCTGCGCAGGCATAAATTCCTGCCCGCTTTTCATCATTCAGCGGGCTGGAACCGGGATATTCGGTGCCATGCTCGAGCAGGATACGGCGCTGTTCCGGCGTGAGGCCGACGCCACACCCCCCGCCATTGGTTCCCGAAACGGGACCGCAGCTTTGGGTCATGGTCAATCTCCAGAAAATCTGAGGTTTTCAGTCTTGGATATATGGAAGCCCCACGCCGCTTTGTCACGCATATCTGAGTGCAAGACATGAAACTTCCTGCCTCACCAGCCGTTTATGTTCGGCAACCCTGTTTCAGGAGGTAATGTCATGAGCTCCATTGAAGACAAGATCAAAGGCGCCACCAACAAGGTCGTCGGCAAGATCAAGGAAGAAGTTGGTCGTGTCACCGACGATGAAAAGCTTGAAGGTGAAGGCGTTGTCCAAAATCTAAAGGGACAGGCCCAGACCGCCAAGGGTGACGTCAAGGACGCCGTCAAGGGCGGCATCGACAAGATCTGACGCTCACGCGACTGTCATGTCACCTGCAACGCCCGCCATATGGCGGGCGTTCGCATTTTGGAGGAGAGGTGGCATAATGCCCGACAGTCTTTTCCTCCTTAATGCGAGACAGGAAGTCCAATCATGTCCCATACCGCTTCTTCTGCACGCCGCCCCGTCATGCTTGTCATTCTGGACGGGTTCGGCTGGCGTGAAGAAAACTCCGATAACGCGGTAAGACTGGCAAACACTCCAACGTTTGACGGACTTTGGGCGAATAACCCGCATGCTTTTCTTAAAACATGCGGAGAAGACGTCGGACTTCCTGAAGGTCAGATGGGAAATTCCGAGGTCGGCCACCTGAATATTGGTGCAGGCCGGGTCGTGATGCAGGAACTGCCTCGCATTTCCCGCAGTGCCCGTGATGGCTCACTCGCCGAAAATACAGCCCTCAAAGAATATATTCATGCGCTGAAGGTGTCAGGCGGAACCTGCCATCTGATGGGTCTCGTTTCTCCCGGCGGCGTTCATGCACACCAGGACCATATTCTGGCTCTCGCGAAAATCGTCAGCGCAGCGGGAGTGCCTGTCGCTCTACACATTTTCAGCGACGGCCGTGATACTCCCCCCCGCTCCGGTGAAGAATTCATCTCAGCGCTCCTTCGAGACCTGCCGGAGACCGTACAGATTGCCACGATCAGTGGTCGCTACTACGCCATGGACCGCGATCGCCGTTGGGAGCGCGTCAAGCTGGCCGTGGATGCGATCCGTGATGGCCAAGGCCCTCATGCAGATGACGCCCTCTCTGTACTCGAAGCCAGTTACGCGGAGGACAAGGGAGACGAGTTCGTCCTTCCAACCGTACTCGGACAGTATGGTGGCATGAAAGACGGCGACGGCATTCTCTCCTGTAATTTCCGTGCCGATCGTATCCGTCAGTTGCTGGACGTTCTCGTGGCTCCGGACTTTGATGGATACGCCAGCGGAGGCCGCATCAAGTTTGCCGCCATTACCGGCATGACGCGCTACTCGGATCACCTGTCGCCTTACATGACAGTCCTGTTCCCAAAAATTCCTTTGGAAGATCTTCTGGGTGAGGTCGTGGCCAAGGCTAACAAGACTCAGCTTCGTATGGCAGAAACTGAGAAATTCCCTCACGTCACATACTTCCTGAATGGTGGTCGTGAAGTTCAGCTTCCGGGCGAAGAACGCATTCTCGTGCCATCTCCCAAGGTCGCTACCTACGACCTGCAACCAGAAATGTCCGCTCCTGAGCTGACAGATCGTGCCGTAGAAGCCATTGATTCCGGCCGCTTCGACATGATCATTCTGAACTTCGCAAACCCGGATATGGTTGGCCACACAGGCTCCCTGCCCGCTGCCATCAAGGCCTGCGAAACCGTTGATCAAGGGCTGGGCCGCATCAATGACGCACTTGTCCGCGCAGGTGGCACACTGATCGTCACCGCCGATCACGGAAACTGCGAAACCATGCGCGACCCTGAGACGGGCGGCGTTCATACGGCCCACACCCTCAACGTCGTTCCGGTCATTCTGGCCCATGCTGACGGCAAAACGCTTCACGACGGACGCCTGGCAGACCTGGCCCCGACGCTTCTGGCACTTCTGGGTCTTGCTCAGCCCCCAGCGATGACGGGCGTCTCCCTACTTGAAAACGCCTGACTCAGCCGTCGTTCTGCCACTGGTTTTGGCGTTCTCGCCATTGCTGGTGGCCGCGACTGCGTCCACGCCTCATGGGCATCATACCACTACCCACGCCCACCCGACGCATGCCCTAAGTGCGGGACAACAAGCGCTCGCCCGTGCTCAAGCGGCTCGGAAAGCGCTTGAGACACAGCAGGCTCAGGAAGCCGCCACACTCCGTGCCAGACAGGCTGCTGCCGTTGCCGCACAGCAAAAGGTCCTGCAGGACAGCGCGCGAAAAGATGCACTGGCCGCTCAGACCCACACGGCCCAGACCGTTGTACAGACGACACGTTCCCGTATCGCGGCTTTGAATGTCGAAATCGCAGATCTCACCAGTCGGCAAGCAAACGTGCGGCAGGATATCGCCCACGAAAACCAAGCGCTCCAACCGCTCCTGCCCGTTGCAGCGAGACTCTCGATAGCGCCCGATGCTGCTCTGCTAGCCTCCCCGACGACTGCAACTGAGAGCATTACCGCACTTTCCATTTTAGGAGGTTTCTCCCGCCTGACCCAGCAGCGGGCTGCAAACCTGCAAACGAAGGAAGATGAGCTTCAGGAGATCGGTGCCACTCTGGAGGCCCGCCAGAAAGAGCTCGATGGCCTCCTTCAGTCACAAACTCATCAACGCGATATCGCAGCCGCCAGAACCCGCATTGCGGCCAAACAGGAAAATGTTTCGGACCAGGCCGCACGCCGTGCGAAATCCGCAGTTGCCGAAGCGATGAAGGCGTCTGCGGACCTTTCTGCAGAAATTGACGCAATCGCCCGACAGGAAGCTCAGGCCAAAGCAACACTGGAAGCCGAGGCCCGTGCGCTCGCAAAGAGCCATCAGATGGAACAGGCCCGCAAAGCCCGTGCTCAGGTCAAGGCTCTTTCCGCCGGAAACGGTGTTTCTTCCGGGAGCGGCCACGCACCTGTCACCGGGCGTATTGCGGTTCGCTGGGGACAGGATACGGAAGCCGGTCCGTCAACAGGCATCACCTATGCCGCTGTACCTTCTGCATCCGTTCAAGCTCCGTGCAGTGGCCGAATCGTCTTTTCCGGTCCGTTCCGCTCTTTTGGACAGATGTTGATTCTGGATTGCGGACAGAATTACCGTTTTGTTCTTTCCGGCCTGGGGTCATTGGGTGTTTCCAGCGGGCAAAGTGTCAGGAAAGCTGCCGCACTCGGGCAAATGCCGTCTGCTGAGGGGTTACTCTTTGTCCAGCTGCGCCACGGCGCCCAGATCGTCAGCCCTGCTCCGTTTCTGTGACCCTGTTTTCTGACAGGGCAGGACACTGTAAGATCACGTCTTAACATTTCGGCAACCCGTTTCGCGCTAGTTCACACACTGCAAGAGACGCCGGAAGCACGCCCGTTCCCGAGGATGGAGATCACATGAAGTTCCGTACTGGCCTGTTGCTGGGCACCGCCTTTCTGGCCGGACTGGCTGTCGGACCGGGCGCACTGCGTCTCGTCGGGTCCGCTGGCAGTTTCCCCACCGCCGCCATCGCTCGCGACGTCTCTCACGACAACAGCGCTGAAACCGTTCGCCTCCTAACCCTGCTCGGCACGGTCATGGATGTCGTGAAAGCCGAATACGTCCATCCCGTGACGGACAAAGACCTCATCAACAATGCCCTGGACGGCATGGTTGGTGAACTCGATCCCCATTCGTCTTATATGACCGCCGCCCAGTTCAAGGACATGCAGACCGAGATTTCCGGCAAGTTCGGCGGTCTGGGCCTTCAGGTTCAGGCTGAATCCGGCCATGTGCGCGTTGTGTCTCCAATTGATGGCACGCCTGCCGCACGGGCTGGTATCCAGACTGGTGATTTCATCACCATGGTGGATCACAAGAGCATTGATGGCCTGACGCTTGATCAAGCTGTTCGCAAGATGCGCGGCGATCCGGGAACATCTATCAGCCTGACCGTGGTTCGCCCGAAAACGGGCAAGACACTCACGTTCGACATGAAGCGCGAAATCGTTCACGTCCAGATCGTACGGTCCGCTCTGTACGGCAGCACTGCGTATATTCGCCTGACAGAGTTCGACGATGATCTCGAAGGCGCAATGCATGCCGCCTTTGACAAGCTGAAGGCTGAAGCTGCCAAGAGTCCAGCCCACAAGCTGACAGGTATCATCCTTGATCTGCGGTCCAATCCGGGCGGCAAGCTCGATCAGGCTATTGCCGTCTCTGATGACTTCATCAAGGAAGGAGAAATCGTCTCCATCCGTGGGCGGCATGCTGAAAATAACCAGCGCTGGGATGCGCGCGGCACGGACATCACAAATGGCCTCCCGATTGTGGTTCTGACCAATGGCGGCTCTGCGTCTGCCAGTGAAATCGTGGCCGGAGCGCTGAAAGACCATCGTCGGGCTGTCATTCTGGGTGAAAAGACGTTCGGCAAGGGGTCTGTCCAAACGCTGATTCCTATTGGAGATCAGGGTGCCGTTCGCCTGACAACGGCGCGTTATTACACGCCATCTGGCCGTTCCATCCAGGGACTGGGCATCACGCCTGACATCCCCGTTGCGGAAACCAAGGACGATGACGCCTATGGTTATCGGGAAGCAGACCTGTCCCACATTCTGACCAATGTCGGTGGAAACCGAACAGCAGAAACGCCTCGGACCGATCTACCCCCGATCTCAAAGTCTATTCCGAAAGCTCCGCCGGCAGACTGGCCGAAATTTGATCTGACCAAACCTGCGACGGACTTCCAGCTGCAGCAGGCCATCAAGGTCGTCAACGCCATGGCTGGAATTTCCAATCCTGCACCGGCTGTAGAGCAGGCTACGGAAGTCAAAGCGCCTCCAGCAGACAAAAAGGCCGCTCCTGCACCGGCGCCGACGCACTAACCCGTAGAACGACACAGGACAGCCCAGACCGTGCAGAACCGTCCCGCTTCATCCCGCTCTGGGCTCTGGAGCCGCCTTCCCGTTATCGGGCGTCTTCTGATCGTGTTCTGGGGTGTCGTCCTGGTTGGTGGCACGTCAGCAGCCTTGATGCTTCGGCATCAAACACCTGCTGACGTGCCACCACAAAAAACCGAAACTGCTTTGGCGATACCGTCACACCCGCCAGAAAACACTGCTTCCGGTGAGAGGACATCCCCCCCGGCGACGCCGCTAAATCAGAATTCCAAAGGCGCTCTCAACGCAAATTCATCGGTCTCACCAGTGCAACCTGCGTCAGCTATAAAAACGCCGGAAATGCCGCCCCCGATTGCGCAGACAGCCCATACTGATCTGACAACAATTACAGCTTCAGGCAAAAGCGTTGTGGCCATCGTGCTCGAAGGTTTCGGGTATTCAGACGCCATGACATATGATGTCCTTTCCCGCATCCCTGAGCCTGTTGCGGTCGGTGTGTCACCCTATCTTGGCAATCTGACGGATGTCCTGTCCCGAGCACACGCGGCCCATCGCGAAACTTACGTCACACTCCCCATGCAAAGCGCTCATCCGGAGCAGGTTGACGAAGGCCCTCATGCGTTAGGCTATGGCAATTCGGAAGCGGAAGACCGACAGGAACTGGACTGGTGCCTCTCGCAGGCTAAAGGGGCCACAGGTCTAACCGATGCCTCCGAAGCCGGAGACAGCCAACCGGCAGATGGCTACGCAACTACGCCTGCATTTCAATCTCTGGCAGATACGATTTCCAGTCGTGGCTTTCTGTATATCAGCAGATCTTCGCAGGAAGACCGTCGTATCCGGGGTATGACAGCGTCCACGTGGATCAATGGTGACACAGATGCCAAAACGCTTGACGCAGAATTTTCCGCCCTAGTCCCGGAGGGGGCCAAGCCCACCCATGTTCTGTTGATGATGGGGCCGCTGACACCCGTTGCAATCGACCGCCTTGAAGCATGGTTGAAAAGCCCGGCGGCAGAGCGTTTCATTCTGGTCCCGCCCTCCGCACTTGCCGACAACGGCACGACGGATCATCAGGCATCCATCCAGTCAACAAACATCCAGGCGGCACCCCTATGACCGATTTTTCAGACCTGCCCTACCGCCCAAATGTTGGCGTGGCGTTGTTCAATCGTCATGGAGAGCTCTTCGTCGCCCGTCGCGCCGATCTTCCTGGAGACATCTGGCAATGCCCCCAGGGCGGTATTGATGACGGAGAAGACCCGCGAACTGCGGCCTTCCGTGAACTTGAAGAAGAAACTGGCTGTACGAAGGCGACACTGCTCGCGGAACGGTCAGACTGGCTGTCCTACGATCTTCCTGCTCCCCTGATTGGTCGTGCGCTAGGCGGAAAATTTAGAGGCCAGACACAGAAATGGTTCGTTCTCGGATTTGATGGGGAGGACGGGGATATCCGTCTGGATCTTCATCTCCCGCCCGAGTTCGATACATGGGAATGGATTGCCCCTGAGGATCTTCTTCAGCGCAATCTGGGGTTCAAGCGAGAGCTTTATGAAAAGCTCCTGCCTGAACTCAAAAACCTCTATCAGGCCGCTTCAAGAGACTGGCTTCGGACCAATCGGGCGTAGAGGCCGTTCTTCTTGAGCAGCTCAGCATGAGACCCAGATTCAACCGCTTTGCCTCCATCCATCACAACGATGACGTCGGCAGCCTGCACGGTTGAAAGTCGGTGCGCCACAATAACAGTGGTGCGACCTGTGCGAAGCGTACCGAGAGCTTCCTGCACACGAGATTCACTTTCGGAATCCAGCGCACTTGTTGCTTCGTCCAGCAACAGTACGCGCGGGTTACGCAGAAGAGCCCGCGCGAGAGCAACACGCTGTCGCTGTCCCCCTGAAAGGCGCCGTCCCCCCGGTCCAACACGCGTTTCCAATCCATGTGGAAGATTACCGAGAAAATCAACGGCCGCCATCCGACAGGCGTTTTCGACCTCTTCCCTGCTCGCATCCGGGCGGCCAATCCAGATATTTTCCATGAGAGACATATCGAAAAGTGTCGTGTCCTGACTAACATACGCGATCGCATCACGCAGGGACGATACGCGCACATCCCGAATATCTACACCCTCCAACAGAATACGTCCTGCCGTCACGTCATGCAGACGAGGAATGAGGGAAAGTGCAGTTGATTTTCCCGCACCACTAGGGCCCACCAGCGCCACTGTCTGCCCCGGTTGAACATCTAAGGTCAGACCGGCCAGTCCGACACGCCCATCCTCGTATTCGTAGGATGCCTGCTCAAAAACCAGATGCCCGGTTCCAGACGGGACAGCCTGAGCGTCCATACGCTCGACGACCGCTGGCGGCTCATCAATGACAGCAAAGACACGAGACAGCCCGGCCAATCCTTCCTGCATCGCCGTATTGAGAGAGCCCAGAGCCCGAATTGGGCGCGCCGCCGTCAACAGAGCCGTAATGAAAGCCGTGAAATCGCCAAGGGTGGCTCCCCCCATTGCAGCACGCCATCCAGCGAAGCCAAGTACGACAGCGACAGCAGTTCCGCCGAGAACTTCCAACACGGGATCAACACGCGCACGCCCCTTCGCAATCCGCAGAAACGCTATGTGCAACAGATCCAGGGAATGATCGACGCGCTTACTCTCCCGGCTTTCCATCCGGTAGATGCGCACCTGACGTGCCAAGGCGAAGCTTTCGTTGAGAAGCGCAGAAGTCTCGCCAATCTGCTCCTGCATCCCCCCCGACGCCCGACGAACCTTTTTACCAAGCTTCTGGATCGGCACAGCAGCAACCGGATAAAGCACTAGAGCAATCAGGCTAAGTTCCCAGTCAGCCCAGATCATGGCTGCTACAAGCCCGACCACAGTAACAGCGTCGCCCAGCGCATTCACGACCCGGACCATGGCTTCACGGATCGAAACAGCGTCTGTCGTGAAACGTGCGGCCCACTGAGCAGGTGCTTCGCGCTCAATGCGCGAAATGTCTGTTTGCAGGGCATGTGCGAACATCCGCGACTGAAGCCCACGGATAACAGTCAGTACCAGCCCCTGAACGGCAATTGTCTGCCCGTACTGGGAGGCAGCCTTGAGGGTCGTCACAATCACAACGAGTGCCGGCACCTGGTAGAGAATGCGCGGGTCCTGAGCCGCAAACATGTCTACAGCGCGTTTGATCACCACTGGATAGAGCGCCGTCAGCCCTGCCATCAGAACCGTCAGCACAACCACGCTCACAATCTGGCGCACGTGATGACGCATTTCATCACGCCAGATCCGTCGAATCAGAATCTGGCTGTCTGTATCAAGGGCTGTCTTTCTGCTCATTCGAGGGGGTTTAGCAGGCCTCTGCAAAAGCACGAAACCGCGACGACACCATGTGCCTACTCTGACGCGTCGCCCATCTCATCCAGAAGATACGCCATGCATGCGTCTCGGCCCGGAAGGCACCCCTGGTTCATCCACCATAAACGCCCCTTAGCCAACCACTGCCCCATGCCTGGGCCTGGCATAATCCCGACGTCTCTGGCCTCTTTGCCTCCAAGCGGGAACACAGGTTGTGGTTCCTGCGTCAGACGATCTCGCAGCCTGTTCCATTCAATACTCGGGGCACCAATCAGCGCAGCCTGCAACAACCAGCTTCTTTCCAGCAAAACGGGAAGGTTTTGTTCTACACGTGCTCGCCGGACATCGTCAGCAGACATTGCGGGTGCCAGATTTGGCTGACCAGAATCAAACAAACGCAGCCGATCACGATCCGCATTGGAGAGCCTTAGACGCTCTGCCAAAAATTCACCTTGCCCATGACCGAGAGCCGATAGCCGCAACACTGGATCTTCTGGCGCTTCACAGGCCAAAAGCCGCTTTAACAGAACCAAATTGGATGCAGGGACAATCCGAGCCAAAAGGCCGACATCCTGCATACCCTGCAACGTCTCCTGCAATCTTGGCCCCGTCAGAATCCGCAGCAGCTCTGAGGCAATCCGTTCGGCAGACAAGCCATCAATCAGATCAAGCCGTTCCGCAATCGCCGTGCAGGCCTCATGATCGGGTGTTCCCCTGCCATAGCGGGCATCGAAGCGAAAAAATCTGAGGGCCCGCAGAGCATCTTCCTCAATGCGGCGCCCGGCATTTCCAACAAATCGAACGTGATGGGCTTCAAGATCCTGGCTGCCTTGGAAATAGTCATGCAGCCGATCATGCCGATCCAGAGACATCGCGTTGATGGTAAAATCTCGGCGTGCGGCGTCTTCTTCCCAGCTTTCCGTCCAGACAACAACAGCATGCCGACCGTCTGTCTGCTCGTCACGCCGTAGGGTTGTAATTTCGTACGGCACCCCCCGAATCACAGCCGTCACAGTGCCATGAGATAATCCAGTCGGAATAACCCGGACTCCGTCAGCCTTTAGAATGTCCTGTACGATTTCGGGAGGCTCCGGCGTTGCCATATCCAGATCGTGTACGGAGACGCCGCGCAGCAGATCTCTGACGGACCCGCCAACCAGGCGTGCCTCTGGCAGGAGCCTCCACAACACATCCAGACCGCTCCGGTCATCCAGACGGGCCAGAAGTCCGGATGTCTCCATCATGGTTGGCGGGATAACGGGAAGAAACAGTCCTGACTCCAGACGCCCAGACACGGCTTGCCCTCAACATGGCCCTGCACGGCAAGAGCCGCGAGCTCAAAATGGACGGATCGGCTGATTCGCGCCTGAATCGGGAAATCACCTTCCCCGTTTCTCAAATGAACGTAAGGAATGGCTCCACACTCATCGAGCGGACGGTCCCAGTCACACGCGATAGGGTGTTCCGGCCCCACGCAAACGAGTTCGTCCATATTGGTGCGGAAACAGAGCGTCTGGTGGCGCCCACAGCTTCCCCGAAAGTCCATTTCAACGGCGATATAGGGAACGTCCTCGACCTGAATAACCCCGCTTTCCATGGGCGTTTTCAGCCAGTACGTGCCTTCGCTATCGCGTGTCAGCATGGACGAAAACATGCAAAGCATCGCCTTGCGCGTCACGGGAGACCCCCGATACAGCCAGGTGCCATCCCGGCGAATCAGAAATGGAATTTTCCGGACACCGGCAGAGGGTGCTGCGGCAGCTTCAGCAGGTCCCGTCGCGGGGAAAACGTCAGATGGGGAAGCATCCCGACAATCATGAGCGCTCAATTTTCCCTCCGGTTAAAATGAAAACTTCTCTTCTCACACCAAGTTGGGTGCAATCGAGCCTTGATGAAACCCCCACACCTGTCAGACTGGTGATATGAGCGAGCAGCATTATTCTACCGGCGCCTCCGCCGGAACCCTCCGGGGCGAAGCAGATGTGGCCGAGGCCGATCGTCTGGCCCCTGTTCTCCGCGATGTCCACACAGCTATCGGCAGTATCGTGCTGGGACAAGACCGGGTGATCGAGCAGGTTCTCGTCACGATCCTGTCTGGCGGTCACGCACTTCTGATGGGCGCGCCGGGCCTCGGCAAAACCCTTCTCGTCAACACGGCCTCGCGCGTGCTGGGACTGGATGCCACGCGTATCCAGTTTACGCCTGATCTGATGCCGTCAGACATCACGGGTGCTGAAATCCTGGATCAGGACGTCAACGGACAGCGGGCCTTCCGATTCCTTCCTGGCCCGATCTTCGGACAGCTTGTACTGGCGGATGAAATCAACCGCGCAAGCCCCCGCACGCAGTCCGCCCTGTTGCAGGCCATGGCAGAGCACCGCGTGACGCAGGGTGGCAAGGATTACGTCCTTCCAAGCCCCTTCCACGTTCTCGCAACACAGAACCCGATCGAGCAGGAGGGCACCTACCCGCTGCCAGAAGCCCAGCTCGATCGGTTCATGCTTCGCATTCCGCTGGATTTCCCCAACCGGGACGCAGAGCGCCAGATGCTCCTGCAAACAACGGGGGCTACAACGGCACAGGCTCCGACGCTTCTAAACGCCGAATCCCTTCTGGCAGCGCAGGCCCTCGTTCGTCGGCTGCCTATTGGTGATAAAATCGTTGACGCAATCCTGAGCCTGACGCGCGCCCTTCGTCCAGAAGACCCGTCTGCTTCTTCCGAAGTCCGGGACGCCGTTTCTTTCGGCCCAGGTCCTCGCGCCGCGCAGGCCCTGATGATTGCGACCCGTGCCCGCGCCCTGCTGAACGGCCGTCTTGCCCCCAGCCTGGACGATGTCATCGCGTTGGCCGAACCCGTCCTCTCACACCGTATCGGTCTTGGCTTCGGTGCGCGGGCCTCCGGCGTAACAGTCGAAGCCCTGATCCGCGCGCAGGCTCAAACGATTCTCTGACCCCTGTGAAAAGTCCGATTGAAACGCTCCGGGGCCTGTTCTCCTCCCAGAACAGGCACTCTCCCGCCTCTCTCACGGCACCAGCCGAGCGGCTCGCCCTGCCGGCTCTGCTGCTTCAGGCCGAAAAGATTGCAGCCAGCCTTCAGGCCGGCACACATGGCCGCCGACGCTCCGGAGGCGGGGAAGACTTCTGGCAGTTCCGCCCCTATCATTCTGGGGAACCAGCAACGGCCATTGACTGGCGGCAGTCCGCACGCTCTCCCATCGAAAACACCTTCTGGGTGCGGGAACGGGAGCGGGAAAACGCCCAGTCTCTGCTCGTGTGGTGTGATCCTTCTGCATCCATGGACTGGCGGTCTTCCAACCAGCTCCCCACCAAACGGGAACGTGCTCAGCTCTGTACACTGGCACTGGCCGGGGCGGCTCTCCGCGGTGGTGAACGGGCTGGCCTTCTGACAGGGCCAGAAGCCGGACGCGTTTTTGGTGGAGCTCAGGTGCTCAGCCGGCTTGGCGAAGCTCTCCTTGACTCTTCGACGGATGAACCAGAACTTCCTCCACTAAATGCGCTGTCACCTCAGACAGACCTGGTCCTCATCAGTGACTTTCTTTGGGAAGAAGACCGGATCGAAGCCGTTCTCAAGCATTGTGCCAGTCGGCCTGTCCGCGTCCATCTGCTCTGCATTCTGGATCCCGGCGAGCGTTCCCTGAACCAGACAGGACGAATCCGCTTTTCCGGTCTGGAGGGCGGTGTTCTGACCCTTCCCGCTGTGGAAAGTCTCAATTCAGCTTATGAACACGCGGTCTCAGCGCATCTGGATGCGTTGAAAGCAAGTGCAGCAAACCTGCACGCCGACTGCATTGTGCATGAAACATCGCAGGACCCGCTCCCTGCGTTGCTGGCACTCCACCTCGCCATGGGAAGCGGACGATGATTTTTCTCTCGCCTCTTCTTCTACTTGGTCTGCTGGCACTTCCAGCGCTGTGGTGGCTTGTCCGCGCGACACCTCCGGCCCCGCAGGAGAATTCCTTTCCATCGCTGCTGCTGCTTCGCCGCCTGACGGCGCAGCAGGAGGATGCAGCCCGTTCGCCTCTGTGGCTCCTGATTCTGCGGATTGCCGCAGTTGCACTGGTTATTTTCGGCCTTTCCCGTCCCGTCCTCATTCCACACAGCTCTGGGAAGACTAACAGTCCTGTCCTCATTGTTCTGGATGACGGATGGGCCGCAATCCCGCACTGGAATGAACGCGTTGCAGCGGCTCTTTCCCTTGGACAGTCAGCTCTCCGCAGCGGAAACCCGGTAATACTTGTTCGTGCAGCCCGCTCCCCCGATGGCGCGATGCCGGAGCCTTTCGTCACGAGAGACAGCCACGCTCTTTCGGAACGTCTTGAGCACATGCGCCCTCAGCCCTGGCCGGTTGATCGCGCAGGGCTGGCTGACGAGCTTGGCCATATGGATCTGTCGAACCAACATATTACTCTGCTGTCTGACGGGGTCGCCGCCCCTCATGACGAAGCTCTGCCAAACGCCTTGAGCAAAGCAGAAGCCGTGCAGGATATGCGCTGGAACCCCTGCGATGTTCTACGCCTGAGTGCCAATCAGGAAGCAAACGGCACTCTTCATGCAAAGGTCGAAGGGTTTTCCTGCCCCAGCCGAACAGTCACGGTTCGTGCCGTTGCAGGGAATGGCGGGACCTTGGCGGCGTATCCGGTTCAGGTTGGCGAAGACAAAATACTTCCGCTACCTGCGCTGCTTCGCAATCAGCTGGATCATTTCGCTGTAGAAGGCCTGGCAGGCCCAGCGACAACTGTGCTGAGAGGAGACGCCGGGCATCGTCGCCCCGTTGGTCTCCTTCAGACGCCCGGCGACAACACACCGCTCATTGGTTCAGCATTCTTCCTTAACCATGCGCTCGATACACTCTCGGAGCGCCGAACCGGTGACGCGAGCGCTCTGCTCGGTTCGTCACTTTCCGTCTTGGTGGCCACCGATGGATCCCTGTCTGGCGACCAGACCCGCAACCGCGTTCTGGAGTGGGTCCGCCATGGTGGGATGCTTATCCGCTTTGCTGGGCCGGGCCTTGCAGCCACTCAGTCTTCGCAACAGGATAACGCGCCCGACGACGTACCGGATGCCCTGCTGCCCGTTCCCCTGATGAGCGGTATGCGCCAGCTTGGGGGGCCGATGTCCTGGGGCAAGCCTCAGGCTCTGGAAACTTTCCCCGCCACGTCGCCTTTTGCTGACCTCGCCATTCCGCCAGACGTGACAGTCTCACGCCAGGTTCTTGCGAAGCCGGAAACGGGTTTGCAGGATCACGTCTGGGCCGCCTTGGCAGACGGGACGCCGCTGGTCACGGCACGGTCGGAAGGCAATGGAGAAATTGTCCTGTTCCACATCACAGCCTCTCCAGACTGGTCCAATCTTCCCATTTCCGGCCTGTTCCCACAGATGCTTGAGCGTCTGATCGAGCGCTCCGCGGGTGTGACTGGCACGAGCCCCACCGATCTTGCCCCTTGGCGCACGCTGGACAGCACCGGCGGCCTCACGATGCCGCCCGCAGCAGCCAGATCCGTCAAAGCTAATGCTCTTGCCACCACCGAAGTTAGCGTCACACACCCAGCAGGGCTCTATGGTCCCGCCCGCGGAACACGCCCACTGAACCTGTCCGACCACGCGCCCCCTCTTCGGGAAGAGGCGCTTATGGGAACGCAGCTTACGCCCGAAGGCGCGTCACCAGACCGGCCGCTTGGCCCATGGCTTCTGGCCACCGGGCTGCTGGTCCTGCTTGTGGATTTTGCATTGTCCCTGCGACGGCGTGGCCTGCTTGGCCCTCTGTGTGGTGCACTTGTGGTACTTTCGTTCCAACAGGCCCAAGCTCAGCAACCAGTCCCCTCAGTACTCCCGACAACGGTGCCGCAGGCCGCATTGGAAACCCGGCTGGCCTACGTCATCACTGGCAATGACGATGTGGATACAGCCTCCCGCGAAGGACTTCAGGGGCTGTCTGACTCTACAAGTGCCCGAAGCTCCGCTCTGCTGGGGCACCCTGACGGTGTTGTTCCCGGGAAAGATGATCTGGCGTTTTATCCGCTCATCTACTGGCCCATTACAGCAGACGCACAACCGGATGCCGCTCGCACCAAAGCCCTCAACGCCTTCATGGATCATGGCGGCATTCTGCTGATTGATCAGCAGGGCGCCGGCACGGATATGGATGCAGGATCAGGAGGTGCCGTGAGAGCGGCTCTGAAGCGCGTCACAGACGGACTAACTATTCCTCCTCTTGCCAAACTAACGGACAAACACGTTCTGGGACACACGTTCTATCTCCTCCACAGCGGCTTCCCGGGGCGCGTCAATAGCCAGCCCGTTTATGTGGCTCGCAACGGAGATGAAGCAAACGATGATGTCAGCCCCGTCATCATCGGCAACGGAGACTGGGCCCACGCATGGGCGGTCGATGCGTCCGGCAATCACCCTTACGCCGTTCTTCCCGGCGGTGATGATCAACGCACACAAGCCTATCGCTTTGGCGTCAACATGGTGCTCTACGCCCTGACCGGAAACTACAAGAGCGATCAGGCCCATTACCCGGAAATGCTCCATCGTCTGGGGCAGGACAATCCTGACACGCAAAGCCCCTCCGTTGGCACAGACGAAGACGAGGAGGACGCACCATGACGTTCGACCTTGCCCCCATGCTTCCTCTCTGGCTACTGGCCGCTGTAGCCGCAGTCGTTATTCTTGGCGCCCTTTACGGTCTGGTGCGTGGTGCACGCGGGATGGTCTGGCGTGCATTGGCCGTTCTGATGCTTCTGGGCTGGATGGCTGGACCGCGCTCCCTGCACCCGGTTCTTCGACCTGTTCCACAGGATGCCCTCCTGATCGTGGATCATTCTCCGTCCATGCAGGTTGGGCAGCGTGCGTCTCTCGCAGATCAGACAGCCAATCAGATCACGCAGGATGCAACGCACCTGCCGGGCCTGACACTTCACCGCATTGATGTGCCGGGAGGCGCCGGCCACGGAACGCGCCTGTTTGACGCGATGGATCACGCGGATCTGCCACAAGGTCGTTTTGCCGGAGCCATCGTTGTCACGGATGGCATGGATCATGACGTCCCATCACGGCTTCCAACTCGCTTTCAGGGCCCGAACGGACAGAAACTACCGCTTCATCTGGTTCTGGCGGCGAAGGGAGAAGAAACGGATCGTCGTCTGCGAATTTTGAGCACTCCGCCGTATGCCATTGTCGGCCAGAACGCGACCATTCGCCTTCAGGTGGACGATCTGGGAACGCCTGCCCCGGCGACAGCAACCCTGACTGTGCGTGCGGGAGACGCTCCCGCAACGACCCGAACAATCCAAACAGGCCAGCCGCAGGATATAACCGTTCCTGTCCAGCACCCCGGTGAAACACTGGTTGGCCTCTCCGTCTCAGCCCTCCCGGGCGAGGCCTCTACGCTGAACAACAATGACGTTATTCGCATTCGCGGCGTTCGGGACCGGCTGCGCGTTCTGCTGGTTTCTGGCGTCCCAAACCAGAGTGAGCGCGTTTGGCGCCGCCTGCTGAAAGCGGACCCGTCAGTCGATCTGGTCCACTTCACCATTCTCCGCTCTCCAAGCACAGATGATGGCACACCGCTTTCGGATCTGGCGCTAATACCTTTCCCGATCCGGGAACTGTTTCAGGAAAAAATCCGCAGCTTTGATCTCATCATTCTGGATGGATTTCGTAACAGCAACATCCTGCCGGAAGAGTATCTGACAAACATCGCGGATTATGTTCGCCGTGGTGGTGGCCTGCTTGTCACGGCGGGGCCGGAATTCGTGCAGGATGGCTCCTTGCAGGACACGACACTGGCACAGGTTTTCCCTGCGCATGTGCCAACCGATGGCCTGGTGTCCCAAGCCTTCCGCCCCGTTCTGACAGATCTCGGCAAAGCTCATCCGGTCACTGCGGGACTGGGCAACAGCAATGACTGGGGTCCCTGGTACCGTTCAGCAAAGGTGGACCAGTCACACGGCCAGAATTTGATGAACGGCCCCAATGGCTCACCCCTCCTTCTGCTTGACCGAGTGGATCAGGGACGCGTTGCGATGCTTCTGTCTGATCAGCTTTGGCTCTGGTCACGCAATGAAGGCGGCGGAGGGCCACAAGCTGAACTCCTGCGGCGCCTCTCGCACTGGCTCATGAAAGAACCGGATCTCGAAGAGAACCGGCTAAGTGCCCGCATCGAAAATGGCCAGCTTCTGGTGGACCGTCATGCGCTGGGTCAGACCGCCATAACTCCACAAGCCATGGTGACTCTTCCCGACGGTCACACCCAGCCTATTGCCATGACAGGCGGGAAAGGCCTCTGGCATGGCAGCATGCCGGTAACGGGCGGCGGTATCTGGACAATCCGGCAAGATGGCCTTGTCGCCTTCGCCAGTCCTGCCGCACAGGATATTCTTGAACGGCAGGACCTCCGCGCAACCGCAACAGTCATGGGCGCAACGGCCCAGGCATCGGGCGGAAGCCAGAACTGGGCAGGAATCGGTATTCCTCATCTGCGACAAATCACCACAGGGCAGGATCTATCCGGTTCGGGATGGATCGGCCTGCCAGTCAGTCAAGCGGCCGTGGCCGGGGAAACGCGAACGCAGGACCTCGTTCCAGCATGGCTTGCGCTCGTTCTCGCCCTACTATTCCTTGGCTTTGGCTGGTGGCGGGAAGGACGTTGATATTGCAGCATGTGACAAGTTGCGGACGACGATTCTGGAGACTCGCACAGGACTTCAGATCGCAGTATATTGACCCTATGCGACTGCCCCTCACCCTGCCCCGCCTTCTGCTGATTGCCGCTTTGGCAGCCACACCGACAATCTTCGTGCCCTGGCACTCTGCCCATGCGCAGGATGCCGATGACGCAGAAGCTGAACAGGAAGCGGAAGAATCTGCCAAAAAGGCAGAAGCCCGCAAGGCCGCGAAACGCGCCGCCCCGCCTTCAGCTCTGCCAGGCGCAGAAGCGGCAGATGACGATGCGGGCCATGCACGTGTGGACACGAACCCGACGACGGCTCTCTTTGATGCTATCAATCGCGGTTCGCTGAATGCGTCCAAAGAAGCCTTGAATCGTGGTGCTGACATGAATGGCCACAACATTCTCGATCAGACCCCGCTGGACATGGCGATTGACCTGAATCGCAAAGACATCATGTTCCTGCTGCTTTCCATGCGGACCTACAATCCGGATGGACGCCTGGAAACGAGCGTCAAGGATAGCGGCGTGCAGATGAAAGGTGGCAGCGGTCACCTGACGATTGGCGGCAAAGCCTCGACGGCAATGCGCGCAGCTCCTTCACCCCATTTCGATGAAAAAGGTGGCACCGCGGACCCGGCATCCGGCTTCCTCGGATTTGCGGGGCGCTGACGTCCTAAACCTTCAGAAACAAAAAAGGCCGGAAGGAGAACTCTCCTTCCGGCCTTTTTTATGTCTTGGCTTTCAGAACACGAGAGCGCTTAGCCAACGTTGCGCAAGGCAACGCTCTCCTGACGCAGAATATCAATCGGCACCATTTCTCCGTCCCGCTCGAAGAACCAGAACGTCCACCCATTACAAGAAGGCGCATTGGTCAGCATTGCGCCCAACTTGTGAATGGAACCCCGCTGATTACCCGATACCAGCGTGCCATCTGGTGTGACCGTTGCCTTCAGACGCTTCTGGCGATCGTAAAGCGCCGTTCCGGCAGGCAAGACACCCGTTTCCACAAAGCTCCCGAACGGGATCCGTGGAATATCGCGTTTGGCGGGCGTGACGGCAACATGCTCGGACGTCAGACGTTCCTCGCGGGCTACGCGCTCACGCGCAGCCTTCACATAATCGGGGTGACGCTCAATTCCGACGTAGTGACGCCCCAGTCGCTTGGCCACCGCAGGTGTCGTGCCACTGCCACAGAATGGGTCAAGCACGACATCTTCAACATTCGTGGACGCCACAAGCACACGATGCAGAAGGCTTTCCGGCTTCTGCGTCGGATGCAGCTTCAAACCGTGCTCGTTTTTGAGGCGCTCGTTCCCCGTGCACAACGGCAAGTACCAGTCTGATCGCATCTGAAGGTCATCGTTCAGCGCTTTCATGGCCTGATAATTGAAGCGATAACGGCTCTGCGGGCTCTTGGCCGCCCAGATCATCGTTTCATGAGCATTCGTAAACCGGCGCCCACGGAAATTCGGCATCGGGTTGGATTTGCGCCAGATGATATCGTTCAGGATCCAGAACCCAAGATCCTGAAGAATGGCACCGAGACGAAACACGTTATGATAGGAGCCGATCACCCAGATCGTGCCGTCCTTGTCCAGAATACGATGTGCTTCTGACAGCCACTCACGCGTGAATTTGTCGTACGCCGAGTAATCGTCGAACTTGTCCCAGGCATCATCAACGCCATCAACGACAGTTTCGTCCGGGCGCCGCAGTTCGCCACGAAGCTGAAGATTATATGGCGGATCGGCAAAGATGCAGTCCACGCTGCCATCCGGCAGGGTCTTCATCGTCTCCACGCATTCACCACGCAGGATCTGGTCCACTGGGAGTTCGCCGGTCATGCTGCGTGTGCCTCTGCTTCAATCATGTTTCGAATAGGCGCAAATCCGCGCCTGTGATGGGGCGTCACACCCTGTGTTTTCAGGCCGCTCATATGAACAGCGGTGCCATATCCCGCATTGCGCTCCCATCCATAGGCATCATGCCGAACGGCAAGACGGGCCATCAGGCGGTCTCGTGTAATTTTTGCGATAATAGAGGCTGCCGCGATGGAGAGGCTGATGCCATCTCCACCAATCACCATCTGAATGGGACAGGGCAGCTTGGGCGCGTGCTTGCCATCAACCAGCGCAAGATCCGGCATGCGATCCAACCGGTCCAACGCCCGTCTCATGGCCAGGTGGCAAGCCTGCGCAATGTTGATCTGTTCAATTTCCGTGACGGATGCTGCGCCGACCCCGATCAGGATATTCGAAGCCTGCATCAGTAGATCGTAGGCGACCATTCGCCGTTTCGCTGTCAGTTTCTTGGAATCATCCAGAAGGTGCGACAGCATTTCATCGGGGGGAGAGGTGAACGCGACAGCTGCTGCCACGACAGGTCCAGCCAGAGGACCACGCCCGACTTCGTCGATCCCGACGACCAGCCCTCCGTGGGCCGCTTCAAGGGCGTAATCTGGCATTCCTGAACTTCTCCCCGACCAATCCGGTCAATCAACTGACTACCGAATCGGTTTTGAATCATGGCGACTCGAAAGGGAAGCCCAAAAATGGCTTATTTTTCAGAATAAGTTGTCAAGTGTGCCTCGAAAGACTCTTTCACGTGCCTTTCAGAGGTTTTCCTGCTCACCCTCGCCCTCTGCCGGGCCCTGAGGTGCGCTGGAGGCATGATGCGTGTGGTTCACCTGCTGCTGTATTTCGGGCCACCGGCTGATCGTGTCACCGATGTTGAACACGAGCAGCACGATGCTGACGGCAAGAAGAGATCGCCCTCGTCCGGTGATCTGGCGACGACGCCAGAAATATCCAGGCAGGAACAGCCACCACCAGAAACCTGGAGGTGTAGCGCCCGTTTCCCGGATCGAATTCCGATCCATAAAAAACGCAGTAAAAAAAAGACCCAGCACCAGAAGACTGACGATAGACATCGTGCTCATGCGATCGGCTTCCGCAACATGCCGCCAGTCCATGATGTAAAGCGTCAGGCGCCCCATGATCCACGGACCAACCAGAAGCGCCCAGGCCCAATGCTCTGAAATTTCGGCGGAAGGGCGTATCAGTCCCGTCAATGGTGAAACCAGCCCGGCGGACGATGCCGGACGCCAGGAATCCCCAAAGGTCGGTGTCCAGACCAGCGTCTCCGGACGAATCCGCTGCTGCATGATCAGACGCAGAATTTCTTCACGGGATACGGGCCCAGTCTGCTGCCCGTTATTCTCGTAAAACCATTCCATAGAAAAAAAGCCTCCCGGATTACTCCGGGAGGCTTCTAGCACACGATGTAATGCGTGTGTGAAATCAGCTGCTCTTACGACCGAACAGC
Source organism: Gluconobacter sp. P5B12 (assembly GCF_018812035.1). NCBI lineage: Bacteria > Pseudomonadati > Pseudomonadota > Alphaproteobacteria > Acetobacterales > Acetobacteraceae > Gluconobacter > Gluconobacter sp. P5B12. The sequence goes on along the minus strand of NZ_JACRVV010000004.1, from coordinate 236,143 downwards.
AGACCACCGACAATCATGCCAACAACTGTTGCAATGACGATCGAGATAAGCGGACGATCCTGCACAAAAGCCGTCGCAGCTTCGAGCTTCGTCTCGCCTTCGTCATAGAGGTCAGCGAATTCCTGCTGAGCCATGCCAGACAGCTGATCGAACTTGCCTTCAGCCTGCGTGGCGGTGTCGCCCGTCAGACCGCCAACGCCGTCCTTGACCTTGCCCTTGACTTCATCAAGTAGGCCCTCAGCCTTTGTACCTGTCGTATCAGCCATGTCTGTATCTCCTTATCCGGATGTGATCCGTTCCTGCCTTAAACGGCCCACGGACCATCGGGTTTCCATAAGGATATGGTGCGAGCATGAAATGAAGCAAGAGACAGATTGCCTTGAAAAGCAATCTCTTAGCCTTCCATGTTGCGTATTCGTTGCCAAACCTGAACAGGATTTAAGGTCCCGTCATGGCAGCATTGCGTTCACTGCACTATAAGGAAAGAACTGACGGAAGGATGCCGTTTCTCAGGTGCATCCATACCAAAAAGCTGTACGGGAAAGACAGGACTACTATGGACGAGCAGACGGCCGGACCCAGCGACCGCCACCAGAGCATAAACGCCCAGTCCCCCTCCCCAGCCCGACGCCCCCGCCGTCGTTGGCTGCTATGGGGCACGATTGTTCTGGTGATTCTGCTGATCCTTTTTGCAGTCCTGCGGACGCATGGATCCCATTCAGGAAAATCGCACAAAAATGGCGCAGCGGGCGACACTCAGCCTGTTGCCGTTGCCACGGTTCATACAGGCGACATGCCTGTCATCCTGCAACTGATCGGCACAGTCATTCCCGTGACAAACGTGACGATTACACCGCGCGTCAACGGACATATTCTTGATGTGTATTATCAGGAAGGTCAGCACGTTAAAAAAGGCGATGAACTGGAGCTGATTGATCCACGTCCTTACGAGGCAGTTCTTGCACAATATAAGGGTACGCTCGCCGCAGACCGTGCCCAGCTTGAAAAAGCCCGCGTTGATAATGCCCGCTACCAGAAGCTGATCCGTCAGAACTCGACTTCCGCCATGACGGCCCGGGATCAGGAATTCACGGTTCAGCAGCTTGAAGGCACTGTGAAATTCGACGAAGCGAACGTTCGTAACGCCGAGCTGGACGTCATGTACTGCCACATTATTGCGCCGGTTGATGGCCGCGTTGGTATCCGCGTGCTCGACAAAGGCAACTATGTCTCAGCAGGACAATCCGGCGGCCTGACAATCCTGACCCAGATGGAGCCCATCTCGGTCATCTTCACGGTTCCGCAGAACCAGATTGGCCCTGTTGCTGATCGTCTGCGTGAAGTTCAGGAACTTCCGGTCGAGGCCTGGAACAGCGATAACACTCAGAAGATTGCTGACGGCACCGTGAAAGCACTGGACAGTCAGATCGACACGTCCACCGGTACGGTTCGTATGCGTGGCATTTTCGCCAATGAAGACGAGCGGCTGTTCCCGAATGAATTCGTGAATGCACATCTCCTCGTCAATACGCTGCACAACGTCCTTATCGTGCCAGGCAATGCACTCCAGACCGGCCCTGACGGACAGTTCCTGTATGTCGTTCAGCCGGACATGACGGTGAAGGATGTGCCGGTCAAGGTTGGTGAGACGGACGACAGCAACGCCGTCATTCTGTCCGGTGTGAAGACGGGTGATCGCGTCGTGACTGATGGTGTGAGCCATCTGCGTCCGGGACAGAAAATCTCAATCCCCGATACGTCCACGCCGAACACCCAGAACGCCGCTGCAGAAGCCAAGACGGCCGAGACCCATCATCGCCACAGCAATGGCCAGCAGAGCACCGATGCCGCCAAGCGTGGCAATGATCCGTCCGCAGCCGATGTTACCGGCAATCACTGACCGCTCACAGGGAACAGCAAGACCGTGAATCCGTCCCGCCTGTTCATCGAGCGTCCGGTTGCCACCAGCCTCCTGATGTTCGCCATCCTGCTGAGCGGACTGCTCGGCTACCACTTCCTGGCAGTCTCCGCGCTGCCTCAGGTTGAATACCCAACCATTACGGTTTCGACCTATTACCCAGGCGCCGGACCGGACGTGATGAGCACGTCCATCACGGCTCCACTTGAAACGCAGCTTGGGCAGATGCCGGGCCTGGACCAGATGACGTCACAGTCTTCTGGCGGTGCCTCGGTGGTGACCCTGCGCTTCGGCCTCGACATGTCCATGGATGTGGCGGAGCAGGAAGTTCAGGCTGCCATCAATAATGCCACATCATTGCTGCCAACGGATCTGCCAGCACCTCCGATTTATGCGAAGGTCAATCCGGCGGATACTCCGGTCCTGACACTGGGTATCACGTCGAAAACCCTGCCGCTTCCGGAAGTGGAAGATTACGTCAACACGCGTCTTGAGCAGAAGATCAGCCAGATCTCCGGCGTGGGTCTCGTCACGCTGTCTGGTGGCAATCGCAAGGCGTACCGCATTCAGGTCAACATCCCGAAGCTGACATCGTACGGCATCGCGATTGATACCTTGCGCACGATCATTACGACCGTGAACGTCAACTCCCCAACAGGCACATTTGACGGCCCAAAACGCTCTACATCTCTACGCATTGATGGGCAGATCAAGTCCGTCGATCAGTTGATGGACCAAATCATTGCCTATCAGAACAGCGGCCCGATCCGCGTTCGCGATGTGGCTACGGTCGTCGAAGGCGCAGAGAACACTCAGCTGGCGGCATGGTCGAACAAGACCCCTGCCCTGATCCTGAATGTTCAGCGCCAGCCCGGCGCCAACGTGATTGGCGTGGTGGACAACGTTCTGCGCATCCTGCCCCAGCTCAAGCAGGACCTGCCCCCTGGCATCGAAATCACACCGCTGACAGACCGGACAACAACCATCCGTGCCTCTGTTGACGATGTTGAATACGAGCTGGGTCTGTCCATGCTGCTCGTGGTCGGCGTCATCTTCGTCTTCCTGCGCAATGTCCCTGCCACAATCATTCCCAGCCTGTCGGTCCCGCTTTCGCTGGTGGGCACCATGGCGGCAATGTACCTGCTCGGGTTCTCGCTCGATAACCTGTCGCTGATGTCCCTCACCATTGCCACAGGCTTTGTGGTGGATGACGCCATCGTGGTGATCGAGAACATTGCCCGCTACGTGGAAGCCGGCGAAGATCGTTACACCGCTGCCCTGAAGGGTGCTGGCGAAATCGGCTTCACCATCATCTCGCTAACAGTTTCGCTGATCGCAGTGCTCATCCCACTGCTGTTCATGAAGGATGTCGTGGGACGCTTGTTCCACGAATTCGCCATGACGCTCTCCATCACGATTGTCATCTCGGCCATTGTTTCCATTACGCTGGTTCCAATGATGTGCGCGCGGATGCTGACGGATACGCATGCCCCCTCCAAGAGCCGTGGGTTCTGGGGCCGCCTGTCCGATGCAACGGAACGCGGCATCAATGGCATGATTGCCTTGTACGGTCGCTGGCTGGACGTGGTTCTGCGGTTCCGTGGCCTGACACTTCTGGTCACGCTCGGAACAATTATCCTGACGGGCGCACTGGCCTACACAATCCCGAAAGGCTTCTTCCCAACGCAGGATACAGGCGTTGTGCAGGGCATTTCCGTCATGTCCCAGGCCATTTCCTTTAATGGCATGAAGGAGCGTCAGGCCGCTTTGGGGGCAGAGATCCTCAAGGATCCGGATGTGGCCAGCATTTCCTCTTTTGTGGGAATTGACGGCCAGAACATGACGCTGAACGTCGGCCGTTTTCTGATTAATCTCAAGGCACGGGATGAGCGCACCTCTGACCTGACAACCATTCTTCAGCGACTGGGTCAGGTCGGCCAGAATGTCATCGGAACGCAGCTGTTTGTTCAGCCGATTCAGGATCTGTCTCTGGATTCCTCGATTTCGGCCACACAATACCAGTTCATGCTGGAGAACCCGGATTACGACACCTTCAAGACCTGGGTTCCCAAAATTGTCGACGCGCTGAAACAGGAGCCTTCCCTGTCGGATGTCACGTCCGATCTGCAGGCTGAAGGTCTGGTTGCCCAGCTCTCGCTCGACCGTGCAACGGGTGCCCGCTATTCCATCACACCGCAGACGGTCGATAACCTTCTGTATGACAGTTATGGCCAGCGTCAGATCTCAACGATCTACACGCAGGCCAACCAGTACCGCGTCATTTTGGAAGCGCTTCCGGATCTTCAGAACGACCTGACATCTCTCAATCAGCTATACCTGCCGGGGATTTCATCCGAAGCGGGCAGCAGCACCTCCGGCCCGACACGTCAGCCGACTTCCGGGTTGGTCCCGCTGAAGCAGGTTACGACGATCAGTCATAGCCTTGCCCCCCTTCTCATCAGTCATTACGGCCAGTTCCCAGCCACGACGATCTCTTTCAACGTCTCGAAAGGGTATTCGCTCGGTGCGGCAACGAGTGCCATTGAACGGGTTGAGAAGCAGCTTGGCCTTCCCCCGGCATTCGAAACCGCGTTTCAAGGCACAGCCGCAGCTTTCCGCTCGTCTCTGACGAACGAGGTCTGGCTTGTTATGGCTGCGGTCATCGCGGTCTACATCGTTCTGGGTATTCTCTATGAGAGCTTCATCCACCCCATCACCATCCTGTCCACGCTGCCATCCGCTGCTATCGGCGCGCTGATTGGCCTGTACCTGTTCGGTATGGACCTCGACATCATGGGGATCATCGGCATCGTGCTGCTGATCGGCATTGTAAAAAAGAATGCCATCATGATGATCGACTTCGCACTCGAGGCTGAGCGACTGGAAGGGCACACACCGCTCGAAGCCATTCGCCAGGCAGCCCTCCTGCGTTTTCGTCCGATCCTCATGACGACGCTGGCCGCTTTGTTTGGTGCCCTGCCTCTCATGCTGAGCCATGGCGTCGGCTCCGAACTGCGCCGCCCCCTCGGCGTGGCGATTGTGTGTGGCCTGATGCTGTCACAGATGCTGACCCTGTTCACCACTCCGGTCATCTATCTGTTCATGGACGGCATCGGCCGTAAGACGCGGACGCTGATGCAGCGCTATCATGCAGGCCGGGCGCAAACTCCAAGCACGCACAGCAACCCGTGAGGCTGATCCGCCTTTTCGTCATGCGGCCAGTTGGAACGATCCTTCTGGCCGTCGCGCTCCTGATCGGCGGCATCCTGGGCTATTTCAGCCTGCCCGTCGCCGATCTGCCGAACGTAGACTTCCCGGTCATCATGGTGATGGCGAACCAGCCTGGCGGTTCTCCGTCCGAAATCGCCAGTACAGTGGCAGCCCCGCTGGAGCGGCATCTGGGTGCGATTTCGGGCGTTACGGAGATGACGTCTGAATCAACGGTCAATCAGACGCGCATTACTCTTCAGTTTGACCTCTCCCGCGACATCAATGGTGCCGCACGAGACGTCGAAGCTGCACTTCAGGGCGCACGCCAGGATCTTCCCTCCACTCTGCGCACAAACCCGACTTACGACAAAGCCAACTCCAACGGCCCCCCGGTTGTTGCACTGACGCTGACGTCCAGCACAAGGACGCCACAGGAGCTTTATGAGTTTGCCAGCAACGTTCTGATTCAGCAGCTCAGTCAGGTTGAGGGTGTGGGCGAAGTCGAAATCCGCGGCAGTTCCCTCCCCGCGGTTCGTGTAGAACTGAATCCTCTCCGCCTGTTCCGCTATGGCATTGGTTTCGAAGATGTTCGCGCGGCACTTGCATCGGCCAATGCTCACACGCCGAAGGGTTTCATTGACTCCCACGGCACGCGTCTCATGCTGTCAACGAACGATCAGGCCAGCAAAGCCGTTGATTACCGTGGGCTGGTCGTCGCCTATCGTGACAGCCAACCTGTTCGCCTGACAGACGTCGCGGAAGTCAATGACAGCGTTGAAGATCTACGCCAGACAGGCTTCCTCAATGGTCAGCGCGCCATCATCTGTACAGTGTTCACACAGGGTGGCGCCAACGTCATCAAGACGGTTGATGGTATTCGCAAGCGCCTTCCCATTCTTCAGTCGGCAATGCCGGGCAACACCCATATCAACGTCCTGATTGACCGTTCCAAGACAATCCGCGCCTCCCTGAACGATACAAAACAGACCCTCATCATAGCCGTAGTGCTGGTCGTGGTCGTTGTCCTGCTGTTTCTGCGCAGCCTGTCCGCCATTCTGATTCCAGCGATTGTCGTCCCGATTTCGATCATCGGAACGTTTGGGGTCATGTCGCTGCTGGGTTATCAGCTCGACAATATGTCTCTGATGGCCCTGACAATCTCCGCCGGCTTCGTTGTGGACGATGCCATCGTCGTGCTTGAGAACATTACCCGTTATATGGAAATGGGTCATGAGCGGGTGGAAGCCGCCATCCTCGGGGCAAGCGAGGTTGCCTTTACTGTTTTATCCATCACCATGTCCCTGATTGTGGTTTTCGCTCCCATCATGTTCATGGGCGGCATTGCGGGTCGGCTATTCCATGAGTTCGCGATGGTCATGGTTATCACGCTGACCATCTCCATGGTGCTGTCCCTCTCCCTCACCCCGATGCTCAGCGCCCTGATCCTCAGTTCTGCGCCCGCAGCCTCCCAGGGCTTCTGGGGCAGAATTGGTTCCATGCTTGAATGCATGATCGACCGGGTCGCCAAAGGGTATGAACAGTCACTCGGATGGAGCCTTCGGCATCCGTTCCTGATCGTTATGTCCTTGCCAGCAACACTGATTTTGGCCGGTGTTCTCTTTGTGAAAATGCCCAAGGGCTTCTTTCCGTCTGAAGATACCGGGCAACTCATGGGGCGTCTCGTCGCCGATCAGTCCGTGTCCTTTCAGTCCCTGAAAGACATTACGGCCCGCGCCATGAAAGTCGTCGCAGCAGACAGGGATGTTGCGGGGGTCATGGGCGGCGCAGGCGGGCGCTCGGCCAATTCCGCCAATCTTTTTGTCGCCCTGAAATCCAAGGAAGAGCGCAAGGACGATCTGGCTGCGACGGTTCAACGCATCAACCGGGCCTTCTCGCACGTTCCAGGCGCGCAACTCCGCCTTATGGCTCCTGGGGCAGTCCGTATTGGTGCGCGCTCGGGAGACGCAGCCTATCAGTACTCGCTGGAAGGCCCATCTGCCGAAGAGCTCTATGAGTGGACGCCTAAAATTGTCGCGGCGCTTTCAAAAATTCCTCTGCTGATGGATGTTTCATCCAACGTGGAGGAAGGCGGTCAGGCCATTGCCATTGCGATCAATCGGGATATGTCCTCCCGGTATTCCATCACGCCCCAGCTGATTGCGAATACACTCTATGACGCGTTTGGTCAGCGTTCAGCTTCCGTCATTTACGGGAATCTGAACCAGTATCATGTGGTAATGGAAGTCGCTCCGCGATACTGGGAAAGCCCCGAAACGCTGAAACAGATGTGGGTTAGTGCCTCTGGTGGAACCGCCGCAGGCGGCACGTCTTCGAATAACCTGCGTGTTCGAGCCGACACCACAACCAGCACGCTCTCTCAGAGCGAACAGTCTTACATCAACTCCGTAGCGAATGCTTTGGCAGGTGGAAAATCCGCGTCTAGCGGTGCAGCTGTTGCCACTAGCGTTTCCAACATGGTGCCGCTCTCAGTGCTTGGATACCAGCGCGCAACAAACACGGCCCTGACGGTCAACCATGATGGGCTTTCAGTTGCAACGACTGTGTCTTTCAACCTTGCGCCAGGAGCGTCCCTCGGGCCTGCCGTTCAGGCTGTTGAAGCCGCTATGGTCAAACTGCATGTTCCACCAACCATTCATGGTGGGTTTGCTGGCAACGCCGCTGCCTTCCAGAAGTCTGTCAGTGATGAACCTCTGCTGATCCTTGCGGCTCTTGCTGCGGTCTACATTGTTCTGGGTATGCTTTATGAGAGCCTCATTCATCCCCTGACGATCCTGTCCACGCTCCCTTCCGCTGGCGTCGGCGCCCTTCTCGCTCTCCAGTTGTTCGGGCAGGAGTTCTCACTCATGGCGATGATTGGTGTTATTCTTCTGATTGGAATCGTCAAAAAGAACGCGATCATGCTGATCGATTTTGCGCTCGTGGCGCAGCGTGAGGGCGCGACAGCTTTTGAGGCCATCCAACAGGCAAGCGTTCTGCGGTTCCGCCCGATCCTCATGACGTCTCTGGCTGCAGCCTTTGGGGCCGTGCCTCTCGTCTTCGGAAATGGATATGGCTGCGAACTGCGCCGCCCGCTTGGCATCGCCATTCTGGGTGGACTGATGGTCAGCCAGCTTCTCACGCTCTACAGCACGCCCGTCGTGTTCCTATATCTCGATCGTTTTGGAAAGATGCTCGGCCGCGCCCGGCATAACTTTGCCATTCTGCTTCACATCTCGCCCCGGGAAACGGAAATCTGATGACCGTCCTTCGTATGCCTTCCCTGCGTACTTTTCTGCTGGGAGCAGCAGCCGTGCCTTTCCTGAGTGGGTGCATGGTTGGACCGAATTACCATCGTCCTTCGGCAGTCATTTCTCCACACTTCAAAGAAGTGCCGCCGCCAGCCGGCTGGAACAAGGCGCGCCCTGATCTGGTTCAGATGCCCAAAGGCGACTGGTGGACCATCTTCAATGATCCGCTTCTCAATGATCTGGAAGAACGCATCGCGACATCCAATCAGAGCTTGAAGGAATACGAAGCACAGTATCGCAAAGCCGCGGCGACAATCGATTCCATCAAGGCGAGCCTGTACCCCACACTGAGCGGGAATTTTAGCTTCAACAGGAATTCGCAGGGCAGTAGTGCCTCAAGCACCAGTGGTGGTTTCACCTACACCTCATCACAGTCCTACACGAGCAACACTTGGGCAACCGGTCCATCTGCAAGCTGGACGGTTGATGTCTGGGGAAAAATACGGCGGCAGGTTCAGCAGCAGGTTGCTGCAACGCAGGGCGACGCCGCACTGGTTGCCAGTATGCGGTTGTCCTACCAGCTGACACTGGCGCAGGACTATTTCAGCCTGCGATATCAGGACAGTTTGGTCGATCTCTATACGCGCAACGTGGGCCTATACCGGGACAATCTCAAAATTCTTGAAAACCAGCTTGAGGCAGGCGTTGCTGACCCAACAAGCGTTCTGCAGGCCCGGTATCTTCTGCAATCCACCGAAGCCAGCCTCGCCAATGCTCATATTGCCCGCGCCCAATATGAGCATGCCATTGCAATGCTGACCGGTCGCGCACCGGCAGACGTGACGATCGCTCCAGCATTGCTTCCCAAGGAGATTCCGGCAGCTCCTGTAGCCGTTCCTTCCATGATCCTTGAACGCCGACCGGACGTCGCTCAGGCTGAGCGCAACATGGAAGCCTATAATGCCGAAATCGGATATGCGATTGGCGCGTTCTTCCCGGAAATCACGCTCTCTGCATCTTATGGTTATAGCGGTAATCCACTCCAGCAACTGATCCAGACCGCTACCCGTACCTGGGGCCTGGGCGCGGCTGCCACGGAAACAATCTTCCAGGGCGGCGCGCGAACTGCTGCTGTCCGTGAAGCCGAGGCAGACTACGATAATGCTGTTGCAACATATCGACAGACCGTTCTTGCAGCCATGCAGGACACGGAAGATCAGATGTCGAATCTGCATTACCTTGATCAGCAGCTAGGACTTCAGAACCAGGCCGTTGCAAGTGCCCAGGCTGCCGTACGGGTCTCCATGAATGAGTATCTCGCCGGAACCCAGATTTATACGACCGTCATTACAGCACAGCAGACCGCTCTTCAGTATGAAGAGAGCCAACTGAGCATTCGCCAGCAGCAATTCAATGCTGAAGTTGCTCTGCTGACTGATCTTGGCGGCGGCTGGAATGTAAAAGACCTCCCAACAAAGGCCTCTCTTCAGACCGACAACCCTTTGCTTCCCTCTTTCATCCAGAAAGACAAAAACGGACGCTGAAAACAAAAAGGGCGGGATTTTCATCCCGCCCTTTTTTATGCCCTCATCCGGCGAAGGATACAGCGCTCAGAGAGCGTGTAGCCCGGCAACGCCAGCCAGAATGGCCAGAACAGCAAGTACCAGGAAGATGATGAAAAACAGCTTGGCAATACCAGCGGTTGCTGCGGAAATGCCCGAAAAGCCGAACACACCGGCAATGATAGAAATAATGAAGAAAACGATAGCATAATGCAGCATGGGACATGATCCTTGAATTATAGGTCGTGGTCATGTCGTAACGTCATGTGCCTCAGGAAGGTTTCTTTCCTGAAAAAAGACTACGTCCTAACAACAGACCGCTGACAAAAGCGGAAAGCAGCAAGAAAAATGGCTGATCCACCATCAGATCGGCCACAACTGCCCGACTTTCTTTTAAGAACGAGCAAATATTTTTCTTTGCACAGGTGCAGTCGACAACCCGCCCAGCCCCATCCTGCAAGGACGGCACGCTCTCATCCAGATATGACGCCAGATCTGCATCCATAGTTTTCAACTCCCAAACCATTTCATCCACGACATACAAAAACAGGGGCAGTTCGATAACGAACCACCCCTGCTCTTTAACAAAGATGTGACAGATCGCTCTTAGTGACCGACAGTCGTGCTCACTTCGCCTCGGGCCGTAGCTTCTTCTGTGTAACGACGAGCCTCAGGAGAAATCTTAAGGGCAAGCGTCATACCAGCGGAAGCAAGGTAGATCACAGCAAATGTCCAGATCACATAGCTCATGCCCGGACCGAAAACCGCTCCACAGAACGAGACGATTGCCGGACCAACCCATGTCGAGGCACCTGCGCCGAGACCCAGAATGGACAGAGCTGCAGCTTTTTCACGTGGGCAAATCTGCGGCATCAGGCCTGAAAGCGGCACGAAGGCAGCGACCGTTGCACCATAGAAAATGCCCGCTGCGGCAACCGCCCAGAAATTCCCCGGATACCAGATAGGCACATAGTAAAACAGCGGAATGGCAATGAAGCCGCCGATACCACCGAAGACCGACACCACGAAACGATGTCCCAAAGTGTCAGCAATCATGCCGGAGACAAGGTTAAACAGGATGTTGCTGAGGAAGATCAGCGACAGCAGGTTGAGCCATTGTTCGAGGCTAAAGTGTAGCTGGTCCACAAAGAACGCTGGCATGATGGCGAGGAAAGCGTATTCCGAAGACGTATCGATAATACGGACAATCCCAGCAATCGTCGTCTTGGGCTCACGCCACATAATGCTGAGTGAGCCAAAGAAAATATCTTTGGTGGGCACGTGATCAGGCAAAAGGCGCTTCTTGCCTGTAGGCTCGTGCGTGAACAGCAATGCGACGAGGCCACCAATAATCACCAGCCCCAGTGAGCACCAGAACGTTTTGAGTTCACCAAGATATGGGATCGTATAGCGTGCAAACTGGGAGCCAAGTGTCGGCAGCCCCGCAGAGAAAGAGAACCAGAACCATCCAGCAGCCGATCCAAGCATGGCAGCCGGAGTGGCGGCAGCAATCCACACGAGGAAACCGTATGCGAACAGCGGATAGGCAAATCCACGCAGCGCATAAAAGAGAAGGATCATAGGCCCACTATTCGGACCCAGCCCGAACGTCAGGAAGCAGACTTCCAGAAGAGCCCAAAGGATCAGGCCGATCCACATGACCTTTTTGGGGCCCATCAGATCAGACAGAGGCCCGGAAAACCAGGCTGCAATCATGACCGTGATGCCGTAAAGAGTGAAGAGTTCGTTGACGAACCCTTGGGAGTGGCCGTGGTGCAGCATGTAGGTGTCGAGATATCCGGCTTCGACACCGTCTCCCACCATGAATAAAAGCTGACCAACAAAAGCCCAGAAAAGGGCGCGTGGGATGCCAAGAATTTCCGCTAGTCCGCGTTTAGGTGCGGCTGTTTCGGACATTTTCATGCTCTCCAGGCATAGGCGCGTCACGAACCTGCTTCGACCTCATTGCCGAAACAGATATGGGAGGCGTCGTTGCGGGCCCTACGAGAGTGCTCGGACCCGTTTCTCAAAATTATGCAGGACAGCGAGGCCAACAGATTGTCGACCTTCAGGAAAAGAGACACCCTCCCCGCCCTGACGGGCGGGAGAAAAACAGCCGGTTAAGAAACCAGACGGGAATCGTCCTGCAAGAGATGTGGCAAAACTACACACTCTGCACAGCAATGTGAACCGCAGAATAAAAAAAAGGCCGGTGCATTGCTGCACCGGCCCTTTTTTCGTCTCGAAACGAGAAGCCTCAGGCGGCTTCCTGCTCTTCTGCAACTGGCTTCGGACCGCTGTCCTGGCCCTTGGCATCAACATCGCGCTCTACGAGTTCGATGACTGCCATGTCGGCATTGTCGCCGTAGCGTACGCCAGCCTTCAGAACGCGGGAGTAGCCACCGGCACGAGCCTTGTAGCGCTCAGCAACCGTGCTGAAGAGCTTGCTGACAACCGTGTCATCACGCAGCTGAGCGAATGCCTGACGACGAGCGTGCAGGTCACCGCGCTTACCGAGAGTGATCAGCTTCTCAACAACCGGACGAAGTTCTTTCGCCTTCGGCAGAGTCGTCGTGATCTGCTCGTGCTTGATGAGTGCGACGGCCATGTTGCGGAACATGGCAGCGCGGTGAGAAGAGGTGACATTGAGCTTACGCCCGCTCACACCATGACGCATTGCTAGTTTTCCTTACCCTAAGAAGTTCTCAAAACGTCTCATCGAGACGCTTGGCCAGATCCTCGATGTTCTCGGGCGGCCAGGCCGGGACGCTCATGCCGAGCGACAGCCCCATACCGGTGAGAACTTCCTTGATCTCGTTGAGCGATTTACGCCCGAAGTTTGGCGTACGGAGCATTTCCTGTTCGGACTTCTGCACCAGATCGCCAATGTAAACAATGTTGTCGTTCTTGAGGCAGTTGGCGCTACGCACCGAAAGCTCGAGTTCGTCAACCTTGCGAAGAAGATTGCGGTTGAACGGCAGGTCGTCCTGCGGCTCTTCATGCTGGACCGGACGCGGCTCATCAAAGTTGATGAACAGCTGGAGCTGATCCTGAAGAATACGCGCAGCAAGAGCCAGACTGTCTTCCGGCGTTACAGCACCGTTCGTCTCAACCGTCAGCAGCAGCTTATCGTAGTCAGTGACCTGACCAACGCGGGTCTGCTCGACCTTGTAAGACACGCGGCGAACCGGTGAGTAGATTGCATCGATCGGGATCATACCAATCGGAGCATCTTCCGGACGGTTTGCAACAGCAGCAACGTAACCCTTGCCCATGTTGACGGTGAACTCCATTCCGAGCTTCACACCATCATCAAGAGTGCAGATCACAAGATCAGGGTTCATGATTTCAATATCATGCCCGGCCTGAATCTGCCCTGCCTTTACTTCTCCCGGACCAGTCGCCGTGAGAATCATGCGCTTCGGCCCCTCACTGTGCATACGCAGAGCAAGCTGCTTAACGTTCAGGACGATGTCCGTTACGTCTTCACGCACGCCAGGTACAGCAGAGAACTCATGCAGCACGCCATCAATCTGAATGGCAGTTACTGCAGCGCCCTGAAGTGAGGACAGAAGAATACGACGCAGCGCATTACCGAGCGTCATACCGAAACCGCGCTCCAGCGGCTCCGCCACGACTGTGGCGATGCGCGAGGCAACCGGGCCGGGCTCGACTTCAAGCTTCTCCGGCTTGATGAGGGACTGCCAGTTTTTCTGGAGAACCAAGGTCGTGGCCTTTCAAACAACGAAGCCCGCCAACAAAAATTGGCGGCACCTGGCCCGCACAAATCGTGCGGAGGGAGATGCAATCACTACACATGCCGTACATCCTCACGAATGTACGGCATGGCATCACTCAAACGCGACGACGCTTGCGCGGACGGCAGCCATTATGGGGCACCGGCGTCATGTCACGGATGGACGTAATGGTGAAGCCAACAGCCTGCAGCGCACGAAGAGCACTTTCACGCCCCGAACCCGGACCGGACACTTCGATCTCAAGCGTTTCCATACCGTGCTCGCGAGCCTTGCGGCCTGCGTCTTCTGCAGCAACCTGTGCAGCATACGGTGTAGACTTACGCGAGCCCTTGAAGCCCTGTGCGCCCGAGGAGGACCATGCAATTGCATTACCCTGCGCGTCGGAGATCGTGATCATGGTGTTGTTGAACGTGGAAAGCACGTGTGCAACGCCAGAGATAATATTCTTGCGCTCTTTCTTACGAATGCGCGGTGCTGCGGCCTTAGCCATAATAGAGGTCGTCCTAAAAGTTAGCGAGAAGCGTCAGAGTGAAGCAGTCAGGCGCGAATTAGCGCGTGACCTTCTTCTTGCCAGCAATCGCCACTGCCTTACCCTTACGGGTACGTGCATTCGTGTGCGTACGCTGACCGCGGACCGGGAGGCCGCGACGATGACGCAGACCGCGGTAGCAGCCCAGATCCATCAGACGCTTGATGTTCATGGCCGTCTCACGACGCAGATCACCTTCGACGCGGAATTCGCCATCGATCAGCTCACGGATCTTTACGATCTCATCGTCAGACAGTTCGTTAACGCGCTTTGCATCGGGGATACCGAGCTTGCTGCAGATTGCCTGCGCGGTCGACGGGCCAATGCCGTAGACATAGCGCAGGCTGATGACCACCCGCTTGTTGGTCGGAATGTTTACGCCGGCAATACGTGCCACGCCAATTCTCCCATCGACGCGATCAATTGACCGCGTCAGCCTGTTTCATGTCCGGTCGAAACCGGATCGATTGCATCGCAGGCATGTCAGCTCCCAGTCCGATTCCGGAACACAGGCCACCTCTACGCTGCAGATATGTCGAGGGCGCGCAATATACCGGGCACCCCCCTTGAGTCAAATGAGAATGATCACTTCTTCGTGATCTTCCTCATTTCTTCAATTTTTTGCGGTCTTTCCAATGAGCGCGTCAATCTCCCCGCCCACTTCGTCAACGCCACGCATGCCGTCAACATGTTTCAGACGACCAGCCTTCTCATAATAGGGAAGGATGGGTGCAGTCTGGCGGCGATAAATATCAAGGCGAGACCTCACGACCTCAGGATTGTCATCTGGCCGACGTGTACCATCTTCCGCAGTACGACTGGCAATACGCTCGACAAGCTGATCTTCGGCGACATCCAGAAGAATGACGGCGTCAATCTTCAATCCGTCGGTGCCCAACATGGCATCAAGTGCTTCCGCCTGGCTTTCCGTTCTTGGGAAACCATCCAGAATGAACCCTTGAGCACAATCTGGCTGGGCAATCCGTCCCTGGATCATCTTCACCATTATCGGATCAGGAAGAAACTCCCCTTTCTCCATAATGGCTTTTGCTTCCTTGCCGATTGGCGTTCCCGCAGCGACTTCCGCCCGCAGCATATCTCCAGTCGAGATCTGCTTTAGCCCATAAAGCTGCTCAAGACGTTTCGCCTGCGTCCCCTTGCCTGCCCCGGGAGGGCCAAGAAGAATGATATTCATCGACGCTTATTTCCTCCCGAAATGCCATTCCTGGAACCACGGCTACGCTGCTTGCGGATCAGCCCCTGATACTGGTGGGCAACAAGATGAGACTGGACCTGCGTCACGGTATCGATTGTGACCGACACAATAATGATGAGGCTCGTACCGCCAAAATAAAATGGCACGTTGTACTTGCTGATCAAAATCTGCGGCAGGAGACAGACAACGACCAGATACAGAGCACCGATCGTGGTCAGCCTCGACAGAATCCGATCGAAATATGACGCGGTGCTTGCTCCCGGACGAATACCCGGAATAAAGCCGCCCTGCTTACGCAGATTTTCAGCCGTTTCTTCAGGATTGAATGTCACAGCAGCGTAGAAGTACGAGAAAAACAGAATCATTGCGGCATAGAACAGCATATAAAGAGGCTGTCCCTGACCAAGCTGCTGCCCAAGAACGGAAAGCCAGCCCGGCATATTATGCCCGTTCATGAATCCTGAAATCGTCACAGGAATCAGCAATACGGAAGAAGCAAAAATGGGAGGGATTACACCCGCCGTGTTTACCTTCAACGGCATATGCGTGGAATCACCGCCGAACATGCGATTGCCAATCTGACGCTTCGGATACTGGATCACAACACGACGCTGTGCCTGCTCCATGAAGACGATAAAGGCAATGACAGCGATCGCCATAACCAAAAAGATCATCACGAAAATCGGAGACAATGCCCCGGTGCGGCCCAGTTCAAAAAGGCTGGCCAGCGCATGAGGCAAATTGGCGACAATACCCGCGAAAATAATCAGTGAAATACCGTTACCGACACCCCGTGATGTGATCTGCTCGCCAAGCCACATCAAGAACATCGTGCCACCGACCAGCGTCACGACACACGACGCGAGAAAGAAGACACCCGGCATCACCACAGCGCTCGCGCCATGAGACGTCATGTTCTCCAGCCCAACAGCGATGCCGTACGCTTGGAAGAGTGCGATGAAAACAGTGAGGTAACGGGTATACTGGTTAAGCTTTTTGCGCCCCGCCTCACCCTCTTTCTTCATTGCCTCCATAGACGGAAGAGCAGTTGAAAGAAGCTGAATGATAATCGATGCACTGATGTACGGCATGATGTTCAGGGCGAACACAGTCATGCGTCCGAGAGCACCACCCGTGAACATGTCGAACATGCCCAGAATGCCACCCTGATGCTGTGCCAGCAGCTGACCCATGACTGTCGCATCAACACCAGGAACAGGAATGTATGTTCCGAGGCGATAAACGATGAGGGCCAAAAGCGTAAACCAGATACGCTTCTTGAGTTCAGTCGCCTTGGCAAAGGAACTCATATTGAGATTGGCGGCGAGCTGCTCTGCTGCGGAAGCCATCCACCTGTCCTTTCATGAAAACAGCGTCGCCGCACATCTGCACGGGACGCTGTTCACTATCTAACCATACCCCAGATAAATCTGGGAGAGGAGAACTCAGGCTTCAGCCTGAACTTCCTTCTTCGGTGCAAGCACCTTAACGGAGCCACCAGCCTTCTCAACAGCAGCAAGAGCTGCTGCGGAAGCGCCGTCAACTTCGATGGTTACGCCATGCGAAAGTTCACCCTTCGCAAGAAGACGAACACCATGGGTCTTGCCATTGACAAGCCCAGCAGCGCGAAGTGTTGCTTCCGTGACAGGAGCCGACTTATCCAGCTTACCTGCTTCGATAGCCTTGGAAATCGCGCCAAGGTTTACCGGAGCATATTCCTTGCGGAAGATGTTCACGAAGCCACGCTTAGGCATACGGCGATACAGCGGAAGCTGACCACCTTCAAAGCCATTCAGCGAGACGCCTTCACGAGCCTTCTGACCCTTAACACCGCGTCCGGAGGTCTTACCCTTACCGGAACCAATGCCACGTCCTAGGCGCTTCTTGCGATACCGAGAGCCCTCGTTATCGCGCAGTTCGTTAAGGTTCATTTCAACCCTCCACCTGGATGAGGTGGGCAACCTTGCGGATCATCCCACGCACAGCCGGAGTATCTTCCAGCGTACGGGTGGAACCGATACCGCGCAGACCAAGACCAACAATGGTCTCAGCCTGGCCCGGTTTGCGACCAATGACAGAAGCAATCTGCTTTACCTGAACGGTCTTACCGTTTTCAGACATTTGCAGTCTCCTCAGTCTGAGCCTGCTCGCGCTTACCGAAAAGCTCAGCGGCCTTCTTGCCACGACGCGAAGCGACGTTGCGAGGGCTGCTTGCCTTTTCAAGAGCAGCGAACGTAGCCTTGATCATGTTGTGCGGGTTACGCGTTCCAAGGCTCTTAGCGACAACGTCGTTAACACCTAGGCTCTCGAAAACCGCACGCATCGGACCACCAGCGATGATACCCGTACCAGCTTCAGCCGCACGAACAACAACCTTACCAGCGCCGTAGTGACCTGACGTATCATGATGAAGGGTACGACCCTCCTTCATTGGTACGCGGATCATTGTACGCTTGGCGCGCTCGGTAGCCTTACGGATGGCTTCGGGCACTTCACGAGCTTTACCCGCACCGTAACCAACGCGTCCCTTCTGATCGCCAACGACAACCAGCGCTGCGAAAGCAAAGCGACGGCCACCCTTAACAACCTTGGCAACACGATTGATGGTTACGAGCTTGTCGACCAGATCGTCGCCCTGCTCGCGCTCACGACCACCACGGCCGCCTTCTCTTGGCTCACGTGCCATGTGTGATCCTCCTTAGAACGAGAGTCCGCCCTCACGGGCAGCCTCTGCCAGGGCCTTGACCCGGCCATGATAGACATAAGCGCCGCGATCAAACACGACGGCCGTCACGCCAGCTGCCAGGCCACGTTCCGCAATCAGCTTACCGATCGCAGAAGCTGCGTCCACGTTGGCACCGGTGTTGCCATTGTCGCGCAACTCTTTTTCCAGCGTAGAAGCGCTGGCGAGCGTACGACCCTGTGCATCGTCGATGATCTGGGCGTGAATGTGCTTGCTGGAACGGAAGACCGACAAACGCGGCCGGCCGCCGCTCTTGCGACGAAGCTGGAAACGCAGCCGCTGACGGCGGCGTTCCTGCAATCCTTGCTGCGATGCCATTACTTCTTCTTACCTTCCTTGCGACGCAGAACTTCCGTGTCATAACGAACGCCCTTGCCCTTGTATGGCTCAGGCTTGCGGAAGCTGCGAATATCGAGAGCGACCTGACCAACGCGCTGTTTGTCGTTACCTTCAACAACAATAGCGGTCGGACGCGGTGTGGTGATCTTGATACCGGCCGGAATCGGATAAACGACATCGTGCGAGAAGCCGAGGTTCATCACCAGATTGGAGCCCTGAACAGCAGCACGGAAACCCGTACCCTGAATTTCAAGACCCTTGGTGAAACCAACAGACACACCCTTGACCATATTTGCGATCAGAGCGCGCGTCGTTCCCCACATCGTCCAGTTTTCACGGGAGCGACGACCAATCGGAGCAACTGCAACTGAGTTGTCTTCGATTTTTACGTCCACGTGACGAGAAACCGGGAAGCTCAGTTCACCAAGCTTGCCTTTGGCCGTGAAGACACCATTGGCAACTGCGACCTGCACACCTGCCGGAACTTCTACGGGATATTTACCTACGCGAGACATGCGACCCTCCTCAGAAGACGCGGCAGAGAACCTCGCCGCCAACATTGGCAGCGCGGGCCTCGACGTCCGAAAGGACGCCACGCGGGGTGGACAGGATCGACACACCAAGGCCGGCATAAACGCGCGGAAGTTCCTTGATCTTCGAATAGACACGACGGCCAGGCTTGGAGACCCTATGGATTTCCTTAATGACCGGCTGCCCTTCAACGTACTTCAGCTCAATACGGAGCTGCGATACGCCCTTACGGACTTCTTCCGTGGAAAAACCACGGATGTAACCTTCACGCTTCAGAGCCTCAAGCACGTTCGTGCGAAGCTTGGAAGCGGGCGCAACGCAGGCAGCATGACGAGCACGCTGAGCATTACGGATCCGGGTAAGCATATCACCCAGTGGATCAGACAACGACATTCGATCTATCCCTTACCAGCTCGACTTGACCATGCCAGGAATCTGGCCGGCGGACGCAAGATCACGCAGAGCGATACGGCAAAGCTCGAACTTACGGTAGTTAGCACGGGGACGACCGGTCAGCTTGCAACGAAGACGGACGCGCGTTGCAGATCCGTTACGTGGCATCTGTGCCAGCTTAAGAGTCGCTTCAAATCGGTCTTCAACCGAAAGGGAACGATCCTTGATGATGTTTTTAAGAGCGGTCCGCTTTTCCTTATCGCGCTTCGCAAGAGCTGCGCGATGGTTATTACGGTTAACCGCTGAGATCTTCGCCATCTCGAATTTTCTCCCGGAACCTGTCAGGCCTATCCCGACGGTTTTCCAATCTGCGTGTCTATAAAGGAAAGCGGCCTTCCAATGGAAGGCCGAATCCTTATTTTTAGTCGCGATCGGTCTGAAAAATTACCTGATCAACCTGCAAACGGCAGATCGAAGGCCTTCAGCAGAGCCTTTGCTTCGGCATCGGTCTTTGCAGTGGTCACGAAGATGATGTCCATACCGCGAACGGCATCGATCTTGTCATATTCGATTTCCGGGAAAACAATCTGTTCCTTGATGCCCATGGCGAAGTTGCCACGACCATCAAAGCCTTTGTTTGCCGGAAGACCACGGAAATCACGAATGCGAGGCATTGCGATCGTCACGAGACGGTCGAGGAACTCATACATACGCTGACGACGCAGAGTAACCTTACAACCGATCGGAAGACCTTCACGAATCTTGAAGCCAGCAATAGCCTTGCGTGCCAGCGTCTTAACCGGCTTTTGACCGGAGATCGCTGCCATTTCAGCAACTGCTGCATCCAGCTTCTTCTGGTCGCCAGCGGCTTCACCGACGCCCATGTTCAGCACGATCTTCTCGAGCTTAGGAACCTGCATCGGGTTTGCGTAGCCGAACTGCTCAAGAAGCTGCTTACGAAGAATTTCTTCGTAGCGCTGCTGCATACGCGGCAAAGCGGTGTTGTTATCGCTCATTTTTGCGTTCCTCAGCCTTCGATCACTTCGCCGGTTGCCTTAGCAACACGAACTTTGCGACCGTCTTCAAGAACCCGAAAACCAACGCGTGTCGGCTTACCGCTCTTGGGATCAACCAGCTTTAGGTTGGACAGATGGATCGGCATTTCCTGCTCGATAATACCACCTTCGCCACCTGCGCGGTTGGGCTTCGTGTGACGCTTAGCGATAGCTACGCCGCGAACGACAGCTTTCTCAGCCTTTGGCATCACTGAAAGGACTTCGCCACGAACACCCCGGGACTTGCCGGAAAGAACGAGGACCTGATCGCCTTTTTTAATACGTGCAGCCATTACAGCACCTCCGGCGCCAGGGAGATAATCTTCATGAACTTGCGAGCACGCAGTTCACGAACGACCGGGCCAAAGATACGCGTGCCAATCGGCTCCTGCTGCTTGTTAATCAGCACAGCAGCATTTTTGTCAAAACGGATCGCAGATCCGTCTGCACGACGTACCGGATAAGACGTACGAACGATAACGGCCTGATGGACGTCACCCTTCTTCACCTTACCGCGGGGAATGGCTTCCTTAACGGATACGACAATGATGTCGCCGACCGAGGCAGTCTTCCGCTTGGAGCCGCCCAGCACCTTGATGCACTGCACCCGACGCGCACCGGAATTATCGGCGACGTCAAGGTTGGTCTCGGGATGAATCATGTGCCTACCCCCTTATGCGCTGACGGAAGAGGAAGCCGAAGCCATGTCCTCTCCGTTGCGTGCGACGACAGACCAAGTCTTGCGCTTGGAAATCGGTGCACATTCTTCAATGCGAACCAGATCGCCAATTTGGCAGACATTGGCTTCATCATGAGCCGCATACTTTTTGGAGCGGCGGATGAATTTCTTATAGAGCGGGTGCATGATACGACGATCAACAAGAACGGTAACCGTCTTGTCCATCTTGTCGCTCGTTACTCGCCCTGTCAGGACGCGCCTTGGCATCGTCCGTCTCCTCTCAGGACTTTGCGGCGGACGTTTGGGCGCCCGCACGGTTCTTCGATTGATGAGCCAGTGTCTTGATGCGCGCGACAGCACGACGCACGACCTTAACACGGCTGGTGTTTTCCGACTGCCCGGTGGCAGCCGCAAAACGGTGATTGATCTGTTCACGCTTCAGATCGATGAGCAGAGCGTTCAGCTCGTCCTCGCTCTTCGCGCGCAGATCTGTAGGCTTGTACGTGTCGGCCATCTTACGCGTCTCCGATACGCTGAACGAACTTGGTCTTGATCGGAAGCTTTGCAGCTCCCAGGCTCAGTGCCAAGCGAGCGACTTCCGGCGGAACGCCTTCGATCTCAAACAGGATGCGACCTGGCTTGACACGAGCTGCCCAGTACTCTGGGGAACCCTTGCCCGAGCCCATACGCACTTCTGCAGGCTTTGTCGAGACCGGAAGGTCAGGAAAAATACGAATCCAGACGCGACCGGCACGCTTCATCGCACGAGTAATAGCACGACGGGACGCTTCGATCTGACGGGCCGTGATCCGCTCTGGCTCAAGAGCCTTCAGACCATATGCACCGAAGTTCAGCTGCGTTCCGCTTTTCGCCAGGCCGTGGATACGGCCTTTGTGAGCTTTACGAAACTTTGTCCGCTTTGGGGAAAGCATGTTGTTAAATCCTCAATCAGCACCAGCAATGGAACTGTAGGCTTTCGCCTACAATTCAACGTTGCGGAGCCTGCTCCGCGGCACGACGGTCTTGTGCCAGGGGGTCATGAGCCAGGATCTCACCCTTGAAGATCCAGACCTTCACACCGCAGGTTCCATAAGTCGTCTTGGCCGTCGCCGTGCCATAGTCAATATCAGCGCGGAGCGTATGCAACGGCACACGTCCCTCACGATACTTCTCGTCACGTGCGATTTCGGCACCACCCAGACGTCCGCTGCAAGTAATACGGATGCCCTGGGCGCCCAGACGCATTGCAGACTGGATTGCGCGCTTCATGGCGCGGCGGAAAGCAACGCGACGCTCAAGCTGCTGAGCAATGTTTTCAGCAACCAGAGTTGCGTCGATTTCCGGCTTACGGATCTCAACGATGTTCAGCGCTACGTCGGTCTTCGCCATACGGCTCAGTTCCTTACGCAGTGCATCAATGTCCTGACCCTTCTTACCGATCACGACACCCGGACGGGCAGCGTAGATCGTTACGCGGGGCTTCTTTGCCGGACGCTCGATAACAACACGAGAGACGCCAGCACCAGACAGCTTACGACGCAGGAATGCACGCAGCTTAAGGTCTTCATGAAGAAGACGTGCATAGTCTGCACCTGCGTACCAGCGGCTATCCCAGGTACGGTTAACACCGAGCCGAAGCCCGATTGGATTGACCTTATGTCCCATGGATCAAGCTGCCTTCTGCTCTTCGCTGGTTTCCGACGCTTCTGCAGCTTCGGCCACAACAATCTTCAGGTGGCTGAAGAACTTTTCAACGCGAGCCGAACGACCACGGCCACGAGCGTGAAAACGCTTCATGACGATGGACTTGCCGACTTCAGCCGTCTTCACAACCAGACGATCAACGTCCAGCTGATGATTGTTCTCAGCGTTGGCCACGGCGCTCTCAAGAGTCTTCTTAACCTGCTGCGCGATACGACGACGCGAGAAGGTCAGAGCGGCAATAGCCTTGTCAGCTGGCTGGTTACGGATCATTGCCGCAACCAGGTTCAGCTTACGCGGGCTAACACGGATGTTACGCGTAATTGCTTGCGCTTCCGTATCAGCAAGCGTGCGGATGTGCTTCGGCTTGCTCATTTTCAGCCCCGCTTCGACTTCTTGTCAGAGCCATGACCGGTGTAGGTCCGTGTCGGTGAGAATTCACCGAACTTATGACCGACCATGTTCTCCGTGACCTGCACAGGCAGGAACTTGTGACCATTATAGACGCCGAACGTAAGCCCGACGAACTGCGGCAGAATCGTGGAACGACGTGACCAGATCTTGATCACTTCGTTACGACCAGAAGCACGAGCTGCTTCTGCTTTGCCGAACAGATACCCGTCAACGAACGGGCCCTTCCAGACGGAACGTGCCATCTCTGTTTGCCCCCTCTTACTTGCCGGACTTACGGCGACGGATGATCAAGCTATCCGTCTTTTTGTTAACACGCGTCTTGTAACCCTTCGTCGGAACGCCCCATGGCGTAACCGGATGACGGCCACCAGAGGTACGACCTTCACCACCACCATGCGGGTGATCAACCGGGTTCATGACAACGCCACGGTTATGCGGACGACGTCCGAGCCAACGGGAACGTCCAGCTTTACCCATGTGCTGGTTCATGTTGTCTGGGTTAGAGACAGCACCAACCGTTGCCATGCATTCGCCGCGAACAAGACGTAGTTCACCAGACTGAAGCTTGATCTGGGCGTAGCCCGCATCTTTACCAACGAGCTGAGCATACGTTCCAGCGGAACGTGCCATCTTGCCGCCAGCACCTGGCTTCAGTTCAATGTTGTGAACAATCGTACCAACCGGCATAGCGCCGAGAGACATCGCATTGCCCGGCTTCACATCCGTATGGGCGCCAGAGATGACGCGATCGCCAACCTTGATGCGCTGCGGAGCCAGAATGTAAGCAAGCTCGCCGTCATCGTACTTGATGAGCGCGATAAACGCCGTACGATTTGGATCGTACTCAAGGCGTTCAATCGTTGCACCCACATCGAACTTACGACGCTTGAAATCGACGTAACGATAGGACTGCTTGTGCCCGCCGCCACGGAACCGAACTGTCGTACGGCCGTGGTTATTACGACCGCCAGACTTGTTCTTACCTTCCGTCAGCTGCTTGACCGGCTTGCCCTTCCAGAGCTCGCTACGATCAATCAGCACGGTGCCGCGTGTGCTCGGCGTCGTGGGATTAAAGTGCTTTAGTGCCATGGTTATTACCCCGCGTCAGCCCAGCTTCGCTGTAAGGTCAATGGATTGACCTTCTGCAAGCTGTACATACGCCTTCTTGATGTCAGAGCGGCGACCAGGACGACCCTTGACGCGCTTCGTCTTACCCTTCTGGACCAGCGTGTTCACGCCAGAAACCTTAACGTTGAAGAGCTTTTCGACAGCGGCCTTGATCTGCGGCTTGGTTGCAGTCGTGGAGACCTTGAAAACAACCTGATTACGCTCCGAAAGAAGCGTAGCCTTTTCCGTGATCAGCGGCGAACGGACCACATCGTAAAGAGCTTCCTGAGACATGTTCTCAGCTGTCTTACGTGCGTTCATGACGATAGAGATGGTCATGCCAGACGCTCCTTAAGACCCTCAAGACCCGCACGGGTAATAACCAGTACATCGTGGTTGAGGATGTCATAGACGTTCGCGCCGATGGTCGGCAGGACGTCAATCTTCGGCAGGTTCGCAACCGCACGAGCAAACTGCTCATCAACCGCACCATCCACGATCAACGCGGAGGACCAGCCGAGAACCTTGAGCTTAGCAGCAGCTTCACGGGTCTTGCTCACGCCATTGGCGGTATCGAGCACAACCAGCTTGCCAGCAGCAGCCTTCTGCGAAAGCGCAGAAATCAGGCCGAGACGACGAACCTTCTTTGGCAGATCGTATCCGTGGTCACGGACAACCGGACCATGAACAACGCCACCCGTACGGAACTGCGGCGCACGCAGCGAGCCCTGACGTGCAGAACCGGTGCCCTTCTGGCGGAACGGCTTCTTCGTCGTACCAGAAACTTCACCCATGCCTTTGGTGCGATGCGTGCCAGCGCGGCGCTTAGCCAGCTGCCAGTGAACAACTCGCGCCATGATGTCGGCACGCGGAGAAACCGCGAAAATCTCTTCTGGAAGCGCGACCGAGCCAGCGCTGCCATTATCGAGGGTCTTGATATCGTATTCCATGCCCCTCGTCCTCAACCGGCGGCCGCTACGACTGCAGCCGGGTACGGCGCATCGGCGTGGCGAGCCTTCTTGATTGCATCGCGAATCAGCACAAGGCTATTCTTCGCACCAGGAATCGCACCCCTGACCATAATCAGGTTACGCTCTTCATCCACGGCTGCCACTTCCAGGTTCAGCGTTGTAACACGCTCGTCACCCATATGACCTGCCATCTTCTTGCCCTTGAAGACCTTGCCAGGATCCTGGCGCTGGCCCGTAGAACCATGAGAACGGTGGCTAATGGAAACGCCGTGAGAGGCTTCAAGGCCAGCGAAGTTATGACGCTTCATAACACCCGCAAAACCTTTACCCTTACTCTGGCCCGTGACATCAACTTTCTGCCCAACCACGAAATGGTTAGCGGAGAGCTTTGCGCCGGCCTCAAGCAGAGCATCTTCCGCAACGCGGAACTCTACGAGGTGCTTCTTCGGCTCAACCTTGGTACGGACAAAGTGGCCACGATTTGCCTTGGTGACATTCTTCACCTTGGCATTACCAAGACCGAGCTGAACGGCTGTATAGCCATCACGCTCATTCGTGCGGGTATCCACAACCTGAACTTCGTCAAGGTGCAGGACCGTCACAGGCACATGAGTGCCGTCTTCTTTAAACAGCCGGGTCATCCCCAGCTTTTTTGCAATCAATCCGGTACGCATCGTCTGGACCTTAGAGTTTGATCTCGACATCAACGCCAGCGGCGAGGTCGAGCTTCATGAGGGCGTCCACGGTCTGCGGTGTCGGCTCGACAATGTCGAGCAGCCGGCGGTGAGTCCGAATTTCGAACTGCTCGCGGCTTTTCTTATCCACGTGTGGCGAACGGTTCACCGTGAAACGTTCGATATGCGTCGGCAGCGGGATCGGACCCCGAACCCGCGCACCCGTACGCTTCGCCGTGTTTACGATCTCTTTGGTGCTGTTGTCCAGCACTCGATGATCGTACGCCTTAAGGCGAATGCGGATGTTCTGGTTGTCCATAGTCTTAATTCGTCCAACTCAAAAATTCGGGTCTCGTCCTACTGCCATTGCATCTGAAAGGGAACCCCGGCCAGAAATAAATCTGGCCGGGGCTTCCATATCAACGGCGAAACGTAGGACTTAGGCGCTGATTGAAGAAACCACGCCTGCACCCACGGTGCGGCCACCTTCGCGAATTGCGAAGCGGAGGCCTTCGTCCATGGCGATCGGAGCAATCAGCTCGACATCCATGGCTACGTTATCACCCGGCATGACCATTTCCGTGCCTTCCGGCAGCGTCACGACGCCCGTGACGTCGGTCGTACGGAAATAGAACTGCGGGCGGTAGTTCGTGAAGAACGGCGTATGGCGGCCACCTTCTTCCTTCGTGAGGATGTAAGCCTCAGCCTTGAACGTCTTGTGCGGCGTAATGGAGCCTGGCTTTGCAAGAACCTGACCACGCTCAACGTCTTCACGCTTCGTACCACGAACCAGTGCACCGATGTTGTCACCGGCTTCACCACGATCGAGCAGCTTACGGAACATCTCAACACCCGTAACGGTTGTCTTGATGGTATCCTTCAGACCAACGATCTCAACTTCGTCGCCGACGTTCACAACGCCACGCTCAACACGACCCGTGACAACCGTACCACGACCCGAGATCGAGAACACGTCTTCGATCGGCATCAGGAACGGACGGTCAACCGGACGCTCAGGCTGCGGAATGTAGGTGTCTACAGCTTCCATCAGCTCAAGAACGCGATCTTCACCGATGGTGGCGTCACCATCTTCAAGGGTCACAAGAGCAGAACCCTTGACGATGGGGATATCGTCGCCCGGGAACTGGTAGGAAGACAGAAGCTCACGAACTTCCATTTCCACGAGCTCGAGCAGCTCAGCGTCGTCAACCTGGTCAACCTTGTTCAGGAACACAACCAGAGCAGGAACACCAACCTGACGAGCAAGCAGAATGTGCTCACGCGTCTGCGGCATCGGGCCGTCAGCAGCGGACACAACCAGGATCGCGCCGTCCATCTGAGCGGCACCGGTGATCATGTTCTTGACGTAGTCAGCATGGCCCGGGCAATCGACGTGAGCGTAGTGACGGTTCTTCGTCTCATACTCAACGTGAGCCGTGGAGATGGTGATACCACGAGCGCGCTCTTCAGGAGCCTTGTCGATCTGGTCGTATGCACTGAACGTTGCACCACCGGACTTTGCCAGCACCTTGGTGATTGCAGCAGTCAGCGAGGTCTTGCCGTGATCGACGTGACCAATCGTTCCAATGTTGCAGTGCGGCTTGTTCCGCTCGAATTTAGCCTTTGCCATCGTCTTTCTCCAAAACCCTGCCTTCCACGAGGCAGAGAATAAGACTGAAAGTTCATCCAGTCAGTATCTGTTAGATTCCAAGATACTGCCGGAAGCCCTTTAGCGGGTTCTGATTACCAGCGATAGTGACTGAATGCCTTGTTAGCTTCAGCCATACGGTGGGTGTCTTCGCGCTTCTTTACAGCAGCGCCACGATTGTTAACCGCGTCCATCAGTTCGTTGGACAAGCGCTCCTGCATCGTGTTCTCACCGCGCTTGCGGGAGGCATCGATCAACCACCGGATCGCCAGAGCCTGACGGCGCTCAGTGCGCACTTCGACAGGCACCTGATAGGTAGCACCACCAACACGACGTGAACGGACTTCAACAGCCGGCTTCACGTTGTCCAGAGCCGAGTGGAACATGGCCACCGGGTCAGCAGTTGCACCACCACGGTGACGCAGAACCTCGAGAGCACCGTAAACGATGCCTTCGGCGGTGGATTTCTTTCCATCATACATCAGCGCATTCATGAAGCGCGTAATGACGATGTCTCCGAACTTTGGATCGGGAAGGATCTCACGCTTTACAGCGCGGTGACGGCGACTCATTCCAAATACCTCTTACTTCGGACGCTTCGCGCCATACAGCGAACGACGCTGACGACGCTTAGCGATGCCCTGCGTGTCAAGCACGCCTCGCAGGATGTGATAACGCACACCAGGAAGATCCTTCACTCGCCCACCACGGATAAGAACAACACTGTGTTCCTGAAGGTTATGACCTTCACCCGGAATGTAGCTTACGACCTCGTACCCGTTGGTCAGACGCACCTTGGCGACCTTACGCAGAGCGGAGTTCGGCTTCTTTGGCGTTACCGTGTACACGCGCGTGCATACGCCACGCTTCTGGGGGCATCCCTGTAGTGCAGGGACCTTATTCCGCTTTGCGGCCGGCTCACGGCCGTTCGCGATCAACTGGTTGATGGTCGGCATGCGCCCTTCCCAATCCTTGTCCTATTCCGGACAGAAAGCACCAGACTTTCTGCCATGACATTTTATTCAAATCGACATGCGGCTGAACCGCCTGCCTATCCCACATTTGGAAAGAGAAACAGCAAAAGCCATTTCCCTCCTTTTGTAGCGTGCGGCCTTGGCATCCCCCGAATCCGAGGTAGCGGCACCACATGCGATTCTTTGTCTTCGACGGCTTTTTTTCGCCTAATTAGACGGGAGTAGCCGAGGGCGCGGAACCTACGAAGGGTTCCGCGTTGAGTCAAGTGTTTCGGCTAAAATTGCAGCGATTCTGAAGATAGAGTTTCTGGAATCGCTGCAATTTCCCCTCTGCCCTTCTTTTAAAAGAGAAGCAGAGAGGTTTTTCATTATTCAGCCGCGTCTTTCACTTCCGCCGCTGAACGACCAACGCGATGACGGTCCTGGCTGGCAGCAATGCCCCGCAGACGGTTCATAACGCTACCCGTACCAGCCGGGATCAGACGACCCACAATCACGTTCTCCTTGAGACCGTTCAGTGTGTCGACCTTGCCCGAGGTCGCAGCGTCTGTAAGCACCCGTGTGGTCTCCTGGAAGGACGCCGCTGAGATAAAGGACTGCGTCTGCAGGGAAGCCTTGGTAATGCCCTGTAGCACCGGCATAGCCACTGCTGGTGTATCACCATTTTCCTGAAGACGCTGGTTCTCGATCTCGTACTCGATCCGATCAACAGTCTCGCCGATCAGATAGGTCGAGTCACCCGGTTCCAGAATCTCAACCTTCTGCAGCATCTGACGAACAATGACCTCAATATGCTTGTCATTGATCTTCACGCCCTGCAGTCGATAGACGTCCTGGATCTCGTTGACGAGATAGTCCGAAAGCGCCTCGACACCCATAACCTTCAGAATGTCATGCGGCACACGCGGACCATCGACCAGCGGGTCACCCTTCTGGACGAAGTCACCTTCCTGAACGGAAACGTGCTTGCCCTTCGGGATGAGATACTGCGTCTCTTCGCTGGTCTCGTCGTTCTTCACGATAACGCAACGCTTCGACTTGTAATCCTTCCCGAATTCGATACGCCCATCGCCCTCGGCAATGATCGCATGATCCTTCGGACGGCGGGCTTCGAACAGTTCGGCAACACGCGGCAGACCACCGGTAATGTCACGGGTCTTGGAGCCTTCACGCGGAATACGCGCCAGCACGTCACCAGCATGAACTTCGGCACCATTCTCAATCGACAGAATACTGTCTGGTGAGAGGAAGTAGCGAGCATCATTGCCGTTGGCGAGCTTGACCACATTGCCCGCAGCATCCTTGAGCTGCAGACGTGGACGAAGATCAACACCCTTGGAAGCCTGCTTATAGTCAACCACAACCTTGGAGCTAAGGCCTGTGACCTCATCCATACGTTCGACAAGCGTGATGCTGTCGATCAGGTCAAGGTATTCCACCGTACCAGCCTGCTCGGTGATGATTGGAAGGGTGTACGGGTCCCACTCGGCCATCTTCTGGCCACGTGCAACTGCCTCACCCTCGCCCACCATCAGACGTGCACCGTATGGCACACGGTAACGAGCGCGCTCGACACCGTTCTCATCGGTCAGAAGGATCTCGCAGTTACGCGACATCACAACCAGAACCTTCTGAGAGTTCTCAACCACGTTGCGGTTCTTGATCGTCACCTGACCATCGCGAGACGCTTCGACCATGGACTGCTCGGCGCCACGCGTTGCCGCACCACCAATATGGAAGGTACGCATCGTCAGCTGTGTACCAGGCTCACCGATGGACTGAGCGGCGATAACGCCAACAGCTTCACCAATGTTCACCGGCGTACCGCGAGCCAGATCACGACCATAGCAATGCGCACAGATACCAACGCGGCTATCGCATGTCAGAACCGAGCGGATCTCCATGCTTTCGACGCCGGCCTTCTCGATGAGCTCGGCTTCAGGCTCCTCGATCAGGGTGTTGCGCGGAAGCAGAACTTCATGCGTCACCGGATGCAACACATCCTTGGACGTCGTACGTCCCAGAATACGCTCAGACAGCGAAGCGACCACTTCGCCACTATCCATAACCGCGCGAACCGTCAGGCCGCGTTCGGTACCGCAATCCGGCTCGACGATGATGCAATCCTGGGCAACGTCAACGAGACGACGCGTCAGATAACCCGAGTTTGCAGTCTTCAGAGCCGTATCCGCGAGGCCCTTACGAGCACCGTGGCTGGACGTGAAGTAATCGAGAACCGACAGACCTTCTTTGAAGTTCGCGATAATCGGCTGTTCGATAATTTCGCCCGAAGGTTTCACCATCAGACCGCGCATACCAGCGAGCTGCTTCATCTGGGCTGGCGACCCACGAGCACCGGAGTGGCTCATCATCCAGACAGAGTTGGTCGGCTTACCGATAACCTGCTTGGAGATTTCCTTCAGCATGGCTGCCTGGACTTCGTCCGTGCAACGTGACCAGGCATCAACCACCTTGTTGTAGCGCTCGCCAGCGGTGATCAGACCGTCCTGATACTGCTGCTCGAATTCCTTGACCTCTTCCGAGGTCTTGGCAACGAGAGGCGCCTTCTCTGCCGGGATGATCATGTCATCCTTGCCGAAGGAAATACCAGCACGGGCAGCGTGCTTGAAACCAAGGCCCATGAGACGGTCACAGAAGATCACGGCTTCCTTCTGACCACAGTGACGATAGACCGTGTCAATCACGTCAGACACGTTCTTTTTCGTCAGCTGCTTATTGATCAGGCTGAACGGAATCGCAGGATGCTTCGGCAGGATCTGCGCAATAAGCGCACGTCCCGGGGTCGTCAGGATCGTCTGGCGGATCGGGTTACCGTTTTCATCAACGGTCGGTAGACGCAGACGGATCTTATCGTGAAGCTGCAGGGAACCTGCGAGCATGGCGCTCTCGATTTCTGCAACATCCGAGTAAGCCGGCGGGGCAGCCTTAACGACCTTGCCATCTTCGATGACCGCTTCGTCAGGCGTTGCGCGATATTCAGGAACTTCAAGGCTCAAATAATAGAGACCCAGAACAATATCCTGAGACGGCACGATAATCGGCTTACCGTTCGCCGGGCTGAGGATGTTGTTTGTGGACATCATCAGCACACGGGCTTCCAACTGCGCTTCAAGCGACAGCGGAACGTGCACGGCCATCTGATCGCCGTCGAAGTCAGCATTGAACGCGGTGCAGACCAGCGGGTGAAGCTGGATAGCCTTCCCTTCGATCAGCGTTGGCTCAAATGCCTGAATACCAAGACGGTGAAGCGTCGGTGCGCGGTTCAGCATCACGGGATGTTCGCGGATGACCTCTTCGAGGATATCCCAAACTTCCGGACGCTCTTTCTCCACCATGCGCTTTGCAGCTTTAATGGTGGTAGCGTGACCGTATTTTTCCAGCTTGGAATAGATGAACGGCTTGAAAAGCTCGAGCGCCATCTTCTTCGGAAGACCGCACTGATGCAGCTTCAGTTCCGGGCCAACCACGATGACCGAACGGCCAGAGTAATCAACGCGCTTACCAAGAAGGTTCTGACGGAAACGGCCCTGCTTGCCCTTGAGCATGTCGGACAGAGACTTCAGTGGACGCTTGTTGGCACCCGTGATGGCACGTCCACGACGACCGTTATCGAACAGCGCATCGACAGATTCCTGAAGCATACGCTTTTCGTTGCGAACAATAATGTCCGGCGCACGAAGCTCGATCAAACGCTTCAGACGGTTATTACGGTTGATAACGCGACGATACAGATCATTCAGATCGGACGTGGCAAAACGACCGCCATCCAGCGGGACCAGCGGACGCAGTTCCGGCGGGATCACCGGAATAATGTCCATGATCATCCAGTCCGGGCGCGAACCACTCTCAACGAATGCCTCGACAAGCTTCAGACGCTTGACCAGCTTCTTACGAGCAGCCTCAGACGTTGCCTTGCGCAGCTTCTTGCGCATCATCGTCTTCTCGGAATCGCCTTCCATGACTTCAGCGTCATAGTCGAACGGATCCGGTAGCCCCTTCGCCTTGGCAGCAAGGCTCAGCTCACGCTCCTGAGCGTTGGGAATACCCCAGTCATATGTGGAAAGTGCACGCTTGATGGCTTCAGCGCCGATACCGACGTCAATGCCTGCATCCGGATACTCATCCAGAAGATCTTCACACCGCACTTCGTCCAGAAGGTACTGGTCGCGCTTCTTGCCGTTCTTGTAAGACTCGATCTGATCGGAGTCACAGACTCCCTTGTCGAGCACCAGGAACTTCTCGAAGTACAGAACCGGCTCAACATCCTTGAGAGCCATATCCATCATCGTGGCAATACGGCTAGGAAGCGACTTCAGGAACCAGATATGTGCAACGGGTGAAGCGAGCTCGATATGGCCCATACGCTCACGGCGAACCTTCGCCAGCGTAACTTCAACACCGCACTTTTCACAGACAATGCCGCGGAACTTCATCCGCTTGTATTTTCCGCACAGGCATTCGTAGTCCTTGATCGGACCAAAAATACGAGCACAGAAAAGGCCGTCACGCTCAGGCTTGAACGTCCGGTAATTAATGGTCTCCGGCTTTTTGATTTCACCGTAAGACCAGGAACGGATCTGCTCGCTCGAAGCAAGCTGGATCTTGATCTGATCGAAGGCTACCGACTGGCCAGCCTGACCCAGGATCTTCATGAGTTCGTTCATGCGCCGAAACCCCAATGCGCGCCGCAGCGTCCTGCGGGCGCGTCAAAATTGAACCGTAAAGCGAGCAGCAGAGACGCCAATTAAGCGGCGCCCTGCTCAAGTTCGACATTCAGACCGAGCGACTTCAGTTCCTTGATCAGAACGTTGAAGCTCTCAGGAATACCGGCCTCGAAGTCATCCTGCTCACGCACGATCGCCTCATAAACCTTGGTACGGCCGGACACGTCATCCGACTTCACCGTCAGCATTTCCTGCAGCGTATATGCTGCGCCATACGCCTCAAGTGCCCACACTTCCATCTCACCGAAGCGCTGACCACCGAACTGCGCCTTACCACCCAGCGGCTGCTGCGTAACAAGCGAGTAAGGACCGATCGAACGTGCATGGATCTTGTCGTCGACAAGGTGATGCAGCTTCAGCATGTAGATGTAGCCAACTGTCGTCTTACGCTCGAACAGCTCGCCTGTACGACCATCGATCAGCTGGGACTGGCCAGACTTATCAACGCCAGCCTTCTCCAGCATGTTTTCGATATCAGGGATAGAAGCCCCATCGAAAACAGGCGTAGCAATCGGCAGGCCCTTGCGGAGGTTATTGGCCAGCTCAACAAGCTGCTCGTTAGGAAGCGTTGCCACATCCGTCTCGAACACTTCGTCGCCATAGACATCACGCAGGCGATCAAGCAGTTCCTGCTTACGCTCGCCAGACCGCTGATACTCGTCGACCATTTCCCCGATGCTTGCGCCAATATTGGCACAGGCCCAACCCAGATGGGTTTCAAGGATCTGACCGATGTTCATACGAGACGGCACACCCAGCGGGTTCAGAACGATATCAACCGCCTGACCGTTCTCCAGGAACGGCATGTCCTCGACTGGCACAACGCGGGAAACAACACCCTTGTTACCATGACGACCGGCCATCTTATCACCAGGCTGAAGCTTACGCTTCACAGCAACGAAGACCTTGACCATCTTCATCACGCCAGGCGGCAGTTCATCGCCACGCTGAAGCTTCTCGACCTTGTTCTCAAAGCGAGAGTTAATGAGGCGAACAGCTTCGTCGAACTCTGAACGCAGGGTCTCAAGCTCAGCGGTGACTTCGTCGGAAGCAACCGTAACGTTCCGCCATGCAGCGCGAGGATGCTCATCAAGCACCTCTACTGTGATCGGCGTTCCTGCACGAATGCCCTTGAAGCCTGCTCCTGCAACTTCACCAACCAGACGCTCACGCAAACGGTTGTGGAAGCTACGCTCCTGAATGGAACGCTCGTCGTCACGGTCCTTCGTCAGACGCTCGATTTCAGCGCGTTCGATGGCCATGGCACGTTCGTCCTTGTCCACGCCGCGGCGTGAGAAGACACGAACGTCAACGATCGTTCCGGTCGTTCCAGGTGGAAGCTTCAGAGACGTGTCACGAACGTCAGAAGCCTTTTCACCAAAGATGGCCCGCAGAAGCTTCTCTTCTGGCGTCATCGGGCTTTCGCCCTTTGGTGTCACCTTACCAACAAGAATGTCGCCCGGATTAACCTCCGCGCCGACATAAACAATGCCAGCCTCGTCAAGGTTACGAAGAGCTTCTTCGCCAACGTTAGGAATGTCGCGCGTAATTTCTTCCTGACCCAGCTTCGTATCACGAGCCATGACTTCGAATTCCTCGATATGAATCGAGGTGAACACGTCATCACGAGCAATACGCTCAGAAATCAGGATGGAGTCTTCGAAGTTGTAACCGTTCCAAGGCATGAACGCGACGAGCACGTTACGACCCAGAGCCAGTTCACCCAGTTCCGTGGACGGACCATCAGCAATGATGTCGCCAGCATGAACCGTATCGCCAACCTTCACCAGCGGGCGCTGGTTGATGCACGTCGACTGGTTCGAACGCATGTACTTGCGAAGGCGATAGATATCGACGCCCTGAGTTGCACCGGCATCGTCGGTCGCGCGGACAACGATACGAGCACCATCGATCTGGTCGATAATACCGTCACGCTTGGCTACGATTGTTGCACCAGAGTCACGTGCAACAGCTGCTTCCATGCCCGTACCAACCAGTGGGGCATCAGCCTTCACCAGCGGAACGGCCTGACGCTGCATGTTCGCACCCATCAGGGCGCGGTTCGCGTCATCGTTCTCAAGAAACGGAATGAGAGCTGCCGCAACAGACACAAGCTGCTTCGGTGACACGTCGCAAGCCGTAACCTGCTCAGGCGGAACAACGCGGAAGTCGCCAGACTTACGAACCGAGACCAGTTCGTCCGTCAGATGGCCGTCGGCGCTCTGCTTCGCATCGGCCTGTGCAACAACAAGCTTCTCTTCTTCCATGGCGGAAAGATATTTCCAACCATCCTGCAGAATACCGTCCTTCACAAGACGATACGGTGTCTCAATGAAGCCGTACTTGTTAACCTTGGCATAGGTCGAAAGCGAGTTGATCAGACCAATGTTCGGGCCTTCAGGCGTTTCAATTGGGCAGATACGACCGTAATGCGTCGGATGGACGTCACGAACTTCAAAGCCCGCACGTTCACGGGTTAGACCGCCCGGGCCAAGCGCCGAAAGACGGCGCTTATGCGTCACTTCGGAAAGCGGGTTTGTCTGATCCATGAACTGGCTCAGCTGCGACGATCCGAAGAACTCACGTACGGCAGCAGCCGCCGGCTTGGCGTTAATCAGATCATGCGGCATGACCGTGTCGATGTCGACGGAGCCCATACGCTCGCGGATGGCACGCTCCATACGAAGCAAGCCAACGCGATACTGGTTTTCCATCAGTTCGCCGACAGAGCGAACGCGACGGTTACCAAGGTTATCGATATCGTCGATCTGGCCACGACCATCCTTCAGATCGCACATGATCTTGATGGTACGCAGGATATCTTCCTTGCGCAGAACGCGCAGGGTGTCCGGAGCGTCTACATCAAGACGCATGTTCATCTTGACACGACCAACAGACGAAAGATCGTAGCGATCCTGGTCAAAGAACAGACCGCGGAACATCGCTTCAGCGGTTTCCTTGGTCGGCGGCTCGCCCGGACGCATGATACGATAAATATCGATCAGTGCTTCGTCACGGCTCGTGTTCTTATCAACTGAAAGCGTATTGCGGATCCAAGGACCGTGCGAACCATCAATGGAAAGCGTTGGAAGCTCTGTAATTCCCAGCTCTTCAAGTGCTGCCAGGCGGTCTTCCGTCAGCTCTTCACCAGCTTCACCGTAGATCTCGCCAGTGTTCTCATTGATGAGATCATGGGCAAGATAGCAACCAAGAACGTCAAGACGGCCGACCTGAACCACACGGGTCTTTTCAGCAATCTTGCGAACCATGCGCGCTGTCAGCTTGGCATCGGCTTCAGCAACGACTTCACCGGTATCAGCGTCAACCAACGGGCTCAGCAGCTTCTGGCCGCGGAACGCATCAGGCTCGAACGGACGTGCCCAGCCATCACCCATGCGGGTAAAGGTGACCATGTCGTAGAAGTAGGACAGGATTTCATCCTGATCCATACCCCGGATGTCGAGACCTTCGACATCACCGCCTTCTGCGACCTTCTCTTCGCGCTGGGCGATATAGTTCGCACCCTCGAGAGCGTAAAGCAGCGTCGTGACCGGCAGCTTGCGCTTACGATCGATACGGACGTAAATCAGGTCCTTTGCATCGAATTCGAAGTCCAGCCACGAACCACGATACGGAATCACACGGGCAGCAAAAAGATACTTGCCCGAGGAATGCGTCTTGCCCTTATCATGATCGAAGAAGACGCCCGGGCTACGATGCATCTGAGAAACGATGACACGCTCGGTACCATTGATAATAAAGGTGCCGTTATTGGTCATGAGCGGCATGTCGCCCATGTAAACCGGCTGTTCCTTCAGATCATGAATGGAGCGTGAACCTGTGTCTTCATCGATATCCCAAGTCGTAAGACGGAGGATAACCTTCAGCGGAGCTGCAAATGTCAGACCGCGCTGAATGCACTCTTCAACGTCATACTTCGGCTCTTCGAACTCGTAAGACACGAAGTCCAGACGACCGCGACCAGCAAAGTCATTGATTGGAAAAACCGAACGGAAGACTTCCTGCAGACCGGAGTTCTGACGGCTGTCAGGACTCACGTTCATTTGCAGGAACGCTTCGTAGGACGCGCGCTGCACATCGATCAGATTGGGCATCGGCGCAATTTCGGGAATGCGCCCGAAGCTTTTGCGGATCCTCTTGCGTCCCGTGAACGATTTGGTGATCGCGTTCATCTATCTTGCCCTCTGCACCAGACCTTCGAGTCGCCCGGGATTTCATTGTCAGACGAACGCCTGACACGACACGGACGACCGGAACGACCGGCTTTCAGTAATTTCAATACGTAGCGAGCCGCGTATTATACTCTTATTTCCACCAACGGCAAATCGGGCGGGAACCGCATGCGATCCCCGCCCTATCCGTCTGCTTTCGCAGAGGCCGCCCCTCAGAGAGGAAACGACCCGATCAAGTTGATTACTTGATTTCGACCTTGGCGCCGTTGTCTTCCAGGGTCTTCTTGATCTTCTCGGCTTCGTCCTTGGACACGCCTTCCTTGACGGTCTTCGGTGCGCCTTCAACCAGGTCCTTAGCTTCCTTCAGACCCAGACCCGTGATGCCACGGATTTCCTTAATCACGTTGATCTTCTTGTCGCCAGCAGCGGCCAGAACAACGGTGAACTCGGTCTGCTCTTCAGCAGGAGCTGCAGCAGCAGCCGGGCCAGCAGCAACAGCTACTGGAGCAGCAGCGGAAACGCCCCACTTCTCTTCGAGAAGCTTGGAAAGCTCAGCAGCTTCGAGAACGGTAAGAGCGGATAGCTCTTCAACAATCTTTGCCAGATCGGCCATGGTCTTATCCTACGTGATGCACTGTTTGATTGGGTTCAAATCTACGCCGCAGCGTTGATTTTACTCTTAGGCGGCTTCGCCGGTCTTGGCATAGGCGCCGAAGACGCGAGCAAGCTGGCCTGCCGGAGCCTGAACAACACCTGCGATACGCGTAGCGGGGGTCTGAATCATACCCACCAGCTTCGCACGCAGTTCGTCCAGAGACGGCAGCTCGGCAAGTGTCTTGATTCCAGCGACGTCAAGCGTCTGGGAACCAAGGGAGCCACCGAGCACTACAAGCTTGTCATTCGTCTTGGCGAACTCGACGATCACCTTTGCAACTGCAACCGGATCTTCAGACCAGGCCAGGGCCGTCGGCCCCTTGAGCAGCGGCGCGATGCCGTCGAATTGGGTCCCATCCAGAGCGCGGCTGGCCAGCCGGTTCTTCGCAACCTTATATGTCGCACCTGCCGCACGAATGCGTCGACGCAGCTCCGTCACATCAGCAACCGTCAGACCCTTATTCTGGGTGACGACAACCATGGACGTGCTGTTGAACACATCGGCGAGGAACTCGACAAAGGCCCGCTTTTCCGTACGGTCCAAAACCTGTCTCCTCGTCAGTCCGGAACGATCCGGACCAAGTTACCCATGGGATACCCCCGTTTCCGGAAAATACCCCGCTCGCCTGTCCACAGAAGTGAGCGAACCCAGTGCATCCTGGCAAAGCCATTGAAACACTGGCGCCCCGCCTGACGCTCGCCACTCCACGAAAGGAGCATTTAAAGCACTAGAGGTGCTACGTGCGGTCTTGGACAGGTTTGGAAGCAATTCGCGAGCGAATTACCCCTACGCCACCATGCCGAAACATGGCGTCATTCCTTGTTGAGGGCTTTCTACAGAAAGCCCTCAATTCAATCAAGCCTCGAAGGAGGACACGTCAACGCGGACGCCCGGACCCATCGTGGAAGACAGCGCTGCCTTCTTCATGTAGGTACCCTTAGCGCCAGACGGACGAGCCTTCTGAACGGCATCGACCAGAGCCTTGATGTTCTCGACCAGCTTGGCTTCATCGAAAGAAGCCTTACCAACGCCAGCGTGGATGATACCGGCTTTTTCAGCGCGATACTCAACCTGACCGGACTTGGCAGCCGTGATCGCACCCTTGACGTCCATCGTTACCGTGCCAAGACGCGGGTTCGGCATCAGGCCACGCGGACCAAGAACCTTACCGAGACGACCAACGAGAGCCATCATGTCAGGCGTTGCAATGCAGCGGTCGAAAGCGATTTCACCAGCCTGGATCTTTTCAGCCAGGTCTTCTGCACCAACAACTTCTGCACCAGCTGCGAGAGCTTCTTCAGCCTTGGCGCCACGTGCGAACACGCCAACGCGAAGTGTCTTGCCCGTGCCGTTCGGCAGGGAAATCAGACCACGAACCATCTGATCAGCATGACGCGGGTCAATACCAAGGTTCAGGGAGATTTCGATGGTCTCATCGAACTTTGCCTTGGCGTTGCTCTTCACCAGAGCAACAGCTTCGGAAAGGGCATATGGCTTGTTGCGCTCGACAGTAGCCTGCGCAGCATTCAGACGCTTGTTCTTGGCCATGATATCAGCCCTCCACCACGTTCAGGCCCATCGACTTCGCGGAGCCTGCGAGCATACGCACAGCGCCATCGAGATCGTTGGCGTTCATGTCCTTGAACTTCGTTTCAGCAATCTCGCGAAGCTGAGACGTCGTCACGGAACCAACAGCCGCAGCCTTACCAACCGTCTGGCTGCCCTTGGAAATCTTGGCGGCCTTCAGAAGGAAGTACGTGTTCGGCGGGGTCTTCGTGATGAAGGAGAACGTACGGTCTGCATACGCGGTGATAACCACCGGGATCGGCATACCTGGCTCAAGCTGCTGCGTCTTCGCGTTGAACTCTTTGCAGAACTGCATGATGTTCAGGCCGCGCTGACCCAGTGCCGGACCTACCGGCGGAGACGGGTTGGCTTTACCAGCCGGGATCTGAAGCTTGATGTAGCCAACAACTTTTTTGGCCATATCCGGGACTCCCCTGTTTGTCGTTCCCGAACCGCGGTGACAACGGAGTCGGACACAGCCGCCCCCTCCCGCGTTCGAAGTGAGGCGGTCCCCTAGACTGGTTTAGCCTAGTGCGTCAACCCTCCGCGGACATTTTTCGTCCCTTTGTCTCCGCTTAGATCGTTGTCAGCTGCAGACTCATGGGCATCAATTCCCGCCACAGGTGCCGGCTTGTGCAATCCTTCATACTGGAACGCACCAAACGGATCGATCTGCTTCACACCTGGAAGCTCACTGACATTCCATCCGCCGCCCAGAGAGCGCACAAGACGGACTGTCGCCTGTATCTGTGACGTCTGCGTCTGAACCAGCCCCAGCCGTGCCTGAAGCGCATCCTGCTGCGCCACGAGAGCATCCAGGTAATTCGACAATCCGCCTGTGTAGAGCGCCATGGTCATGCTCTGCGTCCGCAGTGCGGCCTCAACAGCTTTCTGCTGCTGGTCCTGAGCAATTTTGTATTGCCCGCTCTGGGTCAGACCGTTTTCCACGTCCTGAAACGCCGACAGGACAACGCCGCGATAGTCATCAACTGAAGCCCGATATTGAGACCACGCCCGCTGCAAGGCCGCACGCCGTAGTCCACCCGTAAATGCTGGCTCCACAGCTTGAACTGCAATTTTCCAGAATGCACGGGAGACACTGGCAAGATCAAACCCGCCATCCTCAAAGCCCCCATCCGCGCTCAACGTAATATGCGGATAGAACGCTGCGCGTGATATGCCAATCGCCCGGGAGGCTGCGGCCATATGTCGTTCAGCTGATGCAATATCCGGACGCCGCTCCAGCAGGGACGACGGAAAGCCCGGATTTACCTTCACGACACCAAACCGCATCTTCACGTCGCGGACTGGCGCAATATGGAAACCCGCAGGCGCTGTATTCAGCAACACGGCGATCGCATTTTCCATTACTCTGCGGTCTGCAACCAGAGTGCTCTGAGCGGCCATGGCTGAAAACAGCTGATTCTGGGCACGCGAAACGTCAAGCCCGGCACCAATGGCCCCAGCCTGACGCAGCTCCGTAATTTCTACTGCGGCCTTGAAGTAATGGATTGAGTCTTCATAAACCGCATTCTGGGCATCAAGCCCTCGCAACGCGATATAATCGCTGGCGAGCTCCGCCTCCAGACTCAGCTTGGCTGAGGCATATTCTGCGGCCGTCGCCTGAGCGAGATTTTTCTCCATCCGTGTCGAGTTACGGATGGAGTCCCAGAAATCGGGCTCCCAGGTTGCAGCACCACTATAAGCCTGATTTGACTCATAGACGAGCGATGAACTGGTTCTCGGGTTGTTATACAACCGCCCCACCGAGCCCTTGTTATAGCTCATATGAGCTGCACCGGTGAGCTGCGGATAGAGCTTGCTCTCCGCCTCGCGCGCGACGTCCCGGGCTTGGGTAAAGGCTTCTGCGGCGGCTTGCAGGTCCGGATTGACCTGCAGCATCCGCGTTTCCATCTCGTTCAGGATCGGGTCCTTGAACATCGTCCACCAGTCACTGCGGAGCGCATCATCCGCAGGACGGGCGTTGCCCATGACCCCCTTCCCTTCCCAGCCTTCCGGATAGAGGAATTTCTGGGGATGGTACTCTGGCGCCAGGTTGCAGGACGCCAGACCGATGGACAGGACACCAGCCAAAGCTGTCGCCACATGACGGCGGGGCCTGGAGAAATATCCGCGCTTGCGATCAGTCAATCTCATCAACGGGATCCAGCCTCATCCGGATTGGCATCATGCGAACGCACAGATTTCTGGTCCTCTTCCTGCTGAGCCTTGGTCGGAATGTTATAGCCCGGTGTCGTTGGCACAACACGAACCTC
The DNA here is from genome assembly GCF_018812035.1 of Gluconobacter sp. P5B12. Taxonomy (NCBI): domain Bacteria; kingdom Pseudomonadati; phylum Pseudomonadota; class Alphaproteobacteria; order Acetobacterales; family Acetobacteraceae; genus Gluconobacter; species Gluconobacter sp. P5B12. Next base: position 194,038 of record NZ_JACRVV010000004.1, on the reverse strand, counting down.
ATCCCCTTCCAGCAGATCAGCGGTCGGGTTGGCAATAAGCTGGTCATCCTTCGTCACACCACTCAGGATCTGCACAGTCGTCCCAAAGTTGATGCCAACGGTCACGCTGACCAGATGGACATGTCCGTTGATAACTTTGGCAACCTGCATTCCCTGGGCCCGGAAAATGATAGCGCCCTCGGGAAGAATCAAAATGTCCGGATTTCCGGGAGCAGCGATATGAGCCGTTGCGTAGGAATTCGGCCAGAGAAGATTGTCCTCATTCCCGATCGTCAGCTCTGTCGTCACAGTTCGCGTAGACGCATTGAACGCGTTTGCCGTTGCCAGGAACGTGGCACGGAAGCGGCGCCCTGGATACTGAGGAACAGACAGATCAGCCGTAATTTTAGGCGAAATAACGCTCGCAAAATCCTGCGGAACAGAGACGAAAACGCGCATCCGATGAACATCTGCCACCGAAAACAGCTCTGAGGCTGTTCCGCGCGAATTCACGTTTCCACCCCCTGCATTCACATAGTCACCGACGTTCACCAGACGTGACGTCACGATTCCATCGAATGGAGCGACAATTTTTTTGAAATCTTCCAGCGCCTGAAACCGCTCGACTTCATGCTCGGCAGCTTCCAACTCAGCTTTCTGTGCCGCTGCATTTGCAGCCTGCACGTCCACTTCCTGCCGGGACACAGCCTGCGTCCCCTTCAGAGCGGTCCAGCGCTGCGTCGTGATAACGGCCAGGTTATAGCGCGCCAGTTTTACGTTATATTGCGCCTTGGCCGCCTGGAACTGGGCATCAATGCTTGGCGTATTGATTTCAGCCAGAACATCGCCACGCTTCACATGCGCGCCGTAGTCCTTGTACCACATTTTCACATAGCCGGAGACCTGAGCGTAGATCGGCGCTTCATACCAGGCTGCCAGATTGGCAGGCAGATCTACCTGACGCGTTTTCGGCCCAGGCTGCGGAGAAATCAGCGTTACCGGCGGAATGGCCGCTTCTTCAGTCACACCGCTGAGCGAATGATAGTGCACGCCTCTTTCAACGATACCCCAGGCAGCCAGCACAATGGCAACCACCACGACACCAAGAAGAATCAGTCTGTTCCGCACGGGTGATCCACTTTCCTGTCGGTTTCCCTGAGGCGTCTGCCCCTGTTGTGTCGGGTGGGTCACGCGCGGTCTCCTTCAGGCCTAGCAGGCCGCTTGTAATGCATTAAGGCAAAGACACAGGGAACGAACAGCAACGTTGCCACTGTTGCGATGAGCAGGCCACCAATCACGGCCTTACCCAGCGGAGCGTTCGAGGAATTACTGATCGACATCGGAATCATGCCGATCATCATGGCAAGCGCTGTCATCAGAACCGGGCGGATACGCTCATATCCCGCCTCCAGAGACGCCAACAGAACATCACCGTGGTGATCCAGCCGCTCTCGCGCAAACGAGACAACAAGAATGGCGTTCGCGGTAGCCGTTCCCATACACATGATCGCACCAGTCAATGCCGGCACAGACAATGGCGTGTGGGTCAGGAACAGGCTCCAGGAAATACCACCAAGCGCACCCGGCAACGCCGTGATGATCACGAACGGATCAAGCCAGGACTGAAAATTCACCACGATGATCAGGTAAACAAGAACAATGGACAGGGCGAGGCCGCCAATCAGCTGCACATAGGCATCATTCATGGTCACAGCCTGACCGCGCACCACAAGGGTTGATCCGTGCGGCAGGTCTTTACGCTCTCCATCAACGACGCGGTTCACCGCCCGAGACAGAGTGCCAAGGTCCGTACCCTCTGGCGCTGCGTAAATATCGAAGACCGGCATGATGTTGTAATGTGAGATTTCCGCAGGCGTACCGGTCTGAACCAGTTCGCTCAGGGCACCCAGCATCTGCGGGTTCTGGTTGGTCGGGTTGCCGTCGCCCTTGTCGATTGGAACAATTTCCAGATCATTCATGGTCTGAAGATAGTTCGCAGGTGTCTGCACATCGATAAGCTGAGACGTCCCCTGAGCATTCAGGTAGTAGGTCTGCCCCACCTGCGCACTACCAGACAGCGTGACGAGAGCATTCAACGCAACGTCCCGCTGTGTAATGCCCGTTCCCAATGCAAAGCTTCGACGGTTGTTGATCAGCAACGTTGGCTGGGTCATCGGCTGCTGAACGGATACGTCCGTGATACCCGGAATATGGCGCAGTTTCTTGGCCAGATGCGTTGCAAAGGCAAAGTTGTTCTGCAGATCACGACCCGAAATCTGAACGTCAATCGGCGCTGGCAGACCGAAGTTCAGGATTTTGGCGGTCATGTCGCCCGGCTGGAACGTGAAGATTGTTCCAGGAAACGCATCTATCAGACCCTTACGGACTTTCTGACGGTATTCCGGGATAGGGCTTTCATCATTCTTGAGCTGGATCGTGATGTCACAATCCTGCGCACCGGTTGTCGGTGACGGCACCATGGCCTGGTTCAACTGACTGAACGGCAAGCCACAGTTATTGACGACATTCTCGACCTGACCCGGCAGGATCTGCCGCAGGCGCTTTTCTGCCAGCCCGGCAATCTTACCCGTCTCTTCAATACGCGTACCAACCGGTGCGCGCATATGCATCTGAAGCGTACCGGATTTGATTTCCGGGAAGAAATCCTGCCCGACGAACAACAGCAGGGCCATGGACGCCACAGCCGCCAGAAGGAACATGGCAACAAACCGGCCGCGAATGGCGATAAGGCCAGACAGGATACCTTTGTAATGCTCGCGGAAGCTCGTAAACCGGGCTTCAAAGCCTCTCTGGAACCTGCCGAAAAAGCCTGGCTTACGATGATGCCACTCCGGATCGCGGTGCATCTTCACCTGCGCCGGAAGCAGCCAGTTCGCCATTGTCGGGACGAGGGTTCGTGAGAGAATGAAGGACGCAATCATCGCGAAGATGATGGCCTCGGCCATCGGCATGAAGAGCCAGCCGGAAACGCCCGTCAACTCGAAAAGCGGCAGCCAGACGATACAGATACAGGTTGTCGACACGAATGTCGGGATGACGATCTGATTGGCCGCATCAATGATGGCGTCTTCAAGCTCTTTTCCCATCTCAAGATGGGCATCGATATTCTCAATCATGACGGTCGCGTCATCGACAAGAATACCGACAGCCAGAGCAAGACCACCCAATGTCATGACGTTAATCGACTGCCCCGCAATACTGAGGCCGATCAACGAACAGAGCATGGCCAGCGGAATGGACGTCGCAACGATGACGGTAGAGCGCCAGGAACCAAGGAAGAGCAGAACTGTCAAACTGGTCAGGATCGCAGCGGTGATCATCTCACGCACCACGTCGAAAACCGACTCTTTCACGAAGCCTGACGCGTCCGTCAGTACGTTCAGAGTAGTGCCCGCCGGCAATGTAGCCTTGATCTGAGGCAGAAGCGCCTTCACGCCCGCGACGACAGAGAGGGTCGAGGCATCACCACTTTTCAGAATGACAATCAGAACGGCCTGCTGTCCCTTCACCAGAACAGCGTTGATCTGAGGAGGCCCTCCTCGATGCACCCACGCGACATCTCGCAGGTAGATAACGGAGTTCCCCACCTGCTTGATGGGCATTTTGTTGAAGACCGAGAGATCAAGCGGGGTCGAGTTGGTCTTCACCATCCAGTCAATGGAACCGACCTTCTGATCACCAGCCGGCAGAACAATGTTCTGCCGGTTCAGCGCATTCGCAACGTCCTCAGGTGAAAGACGGTGAGCCTGAAGTTTGATCGGGTCGATATCGACCATGATGTCCGGCGCAAGACCACCATATGGATTCGGAATGGCCGCACCCGCGACCGGCACAAGCGCCGGGCGAATCAGGTTGGACGCCATGTTGTAGATTTCCGACCCGGACATGGTCGAATTGTTGACCTGCAACGTCAGAACCGGGACGGAAGATGCATCGAGCGCGATAATCAACGGCGGCGTCGCCCCAGTCGGCATCTGCTTGATAACCGTCTGGGAAACAGACGTAATCTGGGTTTGCGCAACCGCAGTATTCGTCCCTGGCTGGAAGAAAACCTTGACGATGCCACGACCGTAGTAAGACGAACTTTCAATATGCTCGATATTACTGACAGTCGCCGTAAGAGACCGTTCGTAATAATAAACAATACGGCCCGACATATCGTCTGGCATAAGCCCAGTATAGGACCAGACAATCGCAACAATAGGGATCTTGATTGAAGGAAAAACGTCCGTCGGTGTCGAAACAATCGCCCTGACCCCGAAAATCAGGATCATGATTGAAAGAACAACGAACGTATAAGGCCGCTTGAGGGCCGTTACGACGATGGCATTCATGCGTCTGCGATGCTCCCGTTCCTTGATGATCGGAGCTGCGCGATTACGTCAGTCTTTTTCAGTCTCAACGGGCGTCCCCTTTAAATTGAGACAAGTCATACCGGACACAGGAAGTGCGACAAGCAAAATTGAATTTAAGAAAGACCGGATTCAGGCATGAAACAGAAATGTCATGTAATACTGGCGCTACGCTCAGAGCCACTCCACCCTGAAAAATGGATCGTAAATACTGATCCTGCCAGTTCCTGATTGGGCCGGAACGCACTGATTTTCAGCGTTGCCCCATGCAAATGCAGAATTGCAGATACAAGACTCAAACCAAGACCACTTCCCGGAATGTGACGACTTTTGTCTGAACGGTAGAATCGCCCCAATACGGCGCCCCGCTCTTCTTCCGCAATCCCGATGCCCGTGTCATGCACCTGAAGCCAGGCGCAGCCCTGCTCGTCCTGCCCGACCATCAACCCAACATCCCCGCCTGGAGGCGTAAACTTGATGGCATTGTCCACAAGATTCGCCAGAACCTCATTCAGGAGATCCATATCTCCATACAGTGGGATTGCGCGATCCGCCCCTTCGACAGTTAGTGCCAGTCCACCAGCCTCGGCAATCGGCTCATAGAGATCTGCAATACCCGCAACCAGTTCCGACAGATCCATTGTTGTGAAACCTGCCTGCCGACGCCCGTTCTCGATTTCGCCGATACGCAGCAGTGCCGTAATCACCGAAAAGCACTGATCCAGATCCTGCGTGGCCCGTAGGATAATGGACTTGAGGTGAGCAGGATCATCTGACGATGAGAGTGCCCGCTCCAACCGCGCCCGCACACGGGCCAGCGGGGTCCGAAGATCGTGCGCAATATCGTTGCCAACATCCCGAATTTCATCGAGCAGATGCTCAAGCCGATCCAGCATCCGGTTCACGGCGCCTGCAAGACGCTCGATATCATCCCATTCGCGCCCGGCGGGCAAACGCTCATGCAGATCGCCCGCCATGATCCGTTCAATGGCCTGCCGCATCTCCTTGACCCGCGCCAAGGCCCGATGACTGAGAAACAATCCCGCCAGCAGCGCAAACAGCACCATTGGCACCAGTGAAATCAACGCAGCCCGCTTGATAATGTACCGGAGCTCATCCGCCATATGCATGGAGCGGGCAAGGACCAGAATCCGATCGCCTGCTCCGCCACCCGGCCCCGGAACCTCTATCGCCAGATATCGCATCTCATAAGGCGTATCCCCCGGAGGCGCGACCTTGAGCCGACGCGTCCGGTTAGACACCTCCAACCCTTCAGGCCAGCGCCGAATGTCACCAACAATGCGATTGTGATTCAGGTCGAACAGGCCAGCACCATTCAGAATGACGCGCAAATCCGTCTTGCTTCGTTCCCGAACTTCGTCCTCCAAACGCTCAGGCGTTTCCTGAACGAGCAGAGCTGCCTCACGCCGGAGCAGATCGCTGGAACGGGCGCTTTCGTAACCGTTCATCTGGGCATAGACGAGAAGGAACTGCATCGTGATGCCGCCGATCATCGCCACCACGAATGCCAGTGTCAGCCGGAACGTGGCCGTCCGGAAAATGTCAGTCCGATACACGCAGACTGAACCCCGCGCCCCGGATGCTATGGATCAGCGGCGTTTCGCCCTGAAGATCAATCTTCCTGCGCAATTTACCGATATGCACGTCCACCAGATTGGTCTGTGGAACAAAACGATAGTTCCAGACATCCTCCAGCAGCATCGTTCGGGTCAGAACCGTGCCGGGACGACGCATCATATATTCCAGAAGGCGGAACTCACGCGGTAGAAGCTCGACGTCCCGGCCATTGCGAGACACCTTGCGCTCAATCAGGTCCATCTCGAGCGGACCAACACGCAGAACCGTTACACGGCTATCCGTAGGACGCCGCAGCAAAGCCTCCAATCGGGCAGCAAGCTCCTCCATGGCGAACGGCTTTGTAAGGTAGTCGTCACCGCCAGCCTTCAGGCCATTCACACGGTCATCAACTGCGGACAATGCGGAAAGAACCAGAACAGGAAGTGTGATCTTCTGGCGGCGAAGGGCCTCGATAACACTCAGGCCGTCCATCTCAGGCAACATACGATCAACGACCATCAGGTCGTATTGACCGGACTGCGCTGCTTCGAGGCCCAGAATGCCGTTATCGACCCACGTCACATCATAACCGCGCGTCTTCAGTTCTTCGGAGACTTCCGACGCAATACTTTCATCGTCCTCAATCAGCAGGAGACGAATGACAGGCTCAATCGGGCGGGAGACCGCCTCGTGCTCAGGTACGGGCATCATGCTCATAACTGTCACATGCGGGAATATATCCTGTCATCCAATTAAAATCAGTCTTAAGCTTCCAGACTATCAATCTCGTCCTGCTCCTCATCCATTTTATCAATACCATCCAGTGATCTCAGGCGACGCCCAAGAACACGGGTCCGGCGGCGCGCCTCTTCGATCGTGTTTCCCATCGTACCGGCATTTCGCTGCAACCGTTCAAGAACCTGATCCATCCGAAGCATTTCCTGCCGTGTCGCGCCTAACAGCCTGGCAATGGTTTCTGTCCGCTCTTCCAGCGCGAGCGTCACATAACCGAGATGAACCGTACGCAGCATGGCAGGTAGCAATGACGGTCCCATGACAATCACCCGATACAACCGCCCGATTTCATCAATAACGCCAGGCATCCGGGCAATTTCGGTATAAAGACCGTCCGTCGGCAGATACAGGACGGCGAATTCGACCGTGACAGGTGGCCGAATATACTTGGACGCGATCTTGCGCGCCTCGAATTTGATCGCCGTTTCAAGCTCGCGCCTTGCAGCCTTTTCAGCCGATGCATCCGAAAGCTCTGATGCATTCAAAAGACGCTCGTAAGCCTCCGTGGGAAATTTGCTGTCAATCGCCAGCCGAGGGGCGACATGCCCTTTCACAGGCATGCGAATGGCAAACTCTACCGACTCTCCGCTGTCTCCCAGTCGGAAGTTGGTGTCATAGCTCCCTTCCGGAAGAATATCGTCCAGAATAGCCCGGCACTGTGCCTCGCCCCAGCCACCGCGCGTCTTGACGTTCGAGAACAGACGCTTGAGGTCCCCGATCTGGGCTGTAACGCTTGTGACCTCACCGAGAGCTTTCTGCATTGCACTGAACTGCTCAACCACGCGTTGAAAGCTGGTCTGCATCTGCTTTTCGACAGCACCGTGCAACTGTTCATTTACGGCCAGGCGGATCCGCTCGATCTGCTCGTTCTGACTTTGTGCCATGTCACGCAACGCATCAGAGAGCAGAACACGCCCTTCTGCCTGATCCTGCCCAACACGACGCGCCAGATCACCAAGTTTTTCGCTGGTTTCAAGCCGAAGAGCATCCATCCGACCGGACAGGACACGCTCAACCTCGGCCAAGTGTGCCCGCTGATAGTCCGCATCCCGCGCACGCTCATCGGCTTCACGGTCCAGAAGGCGGGCGACCTCCCCGCTATTCCCACGCAATAATGCCAGTGCAGCTACCACGAGAGCCGCTGCTGCAATAATCCATGGAACGAACTGCACCATACCGGAACTCCCATCCTGCATGGCGCGGTTCTAGCCCCTTAGAAGCTCATGTCCAATCCTGGCAGCCTCAGGGCTGATGGATGTTGCCGTAGCTTGCAGCGCCCAGTCCCGGGCAGGAACAGGAGGTGCCCAAAGGAACCTGAGTTGGCATCTTGCAGGTGTAGATCCCGGCCTTGCAGGTATAGCCATACCCGGCGACCGGCGCTGACGGGTTAACAGGGCCCGGCGCGGCCGTTCCGACGCATGCACCCAATCCAAGGAATGAAAGGCCTGCAACAGCACGCAGGACTGAACGGCGAATAGAACCAGACATCAACATGACCCTCTCAAAACAATTCATGTGAGCGCAAAACGGATCTTCCGCTCATCAGTTGCGGGAATCCTATGCCGATATGGCAATCCTGTGGCGCCCCAGCCTATACACGAGCAGCAGCAGCCTGCCCTGCAGCAACACCGCTGGACCAGGCCCACTGGAAATTGTGGCCACCGAGCCATCCCGTGACATCCACTGCTTCACCAATCGCATACAGCCCCGGGACGTCCCGCACTTCCATTGTCTGGGACGAAAGACCGCTCGTATCGATCCCTCCGCGCATAACTTCGGCCTTCGCGTACCCTTCCGTTCCAGAAGGACGGACCTCCCATCGGGACAGACGTTCTGCGAGCGCTTTGATATTCTTGTCCGGCTGATTGGCCAGCATGACGTCTCCAAGCCCGGCAGCCAGTTCTTTCGCCAGACGCGCAGGAAGTGCTTCAAGCAGGCTGGGAGGAAGCGCGCGCGGCCGTGCCTTCTTGATCGCCAGCAAAACCTCCAACGCATTTCGCCCCGGCATCAGGTCAATATGAGCCGTGCTGCCTGCCTCAAGATAAGAGGAAATCTGGAGGATGGCTGGGCCTGACAGCCCACGATGGGTGAAAACCATCCCGTCGGCAAAGCGAGGCCCTTTTTTCCCGCAAGTTGTCACGACATCCAGTGACACCCCCGCCAGAGAAGGGTCAGCATCATCCAGGACTAACGGCACCAAAGCGGGAGCGGTCGGGACAATCTTCAAACCGAAGGATCGTGCGATCCGAAGGGAAAGGTCAGTAGCGCCCAGCTTGGGAATAGACAGACCGCCGGTTGCCAAAATCACAGAACGGCTTCGAACATCCCCGGCATCCGTGCGAACGACAAAGCCATCCGCATCGGCCTCGACATCTGTGATCCGGGTCTCCATCCGCGCTTCACAACCAGCATCCTGACATTCAGACACCAGCATATCCACGATCTGACGGGCAGACCCATCGCAGAATAACTGCCCCTTGGCCTTCTCGTGCCAGGCAATCTGATAGCGATCCACCAACTTCACGAAATCACGCGGCGTGTACCGTGCCAGCGCCGAGCGCGCAAAATGCTTGTTCTGGGACAGGAAACAGTTCGGCCCCGTCTCCAGATGCGTGAAGTTACAGCGTCCACCGCCCGAAATCAGGATCTTGCGTCCGGGTTCGGACCCATGATCCAGAACCAGTACACGCGCACCACCACGTCCCGCTGTTGCAGCAGTCATGAGGCCAGCCGCACCAGCCCCAAGGACCACCACATCAAATGTCACGGACAGCTCCCGCTCAGAAATCCAGATTCGCATAATGACCGGGCGGCGTGATGCCACTCATCCGGTCAGTCAGAAGGCCGCGGAAACACGGGCGAGACTTCACCCGAGCATACCAGTCCTTGGCGGCCGGCGCTTTTGCCCAGTTCACATCCCCAATGAAGTCCAGCGCCGAGAGATGCGCAGCAGCAGCAAAGTCAGCCATCGAAATGGACGGCCCCGCAAGCCAGGACCGCGTTTCTGCCAGCCAGCCGATATAGTCCAGATGGAAGCGCATGTTGCCGTAACCGGCCCGCAGGGCGTTTCCGTCTGGGTGACCACGGCCATACAACCGCTTGTCAACTTTCTCGCCCAACAGGTTGCGGGTCACTTCCTGCCCGAAACGGGTCTCAAACCAGTCCATCAATCGACGGACTTCGACACGTTCGGCAAGCGTACGGCCAAGCAGGGGTGTATCCGGATAGGCTTCATCCAGATATTCGCAGATGACGCGGGCGCCGGGTACGGCAAGCCCGTTCTCTTCAACAAGAACCGGAACCTCACCAGCAGGGTTCAGAGCGAGGAATTCCTCGCGCTGTTCCCACACCCGTTCGATCACGAGTTCACAGGGCAGTCTCTTCTCGCCAAGCACAAGCCGAACAAGACGGCATTGCGGGGAGAGTGGAAGGTGATGCAGGATACGCATTCTTCATGTTCTAAGTCAGCCATTACGCGCTCACAAGAGCCTCCGTCATTGCTTCCATACAGGGCCAACGAATTTTCCGATGTCAGACACCGCATCCGCTTCTCACGCCTCCTCCCCGATGCGCATCCGTGCCCGCGGCCGCTCTTTTCTGGCGCTGGTCCTGTCACCGGAGGCTCCCCTGAACCTCTGGCTGGCCGGCCTGGATCAGCAGGTCGTCCGTTCGGGCGGCCTTTTCAGCGGAAAGCCAGTGATTCTCGACCTCGGACTTCTCTCGGAGGAAACACCGGGCCTGCCAACCCTTCTGGAAGACATCCGCAGCCGTGGGGTGCGGGTTATCAGCATTGAAGGTGGTGATCGTTCATGGCCAGCTGTCGCAGGGTGGGACTGGCCTGCTTCCTTCGAAGGCGGCCGCCCTTCCGGCGAAGTGGAGCTTCCCGATCAAGGGGCCGCAGCAGATGCCACAGCCGTCGCGGCGCCCGCAGGCGGTCAAACGCTGATCCTCGACGGTGCCATCCGCTCAGGACAGTGCATCCAGCACATGCAGGGCGACGTGATCATTATCGGCTCCGTTTCATCAGGAGCCGAGATCGTTGCAGCAGGTTCTATCCACGTTTACGGTTCGTTACGTGGGCGCGCGATTGCCGGTGTCGGCGGCAAGTCTGAAGCGCGAATTTTTGCGTCCAGAATGGAGGCCGAACTCCTTGCTCTGGATGGCTTTTACGCCGTTACGGAAGACATTGACGCTGCGATTTTTGGCCAGCCCGCACAGGTCCTTCTGGATGAGGACCGGGTCCGCGTTTTGCCTCTTCCGCGCTGATCCGGAGGCGGGAACTGCAAGAAAGTGACCTCATGCCACGAAACAGCCCTTATTCCCGTGTTGCCGTAAGGCTTTACTATCCCATAGGATAAGGCATCAGGCGCGGGTTCCGCACAACGGGCGGCATTACGTCACAGAAGCAGTTTTTGGAGTATTCATGGCCAAGGTTCTGGTTGTCACCTCAGGCAAAGGTGGCGTCGGCAAGACGACATCGACCGCCGCTCTCGGCGCCGCACTCGCGCAGAGCGGCCAGAACGTCGTTGTGGTGGATTTTGACGTTGGCCTGCGTAACCTTGATCTGGTGATGGGTGCAGAACGTCGCGTTGTGTTTGACTTCATCAACGTGGTGCAGGGCGACGCAAGACTGTCCCAGGCTCTGATCCGCGATAAGCGCTGCGAAACCCTGTCCATTCTTCCGGCCTCCCAGACGCGCGACAAAGACGCGCTGACGTCAGAAGGCGTAGCCCGCGTCATGGAAGAACTTCGCGAGAAGTTTGACTGGGTTATCTGTGACAGCCCGGCCGGCATTGAACGCGGTGCGCAACTCGCCATGTACCATGCTGACGCTGCGGTCATCGTGACGAACCCTGAAGTCAGCTCCGTACGTGACTCAGACCGCATTATCGGCTTGCTGGATAGCAAAACCGAAAAGGCCGAACGCGGCGAGAAGATTGAAAAGCACCTTCTCATCACGCGTTATGACCCGATCCGCGCTGCCCGCAAGGAAATGCTGAGCGTTGAAGACGTTCTGGAAATCCTGTCCATCCCGCTGGTTGGTATTGTTCCGGAAAGCGATGATGTTCTGAAGGCGTCCAACGTTGGCGCTCCTGTCACCCTATCCTCTCCGGAAAGCCTCCCGGCGCGCGCCTATTTCGAAGCCGCACGTCGTCTGGCTGGTGAGAAGATTGAAGTTTCAGTCCCGGTCGAGAAGCGTGGCTTCTTTGACTGGCTCCTTGGCAAGAAGGGTGCGGCATGAGCTTCCTCGCAAACCTCTTCGCAAAACGTCAGCAGACGTCCAGTAGCGCTGTCGCACGGGATCGCCTCCAGATTCTCCTCGCCCACGAACGTGGCGCAGGTGAAGAAGGCGAGTCAGACCTAATCAAGCAGCTTCACAAAGAAATCATGGAAGTCATCGCACGCCACGTCGCCGTCGATCAGGACAAGGTCAAGATCAAGCTTGACCGCGGCAGCGGCTGTTCGATGCTCGAAATTGATGTCGAAGTTCCTCAGGAACTCAACAAAAAACGAGCATCCTGATTTAAAGCCGGGCCGATCATTTTGGCTCGGCCCTTTTTTCTCCTAGCGGCGTTCAGGCCGCGTCAAAGACGGAATACGCGCCATGAGCGGCTTTTTCGGTAACATCGTGAATCAGGCAATGGGCGCTCTCGGCGGCCAACTCGGCGATAAGCTGGGCGGTAGCTTTGGGGACATGCTCAAAGGCGAAGGCCTGAACATGCTCATCGCACAGGCCAAGAGCGCAGGCCTTGATGAAAAGATCCATTCCTGGATTGGCAATGGCGAGAACCTGCCCATCACCACGGATGAACTCCGCAACCTGCTGACGAACGAGCAGATCCAGATGATTGTTGCAAAGACAGGTCTTCCGGCAGCAACAATTCTTCCGGCTATTGCCCAACTGCTTCCTGCGGCAGTGGACAAGCACACGACAGAAGACCAACTGCCACCGCAGCAGACAGTCTAAAGGCTCCAAGCCCGAAAAAGCCCTCGATCCAGTCATCTGGTCGAGGGCTTTTTTCGTTTTTAATCCCCCGGTGTCCCGGCTTTGGATGGTGCCCCCTCGGGTAGGGCATTGTAGGCTTCCGGCGCTTCAATCGGGAACCTGACCAGCAGATAGGGCGGAACGCGCCGGTCTTTGCCGTCATTGAAAGACGCCAGCCGGTTCCACTGACCAAACGTGCAGTAGACATAATTGTCGGATGCAAAAATACCATCCGGCGAGAGCGCGCGCGGGTCCCGCAGCATCATCTTAAAACTGCCATCCGGATCGCGTCGCAGGATACAGTCGTGTTCGTAATTGGTCGTGTAAAGGCGATCATGCCGGTCGAAATCGAGGCCATCAGCCACCCCTTTCTCACCTTCATCCCTGATTGCTGGCTCAAGCGTTGCATCATCCGAGGAGACATCTGCGAGCAGAGCAACAGGCAAGCTATAAAGACGGCGACTTGTCAGAGGCGAGAAGTACAGACGCTGCTCGTCCTTTGTGATGGCGATACCATCCACACCGCCCGAAACAAGCTGGGGCTTGCCGGGAATGTATTGGCGGGGCTCGCCCTCCACGATTGCCAGAAAGCCCTGTTCCGCCAGAATGGCCTTGCTTTGCGTCAGGACACGACGCACCTGCTCCGTCGCGACATCCACCACCACAAGTCCCGGCTTCGTCCCAAATGAAGAATCCGTTACGAATACCGTGCCTTGGGATCCATGAGACAGGGACACACGCAGATCATTCATATGACTGTCCGGCAAAAGTGCCGGCGCTTTCAGGATAATCCTGTGAACAATCGTGTTGGTCTGTGGATCGATACAAATGATCTTGGCGGCACCAAGCGCCAACGGGTGACCGGCTCTTTTGCCATCATCGATTGCCCAGATCCGGCCCTTTGCATCCAGCGTCATGCCATGCACGGACACAAGGCAATCCGCGGCCGAGCGGCTGCCGGGCATACTTTCTTCGACCGAAGGATAAGGAACAACCTTCCCCTTCACGAGTTCACCCAGTGTCGCCCCCTTATGGTCAACCGCATGCCGTGGAAAACCAACGAATATGCGACCATCTGGCAGAACCACGACGCCCGAAGGCCCTGGTCCATCAAACTGGGCCACCACTTCGAATACACCGGAAGGGCCTGTTCCCCGGTCTTCATTTCCATCAGCCCAAGCTGATTGGGGCACGAGAGAGGATGCAGCGAGAGAGGCGGGCGCGACAGAAGCCGCGCGCAGAAAATGACGACGCTTCACTGTTCAAGCTCCAAGTGGTCAGTCAAACAGCAACGCCCCAACTGAGGGAATGAAGCAACACCAGGACATAATTTTCGGGAATGTTATCAAACTGTAAGAAATTGCGTTGACCAAAACGATACACGACACCAGATTGTCGAATTCTCCATACACTCTCGTGAGATCGTTAAATCGTGGCTGTACGCTTTTCTTCCCGACATCTGGGCCTCCTTGGTACCACACTTCTTGGCTCCTCTCTCATGATGCCGGTTGCAGGACTATGCGCAGCCGTCCCGACAACGGACAACGATCACAAGAAAACCAAGAGCCAAGCAGTCCGCAATGCTTCCCCCGCACACGCCAAAGACGTCTCCGGCGGCACTGAGGCTGTGATTGTCACGGGAACGCGTGAGTTCGGCAAAAAAGCACGGGATTCCATTTCCCCGATCGACGTCGTCTCGAATCGTCAGATCACGTCCACAGGTCAGCCGACGCTTCGCGACGCCCTCTCCCTGTTGCTACCGTCCCTGACAGTCCCGACAGCAGGTTTCGACGCTGGCGCCCTGACGGACACGATTGCCCTGCGTGGCCTGAACCCTAACGAAACCCTTGTGCTCGTAGATGGAAAGCGTCGTCATACAACGGCCAACATTTATGCCGATCCGGGGCCGTCTCAGGGCGCAACCCCGGTTGATATCGACATGCTGCCCATGTCCATGATCGATCACATTGAAGTCCTGCGTGACGGCGCATCAGCCCAGTACGGCTCGGACGCGATCGCTGGCGTGGTGAACATCATCACCAAGAAGCAGGACCACGGTCTGAGCATGCGCTCCAACACCGGCATCACCAGCGAGGGGGATGGCTTCCAGCAGGGTGTGTATCTGGATGGCGGGTTCAATCTGAATAACCGTGGCTATGTGCATATCGGTGGCGATTTTGTGCATCAGGACCATACGTTCCGGTCCGGTAAAGACAATCGTACCAACCAGTATACTAACCAGGTGCTGAGCCAGCCCGAACAGACACGTGAGAGCGTCGCCATCACTGCAGGTTACGACATCACCGAAACTGTTCAGGCCTATGCGAGTGCCACCTATGCCCATCGGCATGCGGAATCCTACCAGAACTATCGCTTGCCCTCGACCCTGAGCGCCTATCCCGGATACGCCGCAAAATACCCGTATGGCTATTCGCCGATCCTTGGGCTGGAAGAAAACGATTACGAACTGACAGCTGGTTTCAAGGGTATGCTGGCTGGCTGGCACTGGGATCTTTCCACAGTGTATGGCCGTGACTTTGATCGGTTTGATGCCCTCAGTACGATTAACAGCGCCGTTTACAAAGCCGACGGACGGACGCCTACGAACTTTTACAATGCGCAGGGGTATAACAACTCTCAGTGGACGAGCAGTTTCGATCTGTCCCGGAAGTTCAACTTCTCTTTCTGGCCTCATAGCATCAACGTCGCCGGTGGCGCAGCGTATCGCTATGAATCCTATTCCATGGGCACCGGCTCCGCAGACAGCATTGCGGGCACAGGCGCTGACGGCATTCCCGGGACGACAACTTACAACGCCGGCAATTGGTCCCGTGATGTCGCGTCTGGATACGTCGATATCTCTACCCACTTGATGAAGAACTGGCAGGTCGATCTGGCGGGCCGCGTCGAGCACTATACAGATGTTGGAAACGCCAAAACCGGCAAAGTCTCCACACGCTACGACTTCAGCCCGCGATTTGCTGTTCGCGGAACATTCAGCAGTGGCTTCCATGCCCCGACACTGGCCCAGCAGCATTACTCCGCGCTTGCCGTTTCCCCAACAGCAGCGCGCGGCCTGATTGCAGCCAACTCCACCGGCGCGTTGGCTAACGGCGCTTCACAGATGAAGCCGGAGCAGGCCACAAGCGTCGAAGGCGGCATCATTGTTGAGCCGATCCGTAAGCTTCACGTCACGGTCGACGCCTATCAAATTGATCTGCGTGATCGTATCCAGCCAGGCGGAACGATCTACGGTTCACAGGCGTATAAGGCCCTCTACGCAAACGGCTTCCCACTGCCGTCAGGCTCCGAAAACTGGGGTGCTGGCCAGTTGTCAGCTTACTGGTTCGCGAACGTCGCCACGACCCGCACACAGGGTCTGGACATCAATGCAACTTACCCAAGCGAGTTCGGCCGCTTCGGTCATGTGGACTGGGACGTTGCCATCAACCTGAACCGGACGCGCCTGCGTCACCAGGGTACAACCACCAGCGGTGCAGACCTGCTGACCATCCCCACTCTCGCCTATCTGACGACAGCCTATCCACGCTCCAAGATTATCTTTGGCGGTCGCTGGCACTCGCCCAACAACACATGGGCCGTCGCCATTCATGAAATCCGCTACGGCCAGACGACATCAAACCTGACCTATTACACTGGCCCGAACGCGTTCTCGACAACGAACTATCGTGAGTTCCAGAATGCACCTAAATGGACCACCAATGCGTCTGTAACCTACAACATCAACACCCGCTGGAGTGCGACGATTGGCGGCAACAACATCTTTGCTGCGTACCCCTCCGTCGTGCCAAAGGAAAACCGCTATCTTGGTGCGCCCAAGTATTACATGAGCACCAACCAGCTCGGTATTGCTGGCGGATATTATTATCTGGATGTGTCTGCGCGCTTCTAAGCCAGAACGCAAAACGGCGGAGCTCAACTCCGCCGTTTTCCATAACCACAACACTGACAACCCATCCACTTAATGCAGACGCTGGAAACTCAGACTTTCCAGATGCCACACAGCGCCGAGATATGACGTCGGCAAAGCGCCAGATCAGGTGCCCCGCTGTGCTTGCAGGCCAGTTCAAAAGTCTGCGTTTCGCGTGCCGCCCGGCTCAACGCAGCCAGAGACCAACGATCAAGAGCCTGATTAAAGGCGGCTGTCCGTTTAAAAAACACCGGGGGTTTGAGCGCTTTCATGGCTTCTGCGCGGCCTTGGCCAGCCTTCACTGCAAGTGCCACTTTCTGAAGCCGCGTCAGCACGCTTAATACCGCACGCGCGACAGCTACGGGATTAGCCCCATCGGCCAAAGCGCGCTCCAGGGCCTGATCTGCTTCTGCCCGATGGCCGGACAATGCAGCAAATACTGCATCCTCCAAAGAGCTTCCCCCTGCATCGCCTACGCAGTCCTGAACAGCATCCAGATCAAGCCGTCCATTCGGGCCCGCATAGAGCACAAGCTTCTCGATTTCTCCACGAACGCCGCTTCGATCTGCACCAAGCCGCCCCATCAGCCAGGTCAACGCATCCCGATCGATAGAAACTCCAGCCTGAGACAGTGCATCTGTGACCGTCTGGGATAATGCCCGCCCTTCCTCGGGATAGCAGGCAATAGATGCCACGTCCTTCCGGCGCTCGGCGAATGCACGCAAGGTGGATCTTGACGAAAGGCCGGGCGCCTCAATAACGATCAGCGTGTCCGTCGAAACTTCCAGAGCACGCGTCAGCATGGGCGTCAGAGCATCCGTGCCGCTCCGAACCCACACGACACGCCGACCACCGATCAACGAAAGAGCAGTGCCCTCTTCCTCAAGACGATCATGCGTCTCGCGATCGAGTTGGGAGACGCGAAATGGATCGTCCAGCGTCTCTGCAACGAGCCGAACGGCCTGAGCCGCTCTTTCCCGTATTAGCCCCGTGTCTTCGCCATGAAGAAGAATGGCGCGCCACGTTCCGGCATCGGATAAGGCGCGGCCAATATTACGGGCCTCAATTTTCATTAATTGCTTGTGGTGCCCTGAGAGAGACGTCCTGTCGCAGAGGCTGGGAAGCCATCCACGCCAACACGATCCGTCGCCGATCCATTATCAGACGGCATGCTATCCGTATTGATATACCGCGGCATATCAACAGGTGCCGCATTAGACGGCATATTATGAGAGCGGAACCAGACAGCAAGCTGCTGCGTAAGGCTCTGAGCCAGGGTGTCCGCAACGCGCCCCTTGGTCGTTTCGTCATTCAGCGTCTGAGCAAAATACTGTTCGAAACTGGCGTTGTAACCGTCCAGTGTCGTTGCATCTCCCTGCGTGATTAACTGGGGAGACTGCTCCACTGTGAACAACTGCCAGTGCGCGGAACCGGAAACGCGGATACGGCCAGCCGTGTTGTCCTGGTGAATATCAATGGCTTCACTGTTCGCGCCCGAGTTGACCCGCAGCGTATAACGCTGAGGATTTTCCGGACCGGCGCCTGCAAGATTTTTTTGCAGGGCCAGCCGCAGTTCCTGACCATATCTTCCCGGAATATTCGCGACGTAAACCTGTGCGAGTTCAGCCGAAATATCGGTTTTCGTGTCCATCTTGCCGTAGAGGGGGGTGAAACCACACCCTCCCAACAGAAGGAACGCAGAGAGAGTCAGGGAACTGCGATGTTTCACGATCAGCCTGCTACCACAAAATTGACGATCCGGTTGGGAACGTGGATTTCCTTCACCAGACGCTTACCCTCAAGGGCGCGGGCAACATTAGGCTCAGCCTTAGCCGCAGCAAGAACGTCATCCTTTGGTGCATCAGGCGGCACCTGGATCGTTCCACGCAACTTGCCAAGCACCTGCACACCGATCGTGACGCTTTGAACTGCAAGCCACTCATCCTGCGCCTCAGGCCATGCCCGATCCACAACGAGTTCACCACCAGGTTCGAGAACCGCCATCATGTCTTCAGCAAGATGCGGCATCATTGGCGCAGACAGCAGGCACAGCGCGGAGGCAGCTTCCCGTCGTGCGGCAGCAAAACCAGCCCCTTCTTTGCCCTGCGCCTCTGCCAGAGCGGAGGTTAGCTCATGCAATCGAGCCACTGCGACGTTCGGCGTGAACGCTTCCAAAGCTTCTGTGACCGCTGCAATCGCCCGATGGGTAGCACGGCGCAGATCATCTCCAGCCGGGCTATGCACACTGTCAATCGGATCAGCCGCAGCCACAGCCGAAACCAGACGATGCAGACGCTGCCCGAACCGGGCCGCAGCAGCCACGCCAGACGCTGTCCACTCCATGTCACGCTCTGGCGGACTGTCAGACAGAACAAACCACCGCGCTGTATCAGCACCAAAACGCTCAATAATCTCTACCGGAGAGACCGTATTGCGCTTGGATTTGGACATCTTTTCAAAGCGTCCAACCTGAATGGGCGTTCCCGTGTCGCGTCGGACAACCACATCACCGCGACGCTCGACTTCTTCCGGATAGAGCCAGTTTGCCCCGTCCTTGTAGCTTTCGTGCGTGACCATGCCCTGAGTGAAGAGGCCGTCAAACGGCTCATCCAGACCCAAATGACCCGTCTCATGCATGGCGCGGGTAAAGAAGCGCGCATAGAGCAGATGGAGGATCGCATGTTCAATTCCGCCGATATACTGATCGACGGGCAGCCAGCCATCAGCCGCAGCCGGCACGGTCGGCGTCGACGCGTGCGGGCTGGTAAAGCGGGCAAAGTACCAGGAACTGTCCACAAACGTGTCAAACGTGTCTGTCTCACGCGTGGCGGCAGACCCGCAGCTTGGGCAGGAAACGTGCTTCCAGGTCGGATGATGATCCAGCGGATTGCCCGGCCGATCAAATGTCACATCTTCTGGCAGGACAACTGGCAGCTGATCATCCGGAACCGGAACTGCACCACACTTCTCACAGTGAATAATGGGGATCGGGCAGCCCCAGTAGCGCTGACGGGAAATTCCCCAGTCCCGCAGACGCCAGTTTACGACGCCATGCCCAACGCCCATGCCTTCGAGACGCTCGATGACTGTTTTTTTGGCGACTGCAACAGCCAGACCGTCCAGAAATCCCGAATTGTAGAGCGTAGCTTCGCCCGAGACTGCCTTCCGGCCAACGCGGAATGTCTCAGCATCTTCACCAGCGGGCAGCAGAACCTGCGGCACAGCGAGATCATACTTGTGAGCAAAATCAAGATCACGCTGATCGCCACACGGGCACCCAAACACTGCCCCCGTGCCATAATCCATCAACACGAAATTGGCGATCCAGACAGGCGCCGTCTGATCCGGATTCAAGGGATTACTGACGCGAAGACCCGTATCGAAGCCACGCTTTTCAGCGGCCTCAATCACCTCTTCGGATGTTCCAAGACGACGGCATTCTTCAATAAATTCAGCCGCAGCAGGATTGGTCCGCGCGACCTTGGCTGCCAGCGGATGATCCGCAGCAATACCAACGAAGCTCAATCCGAACAGCGTATCCGGCCGGGTCGTGAAGACTTCGATACCATCCAGCTCAATGTCGAAGCCCGACGGCGGGCTATGAAGAGCGAAACGGACACGCGCACCTTCTGAACGCCCAATCCAGCGCTCCTGCATCGTCCGCACGCGTTCCGGCCAGCGATCCAACTGCCCCAGCGTATCAAGCAGCGGCTGAGCAAATTTGGTGATTTTCAGGAACCACTGAGAAAGAACTTTCTTCTCAATCAGCGCTCCGGACCGCCATCCGCGTCCCTCGACAACCTGCTCATTGGCCAGAACCGTCTCATCGACCGGGTCCCAGTTTACAGACGAATCCCGGCGCTCAACCAGACCACCGGCGAGCATGTCCAGAAACAGTTTCTGCTGCTTGCCGTAATATTCCGGAAGACAGGTCGCGATTTCGCGGTCCCAGTCCAAGGAAAAGCCGAGACGTTGCAGCGTGCCGCGCATTGTGGCGATGTTTTCCATCGTCCACTTGCCAGGATGCACATTGCGTTCCCGCGCTGCATTCTCAGCGGGCAGTCCAAAAGCATCCCATCCCATGGGATGAAGCACCGAAAACCCTCGTGCGCGCTTGTAACGCGCTACGACGTCTCCAAGCGTATAATTCCGCACATGGCCAACATGCAGCTGGCCGGAGGGGTACGGAAACATCTCCAGAACGTAATATTTTGGCCGGTCAGCAGGAGGCACATCTGGAACAGCAAATACATTTCGCTGCTTCCACTCTGCCTGCCAGAATGGCTCCCGGGACTGAAAATCGAAAGCCGTGGTTGTCGTATCGCTCATGTCTAACTCAGTTACCCTGTTCGCCGTTTTCTGCGCGCAACTGGCGGGCGCGGGTCAGGATGCGGGTCGTAATGTCAGATGTAGTCGTGGCTGAAACCGGAGTATCCTGCCATTCACCATCCTGGAACACCTGCCGGAATACCGAGACACGAAGCGCGTCAGAGCGCATCCGGCGGTCGAGTACATACGCAGCAATCTTGAAACGCTCATCCTTGCTGGATGGCGGCTGATACCAATCCGTCAGAATGACCCCACCAACAGCATCTGCCGAAGCCAATGGCATGAACGAGAGCGTATCAATCGCACCACGCCACAGATAGGCATTAACGCCGCCCTTGAGCTGGTCCGCACCACCCTCTGCACCGCGATCAACGCCAAGCAGATGATTACGGGGGGCAGTAAGGCTACTGGGATCACGAGCGCCGCCACAGGCTGCAACTGTACCGACGGCAAGAATGCCTAGGGCCGTCCGGAACGCGGAACGACGGGAAGAGCTGGAAACAATCATCTGCATACGAGACATCATGGTGGTCCTGCGGGCCGGGCCAGGGCCGTCACGGGCATGGAGACAGACTGGCGAAACCTGAATCCGGGCAACATCAATTCCGTGTTCATATCGCGCTCACCGGGTAAGGCCAAGCGCCCTACCCGCACATGAGCGGTTTATAAAAGACCTGTCGAGCTGAAAGCCTGCTGAAGCTCTGCCTTTTTAGTGGCATTCAGATATGGGAAACGGCTCAAAATCTTCTCAATTGTCAGGTCGGGGACCAACCGGTGCAAGTGCTCGCGAACCTGCTGGATCTCCTCAGCACTTTCGCCCTCCAGCACCAAAGCCGCCAGATAATAGACCAACGCACTTGAATAATTGGGGTGTAGCCCTGCCATCAGGCGCCCCATTTCAATGACGTCCTGCCTCTCTCCACCCAGCATCATGATCATCATGAAAAATGGTCTGATCAATGTGGAAAGCGGAGAATGATACGGATTATGGCGCAGTTTTCCAGCGATCGCAGCTGCACCCTCCAGATCTCCGTCCAGAACATGCAGCAGGACGCGACAGAGCAGCACATCGTGCAGATTATGTGTCCCGGAAGGCCCCGCCATGGACTTTTCACACATCCGCACGATTGACCGTGCCAAAGGCACAGATGCCGGATCATGCATGAGAAACGCCGACAAAAGGATAGCCATACCAGGCGCATCTGGCTTGAGATTAACCAGCAACCGCGCGAACTTGATACCATTCGCAAGTAGAGCTGTACCTTCAGCACTCCAGTCATTTTCGTAGCGGATCAGGCAGTAAAGCACCTGCATGACCGCTACAGTGCCTTCCCGGGGGTCTTCCAGTCCGGCAGCATCCAGAAGCTGCCTAATCCTCGGGAACAGGGCATTGTCCCGCTTCAATAGCAACATGAAGACCCGAGTGGCTTTACCCAGAGCCGAAAGCTCCGTGTCAGCCCGGTTCGCTGTACGGCGCCCCTCGGCAAGAAGAAGACCCCATTGCATTGCTGTCGCCGGGCCGATCAGCCCGTTACTGACTGACATCGGGTCCAGATCAGGCAGATCGTAATACGTACCCCAGACAATAAATCCGCCCGCCCGAACGTCCAGAACCTTCAGGATAAGCCGGAAGGTATTATCCGAAGCCCCTGAACGGACAGCCCCCGTGACAACATAATCAGCCCCGAGCCCCCGATACGATGCCATCGGATTAGCCGGATCAGGCACAAACCCTTCAGGCTTTGCAACGATGTCGAATGTATCGACATGGACGAACAGCAACTCAAACTGATCACTAAGGCTGGTCGCACATTTTAACTCAGCATCTTTCAACCCGTCAGCGGCAAAGGGCGAAAGGACCAGCAACGAAATCTTTCGAGACTGCCCAGCCGCCATTTGCGAAAGATGCAGAGGCAATGCCAGCATTGGATCGGTGCGTTGTGCGCCAGCAGCGCCGAGAAGATTTTCGTCGCTCCCCGGAAACAGTACAGACGTACTCTCCAGTTCTGCAATTCCAGCGGTCGTAAGACTTGGCTCAAGCCCCGCCGCTTTCAGAACACTCGAAATCAGTGCCTGAGTAACAGGGCCTGCCACATGCCCTTCTTCCTGCCCGAAAGCCCGCACAGCCTGCTCCGCCAGGAGTACGGCCCTTGCCTGCTCACCGCGACGGAGGGCGCTCTGAATTTTAGCGCGCCATGCAGCCTCATTCAGAGAATCAACTTTCAGAAGACGGTCAGTAACGTCATCAACCTGCTCCGGGTCAGTCAACTCACGCAGGCAGCTTTCATAAAGCCCCAGTAGATGATGCGACAGCCGGGCGCGTTGCTGGTTCAGCCACTCATCCAGGGCCACATCAATGCCACTCAACTCCCCAAGCAGCACTTCCTCAGGAGCCGGGATGCTATCAATGGTTCTTACGCTCGCCGTCAGAATACGTTCTGCATCTACAGAAGTCAGGGCAGGCTTAAGCATGAGAGAATGCCGCTGTACGTCTATGATTTCGACGCCAAGCGGGCTTAGAGCATCAAGAAGACGATGAATTTCCTGCCGCAACGACGCACGAGCCATATCTTCTGGCCGGCGACTCCAGAGCAATTCAGCCAGCCGAGAACGAAGGACGGGCTTCCTGTCAGAGAGAGCCAGAATGGCCAAAAGCGCGCGTGTTTTACCCCCAACAGGAAGAACACTCTCCCCTGTCAGGGTCCGTGCTTCCATTTGCCCAATCAGCTTGAGGCGTAAAAGTGTCGGGTCTGCTTCACGGGCCTGTCGCACTGAACTTGAAAGCATCTTAGTCATACCCATCAATACCCGCAGTCAGACCGAAATGCATGAAAAAGACGAAGATTATCTTGATCAGATATTCGATACGAAACCATGGCAAGCAACTCTCAACCCTGACAGACCTGAAACAGGCGCTTCAAAACGCTCGCTGTAGGAACAGGTTGTGGCATTGCCATCCTCCCTACCCAGGTGCTGATGATGTCCAGCAACCACCTTTCCAGCAAAAGATTTTTAAAATCCCTGTGGAAAGATCTATTTCAAAGGTCGAACTTTTCCACACATCTTCCGACGTGAAAAATATTCCACCTATTTACGCACTAGTCTCCGCCTACCCTGAGGGTAAGCCACGAGTATGGCGCACCACCAAAGACAGTTTTTGACACAGACACTTCTGAAAGTTTGATATCAAGAAACTTCCTAGACAGGGATGACTGGAACCACAGACAAAACGAAAGTGCAAGAATCTTCTTCCATTTTCGAAGTCCAATTTGAATACATAAATATGCCAGAACCCCCACAAACAGAAATATAAATTACGTTTTTATGTTAATTTAGTAATTATATTGCAACACGCGCAATGAGTGCATCCCACTGATATCATATAACGTTTTTAATATATTAACACAAGTTTTCAATTTATATACATCCAAGAGCCCAGCTTGCAGCCGCAGGCATCTTGGGATAACAAACTGCACGTGTGTCCGCGTAGCTCAGCAGGATAGAGCACAGGATTCCTAAAGTCTGAATTGGGCGCCATGACAGGAAACTTCATGGTGGATTCACTCAAATTCGGGGAACGCTCTGGCTCACTTAAGCCGTGCCAATCCCGAGCCAAGCTTTCCGCCCTTAGCGGAAAGAAGGTGTAGAGACTGTACGGGTGACACCTTGGCTCCTCTCGCGGGGTCGTGGTGAAGAGACAGTCCAGACCACGAACATGCTCAGCTATGAGTGTGGCGGCGAAAGTCGAAGTGGTATGAATCCTGGGGCCGGAGGTTCGAATCCTCTCGCGGACACCACAACTTCACAGCGTAATTGCCTTATCCTGCGCCGTGCCCCTGACGGGAATGTTGTGAGGAATACCAAGAAGCGCATGCAATAAATATACGACGATAGCCGCTGTCAGAAGCACCGCCAGTAACCGTCCAAAAATGCGAAATGCCAAAACAATCAGAGCACACAACAGGCAGAATAAAAGGACTGTCTGAAACTGCCCATGTACTCCGATACTACTCAGCACGGCACGTGCGGAAACCTCCACAAAGGCTACAGCCGCAACGATGAAGCCCAGCAGCATCAGGATGAAACTGAGCAAGGTGTCAAAAATGGATTGCATGGGTCGCCCAGGGCATGAATTGAATTAGAAGCATCCTACAAAGACATCACCCTCTTCCTTCGGTCAATCGCTTCCAGAGCCGGGGATGGACGGATGATAACGATGTCATTACGAAAGAGGGTAGCGCCACCTGGAACATCAGACTTTTTATGAGCATCTCATGACCTCTTCGCCCAACCTGCTGCTCACGATCATCCAGGCTATTTTGCCCATTCTGGTCACACTGGGCTTCGGCTATTTCGCCGCATACCGTAAAGATTTCGATGCCCAGCAGGCAGGCGTTCTGACGCGACTGGTCATGCTCTATGCCCTTCCGCTCGAACTCTTCGTCTCCATTCTGAGCACACCCAAAGCACAGGTGCTATCTGCTGGCCCGGTAGCGGCGCTCATACTTTTGGCTATGGTGGGCGGATATGCCGCCGTTTTCAGCGTGTTCCGTTTTGCACTGAAGCGCCGACTGAGCGAAGCCGCAATTATTGCCATGACAATCACCGGGCCTTCGGTCCCGTTTATTGGTATTCCCGTCTTGGGGCAGATTTTCGGGGCCGCCAGCGGTGTACCGATTTCTATCGCCGCCCTGGCCATGAATCTGATCCAGTTGCCCATCACCCTTATTCTGATGGGTCACGACCACGGCAATCAACCGGCTCGCGATACTGCCACGGAAACACGTAACGAATTCAGAGAGCTGGTAGGACACCTTCTTCATTCATGCCGCGAACCCGTGGTCTGGGTGCCCTTGTTAGCTCTTGTTTTGGTCAGCGCTGGCGCTTTCCTTCCCGTCTTTCTGAAGGGATCTTTTCTTCTGCTTGGCCACACGACCGGAGGAGCGGCCCTGTTCGCATCCGGCGTGGTGTTATTTACGCGACAGGTCCGTTTCAGTCCTCTGGTGGGCACAATTGTGGGGATCCGCAACATTGTCATTCCAAGCATAATCTATGCTCTGGCACGCGCATGGCACCTTCCGCCGCAGGCCCTTCAGGAAAGTGTGTTGACGATGGCGATCCCAAGTGCCTCCATCAACGTTATTCTGGCAATGCGGTATCACGTTCTGGAACGCGAAATCGCTTCCGTCCTGTTTTTCGGAACACTCACCTCCATTGCAACAATGGCATTTTTTATATGGTTAACCGGCGCTTAAGTAGCTTTCTGTTTGTCTGCACAGGCAATATCTGCCGTTCTCCACTCGCTGAACTCGCCATGCGCCGAGAGGCTGCAAGGCGACAGCTTGAACTCGATATTGATTCTGCAGCAATCGGCCATTGGCACCTCGGGTATCCCCCTGATCCGAGAGCCTGCAAGGTGGCAAGTCGACATGGCCTGGATGCTTCGGCACTCAGATCACGCTTGGTCTGCGAAGATGACTTCTACCGCTTTGACCACATCATTGCTCTCGATCACTCACACCTGACCCACCTGCAAAATATACAGCCTGCGGATAGCAGAGCACGCCTTTCCCTTATGCTTGACCACATTCCTGGCCGAGAGGGTGAAGACGTCGATGACCCTTATTATGGCCCAGAGAGCGGCTTTACAGTCACATGGAACGACGTTGAACAAGCATGCCGCGCCCTTGCGGACAAAGAGCTCGACGCCCTCCCCTCCCGTCACTGATCAACAGGAGAACTGCCTTGTCTTCCAAACCTGACCTGCTCATGATCGACCCATTCCCAGCCGGGATCGTGGCGCGACTTGCAGAGCATTTTAACCTGCACAAATATAGTGATCTCGATCAGCTCAAGCCACTCGCAGATAAAATCCGGGGAGTTGCTACAGGGGGAGGTTCAGGACTTCCACGCCCCATCATGGACGCACTCCCCGCGCTGGAAGTCATCGCTGTCAATGGCGTTGGCACAGATCAGATCGATCTTGAAGAAGCACGCCGTCGCAAAATTGGTGTTGCCACAACGCTTGGCACGCTCACCGATGACGTTGCAGACATGGCCATTGTTCTGACCCTTTCCGTGATGCGCGATACGGTCTTGAATGACCGCTTTGTTCGCTCTGGTGAGTGGTCCAAAAACTCCCTCCCACTTTCCCGAAGCGTGACCGGAAAACGGATGGGCATCGCAGGTTTTGGTCAGATCGGGCAAGCCATCGCCCACCGTGCAGCCGCATTCGGTATGGAACTGGCCTATTTCAATTCGAAGCCTCGTCCTGAAAGCGCCGTACGTTTCGAAAGTGATCTGAAGAAACTGGCTGAATGGAGCGATATTCTCGTTCTGGCAGTCTCGGGAGGCCCTCGCTCAGCCAATATGGTTGACGCGGAAATTCTTGACGCTCTCGGGCCAGACGGCGTCCTGATCAACATTGCTCGCGGATCGGTTGTCGATGAGGCGGCTTTGCTTTCAGCTTTGCAAGAAAAGCGAATTGCAGGCGCCGGACTGGACGTGTTCCAGAATGAACCAAATATCAATCCAGCATTTTTCAAGCTGGACAATACGGTCCTACAAGCTCACCAGGCCTCAGCAACCGTAGAAACACGGACCATCATGGGCAACCTGATGGTAGATAATCTCATCGCGCACTTTGACGGAAAACCCTTGCTGACACCAATCCTGTAAAAAGCACTACTCCAGAAACTGCTCGGCAATAATACGCTCGGACAGTCCATGATCTGGATCGAAGAGGACCGTGGCATGCAGCTTACGGTCCTCTTTTACGATGACCTCCGCGACATCACGAATTTCTTTAAAATCTGCTACTGCAGCTGTTGGCCGTTTGTCTGTATCCATCAAAGTCAGTCTGACCACGGCTGACGATGGCAAAAGGGCACCCCGCCAGCGCCTGGGCCGGAAAGCAGAAATCGGCGTCAGGGGCAATATGTTAGCGCTTAACGGCACAATAGGCCCATGTGCCGAAAGATTATATGCCGTCGATCCCGCAGGGGTCGCGACGATCACGCCATCACAGATCAACTCTTCCAATCTGACCCGCCCATCAACTTCAATGCGAATACGGGATGTCTGACGTGTCTGCCGAAACAGGAACACGTCATTGAACGCGCGTGCTTCGAAAACCTCCCCACTGACTGTTCTCGCTGTCATATGCAACGGATGCAGTAAAGAAGGCTGCGCGTTTAACAGGCGTTCCGGAAGATTATCTTCATTTGGCGTGTTCATGAGGAACCCGATGGTCCCGTAATTCATGCCGTACACAGCCAGTTCAAGTCCAAGGACACGATGAAGCGTTTCAAGCATGAAGCCGTCGCCCCCAAGACTGACAGCTACATCCGCGTTCTCGAGCGGCACATTGCCATACCGGGCAACCAGAACAGCAAGCGCATCCTGGGCGACATCTGTTGACGCCGCTACAAAAGCAATTTTCATGAGGGTTAGATCAACTGCCTGTTTGCCTGAATGGGCATACGCTCACGCACCTGACGCACCTGATCAAAATCGAGATCGGCAGTTCCCCAAGCGGCTTCACCACCCAGTTTCAGAACAACCTCGCCCCAGGGATTCACAATCATGGAGTGCCCATACGTTTGACGCTCGTTTCCAGCAGCATCCGTGTGCCAACCGGCTGTACCGCAAGCAATAACCCATGCCTGCGCCTCTATGGCACGCGCCCGAATCAGGATTTCCCAATGAGCTTCCCCTGTCTGCTGTGTAAACGCAGCAGGCAAGATGATCATCGCCACATCGGCTGCCCGCAATGCGAGGAACAGTTCAGCAAATCGCAGGTCGTAACAGATGGCAAGACCAGTCGGGACGCTCGAGATGTCCACGACCTCTACACTGTCACCCGGCACATAACTATCGCTCTCCCGATAGCCCTCACCATTCGGCGTCACCACATCAAAAAGGTGAATTTTCCTGTAGCGACCGCACTCATTACCTTGAGGGTCAAAAATCAGCGACGTATTCGCCAACTTGTTTTTACCCTCACCCGACACGATCTCCCCAATCGAGCCACCATGAACCCAGATCCCATGCTCCTTCGCCATCGCACGCAAAGCTTCGTACAGAGGGCCGCCCTGCTCTCCTGGAGTAGGCAGTCTCTCAGCATTTGCATGCTTTGTCTCGGCTGTCCCGCCTAGACAACTCCACACCTCTGGCAAAACGACCAGCGCAGGGTTTCGAGCTTTTACAGCATCCGCGACGAGACGCTGAGCCTGGGAAATATTCGCCTCCCGGTCAGCCGAAGGAGCCATCTGGATCAGTGCAACACGCATGGTCAGTACATTTCCTTAAGCAATGACCCGAGACCATAAGCGATCACAGAGTCCGAGGTAAGCCCGGATTTCTCGAGTTACAGTCGCCGCTTTCAATGCATGAGGACATGATCTCTCGCGTTTTTACTGGATTACCCCAACGGTCCGTATCTTTGCGCGAGTAGAAATTTCTGTCTGCGAGAGCACCATTGTCGAAGGACGGATACGCTCCACAATCATTCGCATGGGACGACGCATCCCCCCGGCGACAAGAATAACCGGGTTTTCACCCTGCCCCAAAGCTACATCCAGCGCCTGCCTCAGCTTTCCTACCAATTCGCTAAGGCGAGATGGCGGGAGAGCCAACTGGCGGTCATCTGCAGGACCAATCATGTTCTCTGACAGCACGACTTCCCAATCGGGGCTGAGTGTCAGAACAGGAATATAACCTTTCGGCCCGGTCACAGCGAAACTGATCTGACGCGCCAGACGACTACGGACATGTGAGGTCAACGCCACAACAGATTTCAGACCTTGCCCACAGCCTTCCTGAAGCGCCTCTAAAATACCCGACAGATCACGAATTGAAATCTGCTCAGCCAGAAGACTTTGTAGAACTCTCTGAACAACACTTACTGACACTTGAGACGGAATGAGATCGACAATCAGTTTTTGCTGATCACGTGGCATTTCATCCAGAAGTTTCTGTGTTTCGGAGTAAGAGAGAAGGTCTGCCATGTTTTCCCGAACCAACTCAGTTAAGTGCGTAATAATAACACTTGCTGGATCAACAACAGTATAACCTTTAATTATCGCGTTCTCTCGTTCACTTTGATCAATCCACAAGGCCGGTAGATTAAATGCGGGCTCTCGTGTTTCTTCGCCACGCAAATCCGGTAATCCGCCCTTAGGGTTCATTGCCAGAAGCCTGCTTATCTGTACTTCCCCATGCCCAATTTCGATTTCTTTAATTTTTACAGAATAGGCATTGGACGATAGCTGTAAATTGTCCTGAATACGAACCGGAGGTAAAATAAACCCCATTTCTCCAGCAATTGTTCTCCTGAGAACCTTGATTTGCTCTGTCAAACGCGCGCCATCACCGCTCGCGATTGACAGTAAATTGAAACCCAATTCCAAACGCAACAAATCGACGCGTAAGCTCTCAGTAAGAGGGGGCTCACCGGGTTGCGTATTTTCAGGAAGGCTAACGGCATCCTCTTCAGCATCATGATCCGTAACCGGAGAGCGGTACCGCAACCATGCTCCTCCTCCTGCAAGAGCCGCCAAACCAAGAAAAGGAAGCGTTGGCAGACCGGGCATCAATGAAAGAACAGCCGCTGAGCCAGCAGCCAGAGCCAGCGGTTTGGGATTACCCCCAAGTTGCCGCACCAAAGCCACGTCTGCTGCTCCTTCTGTCCCTCCCTTAGTCACCACAATACCCGAGGCCGTAGAGACCAGCAGAGCAGGAATTTGCGACACCAGACCATCGCCAATCGTCAAAGTCGTAAAAGCAGAAGCTGCATCCGCCACAGACATTCCATGACGCCCAATGCCGATTGCCAACCCCCCGACGATATTGATTGCCGTAATAATCAGACTTGCGATTGCATCTCCACGAACGAACTTGGCCGCACCATCCATCGCTCCATAAAACCCGCTTTCTTCCTGAAGCTCTTTGCGACGCTGACGAGCAATTTTGTCACTGATGGCGCCAGAAGACAGTTCAGCATCAATCGCCATCTGCTTTCCAGGCATGGCATCCAGCGAAAAGCGTGCTGCCACTTCGGCAATACGTCCTGATCCTTTGGTGATCACCATGAAATTCACAACCAGAAGGATTGCAAACAGGATCGCGCCGATTACGACATCACCTCCCATGAGGAAGCCCCCGAAAGCAGCTACGACATGGCCTGCTGCATACATCCCCTCATAGCCGTGACTAAGAATGAGTCTGGTCGTCGCAACCTCCAACGACAGACGGAGCAGTGTTGTGAGGAGGAGCAATGTGGGGAAGGAGGTGAAGTCGAGTGGTCGCGTCAAAAACAAGGCAACCATCAAAACGAGCACAGACGCCGTCACTGAGAGCGCAAGCCCCACATCCAGAATGAATGTCGGAAGCGGCAAGACGAGGATTGAAAGCAATGCCGCAACAGCCAATGCCAATCCAACATCGGTGCCCGGCAACCAACGCTGCCCTCCTCGCAACCAGACAGGCAAAGGAAATTTCTGAAAGTAACCAGAGAGAGTGGTCTTTTTCACAATGGAAGAAAGAGCCCCTTCTGATGTATTCATAATAATAATCTTACCTGATTAAATTTTCACCTCAGGAAAAATACATCCCTATAAGTTAAATATTCGGAAATTTTTTCAGTTTTTAACTTTTCCAGATTTGATGATTTCCGTCATGGTTACCCCAAGTCGGTTTTCATCAACCATCACCACTTCACCACGGGCTATCAGACGATTATTCACAAGAATATCAATCGAATCACCGACTTTGCGATCAAGCTCCACAACGGCCCCACGACCCAAGCGTAATAACTGGCTTACCTGCATATTCGCACGTCCCAGAACTGCACTTACCGTTACCGGGATATCGTAGATCGCTTCGAGATCATGAGCGAAGCGTGGCGGTTCTACAGACTGCGCCGATACTGCCTCGACGTCATCAAGATCGAAATTATTCTGTGTATCAGGCATTTCAA
The DNA here is from genome assembly GCF_018812035.1 of Gluconobacter sp. P5B12. Classification (NCBI taxonomy): domain Bacteria; kingdom Pseudomonadati; phylum Pseudomonadota; class Alphaproteobacteria; order Acetobacterales; family Acetobacteraceae; genus Gluconobacter; species Gluconobacter sp. P5B12. Next base: position 162,089 of record NZ_JACRVV010000004.1, on the reverse strand, counting down.
TTATTCCGCGCTAACGGCAGGTGAAATTTTATCCAAAGAAAATACCTTCAAAATTTCCTGCACCAGGCTTCCTGCCTCTCGGCTGGCCTTTCCCGTCGACCAGGAAATTCGAAAGTCTCCCGAAGACAAAGTGTCATCTGCACGACAATCAATCACTTCCACTCCTTCTCGCTCACACAGCGTTAATAAATGCTGAAGTTCTTGAGATTTAGCTTCTATTCTGACGCGCGCTGCTTCCCGGAGCGTCGGCATGATTTTATCAACCAAGGCATCCCGTTCTCCTGGCCCGTAACTCTCTAGGAGGGTTGGAAAAATTTTAGCCAAATAAGAGAAAATAGCATGTGCAACATCTTCGGCCGCTTGATGTGCACACTGGTTTGCCTGATCCGAAATTTTTTTTAGAATATTCAAAGAACTGCTCTCAATGCAATTCTTCCATTCAGATTTTTCTTTTTTATAATAACTGCGTTCTAATGCAGATACACGCTCCTTTTCCTGCCTCCGAGCACGATCCAAATCTTCTTCAGTATAGATCTCAGGTGTATTTACTTCTACGGGACACATTTCTGAAGCTGACTCTGGTTCGACAGTTGGCAAAGCAGGAACGTCAAAATCTTCAGCATAAAGAGCCTTAGAAACCTGAACACGACGGTCATAGTCAGTCATGATCATACAAGCATCTCATTTGCAGCCTGCTCTTGGTCCAGGAGTTCAATTTCCCCACGATCAAGCAGAACTTTCGCAACAAGAAGAATATCACTCTGGGCCGCGTCAACGTCCTTAACGCGCACAGGCCCCAATGCCTCAACTTCATCTATCAGAATGCGCCCTGCACGCTCAGACATTGCAGCGAGGAATGCACTTCGCAGTTTGTCGCTTGCGCCTTTGAGAGCAATTGGCAAACTTTCTCGGGCGATCTGATTGAGCAACACCATGAGGCCCTCTACAGGGACCTGAGCCAACTCCTCAAAAGTAAACATAAGGCTCTTAATTCGTTCCGCATCATCATGACTGCGCTCATCCAGGGCCGTCATAAAGCGCGCTTCAAGTCTTCGATCAAAGTTATTGAAGATATCTGCGAGGACTTCATGGCTGTCTCTATGTGAGCCACGAGGGAGATTAGAGACAAATTCAGATCTCAACGTCTGCTCTACACTATGCAGAACACCTTTCTGCACATTCTCCATTTTGAGCATTCGCGTCATAACATCGAGCGAAAATTCTTCTGGAAGCAGGGCTAATACTTTCGCAGAATGTGCAGCTTTGATTCTACTGAGAATAACAGCGACAGTTTGTGGATATTCATTTTTTAAATAGTTCGCGAGTACTACCTCTGAAACGTTTCCGAGTTTGTCCCACATAGTTCGCCCGGCAGGACCACGAATTTCTTCCATGATGGCTGCGGCTCGCCCAGCGGGGAGCGTATTTTTGAGCAATCGTTCTGTTGTCTCGATATCCCCGATCAAGACTTCTGAAGACCCAAGGCTCCGACTAAATTCGTGACAGACACTTTCAACAGTTTCTGCAGAAACCATTCCAAGCTGAGACATGGCGGCAGAAATCTCTCGAATTTCTTCTTCATGCATCTGCTCAAACAAGCGAGCGCAGTTTTCTTCTCCTAATGCCATCATTAAAATCGCGGATTTCTGCGCACCCGTGACAGATTTTTCCAATCCAATCATTTTCAGTGCCCCTCCTGTCTCGGCATCAGCCAATTACGCATCAGTGCAATACTTTCCGCAGGATGCGTTTCGACGAGATCAACAACCCTCTGAACAGAAGAAGCTCGAATACGGCCGGAAACGCCACTTACAGCGATTGTTTCTTCATCACTCTCCGTTAGAGGGGTTGTGGCATCATATGGAGCAGGCAAAAGAGCAGTAGGGTTTCCAGTCTCAGATGCCAGTGCACCTCCTAACTCACGCATGGAAACAACGCCGCGACTTTCATCAGAAAGAACATTTCCTGCCGTAACTCCGCCCCCAGCCGGGCGTAGCAGGGGCCGCACAACAAAGAAGAGCACCATCAAAAGACACAGAGCAAAAATACCGAAACGAACGGCTTCCATTTCATTCGAGCGGCTCAGGAAACCCTTTAGAAAAGGCTGCTGTGGTGCGGGCATTGCCGCTTCGAGATCAGAAAACTGCATCGACATTACGGTCACAACATCGCCACGAGCCTGATCGAAACCAATGGCCGTCTTGGTCAGAGCCGTTAGCCTATCCAGTTCCTGAGTATTCCTTGGTTGCCAGGCATGCTGACCTTTCACATCCGTCTGGACGGCTCCATCAACCATGACAGCAACGCTGATACGAGCAATTCGAGGCTGATCCTGTACCAGGGTCCGAACCTTCTTGCCGATCTCGTAATTATCCGTCTGCTCCTGCCTGCTGCTTTGACTTCCGTTCTGCGGCTGACCAGCATTAGCGTTCGGCAGATTGTTTCCAACCGTCGTATTCGCTGTTCCTTGTGTATTTATACTTTTGTCGTTTTTGGTTTGCTGAGAACGAAGAACCTGCTGGTCAGGATCGTAACTTTCCTGAGTTTCCCGCACACGATCATTATTCATCGCTACGGTCGCTTCCACCCGCACATGCCCTATGCCAACAGAAGCTCCCAACATATCCTCAACTTCACGAGCGATGCGTTGCTCCAGCGCCTGCCGTTGCATTTCCGCCGTTTGATTACCATCGACACTTCCCGCGCCTTGCCGCAGCAGGACATGCCCGCGATTGTCGACAAGCGAGATATTCTGTGCCTCCAAACCCGGTACGGCTGCGGAAACCAGGTTAACGACCGCCGCAATACTCTCCTCATCCAAACGGCGCGCACCTTCCATGGAAAGAAGCACACTCGCCTGAGCTCCCTGTTCGTTCGTCGAAAAGAGTTCTCTGTGGCGCAGTACAAGATGAACACGCGCATTACGAACACCGTGAATCAGACGGATTGACCGTTCCAATTCTCCCTCCAGCGCACGCGTTTCATTGATTGTTTGCTCAAACTGCGTCGCTGTAAAACTGTTTCCCTTATCGAAAATCTCGTACCCGACCGAGCCTCCCGACGGCAGTCCACTTTTTGCGAGAAGAAGGCGCGCCTTAGCAACCTCATCATCAGGGACCATAATCGTCGCCCCCTGATCCTGCAGGCGATAAACGATATGGGCCTTAGCAAGCTGATCTACGATTTCACCGGCTTCTCTGGGATCGAGATCTCTGTAAAGCAGCCCGGTAGCAGAGTTTACACCATGCATGACCAAAACTCCGAGAAGCACAAGCAGAGCCACACCCACTGCACCCAGGGCAGCCAGACGCGGGAGGCCAAGCTGCTTCAGATTTGTGAGAAGAGCCTTCACTTATGCGCCCACCATGCGGTCATCTGCGTACAAGCTTTTCCAGGAGGTGCCTCAAGCCCTGCCCACATGTGCGTTCACCCTGTCCTGCTGCAATTACTGACAGGTATTGTGGACAGGAAAGGTTAACGTCCGCTTAAAACGACAGAATTTCCCCCGCTCGTCGTTCAGACTCCCGAAAATCCATCCAAGTCACTCAGCGGCACTGTTGCACTTCCCATTTGTACATTGATACCACTCGATGTCCGCGTCAGACCTGTTACCGTACCGGAAACCGTTGTTGGAAAAGACGCCGTTTCCCCACTTGTTCCAGTCCCTTCGACAGCAACAAAGTACTGACCGTCAGACATTTTTGTTCCACTGCTATCAATACCATCCCATGACCAGGAGTTCGTCCCCGCAGTCGCCGTCATCGTGTCGGTCTTGACGACCTGACCGCTGGCATCGGTAACTGCAATGGCTACAGGTCCGGCTTGCTGCGCCGTAAATGTCATGCTCGCGTTGCCATTCTGTAAGGGCAACGAAGCAGTTGTGGCCGTGGTTGTTTTACCCACAAGAGCGACACCAGACGTAATCTGCGTGTCCTGAGTAGCAGAAATCAGGCTGGTAAGATTGGTGTTCGTCTCAACCTGTTGCTGCACACCTGCGAACTGCGCCAACTCACTTGTGAAGCTGTCGGTACTGGTTGGATTACTCGGGTCTTGATGCTGGAGTTGAGTAGTCAGAAGCGTCAGGAACTGATTAAAATTTCCCGCCATGGAGGACAGCGCAGCACTGCCGACACTACTCGCCGTAGATGTGGCTGCACCAGACGCTTGCGATGATGCACTGGACTTGGCTGCCGAAACAGCTTGGCTGAGAAGCGATGATGAATTGACAGAAGAGACCATAAAACAAGCGTCCTTTATGCGGTCAGATCAACAACACCGCGTAAAATTTTTCGAGGAAATACGGAGGCTCTCTCATTAAGATCTTCAGATGAGACCTCGGAAGAACCACCAACAGCGGGCGATCGTTGCTGACTGCCTTCCCGATCAGAACTTCTGGGATAGTCTTGAGAGAAAGATCCCAGAAAACCAAACGTAACTTCTGTGGATATTGCAGTCCGGTCTGCTGAGACAGGCAAAATTCTCTGGTTCAGTGAGGACAATAAGCTCTCTTTATTTGTTGAAAGACTTCGCAGTGCATCTGAACTTTCAGCCAGAATGTGGATGTGGCGTCCCCCGTCCTTGTCTTCCTCAACAGACATGCGGATTTTGCCTTCACGCTCTAAGGACATTTCAATCTGGGTATTGAGGTGCTGACCTGTTGCCTGGTGCGTGATGACAGGGCCGTTCAAAGCTGACTGACGCGCCTCGTCCTGCGTCGGTGTTAGAAGGCTATTATGTCCGGAATCAGAGTTCTGCAATTTCGAGGTCGAAAGTTCCAGGAATAACCCCGGGACCTCAGCAATCGGTGCTGGCGCAACATCAACATTTTCTACCAACGCAAGAGAGACCACCCCTGCACTCTCTGTTTCAGAAACTTGCAGGTCTTTGCTTACTTCAAGCTGATCTGTCGCGGGTTTCGTTTCACAATTGAACGAAGCGACACTGAGAGAAGGCTCAGATACCGAACTTTGAGTGCTATCGTCTTCTAGATCCGAAACGCACTGTGTAGGCAACTCAACGCGTTCGCCCGAACCAGGTTCATCCGTCTTCCCTGGTGCGGATACGTTATCATTTTGCAGCGCGGGCAAAAACGTTTCTGTAACTTCCTCTGTAGAGGGACCCATAGAAATCTTCTGAGCCGATACTTCCGAGGGACGTTGAACCACCTTGGTCGCACTCGATGTTTTCTCAAATTTCTCTGGAAGCGAACTCGATTGAACAGGCTGTTCGGAGACCTTTGTAGCCGGGCTCGAAGATTTTAAGCTTCGAGCCCCCCCGCAGTTTTCCGTTGAAACACGGGGGCCTTGGCCGCCTTCAGGTACTCTGGCCGTCTGGGTACTTTTTTCACCCGGCGACGGAGGAGTATTTTTGCTAGAGACAGCTTTGGCGTCAGGCGGCTGTGTCTTCTCGTGAACGTAGCTTTTCAGAAAATCCTGAAATCGTTCTTTGGAAGCAAGCTGTGCACCAACAGGAAAGACGCTGCCACCAAGCGCTATCGCGGGCGTTGCTACGGGCAAAATCTGCGACAATGATAAGCCCTCCTACACCCGGTGAAACAACCGGAAAGAAGAGTGGCACGACAGGCGTAAAGAAAAGGTTTATACGCGGCCCTTTTCCAAGAAGCCGCGTATCAAACTCAGTTCTGAATGTGATCGTATCCGGGAGAACCAGGAAATGGTCCTCGCGTAATCGCTGCTGGTGCCGGACAAACCGGCGGTATTCCATCAAGCGCAAAGGCCTGCACCGTATGGGACGAAGCTGCCACAAGTCCTCTCACAGCAAGAGGCTGTGCCAGACGTACACCTGCCAGAAGCTCTTCTGGAAGAATGACAGTCGTCCCATCACGCAGCATCACACCTGTAGGCGTAATACGGGAGACAATCCCTTTCGTGACGGGCAGCGGTGACATGTCATACAGACATGGCGCTGCCTCGGCGACCATCGGGGCGGAGAAAGCCAGAAGCAGGCTTGCGAGAGCGAAAGGTTTCAATGCCGGAAATGCCTCATGCCAGTGAAGACCATGGCGATTCCAGCTGCATCGGCAGCGTCGATCACCTCCTGATCGCGGATTGAGCCACCGGGCTGGATCACAGCCACAGCACCAGCAGCAACAACACTCTCAAGACCATCTGCGAACGGGAAGAACGCATCCGATGCGGCCACAGATCCCTTGGTCAACGGGGCAGTCTCACCCGCAACATTCGCAGCATCTTCGCTCTTGCGAGCCGCAATGCGCGCGCTATCAACACGGGACATCTGCCCCGCCCCGATCCCGACAGTCGCATTGTTGCGAACATAAATGACTGCGTTGGATTTCACGTGCTTGGCCACTCGGAACGCGAACAGGAGATCTTTCATCTCCTTTTCCGTGGGCGCGCGTTTAGTGACGACCTTCAGATCGCTCTCAAGGACGCGACCTGCATCCCGGCTTTGCGCCAGAAAACCACCGGCGACAGAGCGAAAAGCCAGACCTTCAGCTTCCGGATCAGGCATTCCGTCTGTGAGCAACAGACGCAGGTTCTTCTTGCGAGAAAGAATTTCAATAGCTTGCGCATCCGCATCTGGGGCAACAATCACTTCCGTGAAAATCGCACTAATGCGTTGAGCCGTTTCTGCATCTAGCGTTCTGTTCACAGCGACGATGCCACCAAATGCCGAAACCGGATCACACCGCAGCGCCGCAATCCATGCCTGTTCCAGCGTTTCAGCAGACGCCACACCGCATGGATTAGCGTGCTTGACGATCACGACAGTCGGCGCATCAAACTCAGCAACAGCCTCGAACGCTGCGTCTGTGTCATTAAGATTGTTGTAGCTCAGCGCCTTGCCCTGCACCTGACGAGCCGTCGCGATGCCCGCCCGTGTGCTGCCATCACGATAGAAAGCAGCTTTCTGATGTGGGTTTTCACCATAACGCAGAAGCTCGTCGCGAGAGCCACTGAGCGTCAGAACAGGGGGCAACAATTCGCCCGCACGCTCCGCGAACCAACGGGAGATCATACCGTCATAAGACGCCGTATGGGCGTACGCAGCACCGGCATAATCACGACGCTCACTTAGATACGTTCCGCCCGCGTCCAGAGACTGAACGAAATCACCGTATTGCTGAGGAGACGTCAGGATCGTGACATGATCGAAGTTCTTGGCCGCAGCACGGATCATGGCCGGACCACCAATATCGATATTCTCGATACAGTCTTCATCGCCCGCGCCGGATGCAACCGTAGCGGCGAAAGGATACAGGTTAACGCAGACCAGATCGATTGGCACGATGCCGTGTTCTTCCATCTGGCTCAGATGAGCCGGCAGGTCACGACGTGCGAGAATGCCGCCATGAACCTGCGGAACCAGCGTCTTGACACGACCGTCAAGAATTTCGGGGAAGCCTGTATGTTCTGAAACATCTTTGACAGTCAGACCCGCTTCACGCAGCGCCCTTGCCGAGCCCCCCGTCGAAAGCAGTTCTGCACCGTGGGCGGCAAGTGCGCGCCCCAGTTCAATCAGTCCCGTCTTGTCAGAAACGGAGAGAAGGGCGCGACGGACGGGGAGTCGGGTCTCAGTCATGATGGAAATGCAATATCCTTCAAAACATGTCCGTGCAACCGCTGGTGATGCACGACGTAAGGAGCGTGACTACCAAATGGGTCACGTCCCGCGAACCCTGCCCACCCTAATAGAAAGAGAGTAGGCAGAAGAAGCATGATCTCGCCTAGGCCGCCTGTGCGGACATAGGGCCAGAAAGACAGTCTGGACCGGCTAAGAGGTGCCAGAAGCTGGCAGCCACCGGTTGGCAGGTCAGCCGCAATGTGGGTGGCAACGCCCAGAAGAAGAGCACCAATGGGCCCCCTTAGCGCCCCTTCACCCATAAAAGCTCCAACCAGCCCTGCAACCAGAAGCAGCACAACGCCGGAATGCGTCATCCCCCGGTGGCCGAAGGTTCGAGCCAGGAAACGGGACAGAAATTTGACTCGCGCTCCCAGCATGGAGCGCTCCGTATCAATGTCTGGAAGCAGGCTGCCCAGCAACCCTGTACAAACCGAAAAAGGGTCAGGCGACAGCACATGCCAGCGCATCGCACACAAGACAGCAAATCCGCCAATCAGGAGATGAGAACGTCCAGTCACGGGCTCTTATGATCCGATTCGGACGTTATCGGAAAGGGCCGTAACCCCTTTTCCTGCAAAGATATTCATAAATTCCATCCCCCATCTTCTTCTGGAGATGTTCTTTATCCGTTCTCAGTCAGAGAAACAGGCCCTTAATGAAAAAAGAAAGGCGATCCGGATCACTTCCAGACCGCCTTCCTGTTTTCAATGGAGCGAAAAATTTACAAGGGATCTTAGCTCTGGCGCAAAAGAGCAGCAGCCGTAGCACGCTGCGTCACCGTCTTTGCGTCGAACTCACCTGCCGTAATCCACGATCCGCCAACACAGGATACGGAAGGAAGTGCCAGCCAGTCGGGAGCGCTCCCTTCAGTGATGCCGCCTGTCGGGCAGAAGCGGACATTGCCGAATACACTGGCCAAGCTCTTCAGCGCCGGAATGCCACCATTGGTCACAGCCGGGAAGAACTTGAAGCGTGTCAGGCCCAGATCCAGACCGCGCATGATATCACCAGCATTTGCGACGCCCGGAAGGAAAGGCATGTCATGGTCGCGGGCAGCGTCAGCCAGCGGTGCGGTTAAGCCAGGGCTCACGATAAAGCGGGAGCCAGCCTTGACTGCACGCTCCAGATCCGTCGGGTTCAACACAGTGCCGGCACCAACAAACGCACCGTCCACCTTGGACATTTCCTCGATCACTTCAAGCGCACAAGGCGTCCGCAGCGTCACTTCCAGAGTGGTCAGGCCACCAGCGACCAGCGCTTCAGCCAAGGGACGAGCCTGTGCAACATCATTGACCACCAGCACCGGAATAACCGGGCAGCGGGTCATGACAGCATCAAGTTTGGCAGTATCAGTCATGAAATTTGGTCCTTAGTGAATGGCGTCGCCAACGGCTTCGATTACCTGATCCATTTGGGCCAGCATGGCGGATGCGCCGGTTTCGGCCGGATCATGCACTGAACGCATGAGGGCAAACAACTCACGCCCAGTTCCGAGAGCAGGCGGCGGCGGCGCAACAGGTTCGCGTGCCTCCCATTCTGCCGGATCGACGAGAACCTCAATCTGCCCCGTTACGGCACACACCCGGATCATGTCACCATCCCGAACGCGGGCAATCGGGCCGCCGACCTGAGCTTCCGGGCCGACGTGAATGGCAGCAGGCACCTTACCACTCGCACCTGACATCCGTCCGTCTGTCAGAAGAGCCACCTTGTAGCCCCGATCCTGCAACACGCCGAGCGTTGGCGTCAGTTTGTGCAGTTCCGGCATCCCGTTGGCTTCCGGCCCCTGGAACCGCACAACAACAACGACATCCCGCTCAAGTTCACCCTTCTGAAACGCCGTGGCGACATCATGCTGATCATGGAAAACGCGCGCCGGGGCTTCAATGGTCAGGAATTCTTCAGCAATGGCACTGCTTTTATAGATGCCACGACCGACATTGCCCTGCATGAGCTTGATACCACCATCAGCTTTGAACGGCTCCTTGACGTCCCGGAGAATATCACGGTCCAGCGATGGTTTGGCATGCGTGTAAACGACTTCGTCGTCCTGCAGGCTGGCACGGCAGGCATAATCCGCGAACCCGCCGCGTGAGACCGTCATGATGTCCGTGTGCAAAAGACCAGCACGGGAAAGCTCGGCAATCAGTGTCGGCATACCACCCACATGATTGAAGGCGTTCACGTCCTCAGAGCCACTGGGATAAACGCGCGTCATCAGCGGAACTGCTGCTGAGAGGCGGCTCAGATCTTCCCAGTCAATAATGATACCAGCAGCTCGGGCAATGGCAGGCAGGTGGATGGTGTGATTGGTCGAACCGCCAGTTGCCAGCAAGCCGACTGCCGCATTCACAATGGCCTTTTCATCAACACACTGCGCCAGTGGGCGGACATCTTCGCCATTCAGGCTGATTTCCGCCAGACGATGGACGCTTGCGCGCGTCATGGCCTGCCGAAGCGGCGTGTTCGGATTGATGAACGCAGAATCAGGCATCATGAGGCCCATGATCTCAACCATCATCTGGTTCGTATTGGCCGTGCCGTAGAAGGTGCATGTGCCGGCGCTATGGTAGGAGGCGTTTTCCGCTTCCATCAGACGATCCTGCCCGACCTTGCCCTGCACATAGAGCTGACGGATCCGCTGCTTTTCCTTGTTAGGAAGGCCTGACGGCATAGGGCCGGCCGGGATCAGCATTGTCGGCAGATGCCCGAAGCGCAGTGCGCCCATCAGCAGGCCCGGGACAATCTTGTCACAGATCCCCAGAAGCGCGACACCTTCGAACATGCCGTGGCTCAGGCCGACAGCCGTGGACATGGCAATAACGTCACGGGAGAACAGGGAAAGCTCCATTCCCTCTTGTCCCTGCGTCACGCCATCACACATTGCTGGCGCACCACCGGCGATCTGAGCAGTTGCACCAACTTCGCGGGCGAACAGCTTCATCTGGTCCGGGTAACGTCCATATGGCTGATGCGCCGACAGCATGTCGTTGTAAGTCGTCACAATCCCGAGGTTCGTGCTGGCCGGACGCATGAGCTCCGGCTTGTCAGACGCAGCCGCTGCAATGGCGTGAGCGAGGTTTCCGCAGGCCAGGCGTGGGCGGGAGACGCCTTTAGCCCGGTTTCGCTCCATCAGAGCAAGATAACGGCGACGGGAGACTTTCGAACGCTCGATGATCCGGGCGGTCACGCTCTCGACGACGGAATTCAAAGACATTGGAACACTCGCTGCTCGACTGACACACGCGCTGCCAGACGGAAAAAACGCTCTTTCCGCTGAAAGACACAGCCTCGTGAAGGGGCTACTTTCATACGGAACCGAACTTGGAACAGCAACACCTCACAATGCCTTTCCGAGAAAATTTATTATTTTTATTTCTCAGAATGGCTTTTTATCTTTTCATTTAAACCGTTTTTTTTCGAAAAAATGAAAATAAAGTACAAATTCAGATTTACCCAGTATTTTCAATATTATGTATTTTCATATACGCAGATGCGATGATGAGCAAATACTCAAAATGAATTCCCACCACGGGAAATCAGAACGAAATTGATCCGGATTAATGATGAAATATAAATCAACTTTCATTTGATAGGTTCTGAATTATATTTTTATGTTTCCCGATATTGATTTTATATTCATTAGGATCTCATCATGCGAATTCTACTTCCCATCCTTGCATCAGCAGCTTTGACACTCTCCGCCATGCCAGCGCATGCCGGATCTCTTCATAAGGACTGGGAATCTTTCAAAGCCCATCGGGCATTTCATCACCTGTCTGCTGACGGACAACGCGCCGTTACGGACATTCTCAAGGCACGTCAGATCCTGAGTGCCGGACAGACAGATGCGGCCATTCCGGCTCTCTACGACGCCCAGAAGCGACTGACAGCCGCAACAACGGCCAGTCAGAAGTTCCAGGCTGCAGAAAACGATCTGCACGCAGCCCCACAGCACCCAATTCCCTCAACGCATCATGCGATCTCCGGCCAGGTTGACTGGCTACCCGTAGGTGGTGAGTTCATTGCCAGCGAGACACTTGCCCCAGAGCAGAAAGCAGCCGTCGCATCTGCCAATGCTCAGCTGAAAAACGGTGATACGGATTCAGCTGCCCAGACAATGAAAGTCGTCGGCCAGAATGCGGACTTCATTCTCGCTCTTGCCCCGATTGCTCCGTTCCAGGGTGCAATCAATCGGGCAACTGTCTTCACGGAAGGTCGCCATCCGCAACAAGCTGTAGAGGCTCTGGATGAAGCTCTGGATTCCATTGTGTTCGTGTCCGAAGACTTCGTTACGACACTGGCCCCAGCAAATCCGACCAAGAAGTAAGCTCCCGCGCCCATCTAACGCGCGAAACCAGAAACAAAAAAAAGGCGGCCTGCATATTCTGCAGGCCGCCTTTTTTGAATACGGACACTAAAGACCGAACACTTCAGTTCCAGAGAGAGATCGCCAATGGAAGCAAAATCTCGCTTTCCATCCGCGTCAGAAACGGCGCGACTTTTGGCGGCCAGCTTCCGGTAGCCACAGCAGCGGCCCTCTTTTCCGATCGTGCATTCAGGTCTGCATAAGGCCACAGATGCGCAATGCGCGGCGTGCCCTCAAGAGAGACGAGTGTGCACGTCAGCGGGGAGACCGCTTCTCTCTCCGGCACAGCAGCGAGGAAACGCTCCTCAACGTCAGGCATGCCATCCGGCTTGGCCCCATAGCAGCGCCATTCATAGACACTTCCATAAGAGCCGGGGTTAGCGACAGGCGTGATGGCGCGCCAGGATGTCACTTCCACCCGAAACAGGTTCTCATGAGGCAGACTAGACAAGACGTCTGGACGGCCATTCAAGAGCGCCTCGTAGGTCTGCGCTGTCCTGAGAAGGGTAATGCGGTTCAGGCGACCTATTTCGGTCACCCATGCCCCTACCCCCTCAAGACCTGAGAGAGCAGAGACCACCTGCGGGATATGCCCCGGCTGAACGTCCAGAAAGATGGTCTCTACATAACTCATCATATCATCTCCGCTTCAGGACTTGGTCTGGGCGGCGACAAAGTTTTCCAGCCAGTGAATTGTGTAGTCACCTTTCTGGAAAGTCGGATCCGCCAGAATTTTCCGATGAAGCGGGATAACCGTTTCCACTCCATCCACCACACATTCATCCAAAGCACGCTGCATGCGGGCAATGGCTTCCTGGCGCGTCGGCGCATGAACGATAAGCTTGGCGATCATGCTGTCGTAGTAAGGCGGGATGCGATAGCCAGCGTAAATGGCGCTGTCCATTCGCACACCAAGGCCGCCAGGTGCATGGAAAACATTGACCGTGCCCGGGCTCGGCGCAAAGGTTTCCGGGTTCTCAGCGTTGATGCGGCACTCGATCGCATGGCCGGACATCTTGATGTCCTTTTGCGTATAACCGAGTTGCTCACCAGCAGCGATCCGGATCTGCTCACGCACCAGATCGACACTGCACACCATTTCCGTCACCGGATGTTCCACCTGAAGGCGGGTATTCATCTCGATGAAGCAGAACTGGCCGTCCTGATACAGGAACTCAAGTGTGCCAGCATTCCGGTAGCCCATGCGTGCCAGAGCCTCGGTCGAAGTCCGACCGATTTCTTCACGTTCGGCATCTGTCAGAGCCGGGGAACCGGCTTCTTCAAGCAGCTTCTGGTGACGACGCTGGAGGGAGCAGTCACGCTCGCCGAAATGCACCACGTTGCCATGGGCATCCCCAAGGACCTGAAGCTCGATATGACGCGGGCGATCGAGATACTTCTCAAGATAGACTTCGTCATTGCCAAAGGCGGCGCGGGCTTCTGCACGAGCTACCGACCAGGCTTCCTCGATATCATCTGCGGTCTGCGCAACCTTCATGCCGCGACCACCGCCGCCGGCAGCGGCCTTGATCAGGACCGGATAACCGACCTTCTCGGCGACTTCACGGGCAGCCTGAATATCGACCAGCGCCCCATCGGAGCCCGGCACCAGCGGCACGCCAAGCGCGCGCATGGTCGTCTTGGCGGTAATCTTGTCGCCCATCGTGCGGATATGCTCCGCCGTCGGGCCAATGAACGCCAGACCATGCTCTTCAACAGTCTCGGCGAACTCGGCATTTTCTGACAGAAAGCCATAACCCGGATGAATGGCATCCGCGCCCGTAATCATGGCGGCTGACAGAATGGCAGCGACGTTCAGATAAGAATCGCGTGCACTTGGTGGACCGATGCAGACGGCTTCATCGGCAAGACGCACATGCATTGCATCGGCGTCGGCCGTTGAATGCACAGCCACGGTTTTGATGCCCATCTCACGGCAGGCGCGCTGGATACGCAGCGCGATCTCGCCTCGATTGGCAATAAGGACTTTAGAAATCATTACTCGATGATCGCCAGAGCTTCGCCAAATTCAACAGGCTGCCCGGACTCGACAAAGAACTTTGTCAGGGTACCAGAGCGGGGAGCCTTAATCTGGTTAAAGGTTTTCATAGCTTCGATCAGCATGATCGTCTGACCGGCAGAAACCGTCTGACCTTCCTGAGCGAATGCCGGAGAAGCCGGATCGGGTGCCAGATAGGCGACACCCACCATCGGGCTTGGAACCGCACCAGGATGCTTGGCAGGATCAGCCGGAGGTGCCGCAACAGGAGCAGCGGCTGGCGCTGCGGCGGGAGCGGCCGCAACGGCTGGTGCAGCAGCCTGAACCACGTTGACGTTGCGCGCCACGCGAATGCGGCTATCAGCTTCGGAGATCTCGATTTCGGTCAGGCCGGTCTGCGTCAGAATATCGGCCAATGCCCGAATGGCATCCTTGTCCACGAGCATGCGGCTCATCCTTCGTCTTCGATCATGTCGGTTATTGCCTGAAGCGCATGCGCGTATCCCCTGACGCCGAGGCCGCAGATCACACCGATGGCGGCCTGCGAGACGTAGGTATGATGGCGGAATGGCTCCCGGCGATGAATGTTGGAAATATGAACCTCAACTATCGGCAACTCAACCGCAAGAAGCGCGTCGAGCAGGGCAATCGAGGTATGCCCATAAGCAGCAGGATTAATCACGATTCCATCAGCGCGGCCGCGACACTCCTGCACCCAGGACACAAGTTCTCCCTCACCGTTTGTCTGGCGGAAATCGATCGCGACATCGAGGCGTTCAGCAGCCTGAATACACACCTGCTCGACATCGTCGAGCGTAGCGTGACCGTAGATTCCAGGCTGGCGCAGACCCAGCATATTGAGATTCGGACCGTTCAGAACGGCAATGAGAGGACGTTTCATCTGGCCGCGCGATAGCACTTTCGGAGCCGTCATGAAAGCGTCATCGCCCTAATCCTGCCGTCTTCAGAGGGTTCAAAAGGGGGACAGGCCCATGGTTTTGTGCTAGGAAGCACGGCTCAAGCCCGTTTTCGTCCACTGGAGAAGATACCAGTCTAGTGAAATTTGCCCCGCCTGCCATTCGCTCATCCCGTCGACTGTCTCCCCTGCGCAGCATGACATTTGCACTCGCGCTTGCCGGAATTGCAGCTGGAACGACTGCCCATGCAGCAGACGATTCTTCTGGTGATGCAGCGGGGACGGTCCGGACCAGCTGGGCAGCCTCTGTTCGATCCGCGCTGGCAAACCGGGCCCACAAGGCCGCGTCCTGGACCCAGCATGGCATGGCGAGCTGGTATGGGCGTCATTTCCACGGACGTCGCACCAGTAGCGGGACGATCTTCAACACAAATGATCTGACGGCCGCACACCCTTCCCTGCCAATTGGCACAAAACTGCTGGTGACGTCTGAAGATACGGGCCGTTCTGTTGTCGTCACAGTGAACGATCGCGGGCCGTTCAATAGCCGCATCATCGATCTGTCACATGCGGCAGCGGCGAAGATCGGAATGCTGAACAGCGGAACTGCCCACGTCACCATTGCCCGTATGGCTGACAAGCCCGCGTCAGATGCCGCGAGCGAAGTCGCGGAAGCCGAGTCCAAGGATACGAGCGAACAAGCCATCAAGGCTGCGGGCACCCAGTCTGACACTACGAAGCAGCCCACCCACCGTTAAAACGACGGACGGGCTGAGTTACCCCGGTGTTTACCGGGGCGTACTTTCAGCCGTAACGGCTTCAGCAATTAAAGGGTCTGTCTGTGGCAGACCGGCAATCCGGGGCTGCGCCCCTTTGATGCGTTCTTCCAGCCCCGCGTTCAGCTCCGCCCCAAAGAGCACGACGTACGCACTCACAAAGAACCACATCATGATCGCCGCAACCGCCCCCAAGGGCCCGTATGTTGCGCCGTAGCTCGCAAAGTGCGCTACGTACCACGAAAATCCGAGCGACATGAGAACCCACAGGACGGTCGCCAGCGCTGATCCGGGAAATATCCACCGCCACTTTGCTGGCTCCCGACTGGGGGCAAAGCGATAAAGCATCGTTACTGCCACGAAGACGAACAGCAGCATCAGGATCGGTGCAAGCGTGTGCACGACAAGCGGCGCACCGTAAGACACCAGCAGATCAAACGGCGGCGGCGGCTTTCTGAAACCCAGATAGCGCGGAAGGTAATCAACCAGCGCAGGCGCAGCCACCATCAGCGCCAATGTCAGCGCAGCCCCAACAACAGCCATCAGAGTGGTGGCCAGAGCAGTCGCCTGGAACCTCAGGAAGCCGCGTGTTTCGGTGGCATTATATGCCATGTTCAACGCGGACAGGATCGACTTCGTACTGGCTGAAGCGGACCACAACGCGACGGAAACAGAAAAAATCAGCCCGATGGTCAGAGACGTATGCGGCTGGGAAACCAGCTCGTGAATACGATTGCCAATCAGCGAATAAGCTGTTGGGGGCAGCAGATGACGCAGCACTTCAAGCTGCGGCTCAACGGTCTGCAGATCGAAAGCCAGACCATATAGCGAGATTAGACTCGATATGGCTGGAAAGAGAGAGAGCGTGGCGTAGAACGCACAGCCCGCGGCAGAGAGGGACGTCTGGGACGATCCCACTTCCGAAAAGACCTGACGTAAGACAATCTTCCAGCCCGCCTTGGGCATACTTAGGGGAGAGTTCGCTCCCGTGCCCGGGGCGTCGGGACCAAGCTCACGTGCCTTGCGAATATCTTCTTCGCTAGGTTCAGGCGTCAGTTCATGGACACGCTGGATATCCTGATGGATTTGTTTCCGGTCAGGGTCCGAAGGTGCGTCTGGCGCTGGACCGGAAGCTGACGCAGAATCGGGAAATAAGCTCACTCAGGGGTCCTCGGCAGTTCCTGTTATGGGCAACAGGCGAGATTAAGTCGTTCCGTTCTCGAGATCGACAGAACCTAGCATACGCAGAAATCACCTTCTGCGTTCCGAATTTGCCCTGATTTCACTCTCCTCAATATTTCCAAAACACAAATAATGCAAAATTAGCTCTTGCAACGGCGGGGCTTTGGTTTCATACGCCCCGTCACGCAGCAACGCACGTGCCACTGGCCCTCTCGAGGTTACGCAACGACGTCAAGCGTTCTGGCCTTCCGGGTCCCGCTTCTTTTGGGTCCCCGCTATTCGCTGGTCCGTTCGACCGTTTCGCAACACACTCGCAGGGTGTAACTGTTCCCTGACGAGTCCGGTTCTGGGAAAGAGTGTCATGACTCCCAAAATCACCCGTTTTCTTGCCGAGCAGCAGCCGGCAACCCCTTGCCTCGTCGTTGATCTCGATGTTGTGGAAAGCAACTATCGTGCCCTTCACGACGCCCTACCAGCTGGCAAGATCTATTACGCCATCAAGGCCAATCCGGCACCGTCCATCCTGAAGCGCCTTGTCGCTCTGGGATCGTCTTTCGATGCAGCATCGCTCGAAGAAATCCGGATGTGCCTGAAGGCTGGCGCCACACCTGATCGCATCTCCTACGGCAATACGCTCAAGAAGGTTGGTGCCATCCGTGAAGCCCGGGACATGGGCATTGATCTCTTTGTGCTCGACAGCATGGAAGAGCTCGAAAAGATTGCAGAGAACGCACCGGGAGCGCGCGTCTTCTGCCGCCTGGCTGTTGAGAACGAAGGCGCTGACTGGCCGCTGTCGCGCAAGTTCGGCACAACAATTGCCCACGCCCGCGACCTGATGATCCGCGCGCGCGATCTGGGCCTGCATCCCTATGGCCTCTCGTTCCATGTCGGAAGCCAGCAGACGGGTATCGCCGCCTACCAGCACGCTATTGCTACGGCCGCACGCCTCTATCATGAGCTGCGCGCGGAAGGCCTTGACCTTCAGATGATCAATCTGGGCGGCGGCTTCCCAACCCATTATCGGGAAGACATTCCGTCTGTGCAGGAATTTGGCGCCGCCATTCAGGCCGCTCTCCGCGAGCACTTTCCTGACGAGCAGCCAGAAGTTCTGCTGGAACCGGGCCGATATATGGTCGGTCAGGCCGGTGTAGTGTCGAGCGAGGTCATTCTTGTGAGCCGTCGTGGCGGTGCAGAAACAGACCCACGCTGGGTCTATCTGGACATCGGGCGCTTCGGTGGCCTCGCAGAGACGGAAGGTGAAGCCATTCGCTACACATTCCGCACGTCTCGCGACGACACAGACAGCTCACGTTCCCCCTGCGTCGTGGCAGGACCAAGCTGCGATGGTGTCGATATTCTCTATGAGAAGAACCGCATCCCGCTGCCGAACAGCCTAAAGTCTGGAGATCGCATCGAAATCCTGGCGACTGGCGCTTATGTTTCGACCTACTGCTCCGTCGGGTTCAATGGTTTTCCGCCTCTGACCGAGCACTATATCTAAGTTGCTTCTGATTGGGGGTGGCACAGACCATCCCCGAAAAAAGCCTTGTCTACTCCCTCAGGCCTTGTGTCCTAATGTGTCACCCCCATCTCCAAGGGGGTAGTAAAAGGACCGCACCATGAAACTCAGCGCACGTAATCAGCTCAAAGGTCAGATTACATAGATCGTAAAAGGCGCAACGACGTCTCACATCACGATCGACGTCAACGGGACGATTATTACAAGTGCCATCACCAATGAAGCTGTTGAGGAACTGTCACTGACAGCGGGCAAGGAAGCCTATGCCGTTATCAAGGCTTCCAGCGTCATGGTCGGCGTGGACTGAGCCCACGCACCTACTTGGCCCAGACTTCACTCAGATTGCAGGGCAGTCTGGTGAGGTCTGACCGCTTTTAAATCCAAGCCCTGCAGGCTGTGGTATTTCGTCTCTTGCAGATTTCAGCAGAATTCAGTGCAGGGTACGTCCCGCCCAGGCCTGAGGGATATCCCGTGGCCAAAGCACGCGCATTTCAGCCGGATGAATCTTTTTCCACCGCGCCAGAGATGACAAAGCTCCGGCCCCTGCTGTCTTGCGCTCATGCCGCGGAAGCCAGTGACCAATCCCAGCCATACAGTCTGAAATCAGGGCGAGAGCCGTGACAATGTAACCCTGCATCAGTCGTTCGGGGAAAAGGTCAGCAAGAAGGTGAAAGACTTCCTTCTGGCCATCATTCTGCACCGTCTGGATCCCCTGGAGAAAGCGCTCCTCCATCGCACTCAGCCCCTGAGAGCCCGGCGGATTGATATCCAGCACAGGGAGCCCGGCTTCTCTCAGATGCTGGGCTGCATCCTCGAACGCTCGCTCCGCGGCATCAAGAACAGGACGGAAAGATGCCGGAAACATGCCATCCGTCGTGCGGGTTTCATGGCAGTACGGCAGGCGGTATCGGCTGACCAGACACCGGATACTCCAGAGTGCCAGTCTTTCGCAGCAGCACAGGTCAGACAGGAAAAGCGGTGTCCGTGTCATGATCAATCTCCGAATCAGCAGAACCAGAGACACTCTAATTGAGAATGATTTGCAATATCAAACTAAAAATGCGTGACCGCACGCTTGTGGCACGAAAAAAATGCTTGCCGCCCTCTTCTGGAAAGAGGACAGCAACACTCTGATTTTCAAAAAGAAAGAGAATGCCCGGCAAGAGTCAGACGTACTCGCCGGACAATAGATCAGTGCTTGTGACCGCAAGACCCATGATCGTGATGATGATGATCGTGATCGTCATCGCTTATCCGGGGAGCGACCTGACAGTGATGGCAGGCCACCCATTCGGCGTCACCATCCAGATAATGCTCTTTCTTCCAGACGGGCACCCGGTGCTTGATCTCGTCGATGATATAACGACATGCCCGGAACGCTGCATCGCGATGAGGCGCAGACACGCCGATCCAGACGGCAACATCCCCAACCCGTAGTGTTCCCGTCCGGTGCATGGCCACAGCATGGCTGATTTCAAATCGGGCCAATGCTTCTTCAATAATCCGCGCACCTTCTTTTTCTGCGAGGGCAGCGTAGGATTCATATTCCAGACCATCCACTGGACGGCCCTCGTTGCTATTGCGAACCCAGCCTTCAAAAGTGCAGAAGCCACCAGCTTCGGCCAGATGTAAGCCCTCTCGCAGCATGTCCAGATCGACTGGCGCATCAGCCATCAGAAAATGGGTCATCCGCCGGTCACCGGCGGAATGAACACAACGTGGTCCCCGCTCTTCAGAGGCTGCGTCCAAGGTGCGAAATCTCCATTCAAGGCAACCCGGAGACGATCAGCCTCAAACGGAAAGCCATATTTCTCTTTCAGTTGCTCATAAAGCGGACCGACCGTTCCGAAATGCGTTTCCACAGTTTCAGTTTTCTGCCCTGCAAGTTCACGCATCTGAGCAAAATATTCCACATCGAGGCGGATCATCTGTCCTCCCAATCGCCGTGAGACGCTTGCACGCTCTTCCGGAGTATTGATGTTATCCAGAGCACCAACTGTCTCCGGAGAAAGCAGTAGCGTCCGGCTATTGATAAGAAGCTTACGGGGGCATTTCCGCCCCCCTTCGACCTGACGCGCCAGAGCGTCCAGCGCTTCCGGCTCCCAGATCGCACAGAGAGGTTCTGGCAGCCCATCATGTTCGCTGCGATAGGCTACCGCAACATGCTGATCATCCCGGGCAGCAATCAAAGTTTCAAGCGTAACCTGATCAAGAAGCGGCAGATCACACGCCAGAACCAACCAGGCGGCCTCTGGAAAAGCCTGATGCGCGGACAGGAGGCCCGCAGCGGGACCGTCTACTGTGACCGCGTCAACAATCTGAGGAAACTGCGCCCGCAGCGGGTCCTCCTTCTGTGCCGGACGCACGGAAACAAAACAGCGCTCGACAAGAGGAGAGAGCGCCTCAAACCCAACCTGTAACTGGGGCGCTCCGTGATAGGACAGTTCAGCCTTGTCCTGCCCCATCCGCGCACTGACGCCACCCGCCAGAACCAGACCGTAAAGCGGCCTCATGCTTCAATCCGCTGGAAATCACGTTTCCCACCGGCCTTCCCCATAAGCTTCACTTCGCGAATGACCATGTCATGAGACAGAGCCTTACACATGTCATAGATCGTCAGAGCAGCAACGGAGGCACCCGTCAGGGCTTCCATTTCCACGCCTGTCTTGCCCTGGCAGGACACGCGGCAGTCGATGACGGCTTCATCGCCCTCCATCGTGATTTCCACACGACATCCGTTCAGGGATAGGGGATGACACAGCGGAATCAACTGGGACGTCGCTTTCACACCCATGACACCCGCAATCTGAGCAACAGTCAAAACCGCGCCCTTCTTGGTCATGAATCCGGCATCATTTAGCGTCTGCGCAACGTCCCGGGGAAAGAGAACACGGGCCTGAGCATGAGCCGTGCGGTCTGTCACGGTCTTACCGCTTACATCCACCATGCGCGGATCTTCACCACGTTCATCAACATGAGTGAGCGTTTTCATCCGTCCTGACCTCCCGATCTAACCACCGATATAATTCATTTCTATCCGACGTTTCGTCGAAGATACCTCACCGGCGGTTCGTTCTTCACTGTACCTGTCGGTACGCATCCGCCACACCGAAGCCAGACGTTCGCGTAAAGCCTCTTCATCCGCCCCGCTGCGAAGAAGTGACCGCAGGTCTGTCCCTTCCGAAGCGAAAAGGCACGTATAGATCTGCCCGTCCGACGACAGCCGCGCCCGTGAACAATCCCCACAGAACGGAGCGGTGACGGAAGAAATAAACCCAATCTCTCCCGCACCATCCTGATACCGATACCGACGCGCAACCTCACCCTGATACTGCGCGCCTAATGGCTCAAGCGGCCAGAGAGCATTCAACCGCTCGACCAGTTCGCGGGACGGGACGACTTCACCCAGTTCCCAGTGATTCCGCGTGCCCACGTCCATATATTCAATAAAGCGCACAATGACGCCTGTATGACGAAAGCGGGCCGCAAGAGCCTCCACACCATCATCATTTACACCTCGCTGCACGACGGTGTTCAGCTTGACACCACCGGGGAATGACAACGCCTGTGCATTTTCGATCGCACGTAGCACCGGCTCCAGCTGCGCCCTACCACCGCTCATTCGTGCAAACACAGCCGGATCAAGACTATCCAGGCTCACGGTAATGCGCCCCAGCCCCGCATCTTTCAGGGACTGCGCGTGACGATCAAGCAGAACACCATTGGTCGTAAGTGCCACATCTTCGACGCCCGGTATCTCCACCAGTCTGCGAACCAGAGATACCAAATCAGGCCGAAGGAGAGGCTCGCCGCCCGTCAGGCGCAACTTGGTCACGCCTAGGGAAACCGCCGCCCGTGCCACCTGAACGATCTCGTCAAAGCTCAGACGTTCTTTAGGCTCCAGAAAGCGGAAATGTTCATGATACGTGGCTTCCGGCATGCAGTAAGGGCACCGGAAATTACAACGGTCCATCACCGAAATCCGCAAATCGTGCAGAGGACGATTGAACCGGTCCCGAACAAATCTGTCAGTCGTGCTACCAGCCATGGAACACAGCATATGAGCCCGCAGGCGCAATGCCCTCTCCGGCGGCCAGCTCTACAAATCCATCGGTTGCCGCGAGAAAACTGAAATCACCGGATGTCGGCATCGGATAGGGCGTGGCCAATGCCTGTCCCGAGCCGTCATGCTGAACACGAACGGGCAGATAACGAGTCAATGTTGAAACGCGTGCAGCATCGGCTTCCAGCTTCACGATATAGGTTTCTGGCCGAGCCACACCCTGCCCTGCCAAAAGCATGGGAATGACATACCGTGTAGCACAGCAGGTTGCCGAGACAGGATTGCCGGGCAAACCAAAAACGCGTTGTCCCTCAGGGCCAACACCAAACCAGAGCGGCTTGCCGGGACGTTGCGCAACCTTATGAAAAACCCGCTCTACACCAAGTTTCGTCAGCGCCTTGGGGACGTGATCGAACTGCCCCATTGAGACGCCGCCACTCAGGATCAGCACCTCATGCCGGGCAAGCTGCTTCTCCAGTGCCAGCATGGTCTCAGCCAGATCATCGGGGACAACCGAGCGTTCAAGGCGAGTAAACCCTCTGGACGCCAGCACTCCTGTCAGGGCGTATTCATTTGAACGTCGGATTTCCCAACTCTGAACCGTCGAGCCGACATCGACGAGTTCGTCGCCCGTGGAAATAATCCCGACCGAAGGCACGCTGGACACTTCAACGGTCGGATATCCATTTCCTGCCAGCACAGCCAAAGCCGGTCCATTCAGACGCAAGCCTGGCTTCAGGAGTTCATGTCCCGCCTTGCAGTCTGAGCCCTTCAGATGGATGAACTGGCCTTTCTGCGGCTCGTACCCCGCCTCAAAGTGCACACGCTGACCATCCCGGATCAATCGCTCGACGGGGACAACGGTATCCGCCCCTTCCGGCAAGACAGCTCCCGTCATGACATCAAGGCAGGTCGCCCCATCGGGCAAAGGCCGCGCGGGCACCCCAGCACGCTGGACGCCATGACAACCCAGCACTGCGCCTGTGCCGTAACGATAGGCCATACCATCCATCATGACCCGGTCATAAGGAGGCTGATCACGTTCGGCATGGACGCTCTGTTGTAGGATGCGGCCGGAAGCCTCGGCCAACGGAACGTGTTCTGTTCCCAAATGACCTGCATATCCGAGGACGAGGTCCACGGCTTGTGCGACGCTCAGGAGTTCGACCAATTTCTGCTCCATTGATGATCCGTGCCGGAGTCCGTTCCTGCCGATATAGACCCAATGCGGTCCTGATCAACTCCCCAGCGTGACAGGCTATGTCACAAGCGCATTTGGGATTAGTCTCATGGCCCCATAAAGGAAAGGATATTTCATGATTGGGCCGGACGGGCTTGTTCCTCTTCCCCAGTGGCCAGACTATGGCCTGACAGACGATCTCCTCCCTTACCTGGAGATCTGGCTGGCACAGGGGAAAGAGGTAGCCCTCGCTACGCTGGTGTCAATCACCGGATCGTCTCCACGCCCCCTTGGCAGTGAAATGGCCATTTCCAGCGCGGGAGACGTGCAAGGCTATGTGTCTGGTGGATGCGTGGAAGCAGCAGTAGCCGCAGAAGCCCTGCAATGCCTGAAAGATCGCCAACCCAGAACCCTGGATTATGGCGCAGGTAGTCCGGTTCTCGATATTCAACTGACCTGTGGTGGCAGGATTGGTATCTTCGTTCGGCCTATCGGAGACCTTGCGACTTATGTCGCTGCGCTCCGTCAGGCGAGAGAAGCCCGTCAGGCCATCACCGTACAAACGGATCTCGCAACCGGCGAGATGCAGGTTTCGCCTTCAGCTGTGCAAACCCAGGGTACTCTGTTTGTACGACGATACACGCCGCCGATTCGACTGATTGTCGCGGGAGGAGATCCGGTGACACTGGCTCTGCTGAAGCTGGCCCCCCAGTTCGGGGTTGAGCCTTTCTTGCTACGCCCACTGGGCCCTGCGCTTCCGCCGGAAGGATTAGCGCCGGAGTGCTACGATCGTCGCTATCTGGACGAGGCTCTGCATGACTTGCGTCTGGACGCCTGGAGCGCAGTTTACGCTCTGACCCACGATGCTCACACTGACCTGGCCATCGCCTCGAAAGCTCTGAAATCTGACGCCTTCTGCGTTGGAATTCTGGGGAGCCGACGCAAAATCTCCAACCGGCTTGCTGCATTACACGCAGCCGGCATCACCTCAGAAGATCTAGAGAAACTGCACCTGCCCGCAGGGATGGATATCAACGCGCGTAATCCGATGCAAATTGCTCTGTCGATTTTATCCCAGATCATAGCGAACCGCCCAGCATAATGCCTCATGACGCAGTTCTTCTTGCCGCAGGCGGCAGCACGAGACTGAAGCGACCCAAGCAGTTGCTCACCCGTCAGGGCACACCGCTTGTCCGGTACGTTGCAGAACTTCTCCTGAGCACATCTCCGGACCGATTGGTCATCATCACCGGAGGCTCCGCCGAAGCCGTCGCTTTAGCCCTTAACGGGCTCCCTGTGGACATATGCTACAACCCGCTTTGGAACACCGGTTTGGCGAGTTCCATTCAATGCGCAGCACGAGCTTTGAGTAGACGGGACAGGTCAATTCTCATCGCGGGAACAGACCAGCCGAGGCTATCTCTGCCACACCTGCTCCGGCTGAGGGACACCCTCCCAGCCAATGCGAATGTCGTCACACAGTACAAAAAAGGCGCGATGGGGATCCCGGTTCGCATGTCTGCCGCCACATTAGCCAAGGCCCCCGAACTCAGTGGGGACAAGGGGTTTCGGGACCTGTGGGCAGACCTACCACCAAAAAAAATCGAGGCCCCCGAATTGCTCGAAGACCTCGATACTCCTGATCAAATGGCCGAAGCCGTCAAGGCAGGGTGGATTGATCCGCCTGCCTGACGCCTCAGATCAGCTTCGTGCGTATACGTCTTCGATACGAACGATATCATCTTCCCCGAGATAAGGACCGGACTGAACCTCAATCAGGGTCAAAGGGATCTTGCCCGGATTTTCCAGTCGGTGAACACAGCCCAACGGGAGATAGATGCTTTCGTTTTCACGAACCATCACCAGGTCCTCATCCCGTGTCACCATGGCGGTTCCACCAACAACAACCCAGTGCTCCGCACGATGGAAATGCTTCTGCAGTGAGAGCTTTGCCCCGGGCTCGACTACGATACGCTTGACCTGGAAACGATCGGCCTGAATGAGGCTTTCATAGAAGCCCCATGGACGATAGCACCGGTTATGCGCGACCGCTTCCTTGCGCCCTGCCTGTACCAAGCGGGTTACCATATGCTTCACGTCCTGAGCGCGATCGCGATGAGAGACCATGACCGCATCCGGTGTCACCACCACAATCAGATCATCCACACCAGCAACGGTGGCAATGATACCATCAGAACGGACGTAACAGTTCCGCGCATCGTCAAGGAAAACGTCACCAAAGGTTGCATTTCCCTCAGCGTCCTTGGGCGTCAGATCCCAGAGGGCATCCCAGCTTCCGATGTCCGACCACCCAAAATTGCCCGGAACGACAGCCGCAAGCTTGGTACGTTCTGCAATGGCATAATCAACAGAGATATCAGGCGCAGCTGCAAAGCTTTCTTCTTCCAGCCGTTCGAAATCCATATCCGTATGGCGCTTGCGAACTGCTTCCCCGACGGTTTCGTAAATCCGTGGCTCGTATTGTTCCGTCTCTTTCAGGAATACGCTGGCCTTTGCAAAGAACATACCCGAGTTCCAGAGATATTTCTCGGACTGAATGAGTTCTTCGGCTTGGGCGGGCTGCGGTTTCTCAATGAAACGGGACACGCCATAAACGCCCTGTACATCGGCAAGCTCGGAGCCAACTTCAATGTACCCGTACCCCGTCTCAGGGCGCGTCGGTTTCATTCCAAACGTCACGATCCGACCCGCATCAGCAGCCTTCAGGGCATTTTTCAAAGACTCCTGAAGCGCTTTCTCATCAGTAATCGCAGCGTCCGCCGCCATGATCCAGAGAATGGCATCCGGGTTCTGCTCTGCAACCATGAAAGCAGCAGCCGCGATGGCAGGGGCTGAATTCCGGCCGACCGGCTCGAGAACGATTTTCGGCTTCCGAATTCCAGCATCGCGCAGTTGTTCGGCGACGATGAAACGATGCTCCGAATTACAGATCACGACCGGATCGGCAAAGCCTGCGGCCCGGCCGCGCAGGGCTGTTTCCTGAATGAGGGTCTTGTCGCTAAGCAGGGGCCAGAACTGCTTCGGATAGCTCTTGCGGGAAACCGGCCAGAGGCGGCTTCCGGACCCACCAGACAGAATCACTGGGACGACGTTCTGAACCATGAAGCAGATATTCTTCCATCAGTTGATGAAGTAGCCACGCACGTCCGCAGCCATATTTGCAGACGATTTTACAGAGGCTGAGGAGCGTTGCCAATCGCACCACACGTGAAGAACGCTGAAGATGCCCGAAAGTCCATACGGTCACAACGCGACAAAAATAAGATCAAAAAATCAAAAATTGAAACAGCGCCAAACATCGACGTTTTACGTACAGAAGGGAAAAGCCTCTAATTCTGACGATCAACACTCCTTTATATAGAAAACATACGTTTCTTCAGTGCTGCCAGCTCCTTTGATGCATCTTAACACCGCACGAAACATACAATTCTCCTCTCAACCGGCTTCAACGGGCGGGCGAGAAGACGGATGATGTCTTTGCCAGTGCTCTTCCAACGCCAATCGTTCGTAATGAAGCTTCTGTCGCATCCAGTGCAGCATGCCAGAAAGTGTCACGATAACGATGCCCACGAACGTCCAGCTATCCAGGGGCTGATGGAAAAGGAGGTAGCTGAATGCGACTGCCCAGAGCATCTGACTGTACTGGGGCAGTGCAACCCGGTTAGCCGGCGCCAGAGCCGTTGCCATCATCATGAAGAGCTGACCAAGAGCGGCCAGGAAACCGTATCCGAACAAAAGCGCCCAGTTTCCAGCACCATGTGGCCACGTGGCGTGTGCCAGCATCAAAAGACCATCGCCGATCAACGGGCCAAACAGGCTTGAGCCAAACAAGGACAGTCGGGCGCTCTGGTTTCCGGCCAGTCTGTATGCGATCACACTGGCAGCATTCGCCATGGCTGCGATCACCGCACAGAGGTGCCCCAGATGAAACGCCCGCACACCCGGTCGTAGAACGATCAGGACTCCGAGAAATCCCACACCGACTGAAAGCCAGGTCCACCCAGAAACCTTTTCTTTCAGAATTCCGACGGAAATCAGGGTCACGAAAAATGGCATCAGGAACATGAGTGACAATGCTTCTGGCATCGGCAGCAGCATAAAAGCCATGACACTGGAAGCCGTGGACACAAATGTCGCAAACGCACGCAACAGCCACATGGACGGGCGATCCGTCGCGAAAATATCGGAATAGGATTCCTGTGGCTTTCGGATGAAGGGCAGAATCAGAAAACCGAAAATACCGCCTGAAAAAGCAACTTCAAACGGATCCAGCTGCCCAGCAAGGCCTTTGGAACAGGCATCGCTAATGGAAAAAAGGGCAAAAGCCGCGAAAGACAACATCATGCCTGATGAGAGGAACTTCAGATTCACCCGATGAGTCTCCACGCATTCCGGACCGTACATAATGGCCCGGAGACTATGGAGACCTCATCTGCCGCGCAGTCAATGTGACAAAACATTAAAACTAAACTGTATGATCCTGATGAGCGGGCGGTACTGCCAAAAGATTCTGCAGCCCTATCTCCAACGGCATCGGGTTCACGCCCAGGCGCTCCCTCATCGGAGCAATATCGAAGTTCTTGTCTTCCAAAAGGCGTCGGATTTCTTCCGGCGCAATTGTGGGCAGCTTAGGAACGTGCCGCATGATGTGAGCAGCCGCGATCAGAAACCACGCAGGAAGCGAGATGATTGGCCGACCACCGAGCCCTGAAAAGTAGAGAATCATCCGAACAAACGTTCGGTAGGGAACAGCATTGGGGCCAGCTATGACAAAAACCTCTGGCCCGCTGACTTTCCCACCCAGAATAAGATCAATGGCCGCAACAACGCAGCGTGTGACGTCCTGCTGATGAATGGGCTGAACTAGCGAGCGCCCGCCACCAGGTAGCGGAACAATCGGCAGACGCTCCAGAAGCCGCGCAAGCCGCTGCACATTATCCTCTCCCTGAGCACCATAAATCATCGTCGGGTGCAGAAGAATGGAAGGGCGGCCATCTGCCTTGAGGGCAGCTTCGCCGGCCAACACCCCACGACCATGATCATCCAGCCAACGCGTAAACTTGCGAGTGCTGCCAAGAGCAACAACAGGCGCACGGGTTGCAAGCAGAATGGCTGGAAGATGACGGGCATGAGCTGTATTCACGACAACGTCCGCATGCTCCAGCGCAATTGGAAGAGCAACCGGATCTGTCAGATCGGCCTGTCTTACGGCTGTGCACATCTCTGCAAGATCAGGAGCCAGTTTTCCTCGGCTCCGCACAACCGCGATGACACTTTGCCCTTGAGCAATCAGCTGACGACAGAGCGCCGAGCCTGAACGACCACTGGCGCCAATAACGCAGATCGTAGACGTGCTGACGCTTTGGCTCACTGGACGGTCACCTTGAGATTATCCGGCGACATCAACGTCATGGCTGCCGTAGGCGACGACGCTATTGCTGCTAATGCCGTGAGCGTCAAAGGCGGCTTTGGTGTCAGAGTAATCGATAACGTGCGGTCATTGGGGTTGGCGAAGTAATCCGGCAGAGCCGCCAGGGCAGGATATGGCGACAGCCCCATTTCCATGCCCTGCGCGAGAACCGTTCTTGCCTGGTCCTGCGCTGCACCGTC
The DNA here is from genome assembly GCF_018812035.1 of Gluconobacter sp. P5B12. Classification (NCBI taxonomy): domain Bacteria; kingdom Pseudomonadati; phylum Pseudomonadota; class Alphaproteobacteria; order Acetobacterales; family Acetobacteraceae; genus Gluconobacter; species Gluconobacter sp. P5B12. The sequence continues at coordinate 132,849 of NZ_JACRVV010000004.1, read as the reverse complement.
CAGAGGGCGTCCTGCATTCAGGGACGGAAGAGACTGGACCAGACGATCGCCATGCAACGTGAGAGTCACCTGCGCCAGCTGAATGGCATCATGCGGATTTTTGGCTGTTCCAACCTTGAGCTGCTGATCCGAAGGACCGAGCAAATTCATGCCGAAATGAGCTTCGGTGAAGTTTGGAATGTTCAAGACACCCTGCACATGCAGTTCGCCCGTCTGCGCAATCCGCTCTTGCGTATATTTCAAGGTTGAAGAATGCCCATCAATATGGACCGGCACCTTGCCGCTTGAAGAGTGTGTGTGAAAACCCTCTCCTTCGAAAACCGTCGTGTCTTTGCCGCTTTTACGCGTTCCTGTACCAATCAGCGTATCCATGCTGAACGTTCTGTCTGCCGAAATGATCTGCGTGCCGCTCAGCTTCATGCTTTCAAGAGGTGGCAGCGCATAGGCAGCGGCCTCGTTCCCCGCCTGCTCGTAGGCAATCCGGGTGGCAAGTTCAGGCTGGCGAAGCTGGAAATTTTTCAGAGACATCTGCACTGACATGGCGCGAGGCGTTCCGTCAGGCTGAAGCGTCGTACGGGACGCAATGGCAAGGCCGTTCTGGATCGCGATCGTTGTCGTGCGTCCCGGGCCGTAACCATCAATCTGGATCGAATCTGACGTCAGACTGTTGAAGTGCATGCTGTTCGGCTGAAGAACCTGCGAAAGATTCTGCACCGACAGATGATCAATATATCCACGCTCCAGATTCAGATGCCCCAGATCAAGCGACTCCAGACCGCTTTTCCCTGCGGGAGGCGGAGGAGTCACCAGATGATTCAGAGTGACGGAATGAGCCCGGATGACCGCAGTAGGCGTCTGGAGAGACGGATCCACCATATCCATATGGGACAGCGTCAGGCCACCATCAGGTGTCGGGATTGGATGACCCAGACGTAAAGTATGTGCCCGGAACGTCATGTTGCCATTCTGAAGAATGACATCCGTCAGCAACGCTCCACGAGCGAGAATGGCCGGGCGCGCGGCGGAATAGCTCAGGGTTGCTCCCACAGGAAGGGAGGCACGGAACCGGGAAATCCCCCGATCAAGCGCAACAGAGGCTGCGTGATGGATACCAATCGCGCTCATTCCAGCGATGACTGCGAGCAGGCTCGTTGTGAGCCAAGGGCGTTTCACGTTGTTTTTCCTGTTTTTCATCGACACTGGGGACAGGAAGATGCGGTCCCTGAATTGAGGGCAGGATACCATTCCGGGCGTCCGGGGCAAATCAGACCCAAAAAAATTGCGGTATCATAATACCTCATAGCTCAAAATGGCTGGAAACCGGGCCGAATCAGCCATCCTGATTCCAAAAGATGACTTGACGGAAAGCCGCGAGCCCGCAATAAGGCCGCACCTGATCCGCTTTCTAGGCAGCAGCATTCTCATCAGAGAATTCTTCTGTTTGTGAAAGCGCCATCCACGGCGCGGCCCTGTCGCGCCCCAAGCTGGAATGTCACTAATGAAGACCACACGTTCGCTGAAGCCGGCGGAGGTGACGAAGAACTGGGTGCTGATCGACGCCGAAGGGCTCGTTCTCGGCCGTCTCGCCACCATCATCGCTACTCGTCTCCGCGGCAAGCACAAGCCGCAGTTTACCCCGCATGTCGACTGCGGTGACAACATTGTTGTCATCAACGCAGAAAAGATCGCTCTGACGGGTAACAAGTTCGGCCAGAAGCTCTTCCATTACCACACGGGTCATCCGGGTGGCATCAAGGAGCGCACCATCACGCAGCGTCTCACGGGCAAGAACCCGGGTCACGTTGTCGAGAAGGCTGTTGAGCGCATGATCACGCGCGGTCCGCTGCAGCGTGCTCAAATGAAGCACCTTTATGTTTACGCTGGTTCCGAGCACCCGCATGACGGCCAGAAGCCTGTCAAGCTGGACGTGGCTGCCCTGAACCGCAAGAACACAATCTCACACGAGTCGTAAGGCCTGACCATGTCCGAGACCCAAGAGCGCACCGGCACGCTGCAGGACCTTGCGAGCGTTGCTCCTGCAGTAGCCACCAACGCCGCCCCGGTTCACGAAGTAAAGCGTGACGCCCAGGGCCGTTCCTATGCTACCGGCCGTCGTAAGGACGCCGTAGCCCGTGTGTGGATCAAGCCTGGCAAGGGGGACATCATCGTCAATGGCCGTCCGGTCACGACGTATTTTGCCCGTCCGGTTCTGCGCATGCTTCTGACGCAGCCGTTCCTGATCGCTGACCGCTACAACCAGTTCGACGTGTATTGCACAGTCGCTGGTGGTGGCCTGTCCGGCCAGGCTGGTGCAGTTCGTCACGGTATCTCCCGTGCACTGACGCACTACGAGCCGAGCCTGCGCGGCATCCTGAAGGCTGCCGGATTCCTGACGCGTGACAGCCGTATTGTCGAGCGTAAGAAGTACGGCCGTGCGAAGGCACGTCGTTCCTTCCAGTTCTCGAAGCGCTGATCCGTCAGCTTTTCGAAGCTTTGGAGAAACCCCGGTCACTCTGTGGCTGGGGTTTTTTCATGCCTGAGGCGCAAACTTTAATTTCCATCAGAAAGTGAATTTGGAAATAATATTTCCCTATCGCCTCTCCCCAACTCCTGTGGCAGAGTGCCCCGCACGTTTATCAGAGTAGCTTGCGGAAGTTCTTTTCATGACGACCTTCACTATTGAAAAAACCGAAACCCCGATGGATCCGGCTCATCGCGCGCAGCTTCTTGTCAGCCCGGCTTTCGGTCGTGTTTTCACTGATCATATGGCGACCATTCGCTATACGAGCGAAAAAGGCTGGCACGACGCCAAAATTACAGCGCGCCGCCCCTTGAGCATCGACCCGGCATCCACAGTCCTGCACTACGGACAGGAAATTTTCGAGGGCATGAAAGCCTATCGGGAAGCAGATGGTCATATCGCGACGTTCCGTCCGCAAGCCAACGCAGCCCGTTTTGCAGCCTCTGCCCGCCGGATGGGCATGGCTGAACTGCCCGAAGACCTCTTCATTCAAGCCGTTGATGAACTCGTCCGTATCGACCAGGACTGGGTTCCGGCTGGTGAAGGACAAAGCCTCTATCTTCGCCCCTTCATGATCTCCAATGAGGTGTTCCTCGGCGTAAAGCCTGCAAGCGAATACCTGTTCATTGTCATCGCCTGCCCGGTAGGCGCCTATTTCAGCGCAGGCTGCGTTTCTGTCTGGGTTTCCGAGTTCTACACCCGAGCAGCGATTGGTGGCACGGGCGAAGCCAAGTGCGGCGGCAACTATGCCGGCAGCCTTGTCGCTCAGGCCGAAGCCAAGGAGAAAGGCTGCGATCAGGTTCTGTTCCTCGATGCCCGTGAACGACGCTATGTCGAAGAAATGGGTGGAATGAACGTGATGTTCGTACGCAACGACGGCAAGATCGTCACGCCTCCCCTCGGAGGCACCATTCTACGCGGCATTACCCGTGACAGCCTGATCAGACTGGCTGCCGACAACGGCATCGAAGTTATCGAAGAACCCGTTGAAATCGACGAGATCTTCACGGGAGCCGCATCCGGGAAATACACCGAAGCCTTCGCCTGCGGCACGGCTGCGGTACTTTCACCCGTTGGCAAGCTGGTCCGGCCTTCCGGGGAAGCCGTGTTTGGCGACGGCGAGACGCCGGGTCCGGTGGCCACCAGACTGAAGAAAATTTTGACCGATCTTCAGGGCGGCCGCACCAATGACGCCCATGGCTGGGTGCATCGCATCGTCTGACGACAAAAAACTCCTGTCAGTTCAATACTAACAGGAGTTTTTACAGCTTTGACAACCACAGATCAGGCTTTCCAGCTTCTGATCGGCATCAAATACGGATTGCGCAGTCACACATCCGAAAGAACGCACCCAAACCCGTAATGGGATTTAGTCGGGCAATATTTTAAGAGAGATTGCTGGGGCGAATGACGGGGATCGAACCCGCGACAACCGGTACCACAAACCGGCGCTCTACCGACTGAGCTACATCCGCCACACAGCGATGCGTTCTTTAGAGAAAGGTTCAGCTGGCGTCTAGCCCTTTCTCAAAGTTTTCTTCAATTTTCTGCTTAGATAACAGGGACACCACCAGTTACAGCAATATTGGCACCCGAAACGTAACTTGCCTCATCACTGGCCAGAAAGACATAGGCCCCGGCGAGCTCCGCAGGTTGCCCCGGTCTTTTCATCGGACCATCTGCTCCAAAGTTGCGAACGTGCTCTCCACCCATGGTTGCGGGAATCAGCGGCGTCCAGATTGGTCCGGGAGCAACCGTGTTTGAGCGTATTCCCTGTTCCGCCAGCAACTCTGCCAGACCACCGCTGAAGTTCAATATGGCGCTTTTGGTTGCAGAATAGGCCAACAGCTTTGGCTTTGGCCGATCCGCATTGACAGAGACGGTGTGAATCAGGGAACCGCCTTCAGGCATATGAGGAACAACCAGCCGCGATAGCCGGAACACTGCGCCTGAATTCGTATCAAACGTCAGATCCCATTCGTCTTCGCTGACATCTTCCAGAGATTCACGTTCGATCTGAAAAGCAGCATTATTGACGAGCACATCCACCTTGCCGAACTCGGCCACCGTCTTGTCGACGATTTCCTTGCAGACGAAGCGCTCTTTAATGTCTCCCGGCAAGAGCAGCGCTTTTCGTCCCGCTTTATCGACCCATGCTGCAGTCTCGCGGGCGTCGTCCAATTCTTCGGGCAGGAATGACAACGCTACATCCGCCCCTTCCCGCGCAAAGGCAATCGCGACTGCACGGCCAATCCCGGAATCGCCTCCGGTGATAATCGCCGTTTTTCCCCTCAGGCGTCCATTCCCCACATAGGTCTGCTCACCATGATCAGGCTTGGGTGTCATTTCTGACGTCTGGCCCGGAATATGCTTTTGCAATGGTGTGTCGAACGGGGGCTTCGGATATCGGCTCATGTCGAACTCCTTAAGTTGTTCTCATGCCAACGCTGTGAATGCAGTGAATGTTCAATCATCTTTCCACGTGAACATCTTCAATCCTGCTCTAAGGCACGGTACACTGGCCGCACCATTGCCGCGCCGGGCCCGAATACGTCGCACCCTGTAGCTCTTCACTCTCAAGGATTGTCATGACACCCGCTCTCTACCGCCGCCAGTGGGGACAAAACCCGCTGCGTGAGGTTCTGGCTGGCATGGTCGGCACTTTTGCCCTCATTCCCGAAGTCATTGCCTTCTCTTACATCGCCGGTGTTTCACCTGCGGTCTCGCTGTTCGCGTCTTTTGTCATTTCGGTCTCAATCGCAATTTTTGGTGGCCGACCCGGAATGATCTCAGGAGCCGCAGGATCTGTTGCTCTTGTTGCCGCACCACTCGTACATGCCCACGGCGTGCAAGCCATGCTGCTCGCCACCCTGATCGCCGGCGCTCTACAGATTGTGTTCGGCCTTCTGCGCCTTCAGGCCGTTATGCGGTTTGTTTCTGCGGAAGTTCGCACAGGCTTCGTCAATGCGCTGGCCATCATGATCTTTTCCGCACAGATGCCACAGCTATTGGGTGTTGGCTGGGAAACTTACGCCCTGATCGCTCTGGGTCTCGTCATCATCTACCTGCTTCCCAAGATTTCTGACGCCATCCCATCCCCGTTGATTTGCATTGTCCTGCTGACGGCCATCACAATGGTCCATCCAATGCCTGTTCACACGGTGTCAGATCTAGGGGAACTCCCAACGGGTCTCCCTCACCTCACTATTCCCCACATCAACCTGGATTGGGCGACCCTGTCAGCCGTTATTCCCTATGCCGTCGCCATGGCTGCCGTGGGTTTGCTGGAATCCATGATGACAGCATCAGTCGTCGATGACCTGACGGACACGCACGGCAATCAACGTATGGAGTGCACAGGCCTTGGCATCTCCAACATTCTCGTTGGAGCATTCGGCGGCATTGCCGGGTGTGGCATGATCGGCCAGACAGTCGGCAATCTGCGTTACGGCGGCCGCGGACGTCTCTCCACCTTCACGGCAGGCGCTTTTCTGCTTGCCCTGATGGTCCTTCTTCATCGCTGGGTGGGACAGGTTCCGATGGCCGCTTTGGTCGCCATCATGATCATGGTTTCGATCAGCACATTCTCCTGGGGCAGCCTGCGGGACGTCACGCGCCAACCCAAGCTTTCAAGCCTGACAATGCTTGTAACCGTCGTTGTGGTCGTGCTGACGCATGATCTGGCTGCCGGCGTTCTAGCCGGGGTTCTCCTGTCGGGCGTGTTCTTTGCCTGGCGCGCTGCCAGCCTGCTGACTGTAACCAGCCACCGCGACGGATCAACAGAGACCTATACCATCTCCGGGCAGGTCTTTTTTGCGTCCGCAGACGGCCTTTCGGCCGAGATTGACTATCTGACGAACGCTGAACTCGTCGTACTCGATTTAACGCATGCAAGGTTCTGGGATGTCACGTCCGTTCAGGCACTGGAAAAGGTCCTGGACAAGCTTCGAAGTCATGGACGTACAGTTGAAGTCACAGGCCTGAAGCATGAGCAGCATGGCATAATTGCATCTCAGTCGGACAATACGCTTCTGGCAATGTGACACGCCTTTCACGGAATATCGCATCCGGACAGGAAGCAGGATACAAAGACCTACTCATGATTGTGAGAGGGGAACCTGCCCGGATGCGCAGATTTGTTATCACCAGCCTCCTATGCTCCATCCTCGCTTCCGGAAGCTCTGCCTCCGCACAACCCGCGTTTCACAATAAAAACGCCACAGCTCAGATACCTGCTGCCGCACAGGCTCTGATCAATCGCTACAACATGCAGCCCGTTCCTGTGGAAGGTGGCTGGTTTTCCCAGCTTCAGCGCACCACAGAAACTATTGCGGGCTCGGCTTTGCCTGCACGCTATGCTGGTGTCACACACCCTCTCTCCACAGCGATCCTGTTCGTGGAAACACGACGGGACTTCTCTGCACTTCACACCCTGAAGACAGCCGAGATCTGGCATTTCTACGCTGGAGATCCCGTTCATCTTCTGTTGCTTCATCCTGACGGCCGAGGCCAAAGTATCACGCTGGACCGGGACCATCCTGCCTATGTCGTTCCTGAAGGTGTTTGGCAGGGCTCGGCACCTATCGGTCCCGCTGGCTGGTCATTTGTTGGCACGACCATGGCTCCGGGCTTTATTCCCGAAGACTTTCAACTGGGTGAACGCAAAGCCCTTAGCGAGCGTTATCCTGCCTTCCGCAAGCAGATTACTGCCCTCACCCGTGTGAAAGTCCAGACCCAATGAAGATCAGCCTTGGTATTCTGTCGCTTCTGTTCGCACCTGGTTTTGCAGCCGCGCAGGTTGTCCACCCAGACCATGTTCCAGCAATTTACCCCGCACCAGGCAGTACCCTGCAGGAATTTATCGGTATTGGATCTGCACTCCCGTCCCATCATCAGAGCATTGCACTCTTCACCCTGACCGCAGGAACCACCTATCCTGAGAGTTACAATCGACGTTCGGAAGAAATCTTCCTGATCCATGAGGGAGAAGGCACCGTCTGGCTTGGAGATCAGATAACTCTTGTCAAAGCAGGCGACATCATTCGCATCAGCCCACATTTGAAGCACAAGATTGCGGCTTCCCCGCACTCGCCCCTCAGTTTTTACGCAATCTCGGCTCCCCCTTTCACCGCCGATGATTACATCCTGACCCCACCGCGGTGATGCCTCCAGCACCAGGCTCATTTCCTTCAAGAAATTTAATATCCCTGAATTCCCTGCAGTATTAAAAGAATGATCTGACTGCTCTTCCTGAAGCAGGTGAATGAATCTGCTTCAGACCGCGATGCAGTTTTCCATACAATCTTTAATGTTGCGGTAATCCAGTCTTCATACTCCCGTTTGATGAAAACTGTATTAAGGCACCATGCAGCTGCCAGCCTCATCATCCGATGCACAGTCTTTACCGCGCAAGCATACTCGCGACCATCGCGTTGATGCCTTGCGGGGCGCTGCTCTGCTGATGATGCTGGCTGACCATGTGCCCGATAATCTCATCAACAGAATCACCATTCGCAATTTCGGTTTTGCCGACGCAGCTGAAATCTTCGTCATGCTGGCAGGATATGCGTCCTATTTGGCATATGGTCGGTTGATCGACCGCGACGGGTGGACCAGCGGTATCCGCCGCATCCTGTCGCGCTGCGCCAAATTGTATATTTATCAGACAGCCATGACACTGGTGTTCGTCTGGACCGTTCGGCACTGGCGCCATTACGAGCCCGTCCCGGAATATATTCTTGAGCCGCAACTCGCCCACGGATACGGCTGGCTATGGCGCATCCTCACCTTCGATGCGCTACCGAGCTACCTCAACATCCTGCCGCTCTACATTGTTCTTCTGGCTCTTTTCCCGCTGATCTACGCTGCCCTCAAGAAAAGCGTCTGGCTGCTGCTTGGCGTCAGCGCAGCCATCTGGGCGATTGCCAATATCGATCCGCGCATCACGGTTCCAAACTGGCTGGACCCAAATGGCTGGTACATGAATCCGTTCGGTTGGCAGTTTCTATATATTCTGGGTGTGCTCGGTGCCGTTTGGGCATCCAAGCATAATGGCGACCTGCCAGCCAGAACATGGGCCAAGGTGCTCTGCGGGGGCTACCTGATTGGTGCCTTTATCCTCTGCTTTCCGTATGAATACTGGCACCTGAGCGGGCTGCGCCTGTTTCCGGCCCCACCCAATAATGGGAAATCGACTCTCGCCGTCTGGCGATTGTTCGACATTATGTCGATCTTTTATCTCGTGCAGTCTTCACGTGTTCTACGTCGTTTTTCAGCCGATCGTCTGGGCCAGATCCTGGCCTTGCTTGGCAGAAATTCACTGGAAGTGTTCTCGTTCGGCACAGTGCTGGATTTGCTGGGACGCCTGATCCTTGGAAGTTTTGGAACAGGCCTGGGCCTTCAGATCATTATTAATGTTCTGGGGCTTATTCTGACCTTCGCGCTGGCAATCCCGCTGGACCGCTCCCGCCAGAAGGCGAAAGCGGCCCGTGCACGCATGGCCCCTCAAGCCGTAGCAGCACGTCCGGGATAGCTGATCTCAAAGCGCTCACAGTCCATGGGGAAGAGACGGACCTGCACATCCATCCCGCCCTCATGATCAAACCGCTCGACCACTTCGCCATGCTGGTAAAGCCAGGCCAGTGCCGCACCATCCTGCAGGGACAGGCTGACTTTCACATCCTGCATGGACTGCGTCAGGTACTGGTCCAGCGTCTCGAACAAATCAGGGATACCATCGCCTGTGATGGCCGAAATCACCACAGCGTTGTCACGCTTCGGCACGGCTTCAACACCGCCGATCAGGTCTGCTTTGTTCAGAACCTCAATTGTTCGCTCCGGCCATTGGGCATCCAGCATGCCGTCCCGCACCATGCCGTCCAGAACATTCAACACGTCAGCACGCTGAGCGGCACTATCCGGATGAGCCACATCACGAACATGCAGAATGACATCTGCCTGCGAGACTTCTTCCAACGTCGCCCGGAAGGCAGCAATCAGTTCTGTCGGCAGATCGCTGATGAATCCCACCGTGTCAGACAGGATAACGTTCCGTCCTGAAGGCAAACGCAGCGCGCGCATCGTAGGGTCCAGCGTCGCGAAGAGCTGGTTTTCAGCATGGACTGCCGCGCCTGTCAGCGCGTTGAAGAGCGTGGACTTACCCGCATTGGTGTATCCCACAAGGGCAACAATCGGGAATGGAACCCGCTTGCGGGCATCCCGATGCAAGCCACGTGTGCGCCGAACCTGCTCCAGCTCTTTTTTGATCCGGCCGATCCGGTCCGCAAGCATTCGCTTATCTGCTTCGATCTGCGTTTCGCCCGGTCCACCAAGGAAGCCAAAGCCGCCGCGCTGACGCTCAAGATGGGTCCACAGACGTACAAGACGAGAGCGCTGATATTCGAGGTGGGCCAGTTCGACCTGCAACACACCCTCTCGGGTGGCGGCACGGGCGCCGAAAATATCAAGGATCAGACCCGTCCGGTCCATAACCTTGCACCCCAGCGCCTTTTCCAGATTGCGCTGCTGCCCCGGAGACAGGCGGGCATCGATAATGACGACATCAACTTGATCCAGCTTCACGGCTTCGGCAAGCTGTTCAACCTGCCCGCTACCCAGCAGCGTTGCCGGGCGACGCGCCCGAAGCAGAATTGCCGCCTGCCGAACGATTACCAGTCCGATGGAGGCCGCAAGACCCACCGCTTCTTCCAGGCGGGCATCTGCAGCCCGGATATCTTCCTGCTGTCCCGATTTCTCCCAAGGGAGAATAACAGCAGCACGCGTGGCAGGCTTCTTGGTATCAAATCCGCTCAAAGTTCATTGTCCGCAAACCGCGGGAGGGCTCCCACGGGCATGATTGTACTGATGGCATGCTTGTAAATGAGTTGAACATGCCCATCCCGGCGCAGCAGCAGCGTGTGGCTGTCAAACTGAGCTACGACCCCCTGAAGCTTCACGCCATTGACGAGAAACACCGTGACGGGTGCCTCGATCTGATGGAGATGCTGGAGGAAAACTTCCTGCACAGCGTCTCTTCCGGCGGAAGTGGATGAAGTTTCTGACGTCACGATAATTTTGACTCGCCGGCCCTGAGGAAAAAAGGAATTGGGATCACTGCCCGTTTATCCCCCGACTGCCGGTGACGTCGAGCGATCTTCCTGTGTGGTAACACCAAGCTGCTTCAGCTTGCGATGCAATGCACTGCGTTCCATGCAAACGAAATTGGCCGTACGGCTGATATTGCCACCAAACCGCATGAGTTGAACCTGTAGATACTGCGTTTCAAACAGATCTCTGGCTTCCCGCAACGGAAGACTCATCACGTCCGCCCCCGAGTTCAGACGCGTCATCGACGGCGCGCCCTGACTGATGGTGGAAGGCAGCATATCTGCACGAATGGGATCACTGCCCGAGCCCGGCATCATGATGAGCAGACGCTCCATCAGGTTGCGCAGTTCACGCACATTGCCGGGCCACTCATAAGCCTGCAACGCCGCAAGCGCATCCACGGAAAGTTCGCGGATCGGCAATCCCGAAGACTGTGCGCAACGCTCCAGAAAGTGCTTGGCCAATCCCGGAATATCTTCACGACGCTCCCGGAGTGAAGGAATGCGCAGAGGGACCACGGCCAACCGGTAATATAGATCTTCCCGGAAGCGATGCGCCATGATTTCGGACTGAAGATCACGGTTTGTCGTGGCAATAACCCGCACATCAACCTTGAGGCGCGTGTTGCCTCCAATCCGCTCAAAAGTCTGGTCCTGCAAGGCACGAACGATCTTGCCCTGCGTCTCCAGCGGCATATCTGCCACCTCGTCGAGCAACAACGTTCCGCGATGAGCACGTTCCAGAACCCCACGGCGTGCGGGCTGGCCGTCCGTACCATCCAGACCGAACAGCTCTTCTTCAAAACGGTTCGGCGCGAGCGTGGCACAGTTCAGCGCGATGAACGGACCTTCCGCACGACGGGAGCGCGCATGAATCATCCGCGCGGCCACTTCTTTGCCTGAACCGGCTGGGCCGGTAATCAGCACCCGGGAGTTGGTCGGGGCCACGCGTTCGATCTGGGCCCGAACAGCCGAAACGGCAGCCCCTTCCCCCGATAGCGTCGTCTCAGGCCCGGCCCGCAGTCGCAGCTCTGCATTTTCGCGCTGCAAACGGGCAGCTTCCAAGGCACGCTGAACCACCAGAAGCAGACGATCTGACTGGAACGGCTTCTCAATGAAGTCGTAGGCACCATGCTTAAGACTGGCGACAGCCGTCTCAATGGTGCCGTGACCCGAAATCATCAGCGTCGGCAGACCTGGCTCTTCAGCCTGCATGACCTTGAGCAGTTCAATCCCGTCCAGCTTGGAACCCTGCAACCAGATGTCCAAAATAGCCAGGGACGGCCTGTGTGCCCTGAAAAGTTCCAAAGCCTGATCGGAGTTCGCGGCCGTGCGGGTCGCATATCCTTCGTCGTTCAGGATACCTTCGATCAGGAACCGGATATCCGGCTCGTCATCGACGATCAGAATCTCATGTTCCATCTGTCACCCTCATGATCCGGTCTTCCTTCTCTCCTGCACCACCCAGCTCCGCCAGAGGCAGAGACAGTGTGACGAGTGTCCCGCGCCGTCCGGATGACGGATCGGGGTCCCGATCGGTGAGCTGAAGCATCCCGGCATGGTCCTCCATGATCTTTTTGACAATCGCAAGGCCAAGACCTGTGCCCTTCGCCTTGTGTGTCACATAAGGCTCGGTCAACCGGTGGCGTTCCCCAGTCGGCAGACCAATCCCGTCGTCTTCTATCCCTAGCAGGACATGCCCGTCCCGAATGTGCAAGCCCACCACAATGTGTCCAATTGGCTGCATCAGGGCGTCAGACGCGTTTTCCCGCGATTTTCCGCGGTCTGTCATGGTTATGGCATCTGCCGCATTCTGCAGAAGGTTTGTCAATGCCTGCCCTATGAGTCGCCGATCGCACCGAACGATAGGCCCTGAGGGCGGCAGATCCCGTGTTTCGAACACAATGTCGGGATGAGCGTTTCTTTGCAGCACCAGTGCTTCACGGCAGATCCGGGAAAAGTCCTCGTTCTGCATCACGGGTTGTGGCATCCGTGCAAAAGCAGAGAACTCATCCACCATTCGGCCGATATCCCCAACCTGCCGGACAATTGTATCTACAAGCTGCGTATATGTGTCGGGATCGCTCTGAATTTCTTTCAGGAAGCGCCTTTTCAGCCGCTCTGCTGCAAGCTGGATTGGCGTCAAGGGGTTCTTGATTTCATGCGCCACGCGTCGGGCCACGTCAGCCCAAGCCGCTTTACGCTGCGCTGACTGAAGCGCCGTGATGTCATCGAAGGTTACGACGTATCCAGCGACATCCGTGCCGCGGAGTTCGGCCACAATCCGCACCAGGAGTGTTCGTCCGGCACCGGCACCGCCACCGTCACCAGGCCCTCCCGGGCGCTGTGCGCCATCTGTATCCACTTGAATTTCATCAGTATGGACGCGTTCCGGCGCCTGCCTTGCCTTGTCCAGCAAAGCTGAAAATTCCGGGACACTGACAGAGAGCCTCATACCGATCGCGGGTTGCAAATCCCGCTGGAGCACGACGGAAGCAGCCCTATTCGGCAGTTCGATCACCTGTCCCCGGTCCAGACCAATGACGCCCGCCGACACGCCCGCCAGAACAGTTTCCGTAAATCGCCGACGCTCATTGATCTGATCGTAAGCCTGCATCAGTTCTGACCGCTGACTCTCAAGCTGGTCGGTCATACGATTGAAGGCCCTGGAGAGCCCCACAACCTCATCGTCCTTTTCGCGGCTCGTCTTTGCTGGCACCGGAACACGAACACCCAGATCGCCTTGGGAAATGCGCGTTGCTGCAAGAATGAGAAGGCCTAGCGGGTTTGCAATACGGTTGGCCAGCGCAAGCCCTGTCAACATGCCAACAGCCAACACCAGCAATCCCATCAGGCCGAAGATCACCACAACAGTGACCTGCGTTTTACCCCGATTGGCAATCATGTGCTGGTAATCCTGCACGAGCTCGTTGGTACGCCGCATATGCTCGAGGACATCAGGATCGACAGGTCGGGTAATGACCAGCATAAGCCCCGAATTCCCGCCCAGCGAGACAATGGCGCGCACCATGCGCTGATCAGGGCGGTTGAGAATGGCGACGTCTCCCCCGCGTGCCATCTCCACCACAGACTTGGGCGGTAAAGGCGGCAGGGTATTCATGTCCGTCTTGCCAAGAAGACCACCGACACCCAGGACTTTGTCCGTGAGCGGATCGAAGACCTCCGCATCGGTCAAACCACGCTCGTAAACCTCATCGTCCAGCAGTTCCTGCAGACGGGATGGACTGTGGAACAGGTCTGTCCCGTGCGTGAACAGCTCATCGTTCTGAATAAGGATCAGCGTATTTGCGAGGGCAAATGCTTCTGTACGGATATTGTCGTTATGCTCCCGCAAATACCCCGCAGCTACAGAGCGGGCCTCCGTCAGAGCATTACTGACGCGATTGGAAAACCAGATCTCCACGCCGTAATGGAAGAATAGCGCTGCTACAGCTCCCACGACGATGGTCGGTGCAACAGCGACAATTCCAAACAGGGTAATGAGGCGCGCATGAAGCCTTGCACCGGCTAGCCCAAGCCGCCGTTCCGCCATCATGCGCCCGATCTGCACCACGCCTGCTGCCGTGATCAGCATGAGCATGATGAAGTCGAGCAGGAAGATGATGGCCTGCACCTGCGGACGATGCGCCAGTGACATGCCGCCCGCGAGAACGACAAAAGTCGCGAACGCCAGAATCAGTGCCATGACGGTTAGAAGAACCACCCCGTTGGCGCTTGTCAGTCGTCTCAGCACACGCCCCGGAGAAAAAGAACTCACTCGTCACTTCCCTTTGGAACCGTAATATCCAGTTCCCTGATTTTCTTGCGCAACGTGTTGCGGTTCAGCCCAAGCATGGCGGCCGCGCGAAGCTGGTTCCCGCCTGTTCTCCGCAGGACCATGGTGATAAGCGGCCGCTCGACTTCCCCCACCACGCTGGCATGCAGATCACCCGCATCATTTTCCAGACCCGTCTCAAAATACTCAATCAACGGACGTTCGAGAGCCCGTGCCAGCCCCCGTGGCCGATCATTTTTAGTGCCTGGCAGACGACAGACCGCACTAATGCGCTCAGGTCCGAGGCGCTGCGACGGCTCGAATGCGGCCAACCAGCGATGCAGACCGCTTTGAAAATTACCCTGCCGCAGCAGAAGGGTCAGGTCATGCCTGCTGGCGGCAATCACACGCAGATCCGTCTCCGGACGCTCAATCTCCGAAACAAACCGGACCTGTAACGCAGGGCACAGGCAGTCAATCTCATCGACAAGCAGAGTCCCGCCCTGCGCCTGCTCGAACCAGCCGCTTTCACGCCCTCCGAACAGAGCATCTTCGCGCAGTGCACAGGGGGTAGCTGTCAGCGCCGCGACCACAAATGGCTGCTGCGCCCGAACACTATGCGTGTGCAGTCGACGCGCCACGTCCTGACGATCAAGCCGGGATGCCCCATACAGAAACATCGGACGGCATGCTTCATCCGCCAGCAAGGGCTCAGCCTGCATCACCATCCCTGACTAAACCTTGGCCGGTCAGGCTGCTTCACTGCATCCATCACGCGGCATGCTGCCGGCTGGTCCGTTCTCACGGTCCCGGACAACGCCCGCTTCGATGTTCCGGTCATAGAACTCTTCCAACATGGAGATTGCTTCCGGCGCGTTATCCACACGATTAATGGCGGAACGGAATGTTGCAGAGCCGGGCAGACCGCCGGAGTACCAGGACACATGCTTGCGCGCCAGACGCAGACCGGGGCGCTCCCCGAAATGATCCAGCATCATCCTGTAGTGACGCAGGGCAATGGACTTTTCCGTTGCCAGATCCGGGTCCGGAACGTCCTGCCCGGTTTTCAGGGACTGAGCCACCTGCGCCGTGAACCACGGACGGCCATAACACCCTCGCCCGATCATCACGCCATCCGCGCCAGACTGATGAAGTGCCTCACGTGCATCACGGATCGTATTGATGTCGCCATTCACGATCACCGGCAGACCCACAGCATCCTTCACGGTCTTTACGAAACGCCAGTCTGCAGTTCCGTTATAGAACATCTGACGGGTGCGCCCATGAACCGTCACGAGCCGGATTCCGCTCTCTTCCGCAATTTTCGCAAGCCGTGGTGCATTGAGGGAGTCGTGATCCCAGCCCATCCGCATCTTGAGCGTCACGGGAACGTTCACGGCCCTTGCCGTAGCCTCAAGAATCTTTCCAGCCTGCACTTCGTCCCGCATCAGGGCGGAACCCGCCATCTGGCCGATCGCGACCTTCTTCACAGGGCAACCGAAATTGATGTCGATGAGGTTTGCACCGCCATCGACCGCAATTTTCGCAGCCTGCGCCATCGCATCCGGATCACACCCTGCGAGCTGAACCGCATTCGGGCCATTCCCGGCCGAACGCGCCATGCGCATGGTGTTCTCGTTCTCCCGGATCATTGCCCAGGATGCGATCATTTCAGACACTACCAGTCCCGCGCCAAGGTCGCGCGCAAGCTGGCGGAACGGCAGATCCGTAACCCCTGAAAGCGGAGCAAGGATCACCGGATCTTCGATCACTACGCCCTGGCCAAGATCAATGGGCGCGAGAACGCGGTTCGGGGGAGCGGAAGAGGAGGAAGCTGTCATGACACTGTTAATTTACCGATGCACTCTCTCAAGCGCAAACGGTCCTTTGCCACGAAACCGTTAATGCCCCTGAAACGCTATCGACTTGCATCTCTTTCATACTTTGCAATGCGACGCAGGAGGTTTTCATGCCCCACATCACCGCGAGCGACGGAACACGCATTCATTACGAAGAACAGGGGCATGGACGCCCCCTCGTCCTGATCCACGGATGGACATTTTCTGGCCGGTTTTTCCACCGCAACGTCGAAGCCCTGTCCGAGCATGCACGTGTCATCACCATGGATCTGCGCGGACACGGACGCTCGGACAAACCAAAACACGGTTACCGCATCGCAAGACTAGCCGCAGACCTGCGAGACCTGATTGGTGCATTGAACCTAAAGGATGCGACCGTTCTGGGCTGGTCCATCGGGTGCCCCGTTATCTGGTCCTATCTGGAACTGTTCGGGCAGGATCGGCTCAGAAGCGCCATTTTCGTTCAACAGACGCCGAAACAGTATTACTCTCCGGAATGGAAGCTGGGTCACGCAACCTGCTACGATCAGGCCGGTCTGGCTTATCTTCAGCAGCAGGTTTTTCTGGATGCTGAAAACTTTGACCGCGGCAATCTGGCAGACTGCCTGAGCCGGGACATTCCAGAAGACGAGAAAGCTTTCCTGCTTCGGGAAATGGCCGCCAGCCCGGACTATGCCCGCGCCGCCATGATGGCCGATCACACCACACAGGACTGGCGGGACGTTTTGCCGCACCTCAAACTGCGATCCCTTATGATGGTCGCGGAGAAGGACAAAATCCTGCCCGCAGGGGGGCCAGCCTGGGTGGCCGATCATATGCCGAACTGTGAAGCCGTTTTCTTTAAGGATAGCGCGCACATGGTCTTCATCGACGAAACCGAAAAATTCAATCGGACCGTTATCGAGTTCCTGAAAGGCTGATTCCGATGTCCCTGCCCTTTCTGTTCGGCATGAACGAATTTACCACCCAGCCCTGGTCCTTCGAAGAAGATGTCGCACGCTACAAAGCAGCAGGCGTACAGGCAATCGAGATCTGCGAAGCGAAGCTGGACCCTGCACGCATCCATGAACAGATGTCTCTTGCTGCCAACAGCGGCATGACCATCAGCGCCATTCAGCCTTCTGTCCGTACCTTCTTCGACAGCCGGATGGCCCCTGAACCAACCGACCCGGCCCAGCGTGCAGCATGCCTCAGGAAAAGCCTTGAGACTCTTGCGCCCTATGCGCCCGGCGCCGTTTTTGTCACCAACACAGGCGCTCCACCCAATGGGAACATGCATCGCGTCATGGATGAGACCGCACGTTATCTGCGAGACTTGTGCCCGCTGGCGGCTGATCTGGGCGTTTCCCTGTCGCTGGAGCCGCTAAATCCCACATCCGTCAATGTTGAGAGCGCAATCTGGACGATAGAGCAGGCCCTGGAGATCATTGATGGTGTTGGCCACCCAGCGATGGGCCTTTGCCTGGATTACTGGAACATCTGGCAACAAGACGACGTCTGTGGTGCCATTCGGAAAGCTGGCAAGAAAATCAACGTTCTTCAGGTGAGCGACTGGCGGACGCCATATTCTGCCACGGATCGGCTCATTCCCGGCGATGGCGTCATTCCTCTGCATGACATGCTTCGCGCCACCTGGGAGGCGGGCTTTCGTGGAGCCTGCACCGTCGAAATTTTCTCGTCAGAGGTTCCGGACAGTCTCTATGACGGAGATCTCGAGGCTCTTATCAGTCAATCACGCAAGGGACTGGAGAATGCCTGGAACAAGGCCTGACATCAGCCAGTCGGACCAATTTCCAGCCGATGCCGGGTCATGCCGGCATCCGTGATCACAAAACGACCGTCTTCGCGCAGGCGAACGAACCCCATGCGCTCCAGGCGCTCAAGGCAGGGCTGGTCACGCAGACCTGTTGGCCGCCCTGCATCGCCACAAAGCAGAAGTCGGTGCAGGGTCGAGCGGCAACATGTTTCTAGATAGGGTTCTTCCCACATTGTTTCGCGTCTATCGCGTCCCCATGCTCCCGCCAACCCCTCTCCCCTCACGTTCTGCCCCACCACGTGCACGCTGCTCAGGTTTGCGGTAAGGGAAAGACTCATGATTGATCTTGGAAAACTGGCCACGCCCCTCCTGCATCGCTTCGATCCGGAGACGGCGCACGAGCTTGCCATAAACTCCATGGCCCTTGGGCTGGGAGGGTCTGCTCCGAAAGACGTACCGGCACTTGCCACCCGCGCTTTCGGACTCCGCTTTCCGAACCCAATTGGTCTGGCTGCGGGTTTTGACAAAAATGCGCGCGCCGTTCGCCCCTTGGCCAAACTCGGATTCGGCCATGTGGAAGCGGGCACCGTCACACCACGACCGCAGCCGGGAAATCCCCAACCGCGCCTGTTCCGCCTGCCGGAAGACGGCGCGATCATCAATCGCATGGGGTTCAACGGCTGCGGGATTGACCGGTTCTGCCGCAATCTCGCACGCCTGCATCGCCCGATGCCTAATGGCCGCACACGCGGTGCGACAGTGCCTCTGGGCGCGAACATCGGCATTAACAAGATCGGCGCAGAGCCTCTGCGGGATTATCCGGAACTCGTCTCCCGCGTCAGTCCTTATGTGGACTACGTGACGATGAACCTGTCCTCACCCAACACACCCGGCCTGCGGGACCTTCAGTCCGCCCAGATGCTGACGGACCTGCTGAGTGCCATCAACACGCGCAACCCGGATCGTCTGCCTCTGCTGGTCAAGCTGGCTCCAGACATGGACGACAGCTCCTACGAGCCCATTCTTGAGGCTGCCATTGCGGGCGGGGCACAAGGACTAATCCTGACCAACACGACAATTGCCCGCCCAGCAAGTTTAACGAGCCCATTGGCAGCCGAGACCGGTGGCCTGTCTGGCAGACCTCTGGCATCCCGGTCGCGTGAAGTTCTCAAGGTTGTCTCAAACCTGAACAAGGGCCGCATCGCGCTCATTTCCTGCGGTGGTATCGAAACAGGAGAAGACGTGCTGGACCGTATCCGTATGGGTGCGGACATGGTCCAGATCTACACGTCTTTCGTGCTCCAGGGGCCCGCTCTTCTCAGTCGCCTTAAGACGGAACTTCTGAATGCCATGCGTCGGGAAGGGTTCGAAACCATTGCAGACGCACACGGGACCGCTCTTTCCGTCTGAAGCCTGCGTCTCGTTTCAAAAAACGTTATCAATACCAGCGCCTTTGCCCAGTCTGGCAGAGGCGCTTTCTTTTTGCTCGCCAGCCGAAAAAGACCCCGATCGTCGCCTCTGCAAGGCTTTCCTGAACCTTGTGGCTCTTCGGATCGTTAAAACCCAACATCAAAACCAGGAGTGAAAGCCCCACATGCAAGAGCCCCACCTCACAGGGCCGGAAACCCGCCGGCGAACCCGCTTCACGTGCAGAAGCGCTTTCCTTGCCCTGACGCTCTTGTGTGGCGTACCGATCACAGGCCATGCCGCCCCCGCTGCGGCCCCACAGGCAGCACCAACAACAACCCAGAAAGCCGTTGTGGACAAGAACGGCGGTCTGGGCTGGACGGCCGTATCGGACACGATCAACCGCCAACTTGAAGACAGTTCAGCAACGCTGAAACAGATCCTCAATGTTCTTAACCGGACAGACGCCAATCTTGGCAGTACCGAGTTGGACAATCTGTCTGCGCGTGCTCAGCGTGTTCAGCAAAATACACAGGACGCACTGACACAGATTCAGAACTACGACGACATCACGGACTCCTATCTTCAAATTCTTGGGCCCAAGGCCGCAGAAAACGAAGACCCGTCTGTCACGGAACAGCGCGCGCGACTGCAGCAGAACTCCCAGGGTGTGAAGTCTGCCCTGATGCGGTCCAAACTTTACAATCTTCAGGCCAAGCAGCTCAATTCCGCCATCGCCACGCGTCGGACACGCCTGCAAAATGCCGCTCTGTCTGAACGGACAGTATCTCCGCTGGCGCCCAAATTCTGGCATGCCCTCCTGACAGAACGGCCGGAAAACAAGTCGTCGCTCCATGAAGACGGCGTACTATCAGCATGGATGATGCTCCTGATCGGCACGGCGGGAACATTGGTCCTGATCGGAATTGCTTCCCCCTTCATTCTGCGCCTTCTAAAGCGCGCTGGCGCCAAATTCCGTTCCTCTGCGGAGACTGGCGTAAAAGACGCGCTCGCCAGCAGCATCATCGCCATCACACTCAATGGCATCCTTTGCGCATTGCTCGGAGGGCTTGCCTGGCTGATCTGGAGTGCTGCCGTACTGGATGCAGATGGCGGTCCGATCGCCGCCATTCTGGGAGAAAGCCTGCCGATCTGCGGTTTTATCATCGGCGCCGGCCTCCCGGTTTTCGGACGGAAAGGTGTTCTGGAGGGCAATCCAAATGAACGCCGCGCCCTCCGTGGTGTGGACTGGATGCTGGCACTCAGCATTCTTGTCCTGAACCTTCTTCGCTCTTTCCGCGCTCAGGATGTCTTCGGCCCCACGCTTCAGACCGTCCTGGAAATGGCGTTCTCTCTGGCGATTGGCATCTGTGCAATCGACACCTTCCGCCGGTTGGGCAAGCAGGACGATACACGCCAGTTCGCACCCACCGCGCTGGGCCTGTCTTCCCTGATTTTCGGCATCTCGCTCATCGCCGTGCTGCTGGGATATGTCTCCTTCGCATTCTCCCTGAACGGCTGGCTCCTGTCATTAGGAACGGGTCTGGCCGTCGTTGTGCTTCTGGGTCTGTGCTGGCGTAGCATTCTGGATCATCTTTTTGATCCAGAAGGCCGCTTTAGTGCACGTCTGCACCCTCTCGGCCTGTCTTCGCGTCGCCTCACGCAGATCGGTGTTCTGCTGTCCGGCATTGGGAACATCCTGCTGCTGCTGCTGCTTTTCTCGATCGCACAGACTGACGGAAGCTTCAGCGTGGGCGATATAGGCAGCCGCCTGCGCCTGCTGTTCGTCGGCAATACCATCCATGGCGTAAAGATCTCGCTCGATACGGTCGTTCTCTGCGTCGTGCTGGTAAGCGTCGCTTACTACATCATTCGCCAGACAAAACACTGGATCCGAGATCGTTTCCTGCCCACCACGCAGCTTGATATCGGTGCCCGGACATCCATCCTGAGCATTTTCACATACTGCTCGTGGATCCTGGTTGGCCTTGGCATTCTGTCGATTGCTGGACTGTCTGTTCAGAACCTCACCTGGGTGGTGAGTGCGCTGTCGGTGGGTATCGGTTTCGGCCTTCAGTCCATTGTACAGAACTTCGTCTCCGGCATGATCCTGATGGCAGAACGACCAGTCCGGGTCGGGGATATGGTGGAAATCGCGGGCGCCAAGGGTGACGTTAAGCGCATCAGCATCCGGGCTACGGATATTGGCCTTGGCGACGGTTCGACGCTGATTGTTCCGAACTCGCAGTTCATCACGTCCAGCGTCAAGAACTGTACCCTGTCCGGTTCAACAAGCGCTCTGACACTGAACTTCAAGGTGCCCACCACCACCGATCTGGAAAAAGCCAAATCCCTGCTCATTGAGGTGGCTGCCCAGCGCTCTGAAATTCTGTCTAATCCTGCACCTGTGGTGCGGATCAGTGCGCTCGCAAGCTTCAGCCTCACCATGAGCCTGACTGTCCGGATCCTGTCTGCCCGGGACGCATCCGCCATACAGGATGCGATCCTGTTCGATGTTTTCCGTCGGTTCAATGCGGAAAATGTCACACTCACGACTGCCTGATATTTCCAAGTAGCCAGTGGAAAACCTCGCTTTTCCACTGGCCGTCCTTTAAGGTGTTGAGTGTCTGAACCGCAGGGACACAGACCGTGCCGCCATCACATATTTCCGGACACAACAGCTCAGGGCAGCTTTTTCATCTGCCCATCCGTGCGCGAATGCTCGCCGTCACCGAAGCTGCCGCTTATCTGGGACTGTCACTCCGTCGACTAAGACTGCTTTCCATGCTTGGAGCAGGCCCAGAGCGCGGTCATATGCCGAATGGGAAGCCCGCATACCGCCGGGAAGACCTCGAAAACTATCTCGTCCAGCTTTATGGCAAAGCCGATATTTCCGGCACTGAAATGGCTCGTCGTCGGGCCGAATACGCCAATCAGCGTAATTCCACACTCGAGCGACTGCAGACAGACCCCAAGGCTCCTCTTCCCCCACCGGACCCCTTCATGATGATGGCCACGAATGGGGAAGTGTGCCAGCATATGGTGTTCTTCATCCTGAAGGTCATGGCCATTTTTGGCTTTATCCTTCTCTGCATTTCACCCACACCGCTCCTGCGTACCCACTTTAACTGAGTCGAAATCAGCCCTGTATGAAAGTTGCCGTTGTTGCCATCGTCCGCGATGAGGTCTCTGATATCCTCTGGTGGCTCGGCTGGTATGTCAGTCTTGGTGTGGATACCATCATCATCTTCGATGATGGTTCGAAAGATGGAACAGATCGCGTTATTACAGACGCAGCCTGTGTGCATGATATCCGCCTCTACCGCATCGATAGTGATGGCGGCTCTCATATAGAAAGACAGAAACAGGTCTATCTTGAAGCCTTGGAACACCTCAAAGGTGAGTTTGACTGGGTCGGCTTTCTGGATGCGGATGAGTATGTATTTTTCCCGAGCCACAAGACCATTCATCAGTTCCTGAGCGAGATGGACGATGATGTTGGTGCGGTTGGAATCAACTGGTGCAATTACGGCAGTTCAGGCCATGTCATCAAACCACGTGCTCCGGCCTTTCATGCCTTCACGCATCACTACAAACCTGAGATCTACATAAACCGTCACGTCAAATCCTTTGTCCGCCCCGATCGATGGAGTGGCGAATGGTGCAATGTTCATTATTTCGACGTTGCCCCTTATCGCTACGTCAACGACGCCAGACAGGACATTGAGTGGTCTGACACACTAGGCATCACGGACCGCATTCCAGAATGGAAAAATGCGAAAGTCATGCATTACCAGCTCAGAAGCATGGAGCATTACGTAGAGCGCACAAAACGCCGCAAAGACGTTCAGTATGGTATGCAGGCCTTCACAGAGGCAGATTATAACGACCTCTATGATCCAACGCCTCAACGTAAAACAGACATTATCCGCGAATGGGCTCGCAATGTCGTTCGCCAAGGCCGTGCAGGAATTCTTGATGCTCTTCCGGACACTGAACGCTTAGCCCCGCTCCCTCCCGCGACACCCACACTGCATGCATTTACACTGATGCCCTTGGGCGGTGGTCATATCTGCGTCCGTGACACCAAGGCGTCAGTTACCGACCAAGCGTCAACAGACCCTTTGCTTCTCGCGATAAGAATTGGGGAAGCGACCTCCCGCGTTTTTCTGGCCGCCATTGGTGCTGATGGCAATCCAGCTCCAGTCAACCTGGACGGCAATCTGCATCTGCTCGATTTTTTGCCTTATGACGTCGTGCCTACAACAGAGGCAGGATCTGTGGCCCTGCGCCAGGCAGACTGTAATCTTTTCCTGAGTGCGACCCCGCATGTTCTGGGTGGGCAGGTCACGTCGGATCGGCGCGAGGTCAAGGAATGGGAGTTGTTCCAACTCTGCCCCCTTGAGGACGAAACCGCTGCAAATGCCATTCTAACCGGCCCTACACTCAGCTTCGCAAGACTTGCCCTGTCTCAGCCGGTTTCTCTTGCTGCCATCAGTTTTCTGTCCAAAGAGAATTTGCGACTGACAGTTTCTGTGCTGCCTCTACTAATGGACTTTCTGGATGATACGGAACGTCAGATGCTGGAAGCCAAACTCCCAGCCTGACAGAAGTTCTCAGTCTGGAAAGCCTGACAGCACGACCTTCCCAATTCCCTTCCCGCTTTCCAGAAGTTCATGCGCCAGACGTAGGTTTTCCAGCGTGATAGGACCCAGCGTCTGATGCAGCGTGGTTCGGAGTAATCCTGCATCGACCAGCGACGCAATCTGCCCAAGAATTCGCCCCTGCACAGCCATGTCTGGCGTATTGAAGGCTGGACGCGCGAACATATATTCCCAGTGGACGGAAAGCGATTTTCGCTTGAAGGGCATGATATCAAATTCACCCGGATCGTCGATCATGGCCAGCGCACCCTGCGGGGCCAGCGCGCGAACAATCGCATCCTTGTGCTGCCCAGTCGCCGTTAGACCGGCCACATACCGTACATGTGGAAGACCAATCCGGGCGAGTTCCTGATCGAGCGGACGACGGTGATCAATGACATGATGCGCCCCCATGGATTTGCACCATTCCACGGTCTCCGGCCGGGATGCTGTCGCAATGACCTTCAAGCCGGTCAGACGACGAGCAATCTGCGTCAGAATTGACCCGACACCCCCAGCGCCACCAACAATCAGAAGGGCATCCGGGCTTTCCATTTGCCCGGCCGTGAGGCCCAGACGGTCGAACAGCAACTCCCACGCCGTTAAAGCGGTTAGAGGCAAAGCGGCCGCTTCGACATCCGTCAGGCTTTCCGGGGCACATGCAACAAGGCGCTCATCAACCGCCTGAAAGCGGGCATTACTGCCCTGCCTCAGATTGCTGCCTGCGTAAAACACACGATCACCCGCACGAAACCCGCGAACCTGCCCACCCGTTGCCACAACCCGGCCCACGGCATCGTAACCCAGAACGCGCGCCTCTCCTTCTGGAGGAGCGACAGACCGGAGCTTTGTATCAACCGGGTTCACGGAAACAGCCGAAACTTCGACAACAACATCCCGCGGGCCCGGCTCAGGGGTCGGGATATTCAATTCCACGAGCGCATCTGTTTCTTCGATGCGGGTCGCACGGGTGTGTCCGAAGGCTTTCATAACGGGCTCCGCAAGGTACTCAGGAATTACGATCCATCAGCATGCTTGTCACAGCTGATTTGAAGGGAAGAAGGCGGTTAGCAACGGCCAGGCCCAACTTTCTGGCAGCCAGAAATGGCGTCTCGTCACGCGTATAAACTGTCGCGATTGCGTTGGTTGCAGCAAACAGTGGCGCCGTCGCCATACGATGCGTCCGGGCGAACTTTGACAGTACGCTAGGGGACCCCGCGTCTCCAGGCCCATCGGCGATGGCACGCGCGAGCGTTTCCTGTCCTTTAAGACCCAGATTGAAGCCATGGGCCGTAATAGGATGCATCCCCACGGCAGCATCCCCGATCAAGGCAAAACGCGGCGCATGAAAGCGATGAGCATAGACCGCTTTCAGGGGATAGGAACACCGGAGGCTCTCCAGCTCCATTGGACCCATACGTCCCTGCGTCCGCTCCGTGATCTCGGCGTTGAATGCGTCGGCGTCGAGCGTCTTCAGTCGCGCAATTTCATCGTTTTCCAAGGTTAGAACGAGCGAGGACGAAGCCCCTTCACGTCCGTCAGGAGCGATTGGCAAAAGGGCAATTGTCTGTCCCTCGTCAAACCACTGAAGCGCGGTATGAGCATGGCTTTCCGGATGATGCATCCGACAGACCAAAATGCTCCGGCCAAAATCATGAATGATTGCACCGATGCCCGCATTGTCGCGCAATCGCGAGAAGCGTCCATCTGCTCCGACCAGAAGATCAGCAGTCAGTTCCGTACCATCTGTCAGTGTTACAGAGGCGGACTGCGCATTGTGTCGTGCCGTCTCAATCCCTTCCCCGGCGCGGATTTCGAGGCCCGGTGTCCGCTCTGCCACACGGTACAGAGCCCGGCGAATCAGATGATTGGCGACAAGATATCCAAGTGCGTCAGGGCCATCGGCTGGCGCATCGAACAGAAGCGGTGGACTACCTGCCGCACCTGTTTCAATGCGCGCTGTGTGCATAGGGCAAATGGATGTTGCTGGGATTTCAGCCCATGCTCCCGCATCTTTCAGCCAGTTCGCGGCGTGATGCGTCAGAGCAATTTCTCGCCCGTCAAAAGGTGGATCAGCCAGCACAGATACTGGCGAGCGCTCAATGACACAAACCCTGCGTCCATCCCGGGCAAGAGAAATGCCACAAGCCAGACCAACCGGGCCGCCACCCGCAACAATCACATCATACCGCATTCTGTTCAGCCTGCGTCTGCATCAAATGTAATGGGCTCGCCTTTCCAGACCGCCATATACTCTTCGATGTCCGGGCGCTTGCGCCCCTCGACCGGCTTTTCCGGCGTTCCGACGAACAGGAAGCCTGCAAGACGATGCGGATCTTTCAACCCAAGCGATTCGAGAAGCGCGCGGTCTTCGCAGAAAGGTCCTGTGACCCAAACCCCGCCAAAGCCTTCGGCGTGCAAAGCGTTAAGAACATTCATCGCACCCGCAGCCACGGACATTTCCTGCTCGATGACCGGGATCTTGCCGTCAGGGACAATATGCATCCCCAGTGCAATAATCATGGGCATATTGGAGAAACGATCCCGGCGCTTTTCCTTCTTGGCAGAGGGGGCATCAGGCTCCTGCCGTTCCATGGCTTCCAGCACTACCTGAGCAAAGGCCTCCCGATGCTTTCCTTTAATGACCGTGTAGCGCCACGGTCGCATCCGGCCATGATCCGGCGCTCGCAAACCTGCAGACAGAATATTGCGAAGCTGCTCGCCCTTGGGGGTCGGCTCAACGAGGTTATCGGTCGAGGCGCGGGAGAGAAGAAAGTCGAGGGAGGAGTGATGATGTGCCATGGCCCAGATATGGCGCGATCAGCCGCATCCGCCAAGGGGGCGACAGAGTCTCGCCCCAACTCTTGAAGACAGGTGACAGTCTTCTCGTTCTGCGGCACTCTAGGGGCCTTCTTTTTCATCCTTTATCTCAGGGACAGCGTGGAAATAACCCTCCCGCTGGTGTAGCAGAACCACCATGACCGAACCCCGTCACGCCCGTCTGCACCGCGCGACAAGCGAAACCGATATCACCCTTGCCCTGTCTCTTGATGGGCAGGGACGCTCAACCGTCGACAGTGGCATCGGCTTTTTCGACCATATGCTGACGGCACTCGCCAAACATGGCGGCTTCGATCTGGAATTGCTCGCCAAGGGTGATCTGCACATTGACGGGCACCATACGGTCGAAGATGTCGGCATCGTGTTTGGGCAGGCTTTCCGTCAGGCGATCGGGGACAAGCGCGGCATCGAGCGTTTCGGTCATGCACTGGTGCCGCTGGACGAAGCTTTGTGTGAAGCTGTGGTGGATATTTCCGGCCGCCCTTATCTGGCGTGGAACGTGGTTTTCCCACGCGAGAAGATCGGCACGATGGATACCGAACTTTTTGAAGAATTCTTCCGTGCTTTTGCAATGTCTGCGCACATCGCGCTGCACCTGACCTGCAAGACAGGAACGAACGCTCACCATATTGCAGAAAGCGGCTTCAAGGCCGTGGCCCGGGCCCTACGCGTTGCCGTCTCGATGGACCCCCGTGCGGCGGGCGCCATTCCCTCCACCAAAGGCGTCCTGTGAAGCTTTTCACGCCCTGTACGGACCCCGCCTCATCGCGGCCGCTGGGTTTGCCTGTCATGGTGCAGAACGGTTTTTCCTGGCGTGTCATGTTTTTCGGATGGCTGGGCCTTCTCACTTACGGCGCCTGGATCTCCGGACTTCTTGCCGCAGCAGTGTCCATCCTGCTGCATGTCTTTGTTGCCTCACGGTGGGACGTTGCGATCATCGTAGGCATTCATGCTGTCCTTGCCACGTTCACAGCAGAAATCCGTCTGTGGGAAATGCGCCTCAATGGCCGCCAGATGGGCCTGCCAATCCCAGCCCCCAGCAAGGACATTGCGCTGATCCGCTGGGCGGACCGGCACACATCACCTGTTAGCCCCCCGGAGTTCCCATGCGCGTCGTCGTAATTGACTATAATGGTGGCAATCTTGCATCGGCCGCTCAGGCCGCCAGGAAGGCTGCGGCATTACGGGGACTTGACGCAGACGTCACCATTACGCGCGATGCGGAAGCCATCTTGAATGCCGATCGCCTGATCCTGCCGGGTCAGGGCGCATTTGCCGATTGTGCCGCAGGCCTTGGGCCGGATCTTCGCAATACTCTTGAGACTGCAACGGCTAAAGGCACGCCTTTCCTTGGCATCTGCGTGGGCATGCAACTCATGAGCGAGTATGGTCTGGAGCATGGCCGTACCGAGGGACTGGGCTGGATTTCAGGCAATATCCGCCGCATGGATGAAGCCGCCAACGCAGGTCTGCGCCTACCCCACATGGGCTGGAACACGCTTGATTTCAAACCGGGCGTACATTTGCTCACGCAGGGCCTGGAGCCCGGAATGCACGGCTATTTTGTTCATTCCTATGCCCTGCATGATGGGCATGAGGACGAACTGGTGGCGACCGCACAGTACGGAAATTCGGTCCCCGCCATTGTTGCGCGCGGCAACCGGTGCGGAACACAGTTCCACGTTGAGAAAAGCCAGACTGTTGGCCTGACCATCATGGGCAACTTCCTGAGGTGGACGTCATGACCGTCGTTTGCGAACGGGTCGTCTCTTCCCTCTCCCCTGATGATATGGAAGCGCTCTGCGAAGCTGCAACCGCGGGTATCCTGGATGGTGGCGGCTTTGGCTGGCTCCAGCCGCCCGGCAATCAAGCTCTGGAGCGTTATTTCGAAGGCCTGCTGCTGGTGCAGGAGCGCAGCCTGTATGTTCTGCGCGAAGACGGCATTATTTGCGGTGCGGGACAGCTTGTGCGTCCGCCATCCAGCTATGAAGCCCATGCCGCCACAGTCAATCTGACAGGCTTCTTTGTCGCGCCCTATGCTCGTGGACGAGGACTAGGGCGTGTCCTGATACAGGCCATGATCCACGGCGCAAAAGCCATGGGTAGCAAGGTTATCAATTGCGACGTGCGTGAAACGCATGCTGCTGCCATCGGGCTGTTCCGGTCGCTCGGTTTTGAGCACTGGGGCACCCATCCCTATTATGCACGGATCGGAGGCCAGACAGTGCGCGGACTTTTCTTCTCCAAACTACTCGCCGGTGAACATGAAGCAGCCCGCTGGCAGTCCAGCATTGCTGCACCGGATGCCGGCGGCGCGCCTGTTTCCCCCGAGACCACCAAAAGCCATCAGGGCCTGATGCTCTACCCCGCCATCGACCTGAAAGACGGCGCCTGCGTTCGGCTTCGCCGTGGCGAGATGGAAGATGCCACTCACTATTCCGACGACCCTGCGGCACAGGCCAAGCTGTTTGAAGAAGCAGGCTGCCGCCATCTGCACGTCGTTGACCTCAATGGTGCTTTCGCTGGCAAATCAACAAATGTGCCAGCCATTGAATCCATTGTGAAAGCTACTGGCCTGCCGGTGCAGCTTGGTGGCGGTATCCGCGATATGGCTGCCATTGAGCGCTGGCTGGAAGCCGGCGTTTCTCGCATCATTCTCGGTTCCGTGGCGGTAAAAGACCCGGAACTGGTCCGACAGGCCGCACGCGCCTTCCCGGGCCAGATTGTTGCTGGGATTGATGCCCGCCAAGGCCGCGTTGCAACAGAAGGCTGGGCAGAAGTTTCGGAACTTGAAGCCAACGATCTGGCACTCCGTATGGAAGATGCAGGCGTTGCCGCCATCATCTTCACGGAAATCACCCGCGACGGGATGCTGGCCGGGCTTGATCTCGAACAGACTGCAGACATGGCGCGCCGCCTCTCCATTCCCGTCATTGCGAGCGGTGGCGTCGGCACCCTCGATCATCTTCGGGACCTGCGCACTATTGCCCGCGATGTACCTGGCATTTCCGGCGCCATCGTCGGCCGGGCGCTGTATGATGGGCGTATTTCCCTCAAGGACGCCTTGGACGTACTCGGTTCATGCTGAAACTCCGCGTCATTCCCTGCCTTGACGTCAAGGATGGCCGCGTCGTCAAAGGGGTGAACTTCGTCTCCCTTCGTGATGCGGGTGATCCGGTGGAGCAGGCCAAGCTTTACGACGCTGCCGGTGCTGATGAGCTGACATTTTTGGACATCACGGCCAGCGTCGAAAACCGCGATACCATTCTGGATGTCGTCCGCCGCACGGCTGAAGCCATCTGCCTTCCCCTGACGGTCGGCGGTGGTGTTCGCACCTGCGAGGATATGCGACGCCTGCTTCTGGCTGGCGCTGATAAATGTGCCGTAAACTCGGCCGCGATCACACGCCCGGAACTGATCCGCGAAGCCTCGCAACGCTTTGGCAGCCAATGCGTGGTCGTGGCGATTGATGCGCGATCGAATAGTCGCGGTGGCTGGGAAGTCTATGCCAAGGGCGGCCGCGAACCCACTGGGCTGGACGCGGTGGTATGGGCCAAAAAGATGCAGGATCTGGGCGCAGGAGAAATCCTGCTCACCAGCATGGACCGTGATGGCACGAAGTCCGGTTTCGATCTGGATCTGCTCAGAGCGGTCTGTGGTACAGTGACCATCCCTGTTGTTGCATCCGGCGGCGTTGGCGAATTGCATCACTTTGTTGAAGGCGCCCAGGTTGGCGCAAGCGGCCTGTTAGCCGCCAGCGTCTTCCATTTCGGACAGTTCCGCGTTGGGGACGTCAAACAGGCACTGAATGAGGCCGGCCTTCCGGTCAGACTTGGAGAATAAGGCAATGGCAAAAGCAGCAAAGCCGGAAGAGCGCAAAACGACACCGGCCAGGGAGCACGTGCTGGAGCGCCTGTTCGAGACCGTTCAGTCCCGTCGCGGCACAGACCCGACGCTGAGCCATTCAGCGCGTCTGATGGCCCGTGGTCGCAACAAGATCGCCCAGAAATTTGGCGAAGAAGCTGTTGAATGCTTGATTGAAGCCGTCAACGGCAACCGCAAGGAACTCGTCGGAGAGAGCGCTGACGTTCTTTATCATCTCATCGTCATGTGGGTGGACGCAGGCGTCTCCCCTGACGATGTGTGGGCTGAACTGAAGCGTCGCGAAGGCACGAGCGGGATTGCCGAAAAAGCATCGCGCCCCAAGGAAAAGCTTGGTTAAGGGACAAAGCCATGACGTACGATCACAGTAATATCTTTGCGCGTATCCTCCGTAAGGAGATCCCCTCCCGCACGGTTTACGAAGACGACTACGCGCTGGCCTTTCACGACATCGCCCCGCAGGCACCTATCCATGTGCTGGTCATCCCCAAAGGGCCATATGTCTCCATTGCGGACTTCAGTGCGACAGCATCAGCCGATGCCATTACTGGCTTCTGGAGAGCGGTCGCAAAAGTGGCTGAAGCAGAGGGGCTGACGAAAGACGGTTTTCGCCTTATCAGCAACTCCGGCGCCAATTCAGGCCAAGAAGTTCCTCACTTCCACGTCCACCTTTTTGGCGGGGCAGCACTTGGGCCGCTGCTTTCACAAAAACTGTAAAATAGTACTTGCAAACCCAGAGGGCCTCTTCTATTAACGCCCTCGCTCTGGTCCCATTCGTCTAGAGGCCTAGGACACTGCCCTCTCACGGCGGCAACAGGGGTTCGAATCCCCTATGGGACACCAGTTACCTTAAGTAACTGTATTTTACATAAAAAATCGTTTTCCCACTCTCGTATGCTAATTGGCATTACGTATCGGAGGCTACTTTCATGTATCTGATACACATCCCCATTTATTAAAAATTTCTGATTAGAATGACCGCACAAGCTCGCGCTTGTAGAAATGGCTTCGTCGTTAGTCAAAGTTGTCTGAGGATATTCGAGAGCGACTACCTCAAAAGACTGTCGGCATCAGGGATGAAATAACTGACCCCCCTGCCTCTCAAACACTTTTATTCAGAACGATCCCGCAGTCAGCCGCCCCTGAGCATACAGACACTGCCATGCGCTCGAAACCCTGCCAACAGAGCTAAAGGAACGGCAGGTTATCAACCACGAGGGGGCAGTCACATCCTTCTCCATAGCACCGTAGTCCGTGCCCATTCACAGGCCACGGGGACAACGAGGGTGGGCTCATTCGGAAGCTTTTGGTCGATCAGGCGCGGTTTTACGAGCAAAATCCATGCCCGTGTGACTATCAGGGACGCCCTCTCGCCTTTGTCCTTACCGGCAGGCCCGGTCTAGGACTACAAAGCCACAAGGCACCCTGAAAAGTTGCTTGTCCCGCACCCCAACGCCATGCTGGCCGACCGGGACTATGACAGTGACAGCCTCCACCAGGATCTGCTGATCCACGGGACCTGCCGGCTATTCCCTCACGTAACAGTCGTAGCGCTCTCCAGCAAACAGACTGGCAGTGTTACCGCAACCATATCGAACGGATGTTCAACAAGCTCAAGCAGATGCGCCGTATCGCAACCCGCTACGACAACACCGACTTGTCCTTCATGAGTTTTCTCAACCTCACCGCCGCAAGGCTTCTGATCAGGTCCTTTCTCAACGTGACCTAGTCTTCTGTATCGTGGCCAAATGTTATGTTGCCGGAAAGCTACATTCTCTATCATACGGATAAAAACTCGTAGATTTTCAATGTTTTCCTAGAGCACACAATTGTGTTCCTGCGAGGCAGAAAGCTCACCAGAAATGTTCGCTATACATTTGAAGGCTCAAACCAGGCAGAGAACTCCCCGTAAACCTGAGAGGCCGTGCGAGAAGAGCACGCCCCTCACTTCAAAGCTCAAACATTACTATGCGTG
The DNA here is from genome assembly GCF_018812035.1 of Gluconobacter sp. P5B12. Taxonomy (NCBI): domain Bacteria; kingdom Pseudomonadati; phylum Pseudomonadota; class Alphaproteobacteria; order Acetobacterales; family Acetobacteraceae; genus Gluconobacter; species Gluconobacter sp. P5B12. Next base: position 100,085 of record NZ_JACRVV010000004.1, on the reverse strand, counting down.
TCTTGAGAACATCGATATGATCGCATAGATCAACTAGTTCTGTTTTCCGAAAACACGAGGGAATTCAGCACAGAAAACAAGGGTTTCAGGGGAATTCTGCCGAGTGTCATTGAGGCTTTTCAGAAATGATTGGCTGGAACGGCTCACATATATGCCGTTGTCAGTTTTCGTCCCCGTATGGGTCGTCATCTTTTCCCTTGTCTGCATGGACTGCATGCCGATGGCGCCGGTCCCATTTGTGGCACTTTTCCTTGCGGGCCTTATCTTCTGGTCTTTTTTTGAATATATCGGACACCGCTTCCTCTTCCATCTCAACCTTTCTCATGAAATCGGCCAACGGTTCATCTTCCTGATCCATGGCAATCATCATGAAGAGCCTGGAGAGAAGCTCCGCAACATGATGCCCCTCTCCGTTACTTTGCCACTCGGTGGTTTGCTTTGGGGCTTGGCGCATGTTTTAGGCGGCCATAAGGGCACAACATTTTTTCTGGGCTTTCTCGCTGGCTACATAGCCTACGATCTTGTTCATTATGCCTGCCATCAATATCGCCCAAAACGCGGTATCCTGCGAAAGCTTCGTCGCCATCACCTCATCCATCATTACGCTGCACCGGAAAAGAATTTCGCTGTCAGCAATGATATTTGGGACCGTGTTTTCCACACAAAGACCGGACGTTCTTCCTGAAGCCTATGCGGATCGGACTTGATACCCGTAATACGGGCCGCTCCGGAGGCACGGGTGTTGCAACATACGCCGCAACTTTGGGAGAAGCCTACAGCGATGTAGGCATCAGCCCGGCATGGCTGCACGACGATATGGCTAACCATACTCGTCCTCATAGTTTTCCCAGAAAAATTAAACGTTTTTTCCAGAGTGCCCACTCCACTCATCACGTTCAACCGACTTCTGACGGTTATGTGGGCCATGACCTTTATCGTGCCGCTGAAATAAGAGACCGCACGTTTCACACCCCCATTTCCATAAAAGCAGATACACCGCCGGACCTGATGCACTGGACCTATCCAGTTCCCATGCGATGGCACGGTATTCCTAATGTCGTGACGATCCACGACATTATTCCACTGCTTCATCCAGAATTTAGCGACACGCCGACCAAGCGACTCCATAGACGCCTGAAATTTTGGTGCGACAATGCAGATGCTATCGTCACCGTTTCAGAAGCAGTCAGGCAAGATCTGATCAGCTTCTTCGAATTACCTCCCCAAAAAGTCAGCATGCTTTCCCAATCTGTTTCTTTTGCGACAGACCTCATGGAGGCGTCTCTGACTGTCGAAGCTCCTTGTCCGAAAAATGGATTTCTCTACTTCGGAACGATTGAACGTCGCAAAAACATTGGACGCCTGATCAAGGCACATGGCCGTTCAGGAACGATGCGCCCGTTAATCCTGATCGGAGGTTTAGGGTTTGGAGGAGCCGAAGAACTTCAAGCTCTTGCGCACCACCCGACTCCCGAGCGTGTTCACATCCTTCCCTGGTGCAGTAGACCGGCCTTGGTCCGCGCGATCAGAGAAGCACGATGTGTCACCTTCCCTTCATTGGCGGAAGGGTTCGGCCTGCCCATTTTGGAAGCTATGGCGTTAGGCACGCCAGTTTTAACCAGCTTTGGGCATGCGACAGAGGAAATTGCCGGGACTGCGGCATTTCTGGTGGACAGTACAAGTACAGAAGCGTTGACCGAAGGCCTTACAAAACTCGATTATGACGATGCCCTCTCCCTGGAACTCTCATCGTCAGGCCAGGAACGCGCACAGGCGTTTGCTATCGACCCATACGTGCTGCGCATGAAAAATTTTTATCAACGATTACTGACCGGATGATGCTTTTTGTCGAACGAAAATGTTCGGTAAGATCATGCGCAGATAACTGTCGGTTCCTTAATTTCATCGCAATCAAAATCGAGATCAGGTTTGGCATCCTCACACCTGATTATTTTATCTGCTCCAGTGCCTGAGCCACGCTCTCGTCCCAGGAAAGAGCGGAAAAATTTTCGGTCTGCAAAGTATGTTTCTGTCGGTCCGATCCCAGAGCAGCATAGCGCATGATTGCATCCATCCATGCTGGACCGTCCAGAGGATCGAGATAACGAGCTGCCTCTCCGCCAACTTCTCGCAAAACTGGGATATCGGCACAGAGAGCAGGCACTCCCAGCGACAAGGCTTCTGCAAGCGGCAAACCGAAGCCCTCGACAAAAGAGGGGAACAATAACCCTGAACTGCCCTTCAACAGAGTTTGCACCTCTGTATCAGCCAGAGACTGACACTCAATGACGTGCCCTTTGAGAGCAGGCGCACGATCCAGAAGATCGAGAATATTCTCATTCTCCCAACCACGCTTTCCTACAATTACCATCACAGGCGCTGAAGACGGGTCCCGCTCTACAAGACGACGCCAGACATTTAGCAAAAGAAGATGGTTCTTACGGGGCTCAATGGTGCCCAAGCAAACAAAGTAGGGACGTCCCGCCAACTGAGTACGCAGTGAGGCATTCAGTTCCGCATGATGTGAAAGCTGGTGAGGAGCATCTACGCCATGAGGAACAGCATAAACAGGAATATTAGCTGACTTTGCAGCCAGATGCCGGCAAACGGATTCCCTCACATAATGCGACGGTACAATAATGGCGTCTACATAGCGCGCGACCGTTTCAAGGCGGACTTCGTGACGAGCGGGCTCTCTTGGACGGGAATATTCCGGATAGTCTATTGGAATGAGATCGTGAATCATCACGACAAAACGCGCGCCCGTTTGCCTCAGAAAGGCATCCACCACCCTGGGACGCGTCAGATGATGATGGGAAACGTTGAGGTACACCGTTCCAGGCTGCAATGCCCGAGGTCTGCGCCAGAACAGGCTACGATTAATCACACCGCGCAACGGTGCGGCCGGTCGACCAGACACGGACTGCCCCCACTGGACTTCCAGCGCCTTTATGAACCGCCTCGCCACTGTGCCGTCAATCATGCCCATCACACCGATGGGATGCATGGCACAAAACCGTGTTTGTTCGGGCGCATGGGACAGCAAATATCGCGCATAGGCCAGTTCGACCCGATCAATACCTGTTGGTACATTTGCGCTCGAACGGGAAAGAAGGCGTGAAATATCCAGCAGAAACGGAGTTATTGCCTTATCTTTCACTCAGGCGCCCCTACTGCGTCCGCTACCTTTTCTGAAAGGCGCAACAACGGACGGCTCATCCCATGCCAGAATTCATGTCCCTCTTCGGTCGCCCTGGTCTGAAAAAGTTGAGGCGAGTGTCTTTCGAATTTCGCTACGACACCCCGGACAAGCTTGGACATGGCTTCGTCTGAGAAAAAACCACCAGCAACGAGACAGTATTCGACCAGCACACGCCTGAAAGCTGCAAAAAGCTCCATATCCGGCTTTTCTGGTTTCTTCCAGAATGCGTCGAGCGTTCCTTCATATGTAATGCCGGCAATATTGTAGATGGCCTGCCCCAGCGTAATAACTGGAATGCCTTCTGCCAAAGCCAGTGTACCGGTCGTACTATTGATGGTGATGACCCCTTCGGCCCTCTTTACCAGCAATGCAATATCACCGCCTTCGATGAAGCCAATGCGTCCGAGCACACCATGCCGACGACCAGAACACGCAATGATGTGACGCCAATCGCGCAGGCCGTTATCCAGTGGATGCTGCTTGATGATAAGCCGCATATTTTCTGGAGCGTGGGTAGCAAAGGAGGAAATGACGTATTCGATCGCATCCTGCATGCCGTTAAAATCTGAATGAAGACGGACCTGCGCGTCAGCATCCAGTTGAAGAGGAAAGAGCATATAAGGAGCCCTGCAGGCCTCAAGCCGGGCCAGGACTTTCTTTGTACGTTCCGCAACAGCCTTGCGACGGGAAAACCGTCTCAGCCAGCCTACCCCCTCGACCAGAGGGTGCCAGGGGCGATGGTTTGTCCAGTGAGGGAAATACCAACGGAGCAGAAGATCGGCAGTATTGTAAGCAATACCTTCTGCTGCACGCCGCTGAAAAGAGGACGGAACAGGACTATGGGGAACCTGGGGAGGAAGTAATTTTTCTTCCACACGATAGTACTCAGGATCCCGCGGCAGACGTGAGTGACCATTCACGCCCCCGAGTTCAAGGGTCACCCAATCGGGCCTGAGATAACCTTCTTCAAAGACATGCATCGGAACCTGAAGGTCTTCACAAACCTTCGCTGCAACCATGTGATGCAGCCGACAGTCCCCAAAAATTACGACATCCGTGATTTCACGGCGCACTATGAAGTGACGTAGAAATTCGGGCCAGTCTTCAAGACTTCCACGATAGTCCACACCCCCGGGAAGGCGCCAGAAGAGCTTGTCTCCGCCATTGAAGTTAATTTTGGAAACCTTGTAACCATCCGCCAGGAGAGCCTCTCCAACGCGCTCAAAGAACGGCCCCATCAATCCCTGCAGAAACAGAAAATGCCGTGTGGTCAGAGGTTTAAGATTTTCCTTGCCGAAGCGGCTATCGCCCGTTGCCTTCATTTCGGCCAGATCCTCATACGCATATACTGTCCGCGCCTACGTAGCCGACCCTGCCAGCGCCGTAAACGCACAGTGAAAGATGTAGTCCAGATTGTTGGATCAGAAAGTCTCTCGACAAGAACTTCAGGTCCACATGGCGTTTGGGTGACCGGATCCAAATAAAGCGGGTAAAGAATAAGCGCTCCTGCCACAAGATCTTCCAAAAGCAGGTTTCGCCCTCTCCTGCCCGTGCTGGGGGCAAGATCACATGTCAGCCCCCATCCCGCGTAGAACGGATTTCCATAGGTCGTAACTGCCCGTCCACGCAGCAAGGCTTCGAAACCTGCAAGCGATGTCATGGTGTGAACCTGATCCACCTGCGCAATCAGAGACACCATTGCGCCACCCCGTACAATCTCGTCTGCATATTGCAGGGCAATATCGTCTCTGACGCCGCCTGGGCGATGACCTGCGTCAACATCTGGATGGGGGCGGAAAACAATGTACGCATCAGGCATCCGGTCACGAACGTTACGGAGGAGGGAGAGGTTGTCGCTGACGTCCCCACAGCCCAACTGAATGGACAAATCATTACTGACCTGACCTGGCACCAGAATAACCGTCTTGCCTGCCGGTCGAGCGAGCAAGGAACCAACGTCAGCCGTACTCCCGTATTTGGAGACATTCCGCACGACGAGTGTGTCAATCAAATGGCGGGCACGCTCACGCAGCCTGTCATCAAAAGCCGTTCTCATCAGGATCTTTTCCAGATCGCTGGGTCGGGAAGGATCAAAATAGATACCCGACCGGTCGAGAACGATGGAACAGGGCGGCAAAAGATCACTGCCAAGCCCAACAGACCGCAGAAAGCCATCTTCAACCTGGCATATGCCGATGCCTTGAGCTTTTGCCTTCCGCTCCAGTCCCGACGGAATACGACTGGACCAGGCGGCGATTATTCCTTTCCTGCGCTGGGCTTCTTTTAACGCCCCGTACATCGACTTCCGGAAAAAGACCCGATTACGGCCGATATTGAAAAATTCTCGGATACGTTTGCGTTTCCACCACGCCATGCCAAGACAGACCGCCACATCTCTCGTGCGCTCCCATGCCCGGCGGTCGTCAGCCACGACCCTAACGGCTTCGCTGAAATCAATTGAGCGGCCATCGAAGGGACTGTGCCAGGAAACGGACTCTGTCAGCCACGTAAGCGCCATGGCTTCAGAAAATACCACCTCGCCTTCTGTGGGAGACCATAGCGTTACTGCCCGGCCATAGATTGCTCCCAGCAGCGCAGCATCATCCCGTCCGGCAGCCCAAACCTCTTCAACCTTCTCTACAACGCTGTGGGGATCAGCCTTCGACAGGACCTGCCCACCTGCGGCTCTGATCCTGTCAGCGTGATGCAGATGTGGGGACAGAGCTACAACCGTACTCGCCTTTACCCGCGCTGTGACATGGCTCCACAAATCCCATGCCAGATCCGGATCTGGCGGCAAGGAGACAAGGATTTTGCGGCTTGAAGACATTACTGCCGGGGGCAGCCAGAACGTTCCACCAATTCGGCCAGACCGAATGTCCTGCAAAAGAGAGTCTGCTGAAAATGTAGGCGTCACACCGGCAAATGAAGAGATGCATCCCAGCTCGGAAGCTCGGCTTTCTTTCCTTGGCGGACGCCTGAGCAAGACTGAGTCAGTCGTAGAGCCTGTGCGTGATGGATGAAATCTCATAGATATGCTTTCTAACTGAAAGCCCGCGACATCCGGAAGCCGATTTCGAATTCATGATTTATCTTTTTTCTGCGTCGTTTCTGTGAAGAACTTTCTGCTCTCCCTTCTTTGTACGATCGTATTTTCGATCTTATTTGACAGATTTACTCGACCATCTCGCATTGGCTGGCGTGGATACGCAATCCATACCCTGATTATCTTAATTTTTTATGGTGCGGCACTTGCCCTGACGGGCGGCTTCTGGGTTGCCTGCGTTCTCACTGGAGCAATATTTCTTGCTGTCGTGATCGCTTCGAACATCAAATTTCGAGTGTTAGGTGAGCCATTAGTTTTTTCTGATCTTGCAGTAGCCGCCTCATTCTTGCGCTATCCGCGTTTTTACCTGGCAGCAATTCCCAGCTCCCTGAAGATCATCCTTCTTCCTGCGGTAATGATTGTGATTGGGTGCGTCATAGCCTTCTCGTCCATTACGCCAGCGCCTCACCTTGCAGGCTTGGCAGTCTCTTTGGGCGCCCTTTCGGTGGTTGGCACCAACTGGAAGCTTTATTGGCGCTCCGGCTTCATGCCCTGCCCCAATCTTCAGGCAGATATCACGCAATACGGCTTACTCTCCGTATTGATAGTCTACACACTAAGATGGCGCGCAACTCCATCTCCTGCTGCAGTGCCTCCGCTCCCGGCACTTAAGCCAGACCAAGACCCTGCTCCCTTTTTAATCATCATACAGTGTGAGTCATTTGCTGATCCCACAGATCTTGTCCCTGGGCATTTTCTTCCCCCTCTCCAAGCACTTGAGCGACTACAGAAAACGTCTGATGAATATGGAAGACTCTCCGTCAGCGGGTTCGGTGCTTATACGATGCGGACGGAGTATGCCGTGCTCTGCGGCCGCAGTGATAAGGACCTTGGGTTTCGTGCATTTGATCCTTTTCTGACAGCCGAGGATGAAAGAACATTTGGGCTGCCAAATCGACTTGCCGCGCTTTATGAAAAACGACTTTTTGTCCATCCTCATGATCTACGGTTTTACGGTCGCGACCGTCTGATGCCTGCATTGGGTTTCACGACGCTAGTCGGGCCTGATGATTTCAAGAACGCTGAAAAATCCGGGCCTTACATTAGCGACAAGGCGTTGGGCGACTATCTCCACAACCGCATACTAACAACTGATGAGGCGGAACTGATTTATGTCGTCACCATGGAAAATCATGGCCCTTGGGATGCAGGACGCCTGGATGCGACAGACCCGCTCGCAGCCTGGAATCACCACGCTCATAATGGTGACGCTTTATTGGAGAGCCTGAACCGTACCCTACAAGAATGTGGCCGTCCCGCACATCTGATCTTTTTTGGTGACCATCGCCCTTCAATCCCCGGATACGTTCACCCTGCCCCGGTACGATCAACACCCTTCATTTCTCTCACCTATAACATCGAAAAGGCAGCAGCCCCCGCAACCGCCTCCACGATAACGCCCGCAGAACTGCATGATGTTATTTTAAAAAAATTGTCCACAAATAAGAAATAAATATGAAGTTTAATAAGAAATATTCAACTATTTTTACTTGTTGATATATTAATTTTTATTGCCCTATACACTACGAGAAAATAAAAAATAATTTCTACACAGAAATTATCAGCATCACCGCACCAGCCCTAAAATTTTCAACCGTCATAATCTTTTTCAAAAATTCTTATTGCGAATAATTATCATTTGAATGATAGTCCCGCTTCTTTCACCCAGCCACCGCGTGAGACCCGTGCCCAGCAATTCCAGAATGACCCCCGCCATTGCCGGTTTATGCCTTGTTTTCAGCCATGCTCACGCTGCTGACCAGACAGCCACTCCAGAACACCATACGAACAGAAAAACCACGTCTACGCCTGCTAAAATGGAACATATTTCTGTCCGGGCACGCAGAATGGCGACGGTGGCGACGTCTGCAACGAAGTCGGATACTCCCCTGATCGAGACGGCCCAGTCTGTTACGGTCATTACACGCAATGAGATGGACGTTCGGGGCGTTCTGAACCTTAATCAGGCCGTTCGCTACACAGCTGGCGTCACCGCGGACCAGCGCGGCGGTGCAGTTGGCACGCGTTACGATCTGTTTGCCCTCCGCGGCTTCTCCGTCCCAACCTTTCTGGATGGATTGAAACTACAGGACAGCCCCACAGGCTACGCCGTTGCACAGACCGACACATCGCGCCTTGATCGGGTTGAAATTCTCAAAGGCCCCGCCTCTGCACTGTATGGCCAATCCAGTCCCGGCGGCCTGACGGCCCTCTCCAGCAAGTTGCCAACAGACCAGCGCTTCTACGGCGGGGTCAATGCAACGGGAGGCATGTTCGATCTTTATCGCGTTGATGCGGATGTCGGCGGGTATGCAACAGACAATGGGCTTGTCCGGTACCGGGTCTATGGCACCGTCAATGGGCAGCATACACAGTTAACGCACACCGGAAGCCGACGCTTCTCCATTAGCCCATCGGTGACTTTCGGCGGAAATGGACCGACAACACTCACGTTGCTTGGTAATTATCAGTACGACCCCACCAATGGAACTTATGGTGGCGTTCCCTTGGTGGGATCGCTCAAGCGGGCGCCATACGGCTATTTGCCCAGAAATTTCTATGACGGTGATTCGTCCTTCGAAAAGTACAACCGTCGTCAGGGTGCCATTACCTACATCTTCAATCATACATTCAATAATGACTGGAGCTTCACGTCTCGCGGCCGTTATGACGATGTGAAGACTCAATACCGCAGCGTTTATGACATGGGGTATTACGTCAACGACGATACGCTGGCCCGCTCAGCAATCGAGACATACGAGCACACCCACAACCTGGCGTTTGACAGCCAGTTCAAAGGCAAAGTCCGTACAGGCCCGCTGCATCACACGCTGATGTTCGGCTTTGACTATATGCAGCAGAGCGCGACTGAAGTTGGATATTACGGCGCAGCGCCTGACCTGAACGTGTTTCATCCAGACTACCAGATGGCTATTGCCCCCATGTCTCCATGGGTCAACTATCGAACGGACTCGCATCAGGTGGGCGCCTATGGGCAGGATGAAATCCGCTGGGACCGCCTGATCCTGACAGGTAGCATCCGCAACGACTGGTATCGCTCCCATCAGGTCGAATCCAATTACAATTCAGACAGCCGTCAGAGCCCCAGCCAGATTACTTGGCGCACCTCCGGCCTCTATCATTTTGATTTCGGTCTCGCACCGTACATCAGCTATTCGACATCTTTCCAACCACAGTCTGGCGCCGTGTCCAGCGATGGCGGAAAGACCATGCATCAGGCTGCCCCGTCTCTCGGCAAGCAACTTGAAGGCGGTGTGAAATATCAGGTTCCGGGAACCAGCATCCTGCTGACAGCAACCGGTTTTCACATTGAGCAAACCAACGTTCTGGTTGGTGTCGGGAATACGGGTTACAGCACCGCCAGTGGTCTGGTTCATTCAGATGGTTTCGAGTTCGAAGCACATGCTGAGCCATACAAGAACCTTATGGTCACAGCATCCGTCAGCTTCCAGAAAGTCCATGACGATTCAACCGGCAAGCCCCTGATGCAATCAGGCAAAGGGAATTCCTCCCTGTTTGTTTTCTACACGATGCCATCCGGCCCTCTGAAGGGCTTCGGCTTTGGCGGTGGTATGCGATATTCTGCCAAGACCTATGGTGGCGAAGCATCCTACGGCAGCGTCTGGATTCCGCAGTATGCGCTCTTTGACGGTTCCGTCCGCTACGATCTCAACAACCTGTCCCACAGACTGCATGGCTGGACAGTTGCTGCCAGTGTCCGCAACCTGTTTGATAAGAACTATGTGGCGAACTGCCTTGCTTACGCCTCTTACAATCAGGAATTCTGCTATTATGGCGAACGCCGCAACGCACAGGCGAGCGTTGGCTACACCTGGTAAGTCCGGTCCGGCGCACCAGCATCTGACATTGCGTTTACTGGCGGCATTGCCCGGCGGATACGCATTGTCAGTTCTGGGGGGAGTCTGCCTGAGCCTCTGGCTTCCCCTCTCACGCGCAGATTGCGCTATGGCCGGCATCCTTGTCGGCCTGCTGGTCTGGCCGGTTACGTTCATGACCTGCTTTGGTGTTACCGATGGTCGCAAAGCGTTTGGTGGCACTCTACTTGCGGTACTCTTCACGGGAGGACTGGCTCTTTTGAAGGGCTGGAGGCCATGAAAGGCAATTTTCGTGCCTCCATGGCCTGGCTACACACAGGCCTTGGACTGATAACAGGATGGGTTCTCTTCGCGATTGCCCTGTCTGGAACGCTCAGTGTGTTCCGGCAGGAAATCAGCGTCTGGATGCGGCCAGAACTGAGCGCAACTAATATCTCCCCCATTCAAGCAAGCGCCCACGCCGTAGAGTGGCTTACACAGAATGCCCCGACATCTCCGGCATGGTATCTGAATGCGCCGACACAGCAGGAGCCTTTCACCTTTGGGGTCTGGGCTGACCCCAAAGGCGTGTATTTGCAGAAAGCACTCAGCCCACAAACCGGCAGCCCTGACGGCATTCGACAAACCTTTGGCGGCGAGTTTTTCTACCGCTTCCATTTCGAGCTTCAACTCCCCTACCCGTTTGGTCGCCTGATCGCCGCTATCGCCGCGCTGACCCTTGTCGTCGGCCTGATTTCCGGCGTCATTATTCACCGTCGGATCTTCACGGATTTCTTTACATTCCGTCCGGGAAAAGGACAGAGAAGCTGGCTGGATGCGCATAACCTTCTAGGCGTTCTGGCCCTGCCCTTCCACCTCATGATCTCCTTCACAGGCGCAGTTACGCTGGGGACCCTGCTTCTCCCATGGAGCACGCAGGCCATTTACAAACATGATCTAATGGCGTCTTACACAGATCTGAATCCGGCCTTGAATACCCGTCCGCCCAGCGGCCATCCGGGCCATCTCGCGCCCATCCTTCCCATTCTTCAGGATGCAGAAAGACGCATCGGTGAAGCCGGCATCGCACAGATCTATATCTTCAATCCGACCGATCAGGCGTCAGTGATTACCATCACATCGGGCAACACGAACACCGTCAGCACGACATCACACACCCTGAATTTTGACGGCACGAACGGCCACCTTCTCAGCGAACATGTCGAAAAGCGACCACTCATTGGTGCTTACACATTCCTGTATGGTCTTCACGTCGCACGCTTTGCGCCCAGTGTGACGAGATGGCTTTATTTTGTGTGCGGACTGATGCTGACCGCCGTTATTGGAAGCGGAATGCGCCTCTGGACGATCAAACGTCTCAGAAGCAATCCTCATCTAGGGCACATTCTGACAGAGCGCCTGAATGTCGGGGTTCTGGCTGGGCTGCCCCTCGCTTTTGCATCCTATTTTCTTGCAAACCATATTCTCCCAGCGCGCCTTCCGGGACGGGAGAACCACGAAATTCAGTGCGTCTTCATCATCTGGGCTCTCGCCCTGATTTTCGCCCTGTTCCGTAAATCAGAAGCCGCCTGGACCGAACTTCTGGCTGCCTGCGCCCTAGCATGTCTGGCTATAGCTGCACTGGGGGCACCATGGCGTGATAGTGTCAGCGCCGCGACAAGTGTAACGGCCGCATTTTTTGCCGGGTCGTTCGCCTATGCCGCCATCAATACCTATCGCAAGAAAAGACTTTCCCCATGATGGGGGCGACGCTGCTGTGTGGGCAGATTTCCATTCTGTTGATGGCGGCGGGCTCCGCTCGTGGCAGCGGAATTTTCTTCAAAAAAGCCACGTCGGCGTCCTATCTGCTCGGCCTTAGACTGATAGGCTTTGCACTGCTGGGTTTAAGCCTGATGCTTCAACTCCATGGATCGCAAACGCCCATCATTGATGTCATCACATGGCTTGGCCTGCTCAGCGTAGAAATGTTGCTGGCAGCCCTGCTCTGCACGACATTGAACGCCAAGAAAAATCCGCCGCGCCGGAGATAGCTTCAACGACTGCGGACATCCCGCAGCGACTGCCCCTGCTCTTTCGAGAAAAGAGCCAGTTTGGGCGTCCCGATCCTTTGGGAAAGATAGATGCCGGTGTGGCCGGACACGAGATAGGCGATGAAACACCCAGTCGCGTAATAAATCACATCGGTCGCGCCGAAGAGCTCCACCGCCATGAATGTACAGGCGAGAGGTGTATTGGCCGCCCCTGCAAACACGGCGACGAACCCCACCCCTGCAAGAAGATCAACCGGCACACCCAAAAAAGGGGACAATGCGTTTCCCAAGCCCGCCCCGATGAAAAAGAGGGGCGTCACTTCTCCGCCTTTAAAGCCGGTTGCCAATGCGACAAGAGTGAAGACCAATTTCCAGAGCCAGCTCCAGGGATAATATCCAGCTCCAAAGAAGTTCAGAATGCTCGCCCCGCCCTCCACATGTGAGACAGTACCGAGGCCAAGGTAGTCCCGCGTTCCGAGTATCCAGACCAGAAGCAACGTCAGCACGCCACCAATCGCAGGCCGTATCCAGGCTGATGGGCAAAGGCGCTGGAAGACGCCTGCCAGGCGATGAACACCGTCCGCAAACGCCCGGCTTGCGAGACCGAAACACACGGCAGCAAAACCGACCTTCACCAGCAAAATGGCGTTGACGTGAAACATCGAACCGTCTGCCGCCGCGATCCCCCGAAAGCCGACATGATAAACGGCATGATGGATACCCCACGCATGACACGTCCAGTCTGCGACAATCGAGGCCACCGCGACCGGCAGCAGAGCCGCATAATCAAGCCGGCCGAGCGTCAGAACTTCCAGTCCGAAAACAGCCCCCGCAACAGGCGTTCCGAAAACGGCACCGAAACCTGCGGCAATCCCCGCCATGAGTAACAGGCGCATGTCCTGCACATGCAGCCGGAACAGGCGCCCAATTGCAGCAGCAAAGCTTCCTCCGATCTGAACGGCCGTTCCTTCCCGACCAACAGATGCGCCGAAAAGATGACTGACAACCGTTCCAAACAAAACCAAAGGCGCCATGCGGAAAGGGACGCCCCCACCCGGCTTATGAATTTCGTCGATAATCAGGTTATTGCCTGCGGCTGATTTCCCGCCGAACCACTGATACAGCAGCGCAACGCCCACTCCGGCCAGCGGAAGGCCAAAGATCAGCCAAGGGGTCTCAAACCGTGTGTCCGTGGCCTGGTCCAACAACCAGAGAAACAGGGCACAAACAGATCCGACACTTCCGCCCAGCAACAGAAGCAGAAAACCCCATCGCAATGTCGTCACAGCCACGCGGGGGGAATTATGGAAAGCAGGCATCGGACGCAATTCTCCTGTCATGCTTCTAGAGAAGCGAGTTTGACAGGAATCATCAGCATCTCGCGGAGGAGAGCGGTTCGACCAGTACGGTCAGGCAGAATCCATTGCCGTTGTTGAAATGCTAGCGTTCAACATCCGTGTTGTCATCCTCACAGCACAAAAACGGCCCTCCCTGTTTCCAGGAAGGGCCGCCATTTTCTCAGAAATATTCCACCGCCAGATCAGAACCCGACAGAGATGTTCCCTGTCACGCTGAAGCGCGGATAGAGGTAATAGGTCGGCGTTCCGCTGGCACTGATCGTGCTGCCATAAACACCCTTGGCTGCCTTGGCATTGGACACGAGGCTGTAGGCGCCAGTCCGGACGAAATCACCGCCCAGATTGCTGAAATTCAGCTGGAATTTCGGTGCCTTGAACCGGCCATAGGAGTTGAAGCGATAACCCAGTGACAGATTATCCGTCAGATACCCTGGGATTTTCTCGTCATTCATGAACGTCGAATACTGGGACGACACATAGCTGACGCTGCCATTGGCAAAGAAATGACCGTCATCATACGTCAGGCCCGCACTCGCATGCACATGCGGAGACTGAACTGCCGTCTTACCCTTGGTCGGCAGCAGATCGCTGACCGTCCGGCCATTCAGTGTGCCAGTCGTGAGGATATTGGAATCCATCGTCGCGTTTAGATACTCGACGGAGACATACGGACTGAGATGGTGCCACGGATGTGCCGAGATCATGAAATCCACACCACGTGCGGTCTGATTACCGGCATTGATGGTAGAGCTGATGGCCTGATTGTTGATGTAAACGCTCGTGGACAGCAGGCGGTTGGTGATGGAGTAGTTGAACAGCTCCAGATCCGTCATGAAGTAGTCATTGTCGAAGCGCCAGCCGAGTTCTTCCTTGATGGAATACTGCGGCTTTGGATTGTACGGATTGCCGACATAACCACCCGTCTGCGCATCATAAACCTGACCAAGCGATCCCGGGTCCGGCATGCGGAAGTCGCCTTCGGCATTCACATAGATCAGATTGTGCTGATCAATCCGATAGCTGATGCCAACCTGCGGCAAAGGCACAACCTGGTTCTGCTCGCTGCGCGGCGTTGACGATGCACCATTGACCGTCCAGCGATTGATCATGGCAACCTTGATGCCGCCATTCAGCGTCAGGCGATCATGCAGGAACTTGGCCGTATTCTGGAAGAACAGCGAATGGATCTTCCAGCCAGCATCCCCCTGGTACGGCATATAGCGCGTTCCATTCACGTACAGCCCCTTGGAGGTGTTATACGGGAAGTGCTGTGAGCCATTGGTCTGCAACACGGAATACATGTTGTTAACCTGGTTATCCTGATAATCGAACCAGTACCCCAGCTCCATATGGTCCCAGCTCACCGGGTCATAGTTCAGCTTCGCCACTGTTCCGGCGTGCGGGCGATAAACGCTGTAGTAGGAGGCCGCAGGCACACTGCCGGAAACGGGCGTTCCGCCTTGACCAATGGTCGCATTGCGACCAGCGCCGTTAAAGAGGCTTCCGTTATAGGTGTAGCCACCGTTGTAAACGTAATACGGCTTGAAATCGAAAGAGAACTTAGCCGGAAGATGAATGTGGACAGGCAGCGTCACAAACACCTGATCCCACATATTGCCGTTCAGCATGCCGTATTTTGACGGGTTCGACGGGTCATAGGTGGAGGAGTAGTTATACGTCCCGATCCCGTCTTTCTTGTCATGGAACTGCTTTGCCGTTGGCTTGAGCGGCTCCATCGTGAACTGGTGGTTCCACGAGACAAAGAGATTGACGGAAGAACCGTCCTCAAAGTCCTTTGCAGCACCAAAATCAAGGTGACGACGCTCGTTCGTCCCTGGGCCATTCCAGTTACGAGCATGCGTGTGGGAGAAGGACGCAAACGTGCGGATGCCGGAATTGCCGATGTCGCCGCTCTCAACACGGAGGAACTCACGGGACATGTTGTTTGTGCCGTACGAGAAATCCATCAGGCCGCCGAACTTATGCGACGGCGTCATGGTCTGGGAGTCCATAATACCAGCGGCGGCGGACGTTACCGGCAGATCAATGGCAGACGATCCCGGCGTGACGGAGATCATGTTGACGTTTTCAGTGTCGACGTTCTGGTTCAGGTAATACGCTGTTGCGACCGGCACGCCATTCAACAGGATACCCATGTCTGAATCGGTCAGGCTGCGGCTGTTGATCTTGCCGCCAAGAATGCCAGAGCTATCAACAGTCGAAACCGTGACGCTGGGCAGGTTCTTGATCATGTCTAGCGCAGTGCTGGCCGGACTCTGCATCTCAATATACTGACGCGTGACGGTCTGAACGGAGTGCGATGCCATTTCGTGACGCATCATGCCCCCGCCGCCATTCAGCGCCTGACGGGAAACATGAACGGAAATCGCTTCCGCATCCTTGGCATCAACAGCCGTGCGATGATGGATGGGGGCCGCATGAGGATGAACTGGTGCAGCATGCTTACCCCGAGCCTGTGAGACCGCAGCATAGGCTGCTGCATCACAAAATACTCCGGCCAGCACAGTTGCTGTCAGCAGTGTGAGACGTCTGGCACCAAAATTCATCTTCACGCGATCCTAGATATGTCGTTTGCAGCGCAGAAAATATTCATAACGCCAAGCAAAACAAGTTAGACGAAGAACTTCCCGAACCTATATTTTAAAGTTTATTCTGGTTTTTTGTTTCGTGTGTCTTTTAAAGCACACATATGCACATATTGTATTTCAAGTTATTAATTTATACAGAAGTAAATTATTAAATATTCCAATCTATATTTTAAAATATTACCATACCTATAAAGGGCATCATTCCGTTGCCTATAATAGAACACTCACCAAGGATGAATATTTCTTTTCGATATCTTTCCTGTATGGTGTCCTCATTATGAGAGCGGAACGAGGGTAGGAATACATGAAACTTATCTCTTTTGTGCAACAAATCATGCCACGTACTCTTTCCTTGGGTTGCCTGGCCTCCATGGCACTCGCAACAACGCCAGCGGAAGCCAAACAAAAACCCTGGGATATCCGGGCCGTCGTGCTCACAACGTACGAAATTGGCCAAGATACCGGGGATCGTGCAGGCGAATTTCAACCCTGGATCGAAGGAGAGCACCTGACAGAGCAGGTCCCATTCCCGCTGGGGATTCATCCGATCTACACGGATGCGCAACACCATCTGCTGGTCGTGGTAACAGGAACTCCGATTGCTCCAGCCACGACATCCGTCATGGCCCTCGCAACGGATCCAAGATTCGATCTGCGTCATGCCTACTGGATGGTGGACGGCATTTCCGGCTTTGATCCCGCAGTTGCATCCGTCGGTTCGGTGTCAATCGCGGATTACGTGGTCGGGGATATCACGCGTTATATTGACAAGCGGGAAGCTCCGAAGGAGTGGCCATACGGCTACTTCATGATCACGGCTCAGAAGCCGAACCAGTATGCTCTATCGGGCGGGGACGCGCCTGATGGTAGCATTCAGCACAACAATGCCTTCCAGTTGAATCCCTCTCTGGTGCATTGGGCCTATGACTTGACTCAGACCGTCACACTGTCTGATCCGCCCCAGCTCGAAGCCCAGCGCAAGCTCTACAAACCTACCGACGTCGCTGCTGGCCATCCAGCCGTTGTGACCGGTGGAGACTTCGGCTCAGATACCTTCTGGCACGGCAAGATCATGACCGGTTTTGCACGGGACTGGGTACACCTTCTCACACAGGGCAAGAGCCATTTTGTCTCCAGTGACATGGAAGATTCTGGCATTCTCGAAGCCCTGACACGCCTTGGGCAGGCGGGCCGCGTGGACAGCAACCGTGTTCTGGTCCTGCGTAGTGCGTCCAATTACACCGAGCAGCCCCATGGCATGACAGCCGTTCAGTCCATGAACAGCGGCTACGATGGAGAAAAAGTGGCGCTGGACAATGGGTATCGCGTAGGGTCCCGCATCATTCATGAACTGCTGCAACACTGGGACAAATTCGGCGCGCAGACGCCCTGAACTGACCTTCTCCCCTGTGACTGGCACAATATTGCGAAGTCTTGCTGAAGGGTTCATACAGCATGTCGGGCTCTCTTTTTCGTGAGAGCGCCCGACATGGAAGCGCCTACCCGCTTCAGCCGCCGACCGGACATGTTTATCGACTGATCGTGCCCCCTTCGACGGCTCCTGCAAGGTGCTTCGCGGTCAGACAGGGGACCACACATGAGCCGAGAAACCAGCGCCACTCTTTTTCTTGAAAAACAGGGCGTGCCTTTCAGTCTGCATGACTACGAATACAATCCGAATGGCGGCCTGATCGGTATGCAGGCGGCCGATGCCATCGGCGCTGATCCAGGCAGTGTGCTCAAAACGCTCGTCGTCGAAATCGACAAGAAACAGCCAGCCTGTGTCGTGGCCCCCGCTCATCAGAAGCTGAATTTGAAGAAAGTCGCAGCCTTATTCGGTGGCCGGAATGCAAGAATGATGAATCCGGAAAAGGCCCATGAACTGACAGGCTATCAATCCGGCGGGACAAGCCCTTTCGGCCAGACCACATCTATTCCCGTTGTCCTGTCTCAGGACGCCATGGGACAGGAAGCCGTCTACATCAACGCTGGTCATCAAGGGTTCGTGGTGCGCATTTCTCCCGCGGACGCTCAGCGTATCACCGATGCCAAGGTGGCCGATGTTGCCGCAGACTGAGAAGCTCTCTTCAGCGCAAACAAACGCCGCCATCACAAAATTTTCCCTGTCGCGTCACTTGTCCGCTGAGCAGAAGGAGCTTTTAAACGACGTCCTCTCTTTCTGCTCCGCGCATCTGTCAGATCAGAGCGCGCTCCTCATCATTGAAGGCGCTGCCGGCACAGGGAAGAGCGTTGTCCTCAATGCAATTTTCAACGCAATTCAGACACGCGCACGCTCAAAGAACCCAGATGATCCCATGACGGGCACACGCAATATGCTGCTGGTCAATCATCCGGAAATGCTGAAGCTTTACCGTAATGTCGCTGCGGAGATGCCAACTCTTCGCAAGGCCGATTTCGACAGACCTACGACGTTCATCAACCGCCTGCACAAAGCCAATCAGAAGGCAGACATTGTTCTGGTCGATGAAGCCCATCTGCTTCTCACCCGGGCTGACCGGTACAATCATTTTCAGCAACAGAACCATCTCGAAGAAATTCTGGCATTGGCCCGCGTAGTCGTCGTGGTGTTTGACCCGTTACAGGTGCTGAAATTCAAGAGTCATTGGTCTGCGGATCTGCTGGATCGTTTCAAGAACGGCCGAGCAACCAAGACCTTGCACTTAACCAGGCAGTTTCGCGTCGAGGCGGGTCCAGAAGTTCGGCATTGGCTGGACCAACTTGCAGAAGGACACATCGGAAAGCGTCCTCAAGACCCAGACTTTGATCTGCGCGTTTATGACGACTGCGCCCAGCTTTACGATGACCTTAAAGAGCGGAATAACGAAGTCGGCCTATGCCGACTGCTCTCAACTTACGACTACCCTTATCGGCTGGATGGAGAAGACCACTTCATCGACGAAGGACGGTTCCACCTGCGATGGGATCGCTCAAAACCCGATGAAAAGCTTCCCTGGGCCGAACGCCCTGACACAATCGACGAAGTCGGCTCGGTCTATACAATCCAGGGCTTTGACCTGAACTACGCCGGCGTCATTCTAGGCCCTTCCCTTTCCTATGATGCTCAGACTGACAGCATCCGCGTCGATCCAGCCCGCTACGAAGACAGTGCTGCCTTTCAGGGGCAAAGCGGCATTGTTGCTCCACAGATGGCGAAGGAACGCATCATTCTAAATGCGCTGAATGTCCTGCTCACCCGCGGAATGAAAGGTCTTTACCTTTACGCGCATGACCCCGCGCTTCGAGAGCGACTACGAAACAGCTAGGGCAAGCCTGCTGCATGATGACTTTCCAGCTTGAAACTTTAACGCTCAACTTAACTTGAATTGTTACCCGCACAGCGTTCTGATCCAGTGCAGCAAGGAGATTGGTCCATGAAATTCTACCATCCAGCCCTTCTTGCCGCACTCGTTAGCGCCCCTTTAATTGCTTCCACTGCCTATGCTGCGGAAACAACAGACAAGGGCTTAGTTTCCTCTGGAAATGTAGAAATCATCGGGCGCTTTACCAATGCACAGCCCTCCGGCATTGCTGCTCTTCCAGATGGTCGCCTGGTGCTTGGCTTTCCCAGGAGTGTCAAAGACCATTCCGGGCCGCGTCTCGCCACGTATGCTGACGGCCACCTGACGCCGTTCCCGAACGCGGAAACACAGCAGGATTTTGTCTCCCCTCTCGGCATGACCGTTGATGCGAAAGGGCACTTCTGGGTGCTCGATGAAGGAATGCTGGCAGGCAAAGGAACGATCACAGGCGCGCAAAAGCTATTTGAGATTGATCCCGCGACCAACAAGGTTCTGAACGTTCTCACCTTGTCTGCACCAACCCTTCTGCCAGATAGTCACGTTAATGACGTTCGGATCGATCTGACCCATGGGAAGGCCGGAACCGCGTTCATTACTGATACCTCGACAGGCATTCATCCCGCGCTGATCGTCGTCGACCTTGCCTCTGGTCATCAACGCCGCATTCTGTCTGACACGAAACCGGTCATGCCCGAAAAGGGCTTTGTGGCCGTCATGGATGGCAGAGCAGCCCGGTACAATCCAACCAAAGCCGAAATGCCCCAAGGCGGCGCTAATGGCATTGGCCTCAGTCCAGACCAGCAAACGCTCTATTGGCAACCGCAGACAAGCCGTCGCCTCTATGCGGCTCCCACGTCAGTTCTGTCGGACTGGAAAGCCACAGAAAAGCGCATTGAAGTCTCCGTCCGCGATGAAGGAGAAAGCGGGATGGGAGACGGCATGGCAACCGGACCTGACGGCTCTCTTTACATTACCGATGACGAACGCCACGCGATCCTGAAACATGCCCCTGATGGCACATTGTCAGTCGTAGCGCATGACCCGCGTATGATTGAACCAGATGGCCTGACCTACGGGAAAGACGGCCTGTACTGCACAATAGGCCAATGGGCACGGCTGCCAGACTTCCACGATGGAAAAGACATGCAGGAATTACCATATATTGTCGTGAAAATTACTTTACCTAAGTAACTCCTAGTTCCGGCGCCGTATTCTAATGCATTCTTCGGATTGCGGCACCGGCCTACTCATTTTCCGAAAACATAATGCGCCGGGATAGAGCTTATATCGGAGCAATGGATGGAACAGTTACTCGCCTTTCCGTCGCCACTTCCATCCGCCTTCCGTTTTAACAGAGCAAATCCAAAGCAGTCCGATGACCGACACAAAGTCCACGATAAGAGAAATGATAAAAACGGGAATGCTCTTGGCCCACATCATAACCATGTTGCTCAGAAGGATTGCGCCAATAGACACAAGAATGGTCACGCGCCCTTCCCATGTTATCGCGCGCCCTGCTCCATAACCATTTCGCTTCGCCGCAAACCAAGGTCTTTCCATGACCGGCGCCCCTAAAAGGATATCCAGTGAAAATTGGGCGTTCGCAGCAGTACCTGTCAAGGCGAATGGCTTGTTTCACACAACTTTCGCAAGACGATAGAAAATACTCGCAAAAGAAACCGGTCTATGCTGACTTTAAAGTCCAATATGCAGGTTTAAACCCGTGCCGCTTAAAAACTTAATAACGCGACACTGAATGCTACACTCAGCGATCAACCAGGCACCTAGATTTTATCGTCAGGATGGAGTGTGCAATTGAGCGATTCAATGTGCGTCTTTCGCACTCATCAACCTTCGACGATGCTATACCGCCGTCAGACCTACGCACAGCGAGAACTGAGTGGGGTCCACGCTGCAAAATAATTGATTTTCTTGGAAGAAAAGACCTGGTGGAGAGAGTTGGATTCGAACCAACGTAGGCGTACGCCAGCGGATTTACAGTCCGCCCCCTTTAGCCACTCGGGCACCTCTCCGGGTCGGCGGTTGGAATATGGCGGATGAACGGCTATGTCAATCGCCTATCGTCGATTATATGATTTTTTCATGTCCAGACGACCAAACTCCCGATCCGCCGCCCCGTCCCACTCTGGGGACAGAGGCCCTCAACGTTCCGGCAATGCCGAGCGCTCCTCCCGTTCAGGCAAACCTGCCTCCGGATACTGGATCTATGGCCACCATGCCGTAGAAGCCGCACTTAACAATCCTGACCGAACCATTCTCGAGTTTCTCGCAACTCGAGAGGCCGCATCATCATTCAGTCAGTCTCTCCGTGCCCAACCCCAGATCGTTGACCGCGAACGACTGGATCGCCTGTGTGAGCGTGATGCCGTTCATCAGGGCGTCTGCCTTCGGGTCGAAGCCCTCGAACCGCCAACCATTCATGAAGCACTTGAACGGCCCGGCCCCATTCTTGTGCTGGATCAGGTTACGGATCCTCGGAACATCGGCGCCATCCTGCGCTCCGCTGCCGCATTCGGCGCCTGTGCGTTGCTTGTTCAGGATCGCAATACTCCGCAGGAAAGCGGTGCCATGGCCAAGGCGGCATCAGGCGCGCTGGACCTTGTTCCCATCATTCGGGAAGTGAACCTGTCACGCGCCCTTGCAACCCTCCAGTCTCAGGACGTCTGGGTTGTCGGACTGGATGCAGGCGGATCAAGGCTCGACGGAAGCAGCTTTGGCACGCGCCGCGTTGCTTTGGTTCTTGGCGCAGAAGGTGCAGGACTACGCAGACTGACGCGAGAAACCTGCGATGAGATTGCCAGCGTTTATATGCCCGGAAATATGGAAAGCCTGAACGTATCCAACGCAGCGGCCGTTGCGCTCTATGAACTGGCCCGCCCCCAGAATTAAGTGCGGTTCTGATCAGAACCATAATCTGGAAAATCAATCAGCGAGGATCAAACACATCCTCGCTGATTGATCAGGAACATGAAATTATTTGTTACCTAATTAATAACGAATAATTTATTTTAACGAACTCTGCCATTTTTAAATCACTATTTTGTGAAAATGCCCCATTATCGTCAAATTTCATCACATTAAGGTTTGCATTAATAATTTTCTAACTGCTACCGTGTATCTGTATTCAGATCACCGGTCGACATGCCGGTTTCCTATGTTTGTTCATAGAATCTATGAGATAGACAGGAGAGGTGGAATGGCGACGACGCCCTTTTATAAAAAATTGCCAGTAAAAACTCAAACAAAGCCCAGAAATAATTATAGAACCATTTTAGGTAATTACTATTTTTCTAATCTAGAAATTCATTCGTTAAGAAAAATAACTTATCCAAACGATGAAAACTTGAATTTCGAGAAAAATATTACAGTTTCTCTTACCTCAAGTGCTGTCACGTCAGGATCACCATACTCTTTTCCGCTTACCGAACACTCCAGCCCCCAGAAGTATATCTATCCTCAAAAAGCAAATTTGAATGTCATTACTAAAAATGAGACAGTAAAAAAAGATAACAAAGAAAAATTCATTAAACCCAATACTACAAAAGAAAAGTCTTTGGAAATTAATGAGAAGACCAATGAGTGTGCCTGCTTTACTGTAGATTTCACTGTCGCAACACCGTCAGGTGAGACGCCAATTCAAAGTCTTAAAGTTGGCGATGACGTGCTCGCCTATTGTGATAAATCACCAAAAACAGTTAAAATTATAAAGATTGGCCATACGCATATTAATGCCAAAGTTAGTCTTCCAAACGATCAAGCAGGATATCCTGTGCGTATCCTGAAAAACGCAATTGCAGACGAAGTCCCTTATAAAGATTTGCTCATTACGCCGGAACACTGCCTGTTTTTAAACGGTAACCTCGTTCCTGCTCGCATGCTGGTCAATGGGCGGTCCATTTTCTACGACCGTAGCATCACTAGCTTCACTCACGTTCATATACAGACTGAAACCCACTCAACCATTATGGCAAATGGCCTGCTGATTGAGAGTTACCTCGCGAATGGTAACCGTCTTTCCTTCCATAAAAACGATAGTATTGCTGTCATCGCAAACCATACGAAAAGCCAGGATAAGCGCTCTACCGCTCCTGCCGTGCCCGCCCGCCGTTTTGTAGAGCCTCTTTTTGCGAAAATTCTACAGCGCGCAAAACAGCTTCATACTCCAGGGCAGACGAAGCCCGTTGCGATGACAACGGAGTCAGATTTTCATCTGATCTCTGACACCGGGCTGATTATCCATAAAACACGCGAGGTGGGCGGTCGCTCACTCTTTATGATTCCATCCGCCGTCACCTCAGTGAGGTTGGTTTCTCGCTCCAGCCGTCCCTGCGACACAATCGGCCCGTTTGTTGATGACCGCCGACAGCTTGGCGTTTGCGTCGGTGACGTCACCTTTTACGATTCCGGAAAATCCATCTGTCTTTCGTCCAAAAAGGGTGAGAAGGATCTGGAAGGCTGGTATCCTTTGGAAAAGAATAATGTCCGCTGGACGAACGGCAATGCTCTTCTTCCACTTGCTGAACGCTCAACCAACAGCCTCGGAATGCTTGCCATCGAAATCCTCGCTGGAGGCCCCTACCTGCTGGAAGACTTAGATTCCCAACACTCTGAATCACTTTCGGCCTAAAGTGCCATTCATCTGTGGCCGAGATAACCGGGACGACATCTCGCCCCGGTATTTAGCCTCAGCTAGCGAAAGCGTAGTCCGTATATCCGTGCTCCCCACGGCTATACCATGTGGCCATATCATCTGCCTGAAGCGGCAAGCCTTTAGCGAAACGCGTCGGTAGATCCGGATTTGAAATAAATTTACGCCCAAAGGCTATTGCATCAGCCCGGCCTTGGCGGACAGCCTCCTGAGCGGCTTCGAATGTATAATCCTGATTCAACACCAGCGGACGGCGAAATACCTTCCGGATCTGCGGTGAAACCGGTGGCTGATCCGTTTTGCCAAACGTGCCATCCGGTCCAGGTTCACGCAATTCAAGCCACGCTACGCCCAGACGCTCCAGTTCAGCGGCCGCAGGTACGAAAACGGTTCCCGGTGCGGAATCAAGGCATCCCTGTGTGTCACCATTCGGAGAAAGCCTGACGCCAGTTCTCTCTCCACCAATGGTCGAGATGATCCGCTCAGTGACCTGCGAGAGAAGCCGGATTCTGTTCTCGGGCGATCCGCCATACTCATCTGTCCGATGATTGGTGCCGTCCTTCAGGAATTCGTCAATCAGATAGCCATTGGCTGCGTGAAGCTGAATGCCATCAAAGCCTGCCTTGATGGCATTTTGAGAGGCGCGTTCATAATCCGCCAGAATACGGGGAATTTCATCCAGTCTCAGCGCGCGCGCCTCTTCATAAGGCAGCTTGCCATCATAGGTATGAGACTGACCGGGTGCCGTAGTGGCTGACGGTGCAACCGGCTGCAAACCTGTGACGGAGGAGTGAACCATCCGGCCCATATGCCAGAGCTGACAGACAATGCGGCCGCCTTTGTCATGCACAGCCTTTGTGATGGGCTTCCATGCCTCAACCTGTTCGTCAGACCAGATGCCCGGCGCATAGGGCCAGCCCAGACCTTCGCGAGAGATCCCTGTTGCCTCAGAGATGATGAGACCGGCTTCCGCCCGTTGCGCGTAATACTTTGCCATGATCGGTGTTGGAACAGCGTCCCGGCCCGCACGTGCTCTTGTGAGGGGAGACATGAAAATGCGGTTTTTTGCCGAAAATCCACCAAGTTCAATGGGATCAAAAAGATCGGGCATGAAAGGGTACTCCCTGATCGAAACTTCTATAGTTCGATAACGATCGAACTATAGAAGTGTTGCGTCAATTCTTCAAGGAAGGGATAAGACGCCGTATGCCGTGCCATGACTCGCCCGATCTGAAAAAGCTCGATCTGATTACGGTCCTCAGGGCTCTGGCTGATCCCGTGCGTCTGGACATTGTTCAGCGTCTATATGTTCTGGGCGAGGCGAATTGTGCCGCCCTGATCGGGGCGCGCCCGAAGTCCAGCATGTCCCATCATTTTCAGGTTTTGAGAGAAAGCGGGGTTCTGCACACCCGAATTGAAGGCGTGCAGCACCATAACTCCCTTCGCCTTCAGGAACTTGAAGAACGCTTTCCCGGGCTGATGCAATCAATCCTCGGTGGGGCAGACGCCACTCAGTTGCGGCGCCAGACTTCTTCCTGAACAAACACCGCAAACGTCAGCCACACGAAAAACGGGATCTGTAGCTTAGCTGCGGCCGGATCAGCTTTTTTTGCCGTCCAGATCGACGCGCCTGACGTTACGACCAGACCAATGCAGATCGCCAATCCTGCATCCAGACGCCGCTTCCGGAAAACTGCAAACGGAAAGCCAGCTACACCAGCAACACAGACAGCCCAGAGCCACAGCGCTGCGGTCCGCGCGCAGGAGCGTTCAGCCCGCAGAAGACGATAGCCGGACCATGCCAGAAGGCCGTCCAGAAGGGTCCAGACCACGGCATACACAGGCGCTGGCGGCGAAAATTCTGGCTTGTTCAGATGGTGATACCAGCGCCGGGTTGAGCCATCTTCGGCCGGGCTGATCTCCCGGCCGAGATATTGAGCCCCGAAAACTGTTCCCGCAGCCAGAGCGGCGTCAATAATGCGTCCCATGATGTCTGTCCTGATATGATCTTATCAGTAACAACGCATCAGGAACTGGAATGTTCAGGCGAGAGACCTTACGGGGCGCTTGGAGGCACTCCAAAATCGAGTTCTGCCATGACGCGACCTGCCTCAGGGCTCCACAAGAGAACGCGTTCAGCGCCCGGGCGCCCTAATGTTACAGCCATCATGCCGTCCGGTCGTGCAGTTACAGCCGTAATGTGTTCTCCGTCTCCCAAGGGCAACGCAAGGCGCGTCGGAGACCCGGATGGCGGCGCGGAAACACTGACATCATGATGCGGATGCATAACGCGATGGGCGATCACACCAATCATGACCGCCACGCCGGCGACAATCATAACCCCCATGATAATGACGGCGCCGAGCAACGCTTTCGGTGTCCCTGACTCGCTGCCCGCTTGATCCTCAGCTAAACCCTGATTCATGTCAGATCCTGAAACCCCGTTCCGTCTTGTTGTTGATGCCAGCCTGGCCGGCCAACGCGTTGATCGCGCCCTTGCTGACGCCATCGGCACGATTTCCCGCTCCCGGGTCAAGACCCTGATCGAAGAGGGTCATCTGACCCGCAACGGCCAGATCGTCAATGAGCCCGCCGATACACTCCGCGACGGGATGGAGCTTGTGCTTTCGTTCCCTACCCCACTTCCGGCTCGTCCCTTGGCGGAAAATCTGCCCCTGACGATCTTATATGAAGACCGGGACTTGATCGTTCTGGATAAGCAGGCCGGGCTCGTGACGCATCCTGCGCCCGGCAACGAAACCGGCACTCTAGTCAATGCCCTTCTCGGACATTGCGGCGAAGGGTTTGAAGGCATTGGCGGCGAGAAACGCCCCGGAATCGTACATCGCCTCGATAAGGACACATCAGGCCTGATGGTGGTGGCCAAGAATGCCATGGCTCATAACGCCCTGTCTGAAGCGTTCGCTGCGCGCGACATAGATCGTGCCTACATGGCCCTTGCCTGGGGTCTACTGCCCTCATCCGGCGAATTTGACGGTGCCATCGGGCGGGACAAGAAGGACCGCAAGCGCATGGCGGTCGTTCAGTCAGGCGGAAAAACCGCTCTCACGCGCTTCAAACTTCTGGAGCCGATCCATGCAAGCGTCTCTTTGATCGAATGCAAACTGGCCACTGGGCGAACCCACCAGATTCGTGTTCATCTCTCACAGGCAGGACACCCTCTGCTCGGAGACCCCGTGTATCTGCGTCGTATTCCGGCCGCAGCCCGCGGTTTACCTCAGGATGCGAAAGAAGCGGCCCTCGATTTCCCACGTCAGGCTCTCCATGCTGCCCGACTCGGCTTCATTCATCCTCGAACAAAAAAGCCACTTTCTTTCGAAACTGCGCCTCCTGAAGACTTCCAGACCTTGAAAATGCGCCTGACAGGCTCAACCTCTGAAAGTTCTTGACCTTTTCGGTTCCACCTGTCATAAACTTATTTATCCGACGAGCTGACGCGCCGCCGGAACGGATCGTACCACCGTGCACTGCCCAATCTGGGGGTAAGCGGCTGGGGACGTGATAGTCCTTCCCAATGCGTCACCTGGGTGTGAGGAACTTTGCCTCTGCCAGTTCGTATGAGTCTACTCCTCATCGAGCCAGGCACACCCCCGGGCGAAAGGAATCGAAGACCATGGCATCTCCAGCTGTCATCTCCGTGGGTCCTGAAAACAACCTGACCCGTTATCTCCAGGAAATCCGCAAATTCCCCCTTCTGACGCCGCAGGAAGAGCTCGATCTCTCCCGTGCCTGGCGCAAGAATGAAGACACCAGTGCGGCACACCGTCTGGTGACGTCTCACCTTCGTCTCGTGGCCAAGATTGCCATGGGCTATCGCGGCTATGGCCTCCCGGTGAATGAACTCATCAGTGAGGGCAACATCGGTATGATGCAGGCTGTCCGCCGCTTCGACCCGGAGCGTGGCTTCCGCCTTGCAACCTATGCCATGTGGTGGATCCGTGCCGCCATGCAGGAGTATATCCTGCACAGCTGGTCACTGGTTAAAATCGGTACGACAGCTTCGCAGAAAAAGCTGTTCTTCAATCTCCGTCGCCTGAAAGGGCAAATGCAGGCGATTGATGATGGTGATTTGAAGCCCGAGCAGGTGAATTCCATTGCCACCACGCTCGGCGTTCCGGAACAGGACGTGGTATCCATGAACCAGCGTCTTGCCGCCCCGGACCATAGCCTGAATGCGCCCCTGCGCATCGATGGCGAAGGCGAGTGGCAGGACTGGCTAGTGGACGACAACGAAAACCAGGAGCAGACTTACGCGGCTTCAGAAGAATTCAGCGGTCGTAAAGCTCTTCTCGATCAGGCCATGATGACCCTGAATGAGCGCGAACGCCACATTCTGGCAGAGCGTCGCCTCAAGGAAGAGCCATCTACGCTGGAAGATCTTTCTCACCACTACAACGTGTCACGTGAACGGATCCGTCAGATTGAAGCACGCGCCATGGAGAAGCTTCAGAAGGCTATGTCGGCCGAAGTTGAACTTCGTCGTCGCGAGAATGGCCTCCAGGCCTGATAAGAAAAGCTTTTTAGAGAGAGGGCTGCCAGCAGAAGTGTTGGCAGCCCTTTTTATATGACGAAGCCCAATCCTCTCCCGAGGAGGGCAGACCTGGATGGCTTACGCCTTTCTATGTCCCGCCTCGGAAGGCACAACAGGCCTTCGCAAGCATCGTCTACCAAAACAAAGACTGCCAATTTTTCGAACTATGTTGAACGCTGCCTAAAAAGCGTCAGGCTGCATCTTCATTGGTCAAAAGCTCACACCCATTTCCATGTGTATATTGAAGCTCCTGAGGCTGCCATTCATATCCTACGAGAAGCCCTTGCCTGAGCCACTCAATTTATATGCATCGCCCTAATTGACCGAACAGGGGCTTATTGGGAGAGAGGCACGGCCAAAGCTAGCCCGCCCGCCATTGCGCCGCCGCCTTTACGATGCTGATCAGGGTGATTTTCCGCAGCGGCATCGTTGACTTCGCCGACTTTGTTGGAAAAGAAATCGGGCTTCACATAGGCATCGGACTGCGCTGAATCCTGAGGACCTTCAATATTCTCATCAGGGACTGGTGCCGCGCCGAAACCTGAAGTCATTTGTTGCGCGATAACGTCCGCCCGGTGGTGTTCCAAACCGCGCATCAGCGCCGCTCCTTGCCGCGGGTCAGCCGATGCGTCCTGAGACAGAGAAGCATTAAAAGGATGCGTAAACGCTGAGAACGGCTTTTTCGTCGCCGAAGCTGGCTGCACAGTTTCTGCAGCGAACGCACTGCATGTTCCTACTGCCAGAGCGAACAGTGGAAAAGACTTCATCAGCATAGGCAGAAGGCGCATCAGGCGGATTCCAGCACGACGGGGAGCTGAAAACAGTGTGCTGGGTCAAAGCCTCCAATTACAATTGAAAAAATTAGAAAGTTTCGTGACGTCACAAAACGTGATCCGAGCAGGTATCTGAAATGAATATTTTGTAAAGCTTACTTGACATTCGAGCCTAAAAAGTAAAGCTTGCTTTACATCAGGAGGGCTCAGACATGTTGTATGGTCGTCAATATCTCATCGAACTCGGTAGCGCGCTCGCGCTGTATCTTGTGCTGCTGTTCGGAGCCAATTATCTGCAACAGGCACTCCACCCTGCACCTTTAACAAGAATAATACTGGCACTCACGCCCATGGTGGGAGCGGTGACAGCCGCATGGGTCATCATGCGTGCAATCTGGCGAATGGATGAATTACAACGTCGGATTCAGTTGGATGCCATTGCAATGTCATTTTTGGGAACCGCTCTACTGACCTTCGGCTGGGGCTTTGCCGAAAGTGCCGGGTTACCAAAGCTCAGAGCTTTTGCAGTCTGGCCGATCATGGGAACCCTCTGGTGGATCGGGGGCCTTGTCGCCCAAAGGCGCTATCGATGAACAACTGCCTCAAGGAACTTCGGGCAGAACGAAGCTGGAGCCAGGCCGATCTGGCCGCAGCGCTGGCGGTATCAAGACAAACAGTCAATGCCATTGAAAAAGGGCGTTACGACCCGAGCCTGCCATTGGCATTCACGATTTCACAGCTTTTCGGCCGTAGCATTGAGGAAATCTTTTTTCCGTAAATGCGGCTACAAAAAAAGCGGGGAGATTGCTCTCCCCGCTTTTTTAGAACTCAGTCCAGACCAAGCTGGTGTCCGGTTGTGCGAAGCACCTCGATGCCTGGAAGGATTTTCCCTTCCAGCCACTCCAGGAACGCACCACCCGCCGTGGAAACGTAGCTCATCTGTCCAGCAACACCGGCGTGACGCAGCGCAGAAACAGTGTCTCCACCGCCTGCCACAGTACGAAGCTTGCCTTCCTGCGTCAGGCGAGCAGCTTCCTGTGCAACCTCAACCGTTGCACGATCAAACGGCTCGATCTCAAACGCCCCGAGTGGGCCGTTCCAGACAAGCGTTTTCAACGTAGCCAGACGCTCGTTGATCAGCGCAACAGTGCGCGGACCAGCATCAAGGATCATGGCGTCGGCAGGCACTTCGCCAATCAGGCAGGTTTCGGTTTCTGCACCGGCCTTGAATTCGCGCGCCACAACGGCATCCACTGGCAGAATGATTTCACAGCCCTTTTCCTGCGCCAGATGCGCAATCTTGCGAGCTGTTTCGTGCATGTCCGCTTCCTGAAGGGACTTGCCGACATTCATGCCTTCTGCCGCCAGGAACGTGTTGGCCATGGCCCCCGTGATGAACAGTGTGTCCACCTTAGCGATAACATTGCCAATCAGATCCAGCTTCGTGGAGATCTTGGAGCCACCGATGATGGCACCAACCGGACGTTCCGGGTTTTCCAGCGCAGCCGACAAAGCCGATAGCTCGGCCTGCATCAACCGCCCGGCGAAAGACGGAAGATCATGCGCCACACCTTCGGTAGAGGCATGGGCGCGATGCGCTGCCGAGAAGGCATCATTGACGAAAATATCGCCATTCTGCGCAATCGCCTTGGCGAATTCTGGATCGTTGGCTTCTTCACCCGCATGAAAGCGCGTGTTTTCCAGAACCAGCACTTCCCCATCATTGAGAGCCGCAACAGCAGCTTCAACAGTCGGACCTACGCATTCCGGAACGAAACCAACCGGCTTGCCCAGAACTTCCCCAAGCTTTTCAGCAATCGGACGCAGGGACATGCCAGGAACGACCTTGCCCTTCGGGCGGTCGAAATGGCTGAGGACCACAACGCGCGCGCCCTTACCGGCAAGCTCATTGATGGTCGGGGCAACGCGCTCGATGCGCGTGGCGTCAGTGATGACGCCGTCATGCATCGGCACGTTCAGATCAGCCCGGACGAGCACGCGCTTGCCGCGTGCCTCCAGGGTGTCGAGCGTGCGGAAAACCATGGGTCAGAGGCTCCCGAAAGCAGCAGCCGTGTCGGCCATGCGGTTGGAGAAACCCCACTCATTGTCATACCAGGCGCAGATGCGAACGAGCTGGCCGCCATCGACCAGAGCCGTCTGTGTTGCATCGAACGTGGAAGACGCAGGAGAGTGGTTGAAATCCGTGCTGACCAGCGGTGCCGTGTTGTAGTCCAGAACGCCCTTGAGCTTGCCTTCGGACGCTGCACGGATCGCTTCGTTCACGGCTTCAGCGGAAGCAGGAGCGGTCTTCGGCACGAAGTCGAGAGAGACAAGAGAGACGTTCGGCGTCGGAACGCGGATCGCCGTGCCGTCCAGCTTGCCCTTCAGATGCGGCAGAACCAGACCAACAGCCTTCGCAGCGCCCGTGGACGTCGGGATCATGTTCAGGGCCGCAGCGCGGGCACGACGGGGATCCTTGTGCAGGGTGTCCACCGTGCGCTGGTCACCGGTGTAGGAGTGAATCGTGACCATGTAGCCGCGCTCGATACCAAACGCTTCGTCCAGAACGTAAGCGACAGGGGCAAGGCAGTTCGTGGTGCAGGATGCGTTGGAAATGACCTTCATGTCCGGCGTCAGAACGTCGTCGTTCACACCGAAAACAATGGTGGCATCCACATCCGTTGCAGGAGCGGAGACGATGACGCGCTTTGCACCAGCTTCCAGCAGGGCAGCAGCCTTTTCACGCGTGGTGAAGAGGCCCGTACATTCCATGGCAACATCAATGCCTTCGAATGGAACCTTGGACGGATCACGCTCGGCAGAAACGGTAATCGGACCATAGGTGCGGCCGTTTGCTTCAATGATGAGCGTATTGCCTTCAGCACGGACTTTGCCTGGCAGACGGCCATGGACGCTGTCATAAACCAGAAGGTGTGCGTTTGCTTCGACCGAGCCAAGATCGTTGATAGCTACGACCTCAACGTCCGTACGACCGCTCTCAATGATGCCGCGCAGAACGAGACGTCCGATACGTCCGAAACCGTTGATTGCGATTTTTACCGCCATGCCTGCCTACTCCGCTATTCTGACGAAAGGGCTTCTTCCATAGCACCGCCACAGCGAAGCAACAGGGGGTTGGCATAGTTTTTCATGAACTTGATGCTCTTAATCTTGCCGAAACCCTCCGTTCCTGCGACGGTCCCGCGCAATATGGCTGCATTTGTCCGACATTTTCGTTCGCCCCGAGGCATCATGGCTCCACGCGCCCTTTCTCTGGCAGGCTGCATCCTGCTGGCTACGCCCCTGCTTGCCGGGTGCAAACTGGTTGATCAGCGCACGTTCAACCCGCAGGCTGGCAAACCGCCCCAGCCATATATCCCGCCACCGCCCCCCGCCCCGAAAGCGAAACCGCCATTCCTGCAGATCGAGGGCGGGACTCCGGAATCCGAGTACGGACCTGTTGTGGATCAGGCTGTTAAGTCAGCGTTGGCCCGCAAGGAAAACGTCCTGTTCATCGTCAGGCTTCTGGTTCCGCTCCAGTCTGATCCGGCAGCGCAGGCCAAGGCCATGACGGAGGCTACACAAACGGATCTGGAACCAGTCGCCCACAGAATCAGCACGGCGGGCGCCCAGCCTATCCAGATCGAGATGCATGCTCTCACCGATCCATCGGTCCAGCATCCGCTGATCCGTGTGGACGTACGCTGACCAGCCACCACGGAAACATACCATTATGCCAAGTGCAGCCTGCGCCGTTCTGACCCATAATGCCGCTCCTCTCCTGAAGGAGTGGCTGCTATGGCATCTGGCACTTGGGTTCGAGCGCATTCTCGTGCTCGATGCGGGCTCCACAGACAATACGCAGGCCATCGCCCTCACCGCAGAACATATCGGCCCGGTTGAATTTCATGAATTCGCCAGAACGGATGACCTCTCCCCTCATGAGCTTCGTCAGGTTCTGACAGCCGAAGCCGTTCGTCTGGTAGGGCGGGAACAGGATTGGCTGCTGGTTCTGGACGTTGATGAATTCCTCGATCCGGACACAACGCTGGACAATCTCCTTGTGACGGCAGGAGATGCTGATGCCATTGCCATTAACTGGTGCGTTTACGGCAAACCTCTCGAGCCAGTCCCGGCCGGATCTGTGATTCAGGCATCTTCCTACCGCAGTGCTTCCACCTTCCCTGACAATGGAATGGCCCGGCTATTTGCACAGACAGAAAATCTCCCGGTCCTGATGGACGTTCTGTCTCCGGATTTCTCTCCCCAACGCATTGTCCGCCCAGATGGCACACCAGTCGATCAGGCTGGCCCAGGTCTCCCCGTCTCGTGGGAAGGAGCGCGCATTCTTCATTATGTCTGGGCGGGAGACCCGGACATGCCCCCTCACCTTGCCGAACATTATTTCTGCCGGGATGAGGAAGATCTCTCTCCGAGACGGAGACTGCCTGATGTGTCCGTAATCCGGCATGACTTTATGGATGCACAAGCCTATCGAGGGCTGGCAGACCTTCTGGATCGGCTGCACCAAGATCCTTCCATGGCCTTACCCGCGCTTCCGGATGCAGGAAGTTCCATGCCGGACCATGGCCAGCACGAGCGATTTTCTTTTCATCGTGTCCTGCCATCCGCAAGAGAACGTCTTCTTCTGACACCTCAGACGGCTCCTCTGCCAACACGCACACGGACTGGTTTTATTCGGGACGGAGCAGGCAATTTTCTGCTCGTCGGTGAAGATGGATTTCCCGGCTTATCAAACGATCAGAACATACAAACGACGGAAAAACTGGCCGCCATCTATCAAGACAGCCATCCTGAAATCCTCATGCTCGCGTCTTTAAACGGACATCCTGTTCAACTGGCGAACCAGTCTCTTCTCCGCCCCGTCCTGAAAATACGTTGGATTGACGCCAACACATTTGTTTTCGAGGACGAGAGCAGCCTTGCCGACACGTTGTTTCACTTCGTGGTCGCCGACGAGAAGATTTCTCTGGATCTCCCGCCCCTTCCAGCCACCGATACACCGGAAGGCCTTTCTTTCAATGGGTTCTGTGCCTGGTTTATTCGCCATCCCAAGTGCGCACTGCGAGATGTAGCACGCGTCATCGCTCTGCTCTCTGAAAAGGGGCGGAGCGATCTGGAAAACGTTGCACCAGAATTACAAACGTTCCTCTGATTTTTAGAGGATACGGGCCAGAACCAGACCGGCCAATAGGCCCAGAGCCAGCAGAATCAGGCCGTTCCGCAAGCGAACTCCCAATGGTGCCCCAACCGGAATAGCGGCCATGGACGTTGCACTCTCCCGGAGTGCCACAATTTCTTCCTGCTGCGCACGCTCCTCCTCCTGCCGCTGCCACACACGACCGCTCATCTTGCGAATATAGTGCCCCGCATCCGCAGGCGTCGTTGCAGAATGATCCACCAGCCGTTCCGCCAGTGTCCGATTAGCAGTATGTCCGACGCCCAGAACACGGTGCGCCACACAGTTGGAGAGCGCTTCCAACACGAGCGGATGCTCGAACACCGCGAAATCAGAAGCATCTCCACCGCCACGGATCAGGACAATAATGTCTTCCCGACACGTACCGATGGCATCGGCAATGCGGTGTGGATCCGTCATGGCCACGGGGAGTGCTCGAATACGCTCCGGACGCCACCCGCCCCCCAGTGCCTGAAGAAAATCTTCCGAAACCAGCGCATTGGAAGATGCAGAATGAATCAGAAGCAGTCTGGCGTCCCGGCGCTCGGGATAGGGCTGAAACTGCCAGTTCAACCCTCTCAGAACATCCAGCAGGGATCGCTCTGCCCGATCCACTTTCTGGCGACCAGGGTCATGCGGCTCAACGGTAAGCACTTCAAACCGCAGGGCAACCTGCCCGCGCAGATGACGAGCGCGCAGAAAACCTGTCACTCGCACATGATCTCCAGCGCGCACATCTGCCGCTGCGAGAACCAGTTTGGTTGCTTCCAGAGAGATGGACGTTCCAAGCTGCGGGTCGATCAGAGGAAGCTGATAATATTTCTTGTACGCATTAGGCGCGACATCGCCCAGTTGCCCCTCTACCGCGAGAGGAAAACTCCATTCTTCAAACCGTCCGCAGATCTCATCCAGCCGGGCCATGAACAGATCCTGAACCTGAAGCGGCGACAGGACTGGCATGGCAGCCATATCATTGGCTGAAGAATCAGTTCGGGTGCGTCTCGGAAAAGCGTCCATGCCGCACCATATGGAGTAAGAACAGATGTTCTCACAGAGGGTGCAGCAGCCCTCACAGCATTTTTTTATGTATTTTCAGAAGGTTGGTCCGTCTTGACCGGTTCTGCTCCTCAGGATCTTCTCCTCCGACTTCAAAAGTCCAGTTTTCGGGCACGGTTTCATCTGGATGAACAGGCACGCCTTTATCTGGAAAATCGTGGGCTGGATGCTGTCATGGAACATGGCACAGCCTTCATCCGGGATCGTCTGGCACCTGCATGGCCGGCGCAGGACGGAAAGCAGACGCCGATGCGAGGGCATCCGGTCTTCATCGCACAGCATGCAACGGGCTCATGCTGCCGGGGATGTCTGGCGAAGTGGCATGGAATTCCCGCAGGGAAGCCTCTGTCTCGTAACGATCAAGACGCCATTCTAGCTGTCCTGCGCGCATGGATCCTGAAAGATATGGGGACGGATGTTCCCCACAAACCTGCTCAGGGCGTGCTGTTTTGAATCTTTTTCCCTCGTGGCAGAAAACGCTCTGCCAACAGGATGACAACAATCGCAAAAGCGCCCATTTCGATTTGTGAACGGGTCTCAGCCTGAATCATCATGGCAATGATCGCCAGACCAATCAGCGCAAGCGCCACATAGGCCCCAAATGCTTTCTGAGGCATCAGCTTCAACCGTCCCAGAACCAGCAGGGCGTTGTTGAAAAGCATGAACCCGCCTGTGAGGCTGACAAGAACAGCAAAAATAACGCCCGGCGACAGAACAGCTGTCACCGCCACAAGAATGGCACTTCCGACACTGGCGAGAAGCGCGCGACGGGGAAGCTGCGTTTTAGGCTCAACCGCCAGAAAGACTGCAGGAGCATCTCCCTGTTCAGCCAGTTCGAACAGAATGCGCGAGGTGACGTAAATCCCGGAGTTCAGGCTGGAAAGCGCCGCTACGAGAATGACAATGCCCATTGCCAACCCGGCGAAAGGCACATGAAACCGGTTCAGAACCAACAAAAATGGTGACTGTCCAGGTACGATGTCACTCCAGGGCACAAGGCACAGAATCATCGAGATGGTAACAAGGTAAAAGCCACCAATGCGAAGAGGAATGGTCCGTGTTGCGCGGGCAATGTTCACTTCCGTGTTGTCGGACTCAACTGCGGCCACCGTCGCAATTTCACTCCCACCCATCGAGAAAAGCACTGTTGGAATAACGGCGAGAAGCGCCATTAAGCCGTGAGGCATAATACCGCCATGCGCAAACAGGTTTTCCTGCACGGGGATGGAATGCGCCCCGAACGCCCAGATACCAATTCCGATGAAAAGCACGATGGCAGCCACTTTGATGGCTGAAAACCAGTACTCGAACTCACCGTACCCTTTGACAGACAACAGATTGATGGCGGTCATCACGCCCAGAATAAGGAGTTCCAGAACGGCATAGGGAACCGGGATATAGGGCGCGAGCATGGATGTTACGGCGATGGCTTCAACGCCAATGACCGTCACCCAGGTCAGCCAGTAGGTCCAGCCTGCGACAAAACCGAAGCGATCCCCAAGAGCATGGCGGATCTGTCCGAGAAAGGACGCACGCCCTGGTGTCTGTGAAGCAAGGTCTCGCATCATGCCGTTTACAAGCCAGACCAGAAGTCCCGCCAGAACGTATGACACGATGACGGCTGGTCCACCCATCGACAGGGCAGCCGAGCAGCCGATGAAAAACCCAGCACCAATCACCCCGCCCAAGGCAATCATGACAACATGTCTCGTCCGGAGACTTTGGGCGAGCTGATCTGTCTGGGTCATGAAGTGTCCTTGTCCGTGGTCTGTGTCAGACTGGAAGATCCCGGTTATCTGCCAGGGTTTCCATGGTCATGTATGAGGTGATGGCATCCAGCTCGACCTTGCTGATGATCTGCTGATAGACACGGTCGAAATCGTTCATGTCGCATGCCACGACCTTGAGAAGATAATCATACTCACCGGCAATCCGGTAAAAATCAACGATGTTTGGGATCGAAACGACCACTTTGCGGAACGTTTCAAACCATTCGTGTGAATGATGACGTGTCCTCATCAGCACAAAGACCGTCAATGTCAGGCCAAGCGCCTGAGCATTGAGACGGACGGTATCGTGGCTGATGATTCCACTTTCCCGCAGGGCGTTCAGGCGCCTCCAGCAGGCATTCTGGGAAAGGCCAACCTGTTCAGCCAGTTCACGCTGGGACGGCGTCCCCTGCTTCTGGAGAATGCGAAGGATGGCACGGTCCGTTTGATCGATGATTCTGCTCATAATGATGTAAATGACAACAAAAAACCGGTTTTCGTCTACAAGAAAGAGACAGTTTCCTATCCGCCATTGAGATATTTTCCTCTGACGAGATCAGGTAAGAGGACAGGGCATCATGGAAACGATCGGCAGTCTCGACAACAGTGCAACAGCGCTGGAGCAATTTGAGAAAATGCTCCGTGCAGGTGGCCGCGACGCCCTCCGCAAGGGCGTCCTTGGAGACGGCACGAAGTTCATGAGCCCCTTTGGTGTTCAGTCGCTTCTTTATGCAGATTATGTCGCTTCAGGCCGCGCGCTTGTTCAGGTCGAAACATTCGTCATGAACGAAGTTCTTCCCTACTATGCCAACAGCCACACTGAAGCGTCTTTGTGTGGGGCGTACATGACGCGAATGCGGAATGCCGCCCGTGACGCAATTGCTCGGCTTTGCCATGCCCCAAAGGATCGTTTCACGACCATTTTCATGGGCAACGGCGCAACAGCAGGCCTGAACCGTCTCGTACATCTGCTGGAAATCCCTGCCCGCTGTGCTGCTGGAAATCGTCCGATCATTTTCATTGGCCCGTATGAGCATCACTCCAACATCCTCCCCTGGCGGGAAAGTGGCGCCGAGATCATCGAGATCCCGGAAGCCGAGAATGGTGGTCCAGATCTGGCCATTCTTAAACAGGCATTAATCACCTGCGACGAAGGGCGCCTGAAAGTCGGCTCTTTCTCCGCAGCGTCGAACGTCACCGGCATCATGACGGATGTAGATGCCGTAACGGAACTTCTGAAAAAGCACGGGGCTCTGGCGATCTGGGATTATGCGGGTGCCGCTCCGTATCTTCCCATCGACATGAAGCCGGGCACGCCTTTCGAAAAAGATGCCGTGGCAGTGTCCTGTCACAAGTTTATCGGTGGCCCGGCAGCCTCAGGCGTCCTGATCGTCCGCAATGACGTAGTGACGCGGTGCGGCCCGGTTCTTCCAGGCGGAGGAACTGTGCGGTTCGTGTCCCCCTGGAACCATGACTACACCACCAGCCTTGCGGCTCTCGAAGAGAGTGGAACACCAGATGTGGTCGGAGACATCCGCGCGGCACTGGCCTTCATCGTCAAGGACGTCATCGGCCAGACTTTCATGAGCGACCGCAATGCGGAACTTCGCGCCCGCGCCGTTGCCCGTTGGAGCAAAAACCCGAATATCCGCATTCTTGGTCACGCCACAGCTGAAGCCCTGCCCATCTTCTCCTTCCAGGTCCGGGACGAAAGCACAGGTGGCTTCATCCACCAGCAGCTTTTCACGCGCATGCTGTCGGACCGCTACGGCATTCAGGTGCGTGGCGGATGCGCTTGTGCAGGACCGTATGCACATCGCCTGCTCGACATTGACGAAGCGGCCTCAGATGCAATTCGTCAGGCCATTCTATCTGGGCAGGAAATCGAGAAGCCCGGCTGGACGCGCCTGAACTTCAGCGTGCTGATGGATGATGCCAAAGTCGAACGCATTCTCGATGCTGTCGATGAGCTGGCGCTTGATCCTTATTCGGTCGCGGCCGCTTACGAATGCGATATCTCGACAGCCCGGTTCCGTCCAAAAGCTGCTGCTTAACCCAGACAGGGACGCTCTCTCGCCATCCCTTCATCTTCAAGCCAAAACGGGGCATCTTCCAGACAACAGCAGGAAGGTGCTCCATGAAGACTTTGACCGCCGCCGAAACGCGAAAACTGCTCCCCTTTCCCGCTCTCGTAGAAACACTTCGGAAAGCAGGTCAGGACTATCATGCCGGGCAGATCTCCTGTCCTGAACGCATGGTTGTGCCAACGCTTGATCGCTCCGGGACGGTCATGTCCATGGTTGCGTGCGCGCCTGATATTCTCACGACAAAACTTCTGACCCTTTATTCTGGCAACTCCGCACGCAGCCTTCCTGCTATTCAGGGGCAAGTCATGTGCATGGATGCTGTCGATGGACAGTTTCTGTTCGCATTGGACGGCGTTGCTACAACGGAGCGACGAACCGCCGCCATCTCCATGCTGGGGTTGGATTGCTTTCGCCCAGACACTCTGGAAACGGTTCTTCTCATTGGTACAGGCGTACAGGCCAAAGCTCATCTGGAAGCGCTGAATGTGCTTTATCCGGGCCTCACGGTTTACATTCGTGGCCGCTCCCGTGAGAGCGTAGCCGCGCTGACAGGAAGCGACGCATACCCTGCCCTGAGGCTTCGCAACGATGACGAAGCCTGCGACCCGGATGTGGTCGTCACCGTGACCAGCAGCCAAAGTGTTCTGTACGACGCGCCGCCAAAGTCTACGCGACTGATTATTGGTGTGGGGGCTTATCGACCGGAAATGATTGAAATTGGTCCGGCCATCGTCAACGGAAGTACCTGTATTGTGGATGATCCCGTTGGTGCACCGTCAGAGGCGGGAGACATCATTCAGGCAGGGAAAAACTGGGAAGAGGTCCAACCTCTGGCCGCTTACCTATCCGGCAAAGAAAAACCGGAAGGTCCGGTATTTTTCAAGAGTGTCGGCTGTGCTGCGTGGGATCTGGCAGCGTGTTGCCTTGCCCGGCAAACACTGGGCCTCTAGGAGGCGGCACCCCGTCCGAGAATACTGCTCAGACGGGATAAGCCATCTTTACCAGAGATAGACAAGCTTCATGTAATACGCATTCGTCTCAGGCACGTTTCTGCCATCGACAGAATGAGAATACCGACCAGTTAATGAGACGCGCTTGGAAATATTGACCATGGCGCCCACACCCAGTGCGACTTCACGCCCACTGGATTCACTGACCCAACTGTTGGCAGTGTTGTCCCGCATTCCGGCTGTGTTCTGCCAGTCGAATGCAAAGAACGGCTCAACAATCTTGCTCGCTTTCCAGCTGAAACGCAGGTTGGAATGAAAGACCGTCCCTGGCGAGTAGCTGTGCTCGCCTGTCTTGTGCTTCGTGGATGCTACAATTGCACCCAGATCGCCATCGAAGCTGAAATGCTTCCATTCATAATCGAACATGAAGCTGGACAGGTTTGACCAGTAGCTCGGGGACAACGCATCCCGTGTGCCAACTGGCGTCTGCATGAAGGTCTGGATACCGAAGGTGCTGTGAGCATTCGGCTTGAACCAGACAGCAGGGCCCACGATTGTCGGACCGAGGCCACCGTAATCCTTGCCCTGTGCCAGAACGAAGCTTTCCGACTGAATGACTTCAAACGCAAAACCGACATGCGGCAGAGCATCGAAGCTGCGGAAATGCACGTACTTCGTCATGCCTGCCCAAGTGTGGCTTCCGCCTGTGGGCTGACGCCGGCCACCACTGTCATAGGTATTGCCGGCAACGTTCCCGTCTCCGTATTGCACGAGCACGTTGAAAGGTTTGAAATCTACCGGCAGGTCGTATTCGTGCGGGCCGATGATGGCCAGTGGAATATCGGCTGCATGGACCGCAACTGCTGGCAGAAGGGATGACGCGGGCAATAGGATACTCAGGGCCCGGAGACACCCTCCGGTCCAGGTTTTGCGAGACATGACATTTATTTCCGTCGAAGAAGTAGAGCGTGGAGCGCATACCCTAAAGGACACGCTCCAGCAGTAATCCGGTCAGATCAGTGCGCGGCTGCGCCCTGCTGTCCGTCAATCGTATAAGCGATGATATAGTCACCGCTGCGGGTGCCAAGGCCCCCATGACCACCAGCGGCAATCAAAACATACTGCTTCCCGCCGATTTGATAGGACATCGGGGTTGCCTGTCCACCAGCCGGCAGACGGTCACGCCAGATGACCTTACCGGTCGAGACATCAAAGGCACGCAGGTAATCGTCAGCTGTCGCACCCATGAAGGATACGCCACCCTTGGTGATGACACTGCCACCGATGTTGTACATGCCGGTCGGAAGCGGAAGGTTGTTATGCGTCCGGAAAGGACCGGTGTCGCGCGTCGTACCAACCGGGTGCTGCCAGACAATCTTCTTTGTCACCAGATCGATAGCGGTGATCGTACCCCAGACTGGTCCCTTGCAGGGGATCTGAAGCGGGTTCAGCCACGGGCTGGTGTAAGCGATATAAGGCGTACCGTAGTCAGGAGAGACACTAAGCGCATCGCCCTTGGCTTCAGGCTTGTCACCCTTGCCATCCCACTTCGGCAGGATACCCGCGGATTCAGCGTGGTTACGCTTTTCCAAACGGATACGGAACGGCAGGTAGCTGGCGTTGGCGATCAGCAGCTTGCGCTGCGGGTCGATGGACGCACCCTGCCAGTCAACCACACCATAGAATGCCGGATAGACGATTGTCGTCTTGCCAACATGCGGCGGCGTGAACTGACCTTCATAAGCAGACTGACGGAACTGGATGCGGCAGATCATCTGATCCAGCAGCGTCGCGCCCCACATGTCGCTTTCCTTCAGGTCAGGCGGCGTCAGAGACGGCAGACCAACAGCAAACGGCTGTGTCGGAGACACGTGATCGTCTGCAGCAACACCAGCAGTCGGAACCGGACGTTCCTCAACCGGATAACCCGGAACAGGCTTGCCTGTGCGACGGTCCAAAACGAAGAACTCACCGCGCTTCGTGGTCTGGATCAGAGCCGGGACGGTTTCACCGTTCGGGCCTGGCAGATCAACCATCGACGGGCCAATGGCCAGATCCATGTCCCACAGATCGTGATGCACGGTCTGGAAAGTCCAGCGACGCTCACCGGTTTCGATGTCGAGAGCAATCGTTGCACTGGAGGTTGCGTCGTCGAACGGACGGCGTGAACCACCCCAGT
Source organism: Gluconobacter sp. P5B12 (assembly GCF_018812035.1). Classification (NCBI taxonomy): domain Bacteria; kingdom Pseudomonadati; phylum Pseudomonadota; class Alphaproteobacteria; order Acetobacterales; family Acetobacteraceae; genus Gluconobacter; species Gluconobacter sp. P5B12. The sequence goes on along the minus strand of NZ_JACRVV010000004.1, from coordinate 57,368 downwards.
TATCTGGTGGGGAGTTACCCATCGGCAGGTAAAGCAGGCCGAGGTTCTCATCTGCCGTGTAAACGCCCCATGCATTCGGGGTGTCACGCGTCAGCTCGTCGTTCGGGCCGGGCTTCCAGTTTTCCGGGTTGTGACCGGCATCCCATGCCCACTCGATCTCACCGGAAATCGGGTTGAACGCACGGATTGCACCGGACGGTTCGAAGTTCGCCTGGTTATCAAAGATCCAGCCACCAAGAACCACACGATCCTTCACCACCAGCGGCGGAGACGTCACGAAGTGGAAGCCATGCGGCACATGACCAAGATACTGGCGCAGGGAGATGAAGCCGTGCTCGCCGAAGTCTTCACAGGGCTTGCCTGTTTCAGCATCGACAGCAAGAAGACGAACGTCACCAACCGGGGAGAAGATACGCTTCTGGCAGGCCTTGGAGCCATCAGGAGCGGTATAGTCGTCCGGAGCCTTGTAATAGGAGACGCCGCGGCAGGCGAGATAAACATTGGCAGCCAGATCTTCAGCAGCAGGCTTCGGATCGAACTTCCACTTCACCTTGCCCGTTGCGGCATCAAGGGCCATGACCCAGTTATGCGGCGTGCAAAGGTAGAGCGTGTCATCAACCTTGATCGGGGTAACCTCGAGGTTAAACTCGTGGCCTTGATCCGGACCGGCCACAACACCTTCGTCAGCCTTCTGGACGTCACCCGTCTGGGTAACCCAGGCGCGCTTCAGGTTGCTGATGTTGGCAGGCGTGATCTGACCCAACGGGCTGTAACGATCACCGCCCACCGTCCGGCCATAAGCAGGCCAATCCGCAGCAGGCGTGTCCTTGCCGGTTTCGTCAACCTGGCCAGATGCAGCCATACGCTCTGCCGGAAGCGTGCCATTGATGGAATAGGACGTGAAGCAGCTTGCAACGATCGCCACAACGGCGATGGCCGCAGAACCGGCCAGTTCGCGCTTGTCCGCAGCCCAGGACGCATTGGAGCGCCAGACCCACGGCAGAAGCATCCAGCAGGCAATGCCAACCAGAGTGAACAGACGAACTTCCAGCCCCCAGATGTTGAAGCCGACTTCAACAACAGACCAGATCGTGGCAACCAGCAGCAGACCTGCATAAATACGGCCTGCCTGAGACGGGTTCTTCAGGCTGACGGCAGCCGCCGCAAGCATGACGAGACCAGCCAGCGCATAGAACCAGGACCCACCGAGCACGAGCAGATAACCGCCCCCACCCAACAGGAACAGCCCCACAAGCGCGAGCAGGATAGAGGTTACTGGAGACAGCACCCTCTGGAGAGAAGAAGACATGACACCTCGTTTTTCAAAAATATGGAAAACCACTTTTTCTGAAATATTTTGTCTCTCTTAATCGCTTAAGGAGCAGGATATGATCCGTCCCCCATATGACTGTGCGAGGGCAGAAAACTGCTGCGCAGGTCTTTCCCTGCCGGCCGGATGGTTGTCTTGAAAAGCTTGTTTCTCATCCATGCATCCAACCCCTCGCCAAGAGCGTTACAACAGAAAGGCGAGAGCTACCGGCGGACGAAACTTTCGTTTGAAAGACACGGGCACCGGTCAGTCACGCACTCTGACAGCCTTGTTCCTTCCACAGCCCGCGCGATGCCATCCATGATCGGATCTCTTTCACCCGATTGTGACTATATCGTCGTCACCTGTCGCAGTTCTGAGACACATCTGAAAAACGAGAGACACTCATGACCGGTATTACGCCACAGGCCGGTCTGTCCGAGTCATGGATCCGGTGCTCCACCAGCTACAATCTTGACCCGGCGGAGCGGTGGGAAACGCGCCTTCTGAGCCCGCCGGAACTGCGTTTCATCAGTAACCGCACGCGCCTTCTGATCCAGCATGCCCTGCCAGAAATGGAGCGTCTGCATACGATGGTGATGGCACTTGGCTTTACCGTGATGCTGGCGGATGCGAACGGCGTTGTTCTGTCACGTCAGACCAGCCGTGAAGATCTGACCGGCTGCCGTCGCTGGGGCTTTCAGGCCGGGGCCCTCTGGGATGAAGCCAATGCCGGGACGAACAGCATTGGAACGTGCCTGCAGGAAAAAAAGCCCGTCATGGTGCTGCAAAGCCAGCACTGGCGTCTGTGCTTCCGGGGCCTGACCGGTATTGCCGCGCCGCTTTACAATGCCAGTGGAAAGCTGGCGGGCGTCCTTAACATCTGCTCTTTCGCAGGGAACGATATCCTGCCGTTTGCGGGCCTGCTGATGGAGACAATGACGACCACGGCACGCAAAATCGAAGAAAGACTGTTCCGGGAATTCTTCCCAAACGAGACGATCATTACGCTGGGGCTGGCGACGGCAAGTTCAACGCCGCTGGTCGCGCTGAACGCCGATGGGCATGTGCAGGGTGCCACCCATGCAAGCCGGGAGCGTATGCACTGGCCAGCAGGCGAACTGGAGCATCTTCCTGCCCTGATGAACTTCCTGGATTCAGAGGATGAGCTGAGTTTCCGCAAAGCCGAAGTCCACGTCATACGTTCGGCCCTCGCCACGACACAGGGCAATGTCAGCGCAGCGGCTCGCGCACTTGGCATCAGTCGCTCCACACTTCATCGCAAGATCAAGATGCTGAACCTGACGCCCTGAACAGCAGGTTCAGCCAGCAAAGGTTTCTTCGTACTCAGTAGGCTTGAAGCCCACGCGCACGATCTTACCCGCACGTTCCAGAACAGGCCGTTTGATCATGGAAGGTTGTGCCAGCATCAGAGCCACAGCTTTATCCTGTGTCAGATCGTCCTTCTGCTCCGGTGCCAGTTTGCGAAACGTCGTCCCAGCCTTGTTCAGCAACACATCCCAGCCCACCTGACGAACCCAGCCTTCCAGCACAGCATCTGAGATCCCGTCCTTCTTGTAATCATGGAACGCATAATCGATCCCATGATCGTCCAGCCAGAGCCGGGCTTTCTTCATGGTGTCACAAGCCTTGATGCCATACAGCATGACTGAAACGGTCATTCCGGTTATTCCTTTTCCACAGCAATTCGGACTGAATTCTGTAGCCAGTCCCGATAGGAGCCGCCAGCACAGAATGCAGGCAGCCAGAGCATTTTTATCGCCCTGACAGACCCTGTATTTTACCCAAACATCACTCGCTCGAAGGGCAGACCATGCAACGCAGGACAGTCCTGACGAAAAGCACAGCAATTCTTGTTGGCCTCATGTATTCTTCCATGGTCAGGGCCCAGGATCTGAAACCTTATCTGCGCGCCAGACCGTTAATCTGTGCGCATCGCGGTTGGACCAGCCCTTCAGGAACAGAAAACAGCCTTACCCAGATGCGCCAGACCCATCAGGCAGGTCCATTCATGATGGAAATTGATCTCGCCAAAACGGCCGACGGCACCATCATGCTGATGCATGATCGAGAGGTGGATCGTGTCACAACGGGGCACGGCCTCTTCAGCGCCCTGAACGATGCAAGGATCGCGACGCTACGACTCAGGAATGGGCATGGGACACCCCGCGACCCTGTTCCTACCTACGACAAGGTGCTGCAATGGGCCGCTGCAACACCCGATGCCCTTCTGATGCTCGATATCAAAGATGTCTCGCCTCATGATGCCTTGCAACCCGTTCAGCAGAGAGGTCTGTCAGAGCGGATTGTGGTGCTGACATTCAAAAAACAGCAGGCCCGGGAAGCCTTTGCTGCTGACCCCAAGGCGCTCATTTCCGTCCTCGTCACACAACCGCAGGATCTGGAAGCATATGCCGGAATGGCCGCTGGCAGACAGTTTGCAGCGTATATCCCGCAAAATTCTCCACCATCTCTTTTCCAAGCCGCCCACGCAAAGGGCGCTGTTATCGTCACAGATCTGCTCGGCCCAACCGCAATAATGGATGCCGTTTCACCGAGTGAAGGCGCGCACCAGGCGCATTTTCTGCCGATTGATATTCTGGTGACCAACACGCCACTGAAACTTCGGGCAGCGCTCGCACACCAGCTCTGACATCTCAGACAGTCTGCGCTGTTGTCTCCTCCGCCAGAATGGCCAGCATCTGGTCGATGATGCGACCACTGGTTCGGGATGCCAGTCGCCCAAACCCCAGGTCCCAGACGCGACAGGCCTGCCCGACAGATGGCCCCCGGCAGGAGGCATGAAGACTGGTGACACCTGTGTCGCGCAGAAGATCGCGCGCGTTCCCGACACGCACACCACTGCCCGCCATGATTTCGATACGTCCGGCGGCGTGATGCACAATATTCTTCAGAACAGAATGTCCCTTGGGGGCGCTAATTGCCTGCCCGGACGTCAGTATTCTCTCAAAACCCAACTCAACTGCCTGATCCACGGCCATGAGCGGGTTAGGCGTGAGGTCAAAGACGCGGTGAAGCGTGCGGCCCATTGAACCGGCGGCTTCAGACAGACGCTTCAGGGTCGCGATATCGAGCGTATGATCGTCCAGAGACGCGCCGAGAACCACACCGGCCAGCCCTGCTGCACGGGCGGCATCAATGTCCGCCAGCATCTGATCAATTTCCGCTTCGGCAAACACAAAGCCGCCCTCTCGGGGGCGGATCATGGCATAAACCGGAACCTTGGATTTTGCAGCAAGGTGCATCAGCCCTGCCGAAGGGGTCAGGCCACCCAGCGCCAGAGCGGAACACAGTTCAATCCGCGAGACGCCGGGCCGCTGGGCTGTCTGCAACCCAACGGCATCTTCAACACAGATTTCAAGCGTCGGCATAAACGTTCCTTTCCCAGACGGGAGAACGCACAGGCCGACAGAACTCAGTTGTTCCAGCGAATTCCCGGCAATGCCTTCTCCACTTCGGAAACGGGCTTGATCGTTGCACAGTTTCCTTTCGGATGATGGCCTTTCAGCAGCGCCAGCGCAAACGGAACAGAATCAGCCGCAGAGCCATTCACTGCCCCGTTGTGAGTCAGCCCCGAATAGGTCTTCCAGGTTACGTTCGTGCCTGCGTCACACATGGCCGCCACAGCGTTGTACTGCTGGGCCACACCAGCTTCATTATCGGCAAGACCAGTGCCTACGAAAACCGGCATCGTCATGTGCGCATCCGGGATGGTGAACGCGTCCTGAAAGTCAGCTTCGAGCCTGGATGTATCACCTGCGTACGCATTGTCTTCGGTGATATCATGCGCTTCCGTATACCGGAACAGATCGCCAAGGCAGGTCTGACGGGCCTGATGAGACAGATCTTTGCCCTTATCCGTCATGTTCGCACGGACATCCACCTCAGGATGCAGGCTCTTCCGCGATCCCTCAATCGTCAGGATACCAAAAGCCGCAGCCATGTGCGGTGGTTCGACATTCAGGCGTGGAAGCGGCTCATGCTTGGGATGATCCGGCAGCTTGAATTGCGTTACGACGCCTGTTGCAACCGTTCCAAGGACATGCAGATCCGGTGCATATTTCGGGGAAAGCCACGCCGTACCCAACGCAGCGCCACCGCCCTGCGACTGACCAACAAGAATGATACGGTTCTGAAGCGTGCCCTTGTACTGAGCCAGAGCGGCGCGCAACCCGTTCAGAACGCTGTAGCCTTCCGGCCGGTACATCAGATACGGATGCGGCCCCGGTGTTCCCAGTCCTTGATAATCGCTGGCCACAACGGCAAAGCCCGCCTTCAGCCAATGATCCAGATAGGCACGATCCCGGGAGAGATATCCCCGCCAGGATGGGGCGCAGATATCCGCAATCCCTGTCGTTCCGTGCTCCCATGCCACAACAGGCCAGCCATCTTTAGGGGGCGTACCCTTGGGAAAGATGATCTGACCGGAAACCGTGACGGGATCAGGAGCATTCACCCCACTGATGGACGTGTAGAGCGTCCGCACGGCCTGGCCTGCATTCTCCGGCAGCGGACGATCGGTAATCGGCTGCGTGCGGATCATCTGACCCACCGTTGCCGGCACCTGAGCGGGCGGTGTGTAAAAATCGCTGACCCCGCCATCACCCAGAGCACGATCTACCTCTGCCACAACTGCAGGCTTTGCAGTCTGGGCAGGTTCGGCGCAGGCCGCGAGAGACAGGAGTGTGGCAGCGCTGAGGGCAGCGCGGAAAGAAAGCTTCATTGTGGTCTCCAGCAGATCGAGGCAGATATTACTGACCGACGGCCACGCCGTCACGGTGCGGGTCACCCCAGCCCGTAAGGCCGTCCGGATGAATGGTGATGCCCTGCACGGCGGCATTCATGACGTCAATTTTCGGGTGATGCCCCATGGCACTCAAAGCGGACGCAAGCCCGGCGGCAGATGTGCCCTGCTCCAGTTCCTCGGCATGGTTCTGGGCGCCAATCCGAGGCTGCTCAATAGCCGTGCGGATATTTTGTCCCCACGCCAGATAGCCCACCAGCGTCTGCACGACGGAGTCAATAATCCGGGCACCACCGCCTGCACCAACGATGACTTCAGGCTGCCCGTTCTGCCCAAAGACGATGGTTGGAGACATGGTGGTGATAGGACGCTTCCCCGGTGCTGCGATATTAGCCGCAGGCTGCCCATTCACGAAAGGATGGGACGCAAAATTCGTGATGGCATTATTCAGGACGACACCATCCACAATGATATCCGATCCGAAATTCAAATTGATCGTGGTTGTGAAAGACAGCGCATTGCCAGATGCATCACGGATGGACAGATGCGTTGTTGCAGGCACAGTCATAGGGTCGGACGATGGCAAAAGCGCCAGCTTCCCGGCAAGTTGCCCTGCCACCACGCGGCTGGCCGCTTCACCCGTTGAAACAAGCTTTGCCCGGCGATCGAGATACGCTGGATCAAGCATGGCTGCCGTATCCACTCGCGTGTAATCCGGATCAGCAGCATATTTCCGGCGATCGGCCTCGGCCAGACGGGAGGCTTCAAGCAGCAAGTGGGCGGCTTCCACACTGCCCGGCTTGTACTGACCAATGTTCAGACGATCCAGAATGGCAAGCTGTTGCAGAACGGACAGTCCGCCCGCAACCGGGGGAGCCGCGGAGCAAATGCGACGATTAAAGGCCGTAACGCACAGAGGGGCTCGCTCGCGCACCTTGTAGTTCTTTAAATCCGCAGGAGACAGCGCTCCGGGATAAGCGCCACTCGTAACCGCAGAGGACAGCTTTTTCGCAAAAGCGCCCGTATAGAAATACTCCGCTCCATCATGCGCCACATGTTCGAGCGTACCTGCCAGATCGGCATTGTGCAGGATCGTGCCTTTAGGCAGAGGCTGACCGCTGCCATCAAAATATGCCGAAAACTGCGGTTCTTTCGCGAGCTCCGGACGTTCGGTCAGGACGAGATGCAAATATCCGGCAAGCGGAAAACCACCCCGGGCAGCTGAAATTGCTGGCTGGAAAAGATCGCTCCACGGCAGCTTGCCATAGCGCTCATGCAAAAGTGCCAGCGTTCGCAAGGTTCCAGGGACGCCGACGACACGGCCCGTCCGCTGCAATATTGCTTCAGGAATCCGGACGCCATTGCGGTCATGCATGTAGTCCCGATGCATACCAGACGGCGCACTGGCGAGACCATCAAAGAAGCTCAGACGATCAGCGGCCTTGTCCCAGTACAGGATGGTGGAACCACCACCCAGACCGGAAGCCTGGGGCTCCACCACGGCAAGAACCATCTGGGCCGCAATGGCAGCATCAACGGCGCTTCCACCCTTCTGCAAAACATCAGAAGCGGCACGAGACGCCATGGGATTGGCTGTGGCAGCCATAAAATCATGGGCCACTGTGGGCTGGGATACAGGCTGAACAGGTTGAAGCTGATGTGCACAGGCGCTCAGTCCGAGGGCCGTTGCTCCAAGCAGGCCGACAAGAACCGGAGTTCTGGCAGAAAGCTTTCTTTGGGAGAGAGCCGCACTTCTGATACGCATGGAAAACATCAACCTTCAGTTCCTGATCGGGAGCATCTACGTCAAACCGTTACGGTCTTCGATCTCTTCGATAAATGCTGTTATGGTGCGATAATTACTAACCTGCGGTTTGCAATGAACGTTTTTCAGGCCATGACGACCTTTATCGCGGTCGTTGAAACAGGAAGCATGACGTCTGCCGCAGAGCGGTGCGGCATCTCACCCACAATGGTGGGCAATTACGTGCGCCTGCTGGAAGAACGTTTGGGCACAAGTCTGCTGAGACGCACGACACGCCGACAGAGCCTGACCGCATTTGGGGCCGTCTATTTCGCCAAGTGCCAGAAGATTCTCAGCATGCTGGACGAGACGGAACGGATGGCGGAAGCTGCCCAGAGCCTCCCTTCCGGAACCCTGAGAATTACCGCTCCGGTCACGTATGGCACACAAAGCATCACGCCCTGCATCGCGGATTACCTCAGCGAGCATCCCTCCGTGGATATCGACCTCGTCCTGACGGAACGCAGCGTCGATCTTACGCACGAGAAGTTCGATATCGCCATCAGACTGGGCGTGCCGGAGCCCTCATCCCTGATCTGTCGTCGGCTTGCCAATTACACCATGACGCTCTGCGCGTCCCCTGCGTATCTTTCGCGCCGTGAGGAACTCCTTACGCCCCAGCAACTGGCAACACATGACGCCTTAGCCTTTTCCTATACGCCAGCATCCCCCTGGCATTGGGCCAGACGGGAATGGCACTTTGAAGGACCGCAGGGGCATGTCTCGATAGAAATGAACCGCAAGGGCCTTTTCAATAACACGCAGGCCATGCGCCGTGCCGCCTTATCAGGCATGGGGGTTGCCATGCTGCCCTCAGACCTGGTGCGCGAAGATATCCGGGACGGAAAACTCCAAGCCCTTCTTCCAGACTATACGCTTCCGTCCCGGCCTATTTATCTCCTGTATCACAAGGAACGCTACAGCGCGCCGACCCTCCGCTCATTCATCCAGTTCCTGATCCAGCAACTTGGGGGCATCCAGGGTTGATGGCGAAGAGGGTTGCCCTGTTTCAAAAAAAGCCAGATCAGGCTGTTATTGCTTCGATCATTGGCAATATCATTGAGTACTACGACTTCGTCATTTACGCGTATTTTTCCGCTTCGATTGGACGCACCTTCTTTCCATCAGGGCTTCCGCTGTCGCAACTCGGGCTATCTCTCGCAACATTCGGCCTGACCCTGCTTGCACGCCCGCTCGGAGCTATCGTTCTCGGCAATTATGCAGATCGGCGGGGTCGCGTCCCCACCATGATGATCTGCATTCTTCTCATGGCGGTTGGCAGCGTGCTCCTCACCGTGACGCCGCCTTACGCCACCATTGGTATTGCAGCACCAGTTCTGATTGTCGTGGCGCGCCTCATTCACGGCTTTTCACTTGGCGGCGAATTTGGCAGCGCAACATCTTTCCTGATCGAGCATGCACCTCACCATGAAGCCCGTGCCGCAAGCTGGCAGGCTATCGGGCAAATTACGGCCTCCCTCTGCGCAGCAACCGTAGTCCTTCTTCTGAACCTCTGCCTCCCGACAGCAGCGTTCAACGACTACGCCTTTCGTATCGCTACAGGACTTGGCGCAGCTGTAGGCATGGGGGGCTTGATCCTGCGCCTTGTTCTGAACAGCCGCGCACCACCGGCGCAGCTTGCTCCGCCGCCAGTCGTTGCTCCCTTTTTCCAGTCCGATACAATCCTGCGTACCACGCTCATCATGGGATCTGTCGCACTGGGGAGCGGCATTACCTATCTCGGCCTTTACATGCCGCATTATGCCCGCAGCCAGTACAGTCTCTCCAATATCAGCACATCCCTTGCGCCACTCCTGACCTATGGCGGGCAGCTGCTTTTCACCCCCTTGCGCTGGAAACTGGCAGACCGCTTCGACAGAACACACAGCATCCGCCCCATGCTTCTGTCCTGCGCTTTTCTGATCCTTCTTCCATTACCTGCATTCCAGTTGATCCGCGTTGCTCCGATCACAGTTCTGCTGATGCCGCTGATCTTCAATCTCAGTGGGCTTTTCTACTTTGCGGCACTCGATGGTTTCATCGGACAGATCTTTCCCAGCGAACGGCGAGGCCGTGGACTAACGATGGGGTATTCATTCGGCGTGGTGCTGTTCGGAGGCCTTGCTCCCATGACCAACGCCGCCCTGATTGCCTGGAGCGGCATGAACCATGCGCCAGCGCTTTATATGATCCTGACGGCCATTATTTCCTTCATGAGTGTCCTTCTGGCCAAGCCCCTGCTGACGCGTCGCTCCTGACGCAAAACAGCCCCTCAGACAAAAATTGAAACTATCAATTTTTTCTTTGGAATGTTCTTATAATTCTCTCCTTTATCTTCGCTTACCAAATTCATAACGCTATCGAAGCGTTAGTCTCCTGCAGAATGAGTCCCAGAAATGTCTTCCTGTACTTTCTCTCCCAACCGCTCCAGCCGTTCCGGAATCTCCGTTCCGCTTAACGCTCTTTTCGGACCGGGAAAGAAAGCCCTTGCAGCAGCCACGTTTCTGAGCGGCCTCTCGGTCACTGTTCCAACAGCCTATGCCGCCTCCTCTGCGGCAACAGAGCCCTCCAAGCATCGTGCACACGCTGCCCGTACTGAAGTCGAAGCCGGCAAAGAGTCCATCAGTGTCACAGGAACACATCATCAGCCGGGTGGCGGCATGATGCGCGCCGAAACAGCATCCCGCGCTGTGCAGACCGTGACGCAGAACTACATCGAAATGCAGAGCCCGACGAGCAGCCCGCTGGACCTGATCAGCAATCTGCCAAGCGTGAATATCACCACGCCAGACCCGAGCGGCAACGAAGGCGGGTCCATGCAGAGCCGCGGTCTGTATGACAACGATATCGGCATCATGCTGAACGGCATGCCAATCGCAAACGGCGGTACGTCTTCGGCCTCAAACTTTGTTCAGAACTACATCGACAGCAACAATATCTCTTCGGAAAGCATGAGCCCTGGCTCCATTTCCGTAGAAGACCCGCTGACCTCGGCTGGCGCCGGTGCCCTGAGCATTACAACCCGTGCTCCTTCCAGAAAGTTTGGCGGTCTGGTTTCCGGCAGCTATGGCTCTTTCAACCGAACACGCGGTTTCATCCGTGTGGATTCAGGTGAGATTGGGCACACCGGCATCACCAGCTATGCCTCGTTCTCCAATACTCATTCCGATGCATGGCGCGGGTCGGGGGACAGTGATCGCAAGCATATGGACTTCCGGGCCCAGAAGCTCATCGGCAACCGCAGTTCCATTGACCTGTTCGCTGGATACAACCACTCGCACTACTACCTGAACCGCTATCCGACGCTGGCGAACTTTCAGAATGACAAACATGGCCGCCCGGTCTCCACGCCACTCAGCTATAATGCCGAGTTCAGCGCCACGTCTCCGGGCAGCTATTATGGTGTTCGTGGTACGGACAAGGACCAGTTCTATGTGTCCATGCCCATGAAATTCGCCTTGAACGACACCTTTACGCTGAACATCTCGCCCTACTATGAGCGGTCTGACATTACGTTGAACAGTGCTTCCCGCCTGCAGGAAGGCCGGACCTACGCCGGGACAGCCCTGCAACGGGTGGACCTGAATGGCGATGGCAGGATCAGCACATCAACACGCGCTGCGGTCTCAACGAATTCCATGTCCGTTACCCAACAGGGCGGTGTTGTTGCGGCGCTCGGCTGGCATTCGGAGAACAATGACGGGCAGATCGGTTACTGGCATGAAGAATACCGTTATGCCCTGCGCACTCCCCTGTCACGGATGAACCAGACAACAGGCGCACAGCCCTCTGATACGGATAAATCGTCCTATTACCGGACGACAAGCGGCAACATCTACTATTCCGTTGACTATCTGGGATCCTACAGCCTGAACTCAGGCTTTCTGGAAGACACCGTCCACCTTCTGAACCACAAGATGTCCGTCACTGGCGGCATCAAGGTGACGTCCATGACACTGGAAGGGCAGGATTACCTGCCCAGCACGGCCAGCCACACCAATCACACCTATGTTTCGCCAACGCCGCGTTTCTCCTGGTCGTATAACTTTGCCCCTCATCATCAGCTTTATATCAATGCTGAAGGCGATTTCCGCGCGCCCTCCCCGATCAACATGATCTCGCGCTACAGCACGAGCACAGGCGTCATGACGACATCCGGGGCAGGAGCAAAGCCGCAGTATTCGATCAAAGAAGAGTTGGGTTATCGTTACAACGACAACCTGTTCCTGGCGGATATCAGCTTCTTCAACATGAACGTCTCTAATCGTCTGCTGTCCGTCAACATGTTCAGCAACGACGTTCAGGTTAGCCAGACAATTAACGCAGGCGGCGAAACAATCCGCGGCGTGGATGTCATGCTGTCCACTCGTCCGCTGTTCCATCGTTTCCAGCCGTATTTCGCATTTGAATACCTGCACACGACGATGGACAACAACCTTCAGACCACGGCCGACGACGGCTCCGTGGACTATATGCGGACCAAGGGCAAGACGGCTGTCATGTCGCCGAAGTTCTCTGGCAGCGTTGGCCTAACCTATAATGAAGGCCCGTTCTTCCTGAATGCGAGCGTGCATTACACGTCCAAGCAGGCATCGTCCTTTATGAATGATCAGTACATGCCGTCTTATTTCTCAGACTCCCTGACGCTGGGTTACCATCTGCCAAAGTTCTTCATCGCCCAGTCGCCGACGTTCAAGCTGAACTTCACCAACCTGACAGGCCAGTACAAGCTGGGTGGCGTTTATTACTTCTCGAACAATGCCCGGGCAACGACAGGCGTCTATGGCCACAAGATCAGTGCTGATACAGCCCCAACCTATTACATCATGCCGCCATTCGCGATGATGGGAACACTATCGACATCATTCTGATAGGCTTTCAGTCTACTAAGACCAAATCGACAAAAAGGGGCTCCGAATTGCTATTCGGAGCCCCTTTTTATTGTCAGGAAGCAGTCTCTTCTTCTGAAGAGTTCAATATCCTTGGAAAAGCCTCGGGATTGAAAATTGCCAGAAGAATAGCGGTAAGCGTTATGGCAATAGCGATTGGCGTCAAAACGCTGAACCCACTCCAGGTCAGCACCTGACCACCCAACGCTGATCCGAGCAAAATCCCGAGATTACTACCGCCGTTGATAGCTGCTCCCGCCACATCCGGGCGGGTCGCTCTTGCACGAATGGCCCCAGACATGACGAATGGAATGAGTGCTGAATAGCCGGTACACCAAAGCGCAACAGAGGCCACAGAACCCCAGCCAGACAGAATGTGACCATACATCAGGCCCATTCCGATGAGCATCGCCATTCCCCCTGCCAGCATGCCCGCCGCCGGCCAGCGATCCACAATCTGCCCCGCGGCCCAAAGACCCAGAATACTCACAGCACCCGTCAGGAGCAGAGCAACGCTGAGAACACTCTTGGGAAGACCATGTGCCAGCAGCAATGGAGTGACGTAAGTATAAAGCATGTTGTGAGCGACGAAGAAGATTGCATCAATAGCCACGACGATCAGGAAGATCCTCATTGCCTTCCGTGAGCCCATCGATGGCAAGTTCGTGCTCGCATCTCCGGATGTTGCGACTGGCGGCAGAAAGAAAGCAATACAAACCGTCAGCAACACTGCAATGGCAGTCATCACGAGCATCGCGATACGCCAGCTGGCAAAATGTCCGATTGCAGCGGCCCCCGGCACCCCAAGAATAGAGCCCAAAGATGTACCACCATAAACAAACGAAATAGCGCGCCCAGTCATTTTGGGCGGAACAAGCCGTGCGGCATAAGCCGAGACAATCGACATCAGCAACGCATGCGCGATGCCACCGATCGCACGCCCCGCACATAGAATCATAAAGGTCGGAGCAACAGCGGCAATCAGATTGGAAAGCACGTAGCCTCCCAAAGACAGCAGCATCAGTCTCTTACGGTCCACTTTCGCCGTCAGGATGGTCAGAGGGACTGCTCCCAAAGCAACCATCAGAGCAAAGGCACTAACAGCCAGTCCTGCTTGACCTTCTGTGATATGAAACCCTTGAGCCATATCAATCAGGAGGCCAACCGGGGCCACTTCACTGGTCAGTGCCGTAAATGTACACGCGAATAGTGCACACAAACCAATAACGGTCTGCCTGGGGAGAGTTTTGAAAAGCATAATTTCCCTGAATACAGTGCCGCAGTGATTGCGTTGGGCCAGGGCGCGTTCTGCCATTCTTTCCACCAAAACAAAACGAAAGAAGTGAAGTTCACCGAAGGTTCTTTATTATTTCTTCCCCTCACACTCTCCCGCTGGGAAAATGGCACGATTGGCTAGCCGCTCTCTCCTCATGACAATGTGAATGTCGATTTATGATAGCAGGCGCTAGCGTTTTCGTTCCAAGGCCAGAAAGTGGGGAGAAGAAAGCAACATATCCTTGTTGCTATTGCGTCTTAATTGCATCAGGTTTGCACCATATCCCGCAATTTCACGAAATGCCCCCGCCATCCTCATAACTGAGAAAGACTCCCAATGACTATAATGCGCTTGACACGGATCGCTCTTATAGCCGGGTCCCTGAGCCTGACGCCGTCCCTGGCCTTTTCAGCAGAAAAGGCGACTGCCTCTCTTGCAGGAAGCGACGGAAAACCGGCTGGCACGGCTCAAATTACCGAAGCGCCACAAGGTGTCCTCCTTCATATTGAAGTCAGCGGGCTAACACCGGGCTGGCACGGCATGCACTTCCATGAAAAAGGCGACTGCAGCGACCCAGCCTTTACCAAGGCAGGGTCACATGTCCATAAAAAGACACCAGTCACGCACGGCCTATTGAATGCAAAGGAAAATGACTCTGGCGATCTTCCTAACATTTTTGCGGGCGCAGACGGCAAAGCGTCAGCTGAAGTTTATTCAACTTTCGTCTCTCTAACAGGCAAAGATGGGCGTCCAGCATTGCTGGATGCTGATGGTTCTTCTCTAGTGGTTCATGCGTTTTCTGATGATTACAAGAGTCAGCCGATTGGGGGCTCGGGGTCTCGCGTGATTTGTGGTGTGATCCGGTAGGGTAGAACACGAAAACCCCCGCTGTCTCGGTGAGAGAGCGGGGGTTTTTGGAACTGTATTGGTGTGGTTGCGGGGGCACGCAAGCACCGATACCCACATTCACTTCAGACGGCGATATAATTACGAAATATCAATAAACCACTTTCCCTCACACGAGCATTTTAAAATACGATTTAACGTTTCCCGCAGTCTTCGAAAGCCGCAAAGAAGGCACCCGGCTTCACAGTTAATAACGATCTCTTGACTTTCTCTCCCGGCTGGTAAAGAGTTCTTTCTTTAGAGTCTCAGCTTGGAAATGGAATCATGCTCCTCTGCCGAGTCGGCACATAATTACGCTTTGCTAGGCAGGATGCACGCGTGAAACGAACCACTGGTCGTTACGAACGCACTATCGCAGGTGGTGAGGCGGTACAGGCATTCGTACCAGCGGCCCTGCCACCGAATGACCCTGAAATTAAGATCGGCGTTCAACTCGCGGAGCGACTGCGCACGGCCGAGCACGCGCTGGCGCGGCTCGATCTCGCCAGTGAGATAGTCCCGTCTCTCGACTGGTTCATCTACGCTTTCGTGCGCAAAGAGGCGGTCATCTCATCCCAGATCGAGGGCACACAGGCGACACTTATCGATCTGCTGAACTTCGAAGCCGAGCATGAAGTAGAGCCAGACGCGGATGTCGAGGAGATCTGCAACCATCTGGATGCACTGACCTACGCGCGCGAAGAGCTGGCGAAATCCGATGGCCTGCCGCTCTCGATGCGGTTGTTGAACGGCGCGCATCAGCGGCTGATGCACGGCGCGAGGGGCGCAACCAAGCAGCCTGGCGAGGTGCGGCGGAGCCAAAACTGGATCGGCGGCAGTCGTCCGGAAAATGCAATCTATGTTCCGCCCCCTGTGCAGGCGCTTCCCAGTCTGCTTGGCGATCTTGAGAAATACCTTCATACGACCGACAACCTGCCACCTTTGGTAAGAGTGGGGTTAGCCCATGTTCAGTTCGAGAGCATCTCCCCCTATCTCGACGGCAACGGTAGCCTGGGTCGCCTGCTCATTGCCTTGCTCCTCGAACATTGGGGGCTGCTGAAGGCACCGCTTCTCTATATCAGTCTCTTTTTCAAGCGTCATCGTGCAGAATATTTCAGCCGACTGACTGCCGTGCGCACCGACGGCGATTGGGAGGGCTGGACCGACTTCTTTCTCGATGCCGTGGCGACGATTGCCGACGAGGCCGTCGCATCGGCACGCGAGCTATTTGCCGTCGTCACCTCTGACCGAGCCCGCGTACTGGCCCAAGACACGACATCTGTCTCCGCTATGCGGCTGTTCGAGCTTTTGCCCAATCATCCGATCATCACCATCGCAACCGCCATGACGCTTATCGAGACGAGTAAGCCGACGGCCACTCGTGCCGTTGAGACGCTTATCGCTGCAGGCATTCTCGTCGAGACGACGGGCAAAAAACGAGATCGCAGCTTCGCCTATCAAACCTATGTCGACCGACTGCGGATCGGTACGGAACTGGAGCATAGATAATGACCGATTATTCGACCGCACTTTCTCTCCTTAGACGGGCTCTTGGCGATAACACGGCATCATTTCGCGATGGGCAGTGGGAAGTCATAGACGCCTTGGTGAACAGACAGGAGCGCTTGCTGGTCGTACAGCGGACTGGTTGGGGAAAAAGTTCCGTCTATTTTATTGCCACCCGTATTCTTCGAGATCGTGGTCGTGGACCAACTCTCATCGTTTCTCCACTTCACGCTTTGATGCGCAACCAGATTCAAGCCGCAAATCGTTTTGGCATTCGCGCCCTGACAATAAATTCTACGAACAGAAACGAATGGCCGGCACTTCAACAGATCGTGCGGGCCAATCAGGCTGATGCGCTTCTGATTTCTCCCGAACGTTTGGCCAATGACGATTTCGTAGAAAACATCTTGCTACCAATCGCTGAAACGATTGGCTTGCTCGTCGTCGATGAGGCCCACTGCATATCCGACTGGGGCCACGATTTTCGGCCCGATTACCGGCGCCTCGTCAACGTCTTGCAGAGGATGCCAGAGAACGTCCCAATACTGGGTACGACAGCGACGGCCAACAATCGCGTCGTTGCGGATGTTCAAGCACAACTGGGCAACGTTGGAATCGAGCGCGGAGCACTCACACGGCAAACACTTGCGCTACAGACGTTACGCCTCCCCACGCAAGCAGCGCGTCTCGCGTGGTTGGTGGAGCATATCAATGAACTTCCGGGTACAGGTATCATTTACACGCTGACAAAGCGGGATGCCAACCAGGTTACTGATTGGCTCAATCAGCACGGCATTGCTGCCCGACCTTACTATAGCGGTGTGCTGAGCGATGGGTTTGAAGACTCTGACACGTATCGTGAGCACCTTGAAGATCAACTCCTGAGAAACGAGATCAAGGTATTGGTCGCGACGACCGCCCTTGGAATGGGATACGACAAGCCGGATCTCAGCTTCGTTGTTCACTATCAGGCACCCGGATCGATCGTTGCCTATTATCAGCAAGTCGGCCGGGCCGGCCGTGGCATTGCTCACGCAGTCGGCGTTTTAATGTCAGGCGACGAAGATGATCAGATCCACGAATTCTTTCGTAGCAATGCGTTCCCGCGCGAGCGATGGGTTCAATCGATCTTGAAAGCGCTTGAGGACAGCGATGGTCTGAGCACAGCTCAAATCGAGGAGATAGTGAACCTGCGACACGGCCAGATCGAGCAGGTACTCAAGTTCCTTTCCGTCAATAGCCCTGCCCCTGTCATCAAGGACGGCTCGAAATGGCAGAGGACCCCCGTCCCATTTCGTATGGATCATGAACGCATTCAGCGTCTAACCGAACAGCGCGAAATCGAGTGGGACGAAGTTCAAGCCTACATCGATGAACCGGGATGCCTGATGGAGTTTCTGGCCAACGCCCTTGATGATGCGAACCCGCAGGCATGCGGCAACTGTGCCAACTGCTTGGGCAGGCCAGTCGTGGATCCGTCATTCACTCGCAAAACGGCATTCGCGGCCGGCCGTTTCCTGCGCCATTCCGAGATCGTCTTGGAATGCAACAAGCAGGTCGCAAAGGATGCCTTCGCCGAATATGGGCTTAGAGGGAATCTTCCCTTGGAACTCCGCGCAGAACCAGGTCGGATTCTTTCCCGTTGGGGTGACGCTGGTTGGGGGCAAGTGGTCGCTGACGACAAGCACAATGGTCGTTTCAGAGACGAACTCGTTGATGCTGTTGTGGAGATGCTGCGCGACCGCTGGCAACCAAATCCGTCACCGACATGGGTCACCTGCGTCCCTTCCAGAAACCATCCGACACTTGTACCTGACTTCGCGCACCGCCTTGCGAAGGCTCTTGGCCTCCCGTTCGTGCAGGCAATCGTCAAGGTGAAGGACAATGAGCCCCAGAAGGGGCAACAGAACAGGTTCCACCAGTGCCGCAACCTCGATGGTGTTTTTGAAATCGTCGGGGCTGTGTCCAATGGCCCTGTGCTCCTCCTAGATGACGTCGTTGACTCAGCGTGGACAATGACAGTGGCCGCTGCGCTTCTCAGGCAAGCCGGCAGTGGCCCTGTTTGGCCAGTCGCCTTAACGACTTCGAGCGTGGGAGGCTGACATGCATCTTACACCTCAAGCTCAGGCGGTGATGCTCCTAACCGTGTCTTTCGGAAAGTCCGAGTCACAGAATGGAAAACCCTTCTCTAACAGCGAGTGGGCTAAATTTGCCATTTGGTTAAAGGATCATGGGCTGGAGCCTGCCGTCCTGTTGAGAGGCGATCTGGACTCTCTACTCGCCAGTTGGGTGGATCGTACAGTTTCAATAGCGCGTATTCGGACTCTCTTAGGAAGGGGGGCCGCCCTTGGACTTGCGCTCGAAAAATGGCAGCGGGCAGGTTTATGGGTTTTAACGAGATCTGACCAAGAATACCCGGAGCGGCTGAAGCGGCGGCTACGCTCAGAATCGCCCGCCGTCCTGTTCGGCTGCGGAAACAAGGCTCTTCTTAATACCGGCGGAATCGCCGTGGTAGGCTCGCGTGACGCCAACGAAGAGGATCTCGCCTACACCGAAAGACTTGGAGCCGAGGCAGCAGCACAAGGATATTCACTTGTCTCTGGGGGTGCTCGCGGGGTCGATCAAAGCGCAATGATTGGAGCATTGGCGAGGCAAGGCACAGCTGTCGGTGTTCTTGCTGACAGCCTGCTTCGGTCCGCAACGTCATCGAAGTATCGCAAGCATATTATGTCCGGCGATTTAGCGTTGATCAGCCCGTATAATCCCGAGGCAGGCTTCAATGTTGGTCATGCAATGTCGCGCAATCGATATATTTACTGCTTATCCGACGCTGCTGTCGTCATTAGCAGCACGCGCGAAAAGGGAGGAACGTGGAACGGAGCGATCGAGGACATCCGCGCTGGATGGGTTCCGCTTTGGGTTAAGGCGAGTAACGATCGGGATTCCGGCAATCGAGAGCTTGTCCTGCGTGGAGCCAACTGGTTTCCAGAAGACATGACCTCGCTGTCGAAATTATTCGGGGAACCTCACTTCGCATCGTCTCAAACCTTAAGCAATGAACTTCCACTGCTTGGGCGGGATGATGACCGAGAGGCCGGATCGGAAAATGAAAAAAAGACTGGAGCCAGTTCCATAACGGAGAGCCAACTACCACCAGTAAGCGCGACAGTCATTCCTAGCGTATCTGTTCCTGAGAGCAGCGCGGTGGTCAACGTAGACTTCTATACCCTTTTCCTGGCCCGGTTTCTGGAGCTTACGTCAGCCGGCCCCATGGCGGTCGATGATATAGCCGCGCGCCTTGAACTTGAGAAGACGCAGGTAAACGCTTGGCTGAAGCGCGCGCAATGTGAAGAAAAGATCTCTAAACTAACGAGGCCTGTCAGGTATCAGATAAATCCTGAAGGAAAAAATCAGACAGCTTTATTTGAAAAATGAACAATGCTTTTGGATCATTGGGGACTAAGGTTTGAGCCAGCCGCGTGTAAATGAAGCAGTAAACTCTGATTTAGATATGGTCCTAGCAGCGCTCCGCCGTGACTATTCGAAATTAGGACCAAGGATAAGGGAACTACAGCACGAGGTGACGTGCGAGTGCGCCGGTGTCACACTTCGTCTGCATTTTCCCGCTTTCCGACAAGGCAAGACTACCATTCATGAATTGGTGGAGTTGGTATGGCTTCACCTGACCCCTTTTGCGCTCACGCGAAAAGAAATCGACGCAGTAAGGGAGCTTCAGTCGACTCTGCCGTTTGAAGATTTTCTAATCAAAACCACGCAGCTCAACGACACGGCGGCCAAGCTTTTCATTAAGGCTCATAAAGCGACAAATCGAAATGGCGAAGCTGGCGAATTGTTGCTCTACCTGCTAACCGAGTGGATATTAGGCGCGCCGCAGTTCATCGCCAAGATGACCTTAAAAACTAATTCGCAAATGCCTGTACACGGAGCGGACGGGATCCATGTTCGCTACTGCCCGGAGACTGCGCGGCTATTCCTCTATTGGGGCGAGTCTAAAATGTATGGTGATGTCGGTGCAGCTATTAACGCTGCCGCGACATCGATCGCAAAATCGTTAGGGCCAGGAGAACTGGACCACGAACTCCAGCTTGTTCAGCGAAATATCGATTTTACAGGACTAGGGGCTGACGGCAAAGCAGCGCTGCTACGCTACCTAGACCCGCATGAGGAGGAATACAATGAACGTAAGGATGTCATCACCTGCCTAATCGGCTTCGATTTTGATGGCTTCCAGAAGGCCAACGCTGCTGGTGATCAGGCTGCTGAAGATACGTTTCGAGCACTGGCCAAAGAGCAGCTTGCAGCAATGGCTCCTAAGGTTTCAACTGCGCTCAAGACGGCTGGACTGGATTCTCAGGACGTGGAGCTATTCTTTTTTCCACTCCCTGCCGTCCAGGAGTTTCGCGATCTTTTTCAGGCTCGAATTGGCTGGCTACCATGATGCAGGAACTGGCTGATAAGGTTTGGGGAAACCCCGGCTTTCATGATGCGGCGCATCGCATTGAGCTCGCGTGGCTAACCAAAGAAATCGGCGGCATTGACGATGGTCACGCCGACATTGCGGACGCCACGCGATTGATGCGCTCGGCGGCAATCTTGGCTTGCTCCGAGACGCGAGATCATCGACACGCGGCGTTCCGGGTGGCGACGTGTGCGTATGACTTGTTCGGAACCAGCCAAGTGCCTTTAGATCAAGCCCTACGTGTTGTGCTCACGCGTCTCGGCAACTTTCCTTCCATCGGCACTCGTGCAGACGTGGCATCCGCACGGACAAGTCTACCGCTCATGCTTGCGGCAGAAGAAATTGTATCGGCGGACGCTCATGAGGTTACGATCAACGGACAAACAGTGCTGCTGACAGATTTCCAGCAGAAACTGTGGCTAAACCTTATCCAAAGTCGTCGCATCGCGTTGGCTGCACCTACATCCGCAGGAAAATCCTTTGTCTTGCAGGGCTATCTGTCGGCGCTCTTCGACAACGAGCAGCCAAAGTCAGTCGTCTACATCGTCCCAACTCGCGCCTTGATTGCCCAAGTGGCCGAAGATTTGAAGATCCAGTTTCAGGGAATGCACCAAGATGCCCCCGACATCGTGACGGTACCAGTCGATGCTGAAACGACCCTCGCCGAGCGCTCCATTTACGTGATGACTCAAGAGAGGGTACAACTCGCCCTTGGAGCTCACCCAGACTTTAGCGCCAGCGTCATCATCGTCGATGAAGCGCATTCGATCGCGGAAGGGTCACGCGGCGTACTACTGCAATGGGTCATCGACGATTTACTAATCCGCAACTCGGCATCACAAATTCTTTTTGCCAGCCCAGCGATCCGTAACCTAGATGTCTTTGGACGGCTGTTTGGCTTGGACGATGTGGTTGAATTTTCGTCTGTAGAGCCGACCGTTGCCCAAAATTTTTTGGTCATTACCGTCGAGTCCGCCACCAAGGGCAAGCTGGTGGTCCAAACCGCTGGCGACGGATCAAGAACGCTGCGGCAAGTCGCAACGCTGCAGCTGGGGCGGACGGTGGCGAGCCGAACAGAGAAGCTCGTCCATATCCCGGCGGTGCTTGGACACGGGCATTCAAATATCATCTACGCGAATGGTGCGGCTGAAGCGGAGAGCATCGCGCTCCAACTCGCAGAGTTGATGTCCGATCGCGAGCCAACCGAAGCACTCCTTGCTTTATCCGACTTGGCGAAAGAAGCGGTACACGCTAACTACGGGTTGGTCGAGTGCGTCAAACACGGCGTAGCATTTCACTACTCCAACATCCCGACCCAGCTCCGACGTGCAATTGAAGCGGCCGTATCGTCTGGCGAAATCGATTATCTCGTCTGCACAAGTACGCTGCTTCAAGGTGTCAACCTTCCCGCCAAGAATATCTTTATGTTCGCCCCAGAAAAGGGGCGGACCAGAGCGCTGGAATCGACAGACTTCTGGAATCTTGCTGGTCGCGCCGGTAGACTCAAACGGGAGTTTCAGGGCAACATCTTTCTCATCGACTATGATACTTGGAAGAAAAAACCGCTCGCCGGTCCAAAAAATTCGGTCGTGACGCCAGCAATTGAAACCAGCCTCAACAAACATCATGACCAGTTAATGAATGTGATTGCTGGCGCGCCCACAGCAGGCCGCAGCGATGAGACTGATCTCGAGACAGTTTTCGTCCGCCTCTATACCGATTTCAAAGGTGGCGATCTAAATCAGACATTCGAGCGTGCTGGCCTCGCAGTAGGTGATGTCCAGTCCAGTCTGTTAGCAGCTGCACTTGGATCGGCCAGCGAAAAACTGACCCTGCCCGCGGCGGTTCTGCGCCGAACTCCGAACATCTCTGCCCATAAACAGCAGTGCCTTTATGAGCGGCTGAGCTCGAAGATAGCGCTAGGTCCCGATGTCGCGCGAACCCTTATTCCGTCGCATCCGAGAGAGAGCGAAGCGTTTCAGTCCTATGCGAATATATTGGAGTTGTGCCACGAGATCATCCTCGGTATCGACACATCGAAAAACCGCCATCGGTTCCATGCCCTGATTGCGCGGCGCTGGATGCTTGGCCTTCCGCTTCCCCAGATCATTGACGAGCAAATTTCGCGAAATGCGTCGAAACCTGTTCGAACGACGATCAGAAGCACGTTAGATTTAATTGAAGGTGATATCCGTTTTCAAGCGGTGCGTCTATTTGGTTGCTACACTGCACTTCTTGTCTACGCGCTCGACAGCGCAGGTTTGGTGGACATGGTCTCCAGTATCCCGTCCTTGCCACTCTACTTGGAGATCGGCGCATCCGACAAAACGATGATTAGCTTCATCTCTCTAGGGTTATCACGTGTCACAGCGATGAAGCTGAACGAAATGTCTGCCCGTAAAGATCTCGATACTGCCGCCGCGCTACAGTGGTTGCGAACTCGTCCGCTTGAAGCGCTGGGACTTTCGCCCCTTTTGCTTGCTGAGGTGCAGGCGATTACGCTTAATTAAAAGCTATTATACACCTTCCGGGATGGGTGGCACAGAACAAGTGGATGATTACTGCCCGCAAACCGTATCTATCTAATGTCAGTGCCGAGGTCTGCAGTTTATCAGCAATCCCGGCGGTGGATGGAGCGGGGTGTTTCGAAACCCTCGTCCACCATCTTCGGGCTGTATCGTGTATTTGGGGAGTAAGCACCCTGAAGCGCCGCGTGCATGTTCAAGAGGCTTGGGTATGATGGCGTTGTCTTTATGTTTTCCAACTCCAGTGCAGGCGCGAGACGGATTGGTCGTTAATCTGTAGCGTTTTGCCAGCGTTCTCAGACTCACTTGACTATCTTGTATCGCTCGACGAACCGCTACTGTCGTCATGGGTGGATTTCCTTCTCTGTCCAAGGCTTTAGAACCAGAGCGCGGTTCAAAATAAGCGTAAACGGCAGCCCCGGCCGGTCGGTCAGCGTGGGCTGGACGTTGAGGCTGCGATCGATCAGCCGGTTGCCGACCATGGAGAAGCCATTGCTGACCCCGCTGCGGATCGCCTGCATCAGGTTATTCTCATTCCATGACGTGCCCGCTTCCGAACCCACGCTGAGCAAGGTCGTGACGAGGGCTGCGCGGAACAGTTGCCCCCAGTGATTGTTCACCTCGTCGGACAGACCGGACTGGCCGATGGCGTCGCCGCCGGGCAGTTTTTCCAACACGAGACTCTCCCCGTTCGGGTAGATCAGCCGGGTCCAGATGATCTGGGTGCGCTGCTGTCCGAAGGAGACGCTGCTGTTATAGGCCCCGAACAGGGTGCTGCCCTGCGGGACCAGCAGATACCGCCCGGTCGGGCTGTCATAGACGTTCTGGGTGACATGACCGACAATCTGACCCGGCAGGTCGGAGCTGATTTTCGTGTTGAGCGCCCCGGCGATGACGGTCCCTGCCTGAAGGATATAAGGAGATGCAGGCGGCGTAATCCGGTCGGGACTCACCGTCGCACGATCTGGCTGACCCGCCAGAAAGGTACGATTACCAACCTGCTGATCGGTTCCTGCGGATGATGCCTGCACTCCGGGAGCTGCCTGTGCCGGGACCGGGACCGCCTGTGCGCTCTGACCCTCCCGCGCCTCGACCTGCGCAAACAGCCGACTGGTCCGCGCTGCTTCGATCTCCTGGTCACCGCGACGATCCCCCATGCCGGGAACCGGTCCCGCACGTCCCTGCCGCTGCGCATTAAGGATCGGCCCGCCCAGATCGCCGGGCAGAGGCTGCCCCAGCTTCGGTACATTGGTATAGTCGCTGGGCAGAGCCGACAGCCCATCGGCCGAGGCGCGCGCGTCGGTATCCTGTGCCGCCTGAACCGGCCCTTTTGGCGTGTTGCCTTGCAGCGCGTAGCCCAGCGCAAGACCGATGGCGAGCATTCCGGCGGCACCCAATGTCCAGATGACGGGGCGCGACAGCTTTACGACCGGCGGACGCTGCGCGCGCAGCCGCAGATCGGGTGGCGCTGCTGATCCCGGCCCCGCTGCGCTTCCGTTGCCAGTAGCGCCTCCGTCCTCATCCGGGCGTTCTTCCGCGCTGCTCATGACTTTCTGCCATCCGTGCGCACGATGCGCACGCGCTGCTCGGAATGTTTGTCACCCAGACGCAATTCAGCGGCGGCAAACAGGCGGTCGACGATCATCCAGTCCTGCCGCACCCGGTAATTGACCAGTTCCGGCCCGCCATCGGCCCCCAGCACGAACAGGGGCGGCAGTTCCCCCTGCCCGATCCCCGACGGGAAGGCGATATAGACCTTGTGGCCGTCATCGAAGGCCCGGCCGGGCAGCCAGGGCGGTTTCCCGCCTTTCACTGGCTGGATGGCATAGCGGAAATTCAGCGAGTTCAGATCCAGCCCCGCATCCACCGGCGCTTCCTCGTCGGAGGCATCATCCCGCCGATGCAGCGCGATCAGATCGTCCTCGGGATAGTCCCACGACACCGACGCCATATAGGTCGCGGGCGTCGACCTCAGTTCGGCGAGGTAGGTCCGCCGGTCGGTGTTGACGATCAGGTTGGTGGTCAGATCCGGGCGTGTAGGCTTGACCAAGATATGCACGCGCTTCGTGGTTCCCGCTCCGCTCGACGTATCACCGACAATCCAGCGCACGGTATCACCCACCGCGACCGGTCCGGTGCCGACCAGCTTCTCGCCGGGCTGGAGCATGATGTCGGTGATCTCGCCTGGCGCGGCATAGACCTGATAGAGCGCTCCCGGACTGTAGGGATAAACCTGCACCGCGTTCACATAACCGGCCCGTGTCGGCTGGATGCGGGCGGCAAGATTGGCCTGGGTCACGCGCACGGCGGGATCGGCCGCTTCAGGCGCGAAGTGGACGCGCCGTAACGGTGGAAGCGGCTTGAGCTGGCCCGGCAGGGGAAGGATTTTCGGGACTTCCACGACCTGCACAGGCTTCGGTGGATCGGGCTGGCGTGTCGCCTGGGCCGCATCATCGTAGCGG
Source organism: Gluconobacter sp. P5B12 (assembly GCF_018812035.1). Classification (NCBI taxonomy): domain Bacteria; kingdom Pseudomonadati; phylum Pseudomonadota; class Alphaproteobacteria; order Acetobacterales; family Acetobacteraceae; genus Gluconobacter; species Gluconobacter sp. P5B12. The sequence goes on along the minus strand of NZ_JACRVV010000004.1, from coordinate 31,446 downwards.
ATGACGGGCGGATGATACTGCCCCGCGCAGGCGGACAGGGTGAGCAGCGCCAGTAGAACGGCGCGCATGACCATGCGGATCATTGTCCGAGTTCCTTCGACCAGTTGATGGCGGAGACGTAAATGCCAAGCGGGTTTTTCCGCAGATGATCGGCGTCACGCGGCGTGCGCAGAACAACCGACACGATGGCGGTCCAGCGTTCGGTGCCGGTGAACGCTCCGTCGCGGTAATGGTGCTCGGTCCAGGCGACACGGAAACTTCCGGGGGAAGCCCGGATGACCGACGACACATCGACGTCGACCTGCTCGCGGCCAATCTGCGAGAATGGATCATTCAGGCGCGCATAATCGTTCAGCGCCTGCGCCCCCGAAATAGTGGCAAAGTCGTAGGCCCGCAGCCAGTTATGGCGCACGACCACCGCATCTGATGAAAGACCACGGACATCGCCGATAAACTGCGCCAGATACCAGGCAATCTGCGGATCGGTCGGTATGTAGCCCGCCGTCGCGGGAGCCACGACCTGCGCCTGGCCAAGCCGATCGACCTGCACCACCCATGGCACGACGGTGCCACGCACCGACTGCCAGACCAGACCGGCACCAAGGCCGGCGGACAGAAACAGTGACCCGAACGCCATCAGACGCCAGTTGCGGGCCTGCACACGGGCGGAGCCGATGCGCTCGTCCCAGATCTGCGCTGCTTTCTGGTATGGGGTTACGGGCTCGGGCGTGATCCCGTAGCGGCTGGTGGAGCGACGGAACATCGTCCTCATTCCTTTTCCGAGAGATCAATGCTGGAACTTCCGCCGCCGCCATCGGCGGAACGGATGACATGCGCGGCTTCGGCGGCATGGGTGGCTGCGTTACGGCGCTTCATGCTCCGCGCCCAGCGGGGTGGCTGACCGTCGGGACCGCTGCTTTCTAGACCACCATCCGCTGGGCCGCCGCCGTTACCGGACGGACCACCAGACTGCCCGCCGTTCGCATCGGACGATGTCCCACCTGTGAAGCGTCCGCCCGTCGCGGTAAAAGCGCCTCGCGCGCCCTCGCCGTAGCTCTGCTTCATGGCGGTCGCCGCAGACGACATTTTGCTCTTCACGGCATTCGCGGCAGCACTGCCCGGCGCCCGGGCGACACCGCCCAGCCCGGCTGCCATGCGGGCACCGGCACTTTCGCCAGCGGCATTCATGGCACCCATCGAATAAGCCGTGTTCGCCGCACCTGCGATCGCGGCCCCGCCCCGCGCGGCGGCTGCCGTCGCGCCCACGGCCGCAGCCCCACCAGAGGCAACCGCTCCAACGCCAGCCACGGCCGTTGCCCCCATCGCGCCAACCGCCATGCCGGTGCCGACAGCGGCGCCAGCGCCAAGCTGTGGCGCGCCGGAGATCAGACCATTGGCGATGCTGCCGCCCAAAATGGACAGACCGACGATAGCGAGGGACGCCAGTACCACTGACGTTGCCTGTCCGACGGTGGGCACAGCATCGCCATAAGAGGTCGTAAACTGCCGGAATAATACAGACGCGATGCCGGAGATCACCGCCAGCACCATCACCTTCACGCCCGATGACACGACATTGCCCAGCACCTTCTCCGCCAGGAAGGCCGTCCGGTTGAACAGGGCAAACGGGATCAGCACGAAACCGGCGAGGCTGGTCAGCTTGAACTCGATCAGCGCCACGAAAAGCTGCACGGCAAGGATGAAGAACGCGGCGAGCACGATCAGCCAGGACAGGCAGAGCACGAAGATCTGGATAAAGTTCTTGAAGAAGGCCACCGGACCCAAAAGGTTGTGGACAGAGTCCAGCAGTGGCTGGGCCGCATCAAACCCGGTCGCGGCCAGTCGACCGGGGCGGAGGAAATCCGACAATGTCAGATTGCCGCCCCCAGCCTTCAGGCCCATGGCGGCGAAGCTGTCAAACACCACCTTCGCCAGATGGTCGAAATTGTTGATCAGGAATGCGAAGAACCCGATATACAGTGTCTTCTTCACCAGACGCTGGATGATGTCCTCATCCGCTGCCCACGCCCAGAACAGCCCGGCCAGTGCGATGTCGAGCACGGACAACGACCCCGCCAGCGAAACAACGTTTCCTTTCAGCAGACCGAAGCCGCTGTCGATCGTGGTCGTGAAGGTGTTCAGGAAAGTGTCGATAACGCCGACATCATTGGTGGCCATGACCGTCAGTTCCCGCCGCTGCCGAACATAGACACCGTGCCAGGCACATAGGCGTCGTGCAGCGAGAAATGCTGATACTGCGCATCGCTTTCCGCTTCCGCCGCAGCATCACGTGCCTGTTGCAGAGCCGTGGCGCGACCGTTGGCGGCCAGTTCCGCCTGAATGTCAGATAGCTGACGGGATTGCAGGGCCAGAAGCTGGTTTCCGGCCTGCGCCGCCTGCAACGCCCCGGTTGACGTCTGGCTGGCCGAGACCAGTTGCGTCATGGCGCTGCTGTCGCTCGGGATGTTTCCGACCACGCGGGCCTGCAATTTCAGGGCATCCTCAAACCCGCCAACGGAATTCTGCCAGCGTGTCTGTGCCTGACCGAACAGGGCGCTGTCGGACATGCCCGAGGACACGGACGTGTACGCCTGCTGATACTGCTGCTCAACGGACTGGACGCTGTAGGCGATGTTCTGCGCCTGTGCGAGCAATGCCGTGGTCTGGGAAACCGTTGATTGCAACGTCGACAATGTCGAAAGCGGCAGGCTCGCCAGATTACGTCCCTGATTGACCAGCATCTGGGCCTGATTGGCGAGAGAGGTGATCTGGTTGTCGATCTGCTGGAGTGTGCGGGCCGCGATCAGCACATTCTGGACGTGGTTCGCACCATCATAGACCGCCCATTGCGCGTGGGCAGGTGGAGAAGATGAAACCGTAAAAGTAATGACCATAACGGCAGGAATCAGACGATATCTCACGGCACGCCCCCTTCCCGCAGAAGGTCCGCCGCCCACATGACACCACGTGCTTCGAACCACGCAGGCAGGAAACCATCCCGCCCGTGCTTGGTCAGCACGCTATCGATCAGTCGATGATCGTCCTTGCCGGACGCGGCACACAACGCCAGCGCCACCGGACCGAGACCCAGTTCGAACAACCGGTTTCCCCGCTGGGTCTGGCAATAATACTCCCGCTTGGACGCCGCGCGGGCGATGATGGCGATCTGCCGGTCGTTCAGACCGAAATCCCGATAGAGCGCCATGATCTGTGGCTCGATGGCGCGCTCGTTGGGCAGGAATATCCGCGTGGGGCAGCTTTCCACCACCGCTGGCGCGATCGGCGAGTTGGCAATGTCTGACAGGCTTTGCGTGGCGAAAATCACTGACGCATTCTTCTTGCGCAGCGTTTTCAGCCATTCCCGGAGTTGTCCGGCGAAATCACCGTCATCGAGCACCAGCCAGCCCTCATCGATGACCAGCAGCGTCGGGCGGCCATCCAGACGGCCTTCAATGCGGTGGAACAGGTAGGCGAGACCCGAAGACGCGGCGCCTGAGCCGATCAGGCCCTCGGTTTCGAAAACGACGACGTCGGCGTCACCGAGCCGTTCGATATCGACATCGAGCAGGCGACCATAGGGGCCACCCAGACAGTAAGGCGCCAATGCCTGCTTCAGCGCGTTGGACTGGAGCAATGCCACCAGACCGGACAGGGTCCGTTCACCAACGGGCGAAGATGCAAGCGAATTCAGGGCGGACCAGAGGTGAGACTTCACCTCGGGGGTGAGCGGCACCCTTTCGCCCATCAGAATCTGACCCAGCCATTCCATGGCCCATTTCCGTTCGTCCGGATCATCGATCGACGCCAGCGGCTGAAGGGCGACGGCGGCGGTTTCTATGTCGCCGTCCGACAACCCGCCCCCGAGATCGTGCCAGTCGCCACCCATCGCCAACGTCGCCGCGCGCATGGAACCGCCAAAATCGAAGGCGAAAACCTGTGATCCCGCGTAACGACGGAATTGAAGCGCCATAAGGGCCAGCAACACCGACTTCCCCGCCCCCGTTGGCCCGGCGATCAGGGTATGACCAACATCCCCGACATGCAGGGAAAACCGGAAGGGTGTCGCCCCCGCCGTCCTGCCGTAGAACAGCGGCGGAGCCCTGAAATGCCCGTCCTGCTCCGCCCCCGCCCAGACGGCGGAGAGTGGAATCATATGCGCCAGATTCAGGGTCGAAACCGGGGGCTGGCGGACATTGGCGTAGACATGGCCGGGCAAAGATCCCAACCATGCTTCCACGGCATTCAAGCTTTCCGCCATGCAGGTGAAATCGCGACCCTGAATGATCTTTTCCACAAGCCGCAGCTTCTCGGCCGCGATGCTGGCGCTGCCATCCCAGACCGTGACAGTCGCGGTGATGTACGCCTGCCCGACATCGTCGGCGCCAAGGGATTGCAGGGCCAGATCGGCGTCGGTAGCCTTATTGGCGGCATCGTTATCCACGAGAACCGACGCCTCGTTGGTCATCACCTCCCGAACAATCGCTGCAATACTCTTGCGCTTTGCGAACCATTGGCGACGGATTTTTGTTAGAACCTTCGTGGCATCGGTCTTATCGAGCAGGATGGTACGGGTGGACCAGCGGTAGGGCATAGCCAGCCGGTTCAGGTCATCCAGAATTCCGGGGAAAGTCCGGCTGGGGAAACCCGTGATCGTCAGCGTCTTGAGGAAAGCATCACCAAGTTTCGGCTCCAGACCGCCCGCCAGCGGCTGGTCCACCAGCAGCGCATCGAGGTGCATCGGGATTTCCGGCACCCTGACGCGCTGGTTCCGGGTGGAAATGGTCGAATGGAGATAGGTCAGCGTCTCGCCGTCATCGAGCCAAACTGCCTCGGGCATGAAGACGTCCAGCAGGGCCAGCATCCGGTCCGTGTGATCCACGAACGCATGAAGCATTCCATGCGGATCAGGCCCCTCGCGCTCCCTGCCCTCATACAGAAAACGCTCGGCCCGGCCTGATGATTCTGCTGGCGGTAGCCAGACCAGGGTGACGAAATACCGGCTCTCGAAATGCGCGCCCTCATCCTCGAACTGTTCGCGCCGTTCGAGATCGACCATCTGGCTGGCCGCATCAGGAAAGTCGCTCTCGGGATAGAGCGTGGCCGGCACGCGCTGGGCCTCCACGAACACCGCCCAGCCGGAACCGAGCCGGCGCAGGGCGTTGTTCAGGCGTCCCGTGACACCGACAAGTTCGGCCGGTGTGGCGCTGTCCAGATCTGGGCCACGTATCTTTGCCGTGCGCTGGAAGGAACCATCCTTGTTCAGGACAACGCCTTTCTCAACCAGGGCCGCCCATGGGAGAAAATCTGACAGGAGGGCAGCACGATTACGATATTCGCCAAGGGACATCATCGCCCTACCCTCCTATGCCCGCAGCCAGGCGGGGTAGCGGAGATGCCGCCGTCCGACCTCGACGAACAGCGGATCGCGTTTGGCACCCCAAACCGCGAGGCTATGCCCCACGATCCAGAATACCGCCCCGACCAGCCAGAGCCGCAGACCCAGCGAGATCGCGGCGCCCAGCGTGCCATTGGCGATCGCCAGGGTACGAGGAGCGCCGCCCAGCAGGATGGGATCGGTCAGCGAGCGATGCACCGGGACATGAAAGCCCGGCACCGCGTCATCGTCATATCCGGCGCCCATCAGATCAGCGCTCCACCGCTGAAGCTGAAGAACGACAGGAAGAACGAGCTGGCCGCAAAAGCGATGGACAGGCCGAAGACGATCTGGATCAGGCGGCGGAAGCCGCCGGATGTTTCCCCAAACGCCAGCGTCAGGCCGGTCACGGTGATGATGATCACCGACACGATACGCGCTACCGGTCCCTGCACGGATTCCAGAATCTGGTTGAGCGGTTCCTCCCACGGCATGTCCGATCCGGACGCCAAGGCCGAGGAGCACCATGCGATGGACAGCAGCACGGCGGAAAAGACAGGCGCGTGCCGACGCACGCGGAACAGCGTGATGTTCATTGGAAATCTCCATCGGTATCGATTGAATGAATGCGATAGGCGCCTGTGGCGGGGTCGAGCCCGTCCACGGTGGCGAGTTCGGACAACCGGCGCTGTGTGCCTCGCCCCGACAGGACAGCGATCACGTCGATCGTCTCGGCGATCAGCGCGCGGGGCACGGTGACGACGATTTCCTGGATCAACTGCTCCATGCGATGCAGCGCACCGATGGCGGTGCCGGCATGCAGCGTGCCAATCCCACCGGGATGGCCCGTGCCCCACGCCTTGAGCAGATCCAGTGCTTCGGGACCGCGCACCTCGCCGATGGGAATACGGTCAGGTCGCAGACGCAGGGCCGAGCGCACCAGTTCGGATAGGGTCACGATGCCGTCCCTTGTGCGGAGCGACACGAGATTGGGGGCCGCGCATTGCAGTTCGCGCGTGTCCTCGATCAGCACGACACGGTCGGAAGTTTTTGCAACCTCGGCCAGAAGGGCATTGACCAGCGTGGTTTTGCCGGTGGATGTACCACCCGCGACCAGGATGTTTTTCCTGTTCGAGACTGCCTCACGCAGGAAACTGGCCTGGGCATCAGTCATGATCCCGGCCGCGACATAATCATCGAGAGTGAACACGGCGACGGCGGGTTTGCGGATCGCGAAACTCGGGGCTGTCACCACGGGTGGCAACAGTCCCTCGAACCGTTCCCCGGTCGGCAGCTCGGCCGAGACGCGTGGGGCCGCGTCATGCACCTCCGCCCCGACATGATGCGCGACCAGACGCACGATGCGCTCGGCATCGGCGGGCGTGATGGTTTCACCCGTGTCAGACAGCCCTTCGGACAGCCGGTCGATCCACAGCCGCCCGTCGGGATTGAGCATGACCTCGACGACGGCCGGATCGGCAAGGTGCGCTGCGATCGCCGGTCCCATCGCCGTGCGCAGCATTGAGATGCCGCGTGCCTGACTGTCCGAATTATGATGCGAAACCACCATCTGCCCCCCGCTCGAACGGGACCGGAACAGATGGTCCCCGCATGGGGATAATTAAAAAAGGCCGATTTCAGCTCGTTTCAACAGCTATTGCGAACCGTGCGGCAATAGCGAAGAAACGGCGGCAATCGGCAGAATTAAAAATTCATTAAAGCAAATTTTTAGAAGGCCTAGATATTATCACAAAACTCATCATAGTATTTTATGGACAGCCCGAGAAAGTTAGTGTTTTTTTCGATAAGCTAGTCAATTCTGCCAATGATTTCGTTCTGTCACTACAATATCCAGTGCAAGGCTTAACAAACAACCAAGAAGAAGCCTCTTGGGCAGATTCAGCGATAAGCGATGCATGAAGAATATAGGTGGCATCAGATATTCTCACGTCAAAATGCATTGCGCGATTATAAGATGCTTCATTGGGATGCAGAACAACATAAACCTGAATGTTTGTTGATCCAGACATTGCACACTTTTTGTAAGGAAATGTCAAAGCAGGATCATCACAATCCAAATTATTAGTAGATGATAATTTTTCTAAATATGTATAAATTTCCTGAGATTGGCCTTCAAAGGCATTTTTAATGATTTCGACGAGTTCCTCCCTGATTCTCAATTCCTCATGAACATCATGTCTATCATATAAAGTTGGCATTTTATTACCTTTCTGATGGTCGAATACGAATACATATTCTTCTACAATATATCCTAGAAAAATATTGAATATTTTCCATCCTATCCACTATTTCCATCACGGCGAGTATCTATATCACGCGACAACTCCCTGAGAAACCGATCTCCCGTCGCCAGTTTCCGCCCTAGCGATTGCAGGAACCCCTCGAACCGCTCGACACCTTTCGCCCTGGCAGATGCTTGGGCACTGTCAGGCAATGGCGGGGTGACGGTCAGCCAGAAGCGGATGAACAGTGCCAGCGTCTCGCCCATAATGGCGAGGTCTTCGTCCATCCCGCCGATCTGGCGATCGATCCTGTCCATACGGCGGGCGAACACCGCCTCCAGTCGCTCCGATGCGTCAGCCGAGAGAAAGGAAGCGACAGCGGCCTCAATCACCGCCGACTTCGAGACGTTGCGCCGCAGCGCCAGCGCTTCCGCCTGTTTCAGAAGCTCGGGCTCGAAATACACATTCATGCGGGTCTTGCTCGACATGGGCATCCTCACAGGTCGAGGCCATCAGCCGGGTCCATCGTCGCTTGCCGCGCAACGAAACGAGCTTGCTGGCGTATGGCCCGCGCTTTGGCGGCATCGTCATCCGGCTCGTCGTCGAGCACATCGAACTCCTGCACGCCCGAACGTTCGGGGGGCACGACGTCCTCATGTTCCGGTAATTCCGGTTCGCGGCGGATGCCGGCATTGGCGGAATCACCATCAGCGCCCGTGCTGCCATCCGGTGCTGGCCCTCCTGATGGAGCCCCTGTCTCCAGCGCCGACCAGTCATCGGTCGGAGGTGCCGACGGGCGTTTCATCCCTGTCGCGGGCGGTGGCAGAACACGCTCCATGAACCGCGCGTCTTCGTAATAGCGGGCCTTTTTCGCGCGAACGGGTGCCACACCCGCGATCAGTAAGAGTTCATCGGTCGGCGGAAGCTGCATCACCTCACCGGGGGTAAGCAGCGGGCGTGCCGTTTCCTGTCGCGATACCATGAGATGCCCGAGCCAGGGCGATAGCCGGTGACCGGCATAATTGGTGGAATCACGCATTTCGGTCGCTGTGCCGAGGGCATCCGACACACGCCGGGCGGTGCGCTCGTCGTTGGTGGCAAACGCGACGCGGACATGACAGTTGTCGAGAATACTGTTGTTCGCGCCGTAGGCTTTTTCGATCTGGTTCAGACTCTGTGCGATCAGAAAGGATTTAATCCCGTAACCCGCCATGAAGGCCAGGGCGGATTCAAAGAAATCGAGACGGCCGAGGGCGGGAAACTCATCGAGCATCAGCAGCAGCCGGTGCCGATGGGCGGAAACGTGCAGATCCTCCGTCAGCCGTCGGCCGATCTGGTTCAGGATCAAGCGAATCAGCGGCTTGGTGCGGGCGATATCGGACGGCGGCACGACAAGGTAGAGACTGGCGGGCTGGCTGCCGGACACGAGATCCGCGATGCGCCAGTCGCATCGTGCCGTCACCTTTGCCACCACCGGATCGCGATAGAGGCCCAGGAACGACATGGCGGTGGACAGCACTCCCGACCGCTCGTTGTCGCTCTTGTTCAGCAGTTCCCGCGCCGATGAGGCGATGACGGGATGCACGCCCGCCTTGCCGAGATGCGGCGTGGACATCATCGCACGCAGCGTCGCCTCCACCGGCCGCTTCGGATCGGAGAGGAAATTGGCGACACCAGCCAGCGTCTTGTCCGGCTCGGCATAGAGGACATGCAGGATCGCACCCACCAGTAGGGAGTGGGAGGTCTTCTCCCAATGGTTGCGCCGGTCCAGCGCACCTTCGGGATCGACGAGGATATCGGCGATGTTCTGGACGTCGCGCACCTCCCTGTCACCACGCCTGACCTCCAGCAGCGGGTTGTAGGGCGAGGATGCCGGATCGGTCGGGTCGAACAGCAGCACGCGCCCGTGCCGGGCACGAAATCCGGCGGTCAGCCCCCAGTTCTCGCCCTTGATGTCATGGACGATGGCCGAGCCCGGCCAGGTCAGCAGCGTTGGCACGACCAGCCCGACACCTTTGCCCGAACGAGTCGGCGCAAAGCATAGAACATGCTCGGGGCCGTTATGCCGGAGATAGTCCCGATCCCACCGGCCCAGCACCACGCCGTCGGGGTCGAGTAGCCCGGCTTCCTTCACCTCACCAACATCTGCCCAGCGTGCCGAACCATACGTGGCGACGTTGCGGGCGTCCCGTGCCCGAAGGATCGACAGGGCGATGGCAACGACGCTGCCAATAATTCCACCGGACGAGGCGATATATCCGCCCGTCACGAAGATCGACGGCGCATAGGCGTCGTAGAAATACCACCACCAGAAGAAGGCCGGCGGATCGTAGAACGGCCAGCCCGCCACCATGAACCAGGGAGTGCCGAGCTGAGGTTGAAAGCTGAGACGCCAGGCCGTCCACTCCGTGGCACTCCAGATGGCGACGAAGACGATCAGCAGAACGAGGGCGACCTGCCCCCACAGGACACGGCTTCCGGACATCGGGGCTCCAATCGGCTTGGGGATTGAAACCGATCAGAGAAGGGGCGACCCAGCGACAGGCAATATGTAATGAGTCGCGATCGTATCGCCGGATACCATGGCGTAGAAAAAGGACGGTCAGTGCCGGGTTGCGCGGGCGTCGATCACGGCCTGTTCGAGAATCTTCCGATAACCGATTTTCGTCATCCATTGCGCACGGGCAAGATGGCTTTCCCAGCAGGTGCGCGTACGTTCGGCGTCCGCCGGATCACGATGTAGCACGATCCGCGCCACCTCCGCCCAGTCGGCCCGATCCGCCTCGGCATCGAGCAGGCGGAGATAGGTGATGAAATGCACTTCGTCGTAGGTCGTGATCTCCGGCACGGTCGGGGCCAGGTCATCGACATCGGGGTCCAGTTCGGGTCTTGCTGTCATCCGACAGCCCTCCAGCAGGATTGCAGTCAATTATATCCTAAAATGGGATAATCCTAAATCAGGATTATCGGAACGGCTCCCTGCCCGTCGGAGAGCTGTTCCGCATGAAGAAATCCCTGCGCACACCCCGGCAGCTTTTGCTGCAATCGCTTCTTACAGAAGCCCGCAAGACCGGGGGTATGACGCAGGCGGAACTGGCCGCTGCACTTGGCAAACCGCAATCCTTCGTCGCCAAATATGAGAATGGCGAGCGCCGAATCGATGTCATCGAGTTCGCTGACATAACAGCCGCCCTTGGCGTTTCCTGCGCGGATCTTCTCGTCCGTCTCGCACACGGCACGAAAAAGTCTCCACCGGACGGGGAGAATACCACGGGCCGGGAGGAATAGGAACGATCATTCCTGGAACGATCGTTCCGACATAGGTCTCGATGATGGCATGGACCTCAAGGAGGTCATGGCGATCAACCTGCGTCGGATGCGTCATGACAGGGACATGACGCAAGAGGAACTGGCCGATCGTGCCGGCCTGAGCACCCGCTATGTCGGGGCGATCGAACGCGCGGACGTGTCGGCAAGCGTTACGATCCTGGGCAAGATTGCAGAGGCACTGGACGTGGAACCGGGCGCGCTATTGAAAGCTGTCCCGGCCAACCCGCGCTGACCGGCTGAGGAAAAAAGACGCCCTCACTCTTTCCATGCGGCGCTGTCTTTCACGATGACGGCGAACATATCCGCAAGTTCGGCCAGGGCAACGCGACGCACGGTTTCGGCCGCGATCGTTCCACCCAGCGGATCGGCGACGTCGCGTGCTGCAATGGCGTCCGCCACCAGGGTCACGCGCAGGCCGTATTCCTCCGCCGCCGCGCGGGCCGTGGTGGACACGCAGACACCCACCGTATCACCGGCGATGATGACCTCGTTCCGACCGGTCTCCTTGATCCGGTCCGAAAGCCCGGTGCCGATAAACGCATTCGCATGGGTCTTGAACAGAACCGTCTCCCCTTCGCGAGGCGTCACCTGGGGCAAGAAATCGCGATATGGACCATCGCTGGCAAAGGCGGGAGCACCTGGTCCCGCGTCATGGGCGATATGGATGACCGGCACGCCCTTGCGCCGCGCGAGATCGAGAAGCCGCCCGGCCTCATCCGCCGCCGCATCGACATTGGCGAGCGGTACTCGCCCGTCACGATATTCGCGCTGGATGTCGATCAGGACCAGCACCGACCGGTCGAGCGGTGACGGGCTGTCATCAAGGCCGTAGATATGACGGAAGGTTTCGAGGGTCATTGGGATTTTCCTCCTGGCAACAGGTCATTTTTACAGACCGGCGCTTCATAGTTTTATAAGCGTTCGCCGCCCGTTTCGTAATGTCCCGATATCTTGACTGGCAACGATGATGACATGGTTTGACCCCGCATGGTCAAACCATCCACACGACTCATATGTGTGGCGAGAACCAGAAGATTACGCAGCGCGGGGCTGCGGTTCTGAGGCGACCAGACCGCGCTGAACCGGGCGTGTTCCTTCTCGTCGTCGATCGGACGGAAGACGACGCCGGGAAATGGCATATGGCTCCCTGCTTCGTGGGTCAGCGTGATCCCTTCTCCTGCGGCAACCATATGCATCAACGTGTCCCGCCCGACCTCGCGCCGCTGAAGGCGCGGCGATCGTCCATGTTCGGCCACGCGCCGGACGATATGTTCGAAGACCTGCGGCCCGGCGCCACCTGACCGGACAAGGAAATTCTCCGTCGCAAGGTCAGCCCAAGCAAGGAATTCCAAGGTCGCAAGCGGATGCGGGGCAGGAAGAGCGATCACCAGCGCCTCGTTCCAGAGATGTAGGCTATGGCAATCAGGCACATTGGCGACATTGATGATAAAGGCCACGTCGAGTTTGCCCTCGCGGATCATGGCGAGAGTATGTGACGATGGTCCTTCGATGATGCTCTGCTCGATTGCCGGGTGGGCTGCGCGATAGCGCCGACGCAGATCGGCGAGAAATCCCGTCGCGATCGAACCGTTCAGCCCGATCGCAAGGCGCCCGACCGTGCCGTCGGCAATCGCGCCTGCCGTCCTGACAGCATGGTCGATCTGCTCGATACCGGCCGAAACCTCCGCAACGAAGCGGCGCCCGGCCTCAGTCAGCCGGACGCCGCGATAACGCCGCTCAAATAGGGTAAGACCCAACGTCTCTTCCAGCGCCTTGATTCGGGTGCTGACGCTCGATTGAGCAACACCGAGTGCATTTGCGGCGTGATGGAAGTTCAGATGCTCGGCAAGCACCAGCATCTGGACAAGTGAAATCAACGGTATCCTGCCGCCTGCAACTCCCCTGATCTCCGGAACGTGCCGCGTTCGACGCATGTCACAATGGTCTCCTTGGAAATCAGATCTATCTATTCAAATCCAGCAACAGGATGCGGCAAGTAATTCATCTCCAATGCCGCAACCTCGTCACTGCTCAACATGATCTCCAAGGCGGCTATAGCATCGTCGAGATGAGGTGATTTAGAGGCACCAACGATTGGAGCTGACACTTCCTGCTTAGCCAGAACCCAAGCAAGAGACACCTGTGCCATCGGTATGCTACGCGCAGCAGCGACACGTTCTACGGCGCTGATTACTGCGTTATCTGCCTCTTCCGTCGCGGCGAAAAGCGTCTGGCCGAAAGCATCGCTTTCGCTCCGCTTCGTCTGCTCGCCAACGGGGCGTGCCAACCGCCCACGCGCCAATGGACTCCACGGCAGGATTCCCACGCCCTGATCCGCGCACAGCGGAATCATTTCGCGTTCTTCTTCCCGATAGAGCAAATTAAGATAATTCTGCATGGTGACGAAGCGCGTCCATCCGTTGAGGCGCGCCGTCTCCTGCGCTTTAGCGAATTGCCATGCGAACATTGATGAAGCACCGATGTATCGGGCCTTGCCGGCCTTTACGATATCATGAAGCGCCTCCATCGTCTCTTCGATCGGCGTTCCATAATCCCAATGGTGGATCTGATAGAGATCGACATAATCGGTTCCAAGGCGCGTCAGGCTGGCATCGATCTCGGTCATGATCGCTTTGCGCGAGAGACCCTTGCGATTAGGAGCAGCATTCCCTTCCAGCATCCGTTCAGGAAAAAAGACCTTTGTGGCGATAACTACTTCGTCTCGACGGGTATATTCCTTAAGAAGCTTACCAACGATCACTTCAGAGGTGCCGGCTGAGTAGCTATTCGCAGTATCGAAAAAATTGATCCCACACTCGACTGCTCGCCTGACAATCTGTCGACTATCAGCTTCGCCAATCGTCCAATTATGAACGCCGGCATCCGGTTCTCCGAAAGTCATACACCCCAAGCAGAGACGCGAAATATCAAGGCCAGTGGAGCCGAGCTTTGAGAACAACATTTACCTTTTCCTTCTTTTATTCATCCTCATAGACAAGGCTGTAACTCTGACCTTTTCGCTCAATGCGTCCAAAACCACGTGCGCGAAGATGCATTCCAGCGATCAGCAACCGTTCAGAACTAACGAGGTCAAGCAGTCGTGCCCGTGTCTCAGCTGCGAGAATTGGATCCAGGTCGAAAGCGATCGACACATCCGGACGTGGAATCTGAATCTCTGGGAAATGAACGATGTCCCCCCAGATCAGAAGGTTTCGACCGCCGGATTCAAGGCGATAGCCAGTATGCCCCGCCGTATGTCCCGGAAGCGGCGCAGCCGTCAGGCCGGGGGACACCTCGCCTCCTTCAAAAAGACGTAACCTGTCTCGATAATTCTCGAATATTTGACGCGCCATGAGAAAATTCCCACGCGCCCGCTCGCTTGCGCGGCTCAGATTGCCGTCATCCTGCCAGAACTCGATTTCTCGCTTATGGACGACCAGCTCGGCATTCGGAAAGACGGCCTCCCCGTTTTTATCCAAAAGCCCAGCAACATGATCTGGATGAGCATGCGTCAGCAGAATCGTGTCGACCCCGGAAGGCTGCACTCCGGCCTGTGGAAGATTGGACGCCAAAAGGCCTCCCCACTGCTTGAAACCACCAGCCCCAGCGTCAATCAGGACCGTGCGACCACCCCCGCGTACCAGATAGCAGTTTATATGAATGGCGGAGGTGTCCTTCACCCCCGCTTCATCTTCCATCCGCGCGGCATCCGGGGGCTCGATATTCGAGAGGAGATCCAGGCTGGCGCTCAGATTGCCATCGCTGATCGCCGTGATCGTGAAATCTCCGACCTGCTGGAAGGGGAATTGTGTAGCCGACATTATTCTCTCCTGAGTTCTCTGCCTGGCAGTCATTCAGTTGCGGGCGTGAATGTTTTCGGTCGGATATCCAAAGCAGCGAATACGGGCGGAAAGGTCCGTATTGCGCTTTATGCTGTCACCGATTTCCTCCATGAACTTTTCCATGACAGAAGCTGTTCGAAACACTTCCAGCCGAAATTGAATTTCGGCAAAAACCGGATGTCCACGACCGTGCCGGACGGCGACGTAGATGATATGTACCTTGTCCAATGCTGCCCCCAGGAGGTCCGTGCAAAGCGCTGTGCATTCCTGAGTGAGCGTCGTAAGTGTCTCTTCCGACGGCATTTTGTCCTGCGATATAAAAAGCGTGACGTTAGGCATCGCTGGCCTGCCGAGGCTTTCCGGGGACGGCATCTTCGGAATTGACCAACTGTGCGGTCATCGGCTCATAGAGATGAATATCCTTCGGCAGAGCCTCGAACGTCTGGGACCGCTTCAGCCTGGCGAGCCATCGATATTCTGGGAATTTTTCCAACGCGACCGCTTGCAGTGCGTTGAAGGCGAAGCCCAAGCGGATCAAGGATTCCGGGCCTTTCTCGCTCATCGCCAGAATCTCGTCAGGCCCGACGGAGGGAGTGCGATCAAGACCAGCGTAAAGATTGCGATGCCAGTCGGTAATGTGGGGCTGCCACCGCGCGAAATTGCCACCGCCCTTCTGACGATACTCTTCACTTGTCAGGACATCGAGACCGTCAACCGAGTGCATGGCAAGATAGACAGGGCAACCTTCGCGCAACGCCTTGAAACGCTGGGACGTATGAAAGCCGCTGACCGAAACCAAAGCCGGCAACTTGTCCAAGCTGTAGAAGTCGTTCCATTCCGCTTCGCTGCGCGGATCGGCAAAACTGCATTCCACCGTGTAGATCATCTGACATCCCTTGACCGGAACCGTTAACATGGCCTGACCACATCTCTGGTTGATTGTTTGTCATGGTAATCGGATAATCTCAGCACATATATCGATATTGGATCATCCTTCAGTGACCTAATGTCACGGCGGGATTGACCAAAGAAATGAATCAATGAGCCGGGAACCGCTCATGCGCCGCAAGATACCAAGTAACTCCGCGCTCATGGCCTTCGAATCTGCCGCTCGTCATGGCAGTTTTGCCCGCGCAGCGGATGAACTAGCCCTGACCGAAGGAGCGATCAGCCGTCAGATCGCCCGGCTCGAGGCCTTCCTCGACGTCATACTATTCGAGCGCATCGGAAATCGTGTTCGGCTTTTACCGAACGGAGAGCGTTATGCCGCTCAAGTTCGCGAGACACTCGACCGCTTGGAACGAGACAGTCAGGTGCTGATGGGGCAACCCAGCGATGGCGCGAGCCTCGATATCGCCGCCATCCCGACTTTCGCAACGCGGTGGCTCATTCCCCGATTGGGACGGTTTCGAGAACTACATCCAAACGTCACAGTACATCTCGCAGAGCGGATGGAACCCTTTGTCCTTGCCGGCAGCGGTTTCGACGCCGCGATCCATTTCGACCATCCGGCCTGGACGGGAATGCGGACACACCACCTGCTGAATGAAGTGCTGGTGCCCGTTTGCCATCCCACGCTTTTGGACAGGGATGGGGCGACGACACTGGATGATTTGCCGCGCCTGCATCGACGGCAAAACCCGGACGCCTGGCAACGATATGCACGGGAAACCGGGATCACACTGACGAACCCCGCGATCGGTGCCCGTTACGATTTACATATAATGCTGATCGAGGCTGCATTGGCCGGCCTTGGCGTTGCACTCGTGCCGCGCCTCTATGTCGAAAGAGAACTGGCGGACGGTCGTCTGATCGCGCCTTGGCCTGAGGGAAATTTGGTTTCCAAGACATTCTGTCTGATCCTGCCAGAACCGATCAGATTAAGTGGCGGCTCAACTCAGATTTTTGCAAATTGGCTTATTAAAGAGGCACAATCGTCAAATCCAAGCTTTAACAACCCCTGCTGAATCCGTTACAATTCAAGCCCTCTATTTCGCCCCAACTGCCACGATACCGATGCACCCTGCATTATGCCTGTCACCTCTTGGCCAAGTCGGCGCTCTATCACAGGCCGCCACGGGACCAGCGTGAACTCATGGGACTTCTCGACAATGGCGAACTTCCCGCTCGATAGCTGAGCGGTGCCGGTAAACGTACCGCTGACCGTCTCGCCATCAGCAGCGCCCCGAAACTGCATGTGCTTCGTTGCGGCCAGGTCTGCCCCAATACGAGCGACCTCCCGCTCCTGAAGCGTCGCAAGCAGGTTGCGTCGGTAACTCACACGCCCATCCGGTCGGCGGACCGCATCCCCCTGCTCGATCAATCTATCCCACCGTCGCTCCATCGCCTCGCGCACCTGTTCCCCGAAACCGGCAGGCACCAGATCGGACACAACACCTCCGACCAGCCGCCGGTCGAGCCAGGTCGCGCCATCTGCGCCGATCTGTCTATCCAGGTCAAAGGTCGAAAGGACACGGATATTGGCCCTATCGCCCCGTCCTGCATCGTGGGCAGCAGCACGGGTGGTGAAATCATCAGGGATACGCCACTGGTCGGCGTCGATCCGCTCGACGATACCGGCCCGACGCAAGGCCTCCAACCGTCGAACATGGGAGGCGACGAAACCGTCATAGTCGCCGCCCGGCACGCGCCCCTCGAACCGGGCCTGTTCGAGATGACGGCTCAGCCGGTAGACACCCTCCTCGGCGATGCCAACAATCGCGCGATCGGAGGGACGCCCGGTGCCATCAGGCGGCCCAATCTCGACGATGCTGCCAATCCGTGCTTCCGCGACACGGGCGGCGTCCATGCCGGCAACATGATGCGTCCGCCCGTCAATGCCATCGACCACCAGCGTCAGTTCTTCGCCCAGTTCGTCCGACAGATGCTTGTCGATGACGCGACCGACGATCGGCGTCGCAGGTGCTGCATCATGGATCGCGAAGCTCATCGGGTCGCGCTCGGCGCCCTCCGCCCGGAGTGCCTTCTGCATCGTGCGGATGATGTCGCCGCGCTCGCCCATCTCGCGCAGCGTCGGCTCCAACCCCTCGCTCAATTCCCACACGCCCGGCGCATGTTCCGTGGCGAGGCCCATATCGCCCAGCTTGCCAAGACGGCGCAGCCGAAGCGTCCGATCCGCCTGGCCGCGCGGATCATCAGGCTCGTGACGCAAGTCGAGAAAGCGGTCATTAGCTTCCGCGAGCATCGCCCGGTCGATACGGGTAAAACGATCCTGGTCGATTTCGGCGACCAGCTTGCGGCGCTGCTCGATCTCGGTGACAGGGCCGAGTTCCAGCGTCACCAGTTCGCTCGCCCGTTCGCGGATGCCGTTGGCGAGATAATCGCCGTTGATGACCAGATCCTCGCCCAGTTCGTCACGGCCGTTGACGACGACATGCACATGCGGATGGCCGGTATTATGGTGGTTGACGGCCACCCAATCGAGCTTCGTGCCAAGATCGGCTTCAACCTGCGCCATCAGGTCGCCGGTGTAGCCCGTCAGGTCGGCGAGATTCCCGGCATCCTCCGGCGAGACGATGAACCGGAACTGATGGCGGTCGTCGCGCCCACGATCGAGAAACGCATCACCATCGGCACGGTCTTCGATCCCCGAATAGAGCCGGCCCCGTTCACCGTCGCGGGCGGTGCCGTCGCGCTGGATGTAACGGAGATGGGCAGCGGCCTTGCCATTCCGCCCGGCGGCACGGACGGAGCGGGATTTGACGACGACGCGGCGGCTACCCGGTCGCCGATGGCTCCAGCCATTCGAGAGGTTCCGGGCGCGCACGAACGTCGCCCCGCGTCCACGCCGCACACCACGTCCGGACGCGATGCTTCCCTGCCCCCTCGGCGCATGGCTAGGCCCGCCACCTCGAGGGCGTCCGCTCGCGCCGGTCGCCGCCTGTTGCTGGCGCGTGACCGTGCGCACCCTGGTCAGGAAACTCCTGACACGACCGACCTTCGGCGTGTCGGCGCGGATACGGCCAGGCCTCGGGCGGAAGCGGTTGTCGTCGCCCGCGCTCATGGCCGCTGATCCGCCCGAAACGGCCACAAACAGGCAAGAGTGCCGCGAAAACCGGGGCGGAAACTGACTTTGCCGCCTGTGGCGGCACCATACCCCCTCAAAGGGGGTGCCACCCAAAACAATGTGCAGACAAGGGCTTGCCCTGCGGATCGGACCCATGGAGTGCCGTCCGCTTTAATCTTGCGCTCCCTTTTCTGTCCTCTTTCCGCCTCTCCACCCCCTGCCCCTCGCCCTGTCATCATGGCCGCGCTCCCATGCCGCCATGCGCCACGAACAGGCCATCCGCTCGCGGCATGATCCCCGGCATATCGCGCCCAGACGCACCCGCCGCATTGCGATCCGACTGCACGATGAAGAGCGGCGCACGGGTCCAGGCAAACCGATCGGCCGCCGCGATCATAACGGGAGCATCGCCGCCACCTCCGATGATCGGCGCAACGGCAGCGACGTAGGCACGCGTTTCCAATGGCAATGGACGCCCTGCCAGAGACGCCTCATAGCGTGCGGGACCGGCATTATAGGCGGCGAGAAAACCCGGCGAACCGTAGCGGTCATGCAGTTCGCGGAGATAGGCCGCGCCCGCCAGAATGTTGTCGCGCGGATCGTAGGGATCGCGGCCAAGATGATAGCGGAGGCGCAAATCGGCCCATGTGCCGGGCATGATCTGCATCAGTCCCATCGCGCCCGCTGACGAAACGGCGCCCGGATCGCCAGCACTCTCGGCCCCCATGACGGCCCTGATCCAGATCGTCGGAATGTCGAAACGCCGTGCAGCCTCAGCGATCTCGGCGGCATACGGGATGTCGAGTGTCTGCGCCAACACAACAACCGGCGCCATGACAACGAGGCAGCCCGTCAACAGCAGACACGTAATCCGGGTCTGACTGCGCATGGTGTCAGTCCCGTCCGTCACGCTTGTGGGGGCGGCTCCAGTGCAGCGACCAGAGACCGCCATTGCCGCCATCACGGAACAGATTGGCGCGCAACGGCTGCGGCAGGAGGGGATCGTCGATCAGCAGGGCAACGTAATCGCCAGCGCGTTCGCCATTACGTTTCCAGCCGGCACCAATCTCGGGGCCGTCCTCGTCATCGCGATGGATGCGATAATCGGGTGCGTTGTCGGAGTCCGATTTCTCGGCCGGCATGATGACGATCTCATGAGAACCGAGGAAGGTCTGGATGCGTCCGGCAAAACCGGTCTTGTCGCGCGTGAAGCTACCGATCTGCGGCATGGGAAGTCTCCATAGCGATGTTGGGAAGAGACGGCGTCGGCCTGTCAGCATATAGGCCGTGCCAGACGAAATGACCGTCGCCGCGCGCGTCGGTGTAGAGCGGCGTCGCCCGACCGATCACGGTGCTGCGCGGAAGCGGACCGAAATAGCGCCCGTCCAGACTGTCGCGAACGGACGGGTTCATGAGGAAAAGCTGATCCGGTGCGATGCGGCGGCAGCCCTGCCAGACCGGCAATACGCGCCTACGCCGGTCGCGGTCCTGCGCTTCACCCAGCCGCACACCATCCACGGTGACAATGCGGCCAACACGGCACACCTGTTGCCCCGGCAGCGCCGCGATAGGCTTGAGCAGCGGCACACCCCGGCCGATATAGCCCCGCCCGACCATGAAATCCGCCAGCGGTTTCGGTGGCCTGACGGCGACCAGATCGCCGGCCTTCAGCCTGTTCGGCGCTGTAAGGTCGTAGAGGCCGAGGGGCGTGCTGGCGGAGGCGTTCCAGAGCAGCTTCACCGGGACGATGGACGCGACGGCGACGCCCATCGCAGCAAGATACGTCGCCATGACATAGCCGAAGCGGGTCATGACCTGATCTCCCGCCGCCTGAGCCAGGCCCGATGACGCGCCATCGTGTAGACGCGCGGCTGCTCACCCGCGTTCAGCCGGTTGCCGACATGCCGCCAGTGATCGGGCGCGACCGCGCAGGCGTCGATGCCGGCCTGTTCCACCCCGTCGATATGGCGGAGCACCTGCTCGACCTTCGGCCAGCCTACAACCCGCAGCAGGATTTCACCGCCCGGACGGACAAAGGGCACAATCTGGCAAGGTTCTCCCGGTGCCACGGCGCTCAGGATGTCGATGCGCGATGCGATCGTGCCGAAATCGTTGGCCACCCAGCGGACAAAGGCGAAAACGCTGCCAGGCCGGAAGGAGAAGATACGACGGCGTCGGTCGAGGATCTGTTCCTGAGCCTCATGACCGAACCTGATCCAGTTCTCGACACGCTTGTCGATGTGGGTCAGCTCCACATGGGTCAGTGGATCGCGTGCAAACGGCAGGGCGTGGCCCCACGCACGAGACGTTGTGGCGCGGGTCATGGCCCGTCTCCCGGCATGGGAGAAAGACCACACGCGTGCGGATCGCCCGGCCGGTCGGCGGCACCGGCACCACGGTCGGTATCCGGTCGCCCCAACATCAAAAAGTTAGAGTCTAAGTTAGACTCTAAGTTAGGAGCGCGATTCCGCGTTTTAGGCCAAAGACTTAACTGAGGTTCGTGCGCCTGAAATCCCGATAGTGATGCGCCCGAAGTCCCGATAGTCCCTGCGCCCGAAATCCCGTGTCCGCCCACAGCGTCATCCACAGGCACTGTGGATAAGTTGGCGGGACGAATATGCAGCAGGTTCCGCCGCCCCTCGCGTCGGATCGCGAGGTGATAACCGGGAAGCGACTGGCGGACGGCGATGCGCCGCAGGTCGAGCGCGAAATCGGAGACACGCGCCAGGCTGCCGGATTTCTCGTGAAGATGGGCGATCTCGAACAGCCAGCCCTGCGGCTGATGCCCGGCATGTTTACGGGCGACGCGGTAGAGCCAGCGTTCGATGCCGCCCGTCAGGCGGAAATAGGCCGGGTCGATGGTCAGGACCAACGAGCGGTCGATGACGCCGCGATAGAACCAGTCGGGCAGGACGCACTCCATGCCCTCGACACGGCCGTCGCGGGTGGTCCGTTCCTCCCATTCGTTGATCCAGGAGAACTGGTGCCGGCGCCAATGCTCGCCATTGCGGATCGTGGTGCGGATCACGGTCGATTGTAGCCGGGCGAACGCGGCCTTGAGCAGCCGGTATTCCCGTGCGCCCGTGGCACGGCCAACGGCCGTCAGAAGCTGGTATGGGGTGAAGCGCAGGAAGCGGGACGTCCTGAGGCCGTCATTCTCGGCCTCGACGATCTGCGAAGCGGCCCAGATCAGCACGTCGGCATCCCAGATGGTTGCCATGCCGTGCTCGGCCAGGCCGTGAATCTCGACCCGCTGACCGCCGGCCTCGTAGAGGATCGGGGCGACCCGCTTCACCTTGGAAAGCGAGAAGAACGGGCGCTCCATAAGGTCGCGCTGGTCGCGGGGGCTGGCATCCCCACCCGCGATCACGAAGGGATCGAGGCGCAGCCGCTCGCTCTCCCTCCCGTGCTGGCCGCGCTGCGGTATGACGCCGGCCATTCAGAGAGTCGCCTTTTCGGCCGGAGTCAGCGGGCGGGCTGGGAAGACACGGCAGGGAGTCTCATCGGTGGTAGACCTGCGGACACCATTCTCGACCCAGCCCTGAAGATCTGGGAGGGCGTAGACGATGCGGCCGCCGATCTTCCGATAGGTCGGGCCTGTGCCATAGGTACGGTGCTTTTCCAGCGTGCGGATGGAAATACCGAGGAAGCGCGCCGCGTCGGGCGTGCGCAGGAAACGGGGCGGCAACCCCGTCTTGGGATCGAGCATGATCGGGCCTCCGGTTGGGTTCGGCGGCTGCCGGTCACGACAGCGGGCCATGGCGAACCGTGGCGGAGGATCGGCGGCGTGGAGAGTGCCGGAATGAAATGGGATTGATTCCGACACCCCGATAGGAGGTGCTTATGTGGAAAGGAAATGACAGTCAGCTATCGGGAGGAGAAAACCGAAAGAAGCCATCTCCACAATGGAAGAATCTAAAATCATAAATCAAACAATAATATTTTTATACTGCTATTATTCGTCTTTTTTTATGTTAGAAATACTTTCTATATAAGATAGAATTATCCTTTTAGAAAAAAGGTATGCCTCCATATGAATTTTGTACATTGTTTTTTTATCATCGGAAATAGAACCCCCATGCACTAACTGTGATCTATAATTATATAGTTTATAAAACGGATCAACCTCTTTCTTTCCCAGAAGGTTTTTAACTAAAATTCCACAATTTTTTCCAATAGACTGAAACTCATTTGATAATACACCTTGAGTGATAGATTTTTTGACGTTTTCATCAAGATCGGCTTCACTTAATTCTTTTTTTAAATAATTTAACGCCTCAATTTCATTATCCGAGCGTTTTATTTTTTCGGATAAAACTTCAATAGCAGTCATTGATAAAATTATTTTATTTATGAGAAGATCGTCGAATAGAGATGCCGTAAGTATAGATATGGCAGTTTCTAACTTTTTAAATTTATTATCATAAATAAAAACATCCTCAAATTTATTGTAATTTTTATCAAATGAAAGTGTAAATTCTTCGACATCAAAAGTATCGCTTTCCATTTTAGTCATACTGTTATACTGAAAAGTTCCAGATGGAAATAGAACAACTCCGAATTTATCACTAAAGTTAATTAGCGGAATTGTACAATGTTTTTCATAAATATCAATGTGCCGTCCAATAAAAACACTTTCTAATTCCCTTCTTAACTTTTCAACAATTACTTCAGAAGCCAGATGCTCAGGATAAGAGATACCTATCCCAGATTCAGCAAAAGCTAAAATCAAAGCCTGCTCAACTTTCTTAGAAACATCGACGATTTCCCGATAAATTAAATTATCCGAGCTCTTCAATTTTAGGATCGTAGATCCCTTCAGTGATTCATTTGAGTCGGATACGATAGTAAATCTATCTAAAAATACTATTGAATCTTGATCCACTCCAAGTGGTTTTGATATCTTAAAGCGAATATAGAAACTCCATTTAGTCTCTTCAGAGTCCATTATGCTTATGGTATCTTCATTTGAATCTTCAACTCCTGCCGACATTTCGCCTTCCATTATTTCGATAAATTTTTCAAATTCAACTTCATCAAGTTGCTCAATAAAATCTTTAATAGTACTATCCATTTCATGCATTAATTGATCAATATCCGAATCTTCTGATTCGACCTTATTTTTAATAATATCCTTTATAATTTTAAAAATTTCTTTTATGTTTTCTTCTTCAAGAGGTCTTTGAATTTCAACTCCAAATAAAGTATTGGTTTGATTATTACGCACAACAAAATCCTCATTGTAACAAGTGTGACATTGATTTTTTATAGCAATATTTTTATCCGAAAAAAAATATCTGTGCGGCAGTCAAAAGTGAGGCGAAAATGAACCAAAGGCGAGCGTCTTGGATATCGCCGTCTCATTTTGCCATACGACCGTAGAACGCGGGAGTGACGCCGACGGAACGCTTCATATAGCGTGTCAGATGCGCCTGATCGGCGAACCCGCATTCCGTGGCGGTGTCCGCAATAGGACACCGGGCGTCCAGAAGCTCTCTAGCGCGGGCCAGGCGTCGTTCCATGAGATAGCGATGCGGCGTTACGCCGAGGCTTTGCCGGAAAGCCCGCACCAGAAATCCAACGGACAATTCAAGCTCCGCCGCCAGTCGAGCAACCTCCAGCCGTTCACCCATGTGACGGTCGATCAACCTATCGATCGCGGCCAGACGAGCCGCCGTGATCCACGGAGCAGCAACCCTTCCTGAAGTAAACTGATGGAGGAGGACGGCGGCGAGGATATCCGGCTCCGATGCGATTTTCTGTGTCCCGGAGAGCAGCCTGCGCCGCAATGAACAGGCGGCTGCCACGGCGTCCGGGTCGACAATTCCGTTCAACGGTCGCTCTCTGGCATCCCGATGCCCTATCATGATGGTCGGCATACCGCGCAGGACGAGGTATTCACCGCCTTCGTCCGAGCGGGAAAACACCGGACATGTGCTCGGCACCCAGGACAAGGTATTGGGGCGCCGCAGGAAAGAGTGCGCCTTCCCGGTTCCGATCGCATCCACCCCGCGCTGCGCCTCGAAGGCAAAGCCGATCACAGCGCGATCAGAGGTTGCCTGCACATCGTAGGCCGCCTTGGGCCACAACTCGACCACCCAGTTCTCTGTCTCAAGCCTTCTGACCGTTTTCGCCATGTGCATTTTGTTCAAGACCCGTTCCCCGGCTTCGATGGTAACGGTCACGGATGGGAAAGGGAGAAGAAAATGCACGTTCTTGGTCTTCTGGGCGGAATGAGTTGGGAAAGCACGGCGATCTATTATCGGCTGATGAACGAAGGCGTCCGGGCGCGAAAGGGTGGTCTGCACTCGGCTCCCTTGCTGCTCTGGTCACCGAATTTCGCGCTGATCGCAGACCGCCAACGTGAAGATGACTGGTCGGCGCTGGCGGAACAATTAGGCCGGGCCGGTCAGCACTTGAAACGGTCAGGCGCTGAGGCGTTGCTGATTTGTAGCAACACCATGCACTGTCTCCATGAGACCATCGAACAGGCGGCGGGGATCCCGGCACTGCATATCGCGGACGGAACCGGTGAAGTGTTGCAACGCGCCGGCTGCAAACACCCCATGCTTCTTGCGACCCGTTTCACGATGGAACGCGAATTCTACACGAAACGCCTGCGCGATTTGTTCGGGATCACGGCCAGGATTCCCGATGAGGATGCGCGGATCGGCATTCATCGCATTATCTATGAAGAACTTTGCCAGGGTATCATACGCGACGAAAGCCGGGCGTATTATCGTGATGTCATCAAACAAATGAAAGCAGAAGGAGCCGACAGCGTCATTCTGGGATGCACGGAAATCACCATGCTGATCACGCAGGATGATACCGATCTGCCCGTTTTTGATACCACAGCGATTCACGCTGAGGCAGGCGTTTCCTGGATACTGGGCTGAAAAGCGCACAGAGTCGTGTCAGAATATTATCGGCCTGTTGCGGCTCTTTGGTCATGTTCGGACTCATGATAGCTTCCTGGTCCCCCGCCTTATCTCAACGCTCAGACAGACGGATCGGATAGCGCAATAAGTCACGATAGCCGCCACGAACATAATACTGACCATCAGCAACGAGACGGCGGACCTGGTTCTTGCGAGGATTGTTTTCCCAATCGGCCTTCCTGCCTTCAAACCCGAGCAAAACTTCGGCGAGCTTGCGATAACTCGCGCCAGCCGTCCGACCGTCAAACGCCCGGAGCATCAGGATATGCCGGTCCCGCGTTTGCTGCGGAAAATCATGAGCCCACCTGCCCTCAGACCGGCCAACCAGCGCGCGCCATAAACGCAGCACGGCCTCCGCGCGAAGTTCCAGCAGCTTGTCGAGCGGCAAGATGATGACATAGGTGGCGCGCCCGTCCGCCGGAGGTGTCGGGAGCCAGACCTGATGCGCCGATGCGCCGGACCGCCAGAAACCATGCCAGGCATCACCGTCATCCAGCCGCACGACGAGGTCCGGCAATTCCGCGAGGTTGATCGGCATGACGACCGGGTTATCTGTGTCAGCGAGAGCCTCGCGCAGTTCGATCACGTCAGGCGAGAGTTCCGGCATCCAGAAGACAGGCGTGCGGCCGGCAGGCTGCGCCGGATCGACAGGGAAATCGCAAACCCCATCGTTCGGAGAAAGCTTTCCTGCCCCTTGGCTTCGGAGCCGCAAGCGTTTTCATTCGCTGGAACGCGCGACGATATTCGTCGTCACGTCGAAGATATTCCCAGGCCATGCCGGCAGCAGCAATGTCTTGTGCGTGTTCGTAAGCGGCCGGCGACTGCCAATCTGATATCGGCATCGCGTTACCCTTCCTCTTGCGCCTGCTTCTGGCAGCAGGAACATCAGGATGCGCAATGGGAAGATTTTGTGCAGACTGTGTTTGGAGATATGTCGATCTCGTAACACGATCGCACGATGTTATGGCGTTCGTCCGCGCTACCAAAATAGTCCGCGAGCCGGGCACGCGCCCGGCGAGCGGCACTTATTTTCCATCTTCCCGTCGCCGATCCGCGAAGTCGGATCGGCGCAAATTTGTACGGACAGACAGGCCCAAGAAAGGAAAGACGCAGAACCGAATTGTCGGCCCTGCGGCGTTCGATCCCTATGCTGCTATTTTCTTCGCCGCGTGCCAGGCCAGTCGCCGGGTCGCCGTTGCCGCATGTTCTGCGTCGAGTTCCATCCCCAGCCACTCACGGCCGAGATGCTGCGCCGCCACCAGCGACGAACCCGAACCGCAAAACGGGTCCAGCACCAGACCACCAGCCGGGCAGAACGTATCCACCAGCGGAAGCAGCGCCGCGACGGGCTTTTGCGTCGGATGCAGCCTGTTCCCCGAGTAGGGCATGTCGATCACGTCCGGCACCGGCTGATGGGGCCGCATCGCATTTCCCTTCGCCAATAGATAGGCGCTTTCGTGCTCGTAGCGCAGAAAACCCGAAGATGAGGCGTATGACTTGCGAAACACGATATGCCCGACCATGCGGAACCCGGCGGCTTTCCAGGCGTCGGCAAACAGGTCGATCTTATTCCATCCGTAAAAACTGACGGCAAGACCGCCCCATTTCAGGACACGGTGCATCTGATTCACCGCAGGCCGGAGCCAGCGCGCATTATCGTCATTGCGGACCTTCCGCCCGTCCCTGCCCTGATAATTCACCAGGTAAGGCGGGTCGGTCAGGATGAAATCCACCGAATTGCGCGGCATTGCCCGCATCAGGTCCACGCTGTCGCCATTGAGAATGGTATTGCGGAAATCGGTCGCCGTGATGGTGTTGCCGGTCATGGTCTTTGCCCTTTGTTCCGCGAGGAACAGCCCCCGCTGTTCCTCTGCCTCGCGGCGAGCAGCGGGGTAGCAACGGCAAGGGCGACCGATGGGGAGGGGTCTCTCCCGGTCTGCACGGAGCGTAGCGCAGGAAGATCGGGGACACCCCATCGGGCGGCGTCAGCCTGCTGACGCGAACCCTTGCCGGCGCGAGGGCGGAGCCCTTAGCCTGTTCTTTTTTCTGTTTCCAGCACTCCAACTTTCTCTGAAAGCGCGGCGAGGATGTCGAGCTTGCCCATTCTTTCGGGAATTTCGAGCAGCGGGATACCCGCCTTCTGCAAGGCCAGACGCTTGACCGCCATGCGAGCGTCAGCGTCGCCGGACAGATCGTGACCGGAACCGTTATACTCGACCACCAGGACCGGATTACCAAAACGATCGATCAGAAGGAAATCGACGCGCTTGCCACTGTAGGACTTGAACGCCCGCTTCTGACGCGGATCATCCGGGGCATAAGGCGTTTTGATGAAGCCACCCATCGCAACTTCGAAGGCGAAACGCCAGTCGGGCTGCATATCCTTGATCCATTCATCGATCGCATAGAGCACGCGCACGGCTTCCCGATTGACGGGAGGGACTGCCTTCAGGCTGCATTCATCAATGAACCGCAACTGGTTCTGCGGATCGGACAGGTCATTTTCCTGTCGGTATTGCCGACGCCGTTCGTCTTCCTTCTGCCGAACAGCGGCCTGCTGCGCCAGGGCCTCTTTCGCGCGGCGATCCCGAACGTAGAATCCGATGGCATATCCGATCGCCAGAAAAATGATCACCTTTTCCACTTCCGCCATGCCTCCCTTTTCTGCGCGATCACCGCCGATTACCGCATTGACCGGCGTCTGGTCTTCTCAAATCCCCTTGTCCCGTCCTTCATCGTTCCTGTCGCCCCATGACCGGGAAAGTGGACAGGATGGCACGCAAACCCGTCAGGATCAGGATCGAGGTGTTCGACCCCACTGAGGCGGAAACAGCCGAAGAGGCGTTTCGCCCCTCCAATGAAGCCGTCCGATCCCTCGCCCGCCTGATCGGGCGTCAGATCGCCCGCAAGCAGTTTGAGCGTGCCCGCGCGCTGGAGCGGAAACAGACCCGGCAGAACCGATCCGGCCCCATGCGGTAGCTTCCTCTCCCCGGCTGCGTTTCCCCCGGCGAACGCCCCCTCGCCGGGCAGTCGTGCATTTTTCTTGTGACCATTATGGTCCCGTGATATAAGGTCAGTCAATGAGGATCATCGCCCGTCGCACGCTGAGAGAGTTCGTCGACAGTCTGGTGGGTCAGAAGGACCAGCCGGCCGTCAAGGCGGCGCTGGATGCCTGGTTCGCCGAAGTCGGCAGGGCTGCGTGGACGAGCACTGCCGATGTGAAGCGGCTCTATGCCACGGCCAGCATCGTCAGTGCCGAGCGGATCGTCTTCAACATCAAGGGCAATGCCTATCGTCTGGTCGTGGCGGTCGATTTCGAGAAAAGTATCGTCTGGATCAAATGGATCGGCACGCACAAGGCGTATGACAGGATCGACGTGACGGAGGTGGAGCATGACGGCTGATCTGAAACCCATCCGCAACGAGGCGGATTATGACGCAGCGCTGGAAGAAGTCGGCCGGCTGTGGGGTACGAAGAGCGGCACACCGGACGGCGACCGCCTCGACGTGCTGGCAACGCTGATCGACGCCTATGAGGCGAAGCACCATCCGATCGACCCACCCGATCCGGTCGAGGCGATCCGCTTCCGCATGGAGCAGCAGGGCCTCACCCGCAAGGATCTGGAGCCGATGATCGGCCCGCGCAACCGGGTGGCCGATGTGCTGAACCGCAAGCGCGGCCTCTCGATCGATATGATCCGCCAGTTGCATGACGGCCTAGGCATCTCGGCCGAGGTGCTGATCCGGCCCAGCCGGATGGACAAGGTCGCCTGATAGGAAACACCGCCATGACCCGCGTCGCCCTGTATGCCCGCTACTCGTCCGACAACCAGCGCGACGCCTCGATCGAGGACCAGTTCCGCATCTGCCGGGAACACGCGAAGCGGGAAAAATGGAAGATCATTAACGCCTACAAGGACGCGGGTATCTCTGGCGCCAGCATGATCCTGCGTCCCGGTATCCAGACCCTGTTGCAGGATGCCCAGGCCGGGCGCTTCGACATCGTTCTGGCCGAGGCGCTGGACCGCATCTCGCGGGATCAGGCCGACGTCGCCACCCTGTTCAAGCACCTGAAATTCGCCGGCGTGCCGATCGTTACCCTGGCCGAGGGCGAAATCAGCGAACTGCATGTCGGTCTCAAGGGCACGATGAATGCCCTGTTCCTGAAAGACCTTGCGGCCAAGACCCATCGTGGCCTGCGCGGCCGGGTTGAGGACGGCAAATCCGGCGGCGGTCTCTGCTACGGCTATCGCGTCGTCCGGCAGTTCGACGCAAAGGGCGAACAGATCCGGGGCGATCGCGAGGTCGACGCGCATCAGGCGGAGATTATCCGCCGCATCTTCCGGGACTTCGCCGCCGGCATCGGCCCACGCGCCATTGCCAAAGCCCTGAACGATCAGGGCATCGCCGGTCCCGAGGGCAAGCTGTGGAGCGACACCACCATCCGGGGCCATGTGAAGCGCGGCACCGGCATCATCAACAACGAGCTGTATATCGGACGCCTGGTCTGGAACCGGCAGCGCTATGTCAAAGACCCATCCACCGGCAAGCGCGTCTCGCGCCTTAATCCGGAATCCGAGTGGGTGGTAACAGGGGTTCCCGATCTGCGGATCGTCGATGACGCGCTCTGGCAGGCGACCAAGGCCCGCCAGAGCGTCATCGCCGAGAAGTACGTCAACGTCACCGAGGCCGTTCGCGCCCACCACAAGCGGAACCGGCTCAACGGCACCCGCCGCCCGAAATCCCTTCTGTCGGGCCTGCTGTTCTGCGGCCTGTGTGCTGGCCCTTACACGCTGCGGGGTTCCGACCGCTTCGCCTGCTCAGGCCATGTCACCAATGGTTCCTGCGCCAACAGCCGGACGATCCCCCGTCCCGATCTGGAGCGCCGCGTGCTCTCCGGTCTCAAGGACCGGATGATGGCGCCGGAGATCGCGGCCGAAGCGATGCGCGCCTATGCCGAGGAGACCAATCGCCTCAATCGCGAGCGCCGCTCCAACGCCGATGTCTGGCAGGTGGAACAGGTGAAGGTCGAGAAGCATATCCGGGGCATCATCGAGGCCATCAAGGAGGGCATGTTCCATCCCAGCATGAAGGCGGAGATGGACACGCTCGAAGCCCGCAAGGCTGAGCTGGCGACCCTGCTCTCCGACGTTCCCAACGATGTGCCTGACCTGCTGCCGAGTGCGTCAGCGATCTATGCGCGCAAGGTCGGACGCCTGACCGACGCCCTCAACCACCCTGAGGAACGGCTGGAAGCTGCCGAGGCACTGCGGGCGCTGATCGAGAAGGTTGTGCTGACACCCGGCCCGAACCGGGGCGAGATCGACGCGATGCTGTATGGGGAACTGGGCACGATCCTGAGCTGGATCGAGCGGCAAGCCATTGGAAAGGCTGAAAAAAGAAACACTCCCGGAGTTGGGCTCACGGGAGTGTCGGTATCAGTGGTTGCGGGGGCAGGATTTGAACCTGCGGCCTTCAGGTTATGAGCCTGACGAGCTACCGGGCTGCTCCACCCCGCGGTGGTGTATGTGATGTTGGTGTGTGGGAGTTTTTGTGAGTGGGCTAGGGGACCTGGCGGCGACCGACTTTTCCGCACCTTGAGGTGCAGTATCATAGGCGCTGAGGGATTTCACGGCCGAGTTCGGGAAGGGATCGGGTGTAGGGCCCTCGCAATGGCCACCAGGTCTTC